>JAJDCO010000130.1 GCA_029260795.1 Planctomycetota bacterium | reverse complement strand
ATGCCCGTGGATGCAAGGAAAGCGACCGAGCACGCCGCAGTCGACCTCGCTGCAGGTCGTCGAGGCGGCGCAGGAAGCTTGACGCAGCAGGCATGGGTAGATTCGGCGCCGCAGTAGATGGCTGGTGAGAAATGCGGGCTAGTGGGTCCGGCTGAATCGCGGTCCACCGCTCGCCGCTCGATCCAGATAACGGTCGAATGCCATGGCGACGTTGCGCAAGAAATGACGCCCGAGCTCGGTGGCGTGAAGGCCTTCGTCATCGATCCGGATCAGCCCATCCGCCTCCAGAGGTTGGAGGGATTCGAGCTCTCTGGAGAACTCCGCAGCCAGCGTCGTTCCATGGGCTCGCCCGAGATCCGCATCCAGAACGCGTCCATTGCAAAGGATCTCTTGGATCACGAAGCGACGTCGATGGTCGTCGACGCTCAACAGCAGGCCTCGTTCGACCGGTAGCCGGTCCTCGCTGAGTGCACGCTCATAGGCGCTCAGCTTCTTGACGTTCTGAACGAAGGCGCCTCCGACGTCCCCGATCGCCGTCATGCCGAGTCCGATCAGGTCGCGCGCCGGCCGTACGGTGTAGCCCATGAAGTTCCGGTGGAGATGGCCAGCCTGCTGCGCGCGGCTGAGCTCGTCCTCTTTGAGCGCGAAGTGATCCATGCCAATCGCGCGGTAGCCCGCTTCGCAGAACGTGTCCTCGGCGATCTGGAACAGGGCGAGCTTCGCGTCGGGACTCGGAAGCGCCTCGACATCGATCCGCTTCTGCTGAGGTCGAAGCCACGGCACATGGGCGTACTGGTAGACGGCCAGGCGCTCCGGGCGCAGCTCGGCGACCTGACGGACGGTGCGCTCGAAGAGCGAAGGTGTCTGACCGGGCAAGCCGTAGATCAGGTCGACGTTGATGCTCGTGAAGCCGGCGGCGCGACAGCACTCGAACAGGGAGCGCGTTTGCTCCTCGGACTGATTGCGACCGATGGCCGCTTGCACGTCGGGATCGAGGTCCTGGACGCCCAGGCTGATCCGGTTGAATCCGAGCGAGCGGAGCTGCTGGATCTTTTCGAAGTCCGTCACTCGTGGATCGACCTCGATGGCCACCTCGGCTCCAGGCAAGACCTCGAAGTGCGTCGTCAGCAGTCGCCACAGCCGATCGATCTCATCCGGCTTCAGATGAGTCGGCGTGCCACCTCCCCAATGGAGCTGAACCAATCCTCGCCGCCGGTCGAGAGCTCGGGCGACGATCAATGCCTCTCGCTCGAGCCAATCCAGGTATCCCCCGGCCAAGCGCTGATGCCGATCGATGACGACGCTGCAGCCGCAGAAGTGGCAGCGCTCCTGGCAGAACGGGAGATGCACGTACAAGGCGAGTGGCTCCGAAGCCCGCTCGGCGGTTGCGGCGAGGCGAGCACGATAGTCGGCCTCGGTGAACTGGTCGGTGAAGTAGGGGGCGGCCGGGTAGCTGGTGTAGCGCGGACCTTGGCGTCCGTAGCGGCGAATTAGCTCGGGCAGGCGCGGATCGTCGGACGGCGGCCGTGCGCTCATGAAACCTCCGCTTCCAGCGCGGCCCTCGACGACGGACGGCGGAAGCGCGCGGTGAAGTGGCGAAGCACGGGCTCCTGACTCTCGAACTCGAGAGGCTCGATCGCGTCACGTTGCTCATAAACCCGTCGAACCGCCTCGATCACGAAGTCCATGTGGCTCTGCGTATAGACACGGCGAGGGATCGCCAGCCGGACGAGGTCTCGATCGGCCGGTGTCTCCTCTCCGGTCTGCGGGTTCCGGCGCCCGAACATGACCGTTCCAATCTCGCAGGACCGGACTCCGCCTTCTTCGTAGAGCGCCGCCACCAAGGCCTGTCCCGGCAGCTGCCGAGGCTCGAGATGGGGCAAGCAACGGCGAGCGTCGAGGTAGACGGCATGCCCACCGGCTGGGCGCAGCAACGGCACGCCCGCTGAGTCGAGAGAGCGATGCACGTACGACGTCGATGCGATCCGGTAGTGGAGGTAGTCCTCGTCCAGAATCTCCTCGAGCCCGACGGCGACTGCCTCCAAGTCCCTTCCGGCCATGCCACCGTAGGTCGGAAAGCCCTCGGTCAAGATGAGCCGATTGCGCTCGGTTCGCGCAACGCTCGAATCGCGCATCGCGACGAAGCCGCCCATGTTGGCGAAGGCGTCCTTCTTCGCGCTGAACGTGCAGCCGTCGGCGGCGGCAAACAGATCACTGACGATGGCCGGGATCGTTCGGTCGCCCTGACCGTCCTCGCGCAGCTTGATGAACCATGCATTCTCGGCGAACCGGCAGGCATCGAGATAGAAGGGGACTCCGTGGCTGCGGGAGAGCTCCGCCGCGGCCTGAACGTTCGCGAGGCGAGCGGGTTGACCACCACCCGTGTTGTCGGTGAGCGTCATCATCACGAGGGCCACGCCGCTCGAGCCGTGCTCCTTCAGCTCCTGGGCGAGGCGCTCGAGGTCGATGTCCCCCTTGAAGGGGTGATCGGTGGCGGGGTCGATGCTCTCGGGGCAGGGGAGATCGATCGGAAGGCCACCGGAGGATTCGACGTTGGCGCGGGTCGTGTCGAAGTGATGGTTGTTGAGCACGCGTTGTCCGGGCCGAACGAGAGTGCCGAACAAGAGAGCTTCGGCTGCACGTCCCTGGTGGGTCGGAATCACGTGCTCGAATCCGAAGATTCGCTCGACGGTGTCGCGAAAGCGGTACCAGCTCCTGGCGCAAGCGTACGATTCGTCACCGCGCATCATGCCCGCCCACTGCTCCTGACTCATCGCACTGGTACCCGAGTCGGTCAGGAGATCGATCAGGATGTCTTCGGCCCGCAAGAGGAACGGATTGTATCCCGCCTCGGCCAGCAAGACCCGGCGCTCGGCGCGGCGGGTCATGCGAATCGGCTCGACCATCTTGATTCGGAACGGCTCGATGATTGTTCGGAAGCTACCGTCGAGGGGCATCGGCTCGCGACTCCTGGAACCGGGCGAACCGACCGAGCTCGCCGAAGATCGTGCGCCCAAGCGCGAACCTTGTGCCAGCGAGGTTCGGAGAAGCATGCCGGCCGGCTCGATGCCGAGCGCGACGCCTGAGAGCGGTCGTCGGCGTCGCTGGGCGGGTCGTCACCTCGCGACCGAGTCACATCAGCATGACAGCTGGGAGGCTCCCGATCACGGACGTGAGATATCGAAGATGCCGCAGAGAGAGTGCAAGCGACGGGTCTCGGAGACGAGAGACGGCGGAGCGGAGCCGGGAGCGCTCTCTTTGACTGTCACCGCGTCGTGAACCCAGGCTCGGGGCACGAGTGAGTCAGTCGCGGTCACTTCGGTAGCGCTCGCTGAGCTCGGCGGTGCGCCGACGCATTCGAAGGAGCAGCTCGGCGGACGTCGGCTGTGCGGCGAGGTCGACCAGCTGGTCGGGATCGGAGCGAAGGTCGTACAGGAGCTCGACGGGCGGCTCTTGCTCGAAGTAGTGGGCGTACATGTGATGCTCGCCGCGAACCCCCTCCCACTTCGGGAGCTGGGCGTGCTCCATGCGGTGCTCGCAGAAGAGCTCGTGACGCCAGAGCGGACGAGCGTCGTGGCGAAGCAAGGCCTTCAGGCTGCGTCCCGCATAGCGACGAGGAGACTCGAGCCCCGCGAGGTCCAAGAGTGTCGGCGCCACATCGAGATTGAGGACCATCTCGTCGCGGCTCGCGCCTCGGTCCTCACGGACTCTTCGAGGATCGTGCACGATCAAAGGGATCCGCAGGGACTCGTCGTAGTGTGACCATTTGCCCGCGAAGCCGCGCTCGCCCATGTAGTAGCCGTTGTCCGCCAAGACGATGAGGACGGTGTCTTGATCCCGTCCGACCTCCCGGAGTCCGGCCCGCAGGCGGCCGATCGCATGATCGACACCCGTGATCATCCGAAAGTACGCCCGGAGGTTCCGCGTGTACTTCTCGGGTGTGTCCCAGCGCCAGAAGTAGCGCTCTCGGTTCAACGACTGCTTGAGGAACTCGGGTTGAGCTTCGAACACGGCCGGGTCATCGAGTCGCGGACGCGGCATCTCGATGTCGTCGTAGAGGCCGTCCGCGCTCGGGGGCCAGGGGAAGTGATCCTTCTTGTCTCCGTCCTCGGCATGGACTGCGTTGAAGCTGACCGACAAGCAAAAGGGGCGATCGTGCGGTTGGGCTCTCAGGAACTCGATCGCGCGGTCCGCAGCCAGGTCCGTCTCGTGACGGCGCGAGCCGTCGGGTTGTGGCTTGAAGTAGGGGTTGCGGCCGATCTCATGAAACTCGTCGAACATCTCCGATCGAAGGCCGCTCTCGACCCGGACTCCGAACTTTCCGATGAAACCCGTTCGGTATCCGGCGCGACGCAGCACCGCCGGGTAGCTCTCGCGTGCGTGGGTGGCCGAGATGGGAGGCGTGCCGAAGGTGTAGCCGTGGGTGCGCTCGTGAAGACCCGTCAGGATCGAAGCGCGGCTGGCCGCGCAGATCGAGGTCGTGACGAACGCTCGCCGGAAGCGGACACCGTCCGCAGCCAGCGCGTCGATCTCGGGCGTCTTCACGATCGGGTGGCCCGCGCATCCCAGGACATCGTGGCGCAGGTCGTCGATCAGCACGACGAGAAAGGACGGCGTCGCGTCGGCGGGAGACTCCGGTTGGGCTGTAGCAGGGCTGCCCAGAAGGAAGAGCAGAAGAGCTGAGCAGTGAAGCGCGGTCGAAGCGAGTCGCATGCGGCCCTCGGTCAGTTGGCGGTCGGCCCCCGCTGGACTCAGCTCCGTCGCTGCGAGGTCGCCCGATGCACGATGGCAATGCAGAGGCCGAGGCTCGCGAGGCTGAAGAGGCTGAAGATCTGCAAGAGGAGGTCGAGCACGTTGACGGCTTGGTTCAGATCGCTGGTCATTGGTCGTCCTCGCGTGCGTCGGGTACTTTCTCCGCCTTCCCGAGGAGCCAAGGCCCGATTCCGCGACGATCGAACGAGGCTCGCATCCTATCGCGTGTCTTCCCCAGGTGCGAACTCGGAGCGCCACCGCAGCTCCCTCGGCCCGACAGGATCATCAAGTCATTCTTGAGCCGTGGTCGACACCGATACCTTCCGTTACTACACGACCTTTGCCGGTGAGCTGATCGGCAAGGAGGACAACGACGGCTGCCAGATCAGCATCGGTCGCTACGGTCCTTCGGCACAGGTCGGCAACGGGGCCAGCGGCATCAACATCGAGTTCGGGGCGAGCGCCTGGCTGGATCTGAACATGGACTGTGGACGCCGCGACACCGACTGCGGCGGTGAGATCCTGTTCAATGTCGTTCTCTGCGATTGACGAGCAGCCCGATGCGCGAGGAGAGCCGGCCGGCTTCGCTCGCGCCTACGTCGCTTCCAAGGCGGCCATCGATCGATCGTGCCCGCGGCTCAACAGGGCGAGCGATGCGATCGCTCCGAGCATCGCGAGGCACATGTCCCATTGCGTATCCCAAACGTCGCCTTGGGTGCCGAGGAATGCCTCCGAAGAGGCGCCGCCGATGAGCGCCGTCCACCACTCGAGCAGCTCGTAGAATGCGCTGAAGGCCAGGCACACCGAGCCGGAGAGGAAGGTCAGCCAGGCTCCGGGCCTCAGCGGCGAGCAGCGGAGCAGGATCTCCCTCGTCAAGAGGGCGGGAACGAACCCCTGGGCCACGTGACCCAGTCGGTCGTAGTGGTTGCGGGAGAGGTCCCAGGCGTCTCGGACCCAGTTTCCCATTGGAACGAGAGCGTAGGTGTAGTGCCCGCCCACCATCAGAATGACGGCGTGTAGGAAGAGCAAGCGCACCAGCAGCCGGGACAGGGGAAAGCGACGTCGTGTGACGATCAGGATGGGGAGGCCGATCAGGACCGGGCTCACCTCTAGCCACCAGGTCAGTCGATCGGTCGGGCCGATTCCAGACCAGACCAGCACGGCCAATGTTGCGGCCAGGAGCAGACGGAGCTCGAGCCCCTTGGAGTCTGAAGGTCGGCTCATTCGGCCGTGCACCGGTTCGGGGCCGTGCCGAGGGATCGCTGAGACCCGAGTTCGCTCAAGCAGCGCTCTCCTGCCTGTCGATCAACACCATGATGTCGTGCCCGAATCGGAGAGAAGATCGTTCCTGGAGTCCCCGCTCTGCGTGGCGACTCCCACGATCCGTCGTGGGGCGCACTCTCGAAGAGGCCCGGCCCTCACCGCTCGAGGGGCTCGTAGAACGCCACCAGCACGAAGGTCGCGATGGGACCCAGAAACAGGGACAGCAAGAACCAGTTCAAGCCGCTGCGTCCCTTGCCTTGAGCCAGGCCACTGTTGATGAGGGCGAGCGTGCCCCATCCGACGGCATACTGCTGGGTCGCTTCCATGAGGTCCTTCCTGGGTCACATCGTTCCGCATGCCCGAGACGACGCGGCCCATGGGAGGCGCGAGGCGGGAGAGTCGTCGCGGCGAGCCGGGATCGCGGTGCGTTCGCCGAGAGCATCGTCGGTCGGACGTGCGATCCTCTCGGCGCAGAGATAACAGAGAGCGGGACGAAAACCACCCGTAAAGGTCGCGACGAGCGGGGCGTGTGGTCGATAGATCTCACCGAGGACATTCCGAACGGCGTTCGCGGCGATGCAAGAGGCCATCGACTCGGTGTGAGGCACGAGGTTGGCCCGTGGCGAGATCCACATCCCGAAACCGGTGAGCCGAGCCTTCTCCCAATGACTAGGAGCCAGATCGACCCCGGCCAGAACGTTGAAGTTCTGAGCCAAGCCGTCGGGGAGTACTCGAACGACGGGCACCACGCCGAGACTCCTTGCGGGTCGAGCCCCGTTCAACGAGAAAGGCGAGCGTGGGACCAGACTTCGCCTGACGAGGGACGTCGACTCGTCGGCTGGCGACGCCGGTCGAACGAGAGCTCGGTGCCGAGACGCTCGAGGGGAGACAGCGCAGGATGAGGGGACAGCCAATGACGTGGTCATCGCCGTTCGCTCGGCACTATGGGTCCTCCGGGACCGCAGTGGTACTCATGCACGGTGGACCTGGCGCTCCCGGCTACCTCGAGCCGGTAGCGAACGAGCTCGCCCAGCACCATCGTGTCCTCGAGGTCTGGCAGCGCCGTAGCGGGGGTATCGCCCCGTTGACCGTCTCGCGTCACGTCAACGACTTGGCGGAGATCCTCCAACGCGAGTGGCCGGATGAGCAACCGGCACTGCTCGGACACTCCTGGGGAGCGATGCTCGGCCTGGCCTTCGCAACCGAGTACCCCACCCGCGCTTCTTCGCTCATTCTGGTCGGCTGTGGAACCTTCGACGAAACCTCCCGCGAAGAGCTTCATCGTCGGCGTCGCGTGCGGACGAACGGCGCCGTTCGGCGACAGCTCGAGCGGATCGAGGCCGAAGTCCTGGATCCGGACGAGCGCCTTGCCCTCGTCGGCGGGCTCTTCCGCGAGTGCGACTCGGTCGAGCTGATCAAAGAGGATCTCCCGTTCGGACCCTGCGATGCCCGGGGTCTCGACGAGTCTTGGGCCGACTTGATGAAGCTGCAGTACGACGGTACCTATCCGGCCGCATTCTCCGTGATCGACATGCCGGTCCGCATGCTCCACGGCGCCCAGGACCCGCATCCGGGCGGCAAGATCCGGGACTACCTCCGCACCGCGCTTCCCCAGCTCGAGTACCACGAGATCGACCGCTGCGGCCACTATCCGTGGCTCGAAAAGCATGCGCGGGAGGAGTTCTACGAGGTCGCACGCCGCTGGCTCGGCTGACGCGGAGCCGGTTTCCCAGCGAGACGATCCCGACCCATCGACGACCGGATCGGGGGGAGCGATCCTTCCGAGCATTCAGGTGACTGCGGGTCGCGGCGCGCTTCGTGCTCCGCGAGAGCGCGAGCCGCTGAGAGCACCCGACTGATCGACTGACGGCCCGCGACAGATGCCCCGCGTCGATCCATCGAGGTCATTCGGAGCGGGAGGCCGGGGGCTTTGGTGTTTGGATCGTCGGACGCGCACATTTTTTCTTACGGACCTTCCCTTCACTCGCGAATGGACGCGTGACACGGAGATCGACTCCGAGTCACGAACCGAGAACGAGAGCGCCCGTCGACACGCGTCGTGGGCTTGGATGGAGGTCAATCATGAATCGGCAACGCACCTTGGCAGCTCTGATCGCGGCGGGCATGTGCTTCACCTCTTGCAGTGGTGGCGGCGGTGGCGGCGGTGCCGTCGCGCCGAGCGGCGACCCTGGGGCGCCCAGCAATACGGCTCCGAACGCGAAGGACGACCGAGTCCGGCTCAAGGAGGACGCGAGCCTCACGATCGATGCCCTGGCCAACGACTCGGACCTCGATGGCGACACGCTCGAGATCATCGACGCGACCCAGCCCGAGCATGGGACGGCTCGACTCGAAGGCCAGACCCTGCTCTATGTGCCGGAGCCGGACTACTTCGGAGCAGACAGCTTCGAGTACACCCTCAGTGACGGCCGCGCCGGCGGCACGGTGACCGCGCGCATCCAGATCACGGTCTCGCCCGTCAATGACGCTCCGGAGGCCGCCCCCGACACGTTGACCTCTCGGGAAGACCGGGAGCTCTTCCTGACCTTGGCTCTCGACAATGACCGCGACGTCGACGGCGACGCCCTGATCGTCTCGACCGTCACCGATCCCGAGCACGGACGCATCGATTGGCGACCCGGTCGGCGAGGCGAGGTTCCCGTCTATGTGCCGAACCCGAACTTCGTCGGGAGCGAGGTGCTGACCTACACGGCGCAGGATGATTCGGGTGCCCGGAGCAACGAGGCGATCCTTCGAATCGAAGTCGAGCCGACTCAGCTCGAGTTCGACCTGACTCAGGAAAACGGAGCCAGCCCGGCCGGCGGCATCACCATCGACGACGTCAACTTCGACGGACAATCGGACGTGGCCACCGTCTCCTGGGAGTTCGATCGCGGCGGAGCACTGCCGTCGACTCTCGAGACCTACATGAACGACGGTCGCGGTCGTTACCAGCGCACCTCGACCTTGCTCTCGGCGCACCGCCAACGGATCGCCTTCTCGAATCTCGATGGCGCCGGTGGCCCGGAGCTGGTCCTCTTCGGCTTCGGTGCCGACGTGAGCTTCGCAGCGCCCGCTGCCTTCCCGAACTTGACCGGACGCGGTGACGCGTCTCCCCGCTTCGATCTGCGGGATCCGGACGAGTTCTCCGAGAAGTCCCAGGAGCGTCAGCTCGTCATCGCGGATTTCAACGGAGACCGACTGCCGGACGTCGCCCTCGCCATCGGTTCGAAGATCAAGATCTTCATCCAACGAAGCGGCGAGTACTCGAGCGGCCAGACGATCGAAGCGGGTGGAATCGTCTCCGACATCGCAGCCGCCGACTTCGACCGCGACGGCAACATCGACCTCGCCGGAGCGCTGATCGCCACTGACGGGAAGACCTACGGCGTCTCCTTGATCCGGAATGCCAACCAAGGCGCGGGCTTCAAGTTTGCCTCTCCGGTGACCTTCAACACACGGACCGAGACCTTCCACCTCGCCGCCGGGGATTTCGACGCCGATGGTCAGGTCGATCTCGCCACCTGTGGTATCACGTCCGCGACTGTCTTGGTCTGGCTCAACCGTCGTCAGCAAACGGGAGCACCGGGCTTCGCCTCCCCGAAGAGGGTCTTCGACGCGGCCAGCTTCCGGGCCTGGGACCTCGAGAGCGGTGACATCGACGGCGATGGCTACGACGACCTCGCCTTGGCTCGGCAGGCGACCGTGGATTCCGGCAGCGTCGAGATCCTGCTGAGCGGCTCGACCGAAAGCGATCCGGCCGCTTTCCGCGACGCCACCTCGCTGAACTCGCGAGCCTCCCGCATCCTCGAGCCGGTCGACATCGCCCTCGGAGACCTGGACGGGGACGGACGGCTCGACCTGGTCGTGGCCGACCTGATGCTGAACGGTTTTCATCGAGCGACGAACCGGACGCAGTGATCGAAACGAAGCCCCTGAAGCACGAGCCCGGCGTTCTCGCGCCGGGCTCATTCCATTTGGTTCGGTGGTGCGTCGCTGCGACCGCACCTTGTCTGGGCGTCAGCTTCGCGCCCCGGTGTGATCGAGACCGTTCGGTTACGTTGGC
The DNA here is from genome assembly GCA_029260795.1 of Planctomycetota bacterium. Lineage (GTDB taxonomy): Bacteria > Planctomycetota > OFTM77 > OFTM77 > OFTM77 > OFTM77. The sequence continues at coordinate 219,830 of JAJDCO010000130.1, read as the reverse complement.
GCTGCGGGGACGCACTCCGGATGTCCGGGTGCTCGCGAGCTCACTTCGTGTCAGCGCGCTTGTCGCAGCAGCTCGGCGATTCGACCGAGGAGGCGTGGGTCGGCGTACACGATGATCGCGCTCGCGCCCGGGACGGTCAGCACGGCCGCTCGATCCCGGTGATCACGGTAGTCTCCAACGAAACCACCTGTTCCGTTGCGAAGAGGCAGACGAGGAGCTGACGGAGTTCATTCCTTCATTCTTTCTCGCCCAGCGGCAGAGATCATTGGGAAGGAATGGGCGATGCAGAGGTCCTCGGCCGGACTCGGAGCTCGAGGTACGACTCGTCGTGAACGCTTGATCGAATCCGATCCTCCCCCCGGGTCGAAGCCCGAGGGGAAGCGATGGTCGACATCCCAGGACCGATTTCCCCAGCTCTCATGGCCCACGATGCCCTCTGCCTGCCCAGCCTCCCAACGAGTGCTCGTCACCGGCGCTACCGGATACATCGGTGGCCGACTGATTCCTCGGCTGATTGAAGCAGGCTACGCCGTGCGATGCTTGGCCCGCTCGCCCCAGAAGCTGCTCGGCCGCTCCTGGTCTCAGGACCCGAATGTCGAGATCGTCGCCGGGGATCTTCAGGACGTGGGCTCACTGCGAGCCGCCCTCGATGGCTGTCGGCACGCCTACTACCTGGTCCACTCCATGGAGGCCGCCGGCTCGGCGTACCGGGACCAGGACCGGATGCTGGCCCGCAACTTCGTCGACGCGGCGCGAGGCTCCGACCTCCAGAGACTGATCTACCTCGGTGGCTTGGGCGAGACGGGCGAGAACCTGAGCGAGCACCTGACGTCTCGGCGAGAGGTCGAGGCGGAGCTTCAGAAAGCACAAGCAGCTTTGACGGTGTTGCGGGCGGCGATGATCATCGGCTCGGGCTCGGCGTCCTTCGAGATCCTTCGCTACCTCGTGGAGCGGCTTCCGATCATGGTCACACCGCGATGGGTCATGACGGAGTGTCAACCGATCGCCGTCGCCAACGTCCTGCACTATCTCACTCAATGTCTGCGCACACCGGAGACGGCCGGACGCACTCTCGATGTCGGCGGGTCCGAGGTCGTGACCTACAAGAAGCTGATGCAGATCATGGCGGAAGCTCGCGGGCTCCGGCGCCGAATCATCATCCCGGTACCAGTACTCACGCCACGCCTCAGCTCTCTTTGGATCCACTTCGTCACTCCACTCAGCCATCGCATCGCTCGCCCGTTGGCCGAAGGGCTCCGAAACCGCGTCGTCTGTCGCGATGACGACGCGGCGCGCCTCATGCCGCAGAAGCTCTCTGGCGTCCGTGATTCGATCGAGCATGCGTTGGGAAACGCAGAGCAGGCCCAGGTCGAGACGAGCTGGGCAGATGCGGGTCCCATTCCCGGTGATCCGGACTGGGCCGGAGGCACCACGTTCACCGATCGTCGTGTGCAACACATCGCCGCCTCCCCAGCAGAGGTCTTTCGTGCCGTCTGTCGGATTGGCGGCGGGCATGGCTGGTACGCAGCCGGTTGGCTCTGGCGCTTGCGGGGATTCATGGATCAGCTCGTCGGAGGTCCCGGCCTCCGTCGTGGTCGAAAGAATCCCGAGAAGGTCGGCTACGGCGAAGCACTCGACTTCTGGCGCGTCACCGGCATCGAGCCTCCGAGATACCTCGAGCTGCGCGCCGAGATGAAGCTGCCCGGCGTTGCCCTCCTCTCCTTCGAGATCGAGTCTGCTGGCGCGAATGAGAGCGTTCTCATCCAGACCGCGCGCTTCAAACCGAGAGGCCTCCTCGGGCTCGCCTACTGGGCCGCCGTGTTGCCTCTGCACGGATACGTGTTCCGAGGCATGCTCACCGGCATCCGCAAGTCCGCCGAAGCGAGAAGGTCGAGCTGACGATTCAGAAGACGAGCGCGGAGTGCGCTCGCGTGGCGCCCGGCATCGATCATCCGAAGAGCCTCGCTCGCAGCGAGGCGCGAAGCTGACGCCCCGACGAACAGCCACCGAAACAACAACCGGGACCTCGCCGTCCTCGTAGAGGTTGTGGTCCGTTGGCGTCTCTGTTCCTCGGCTTGCGCCTACTTCAGCCCGAGGCGCTTGGCGAGGTGATGCAGGTTGCCGCGTTCGACCTGGAGCTCGCGGGCAGCCGCCGCCCAGTTGCCGTCGTTCCGCGCTACGGACTCTCGAATGAGCTGACGCTGATAGTCTTGGAGTGCCTCGCGAAGCGACCGCCCGGGGGCGAGGGTGTCCTGCGGTGGTGATTCGGGCGGCTCGTCGACCTGACGAACGCCGCCTTCGAGGTCGGGAGCGCGAATCAGAACCGTCTCACCGCGTGGGACGCGAGCGGATGCTCGAAGAAGAGAGCGCGAGATGACGTTCTCGAGCTCGCGGACATTGCCGGGCCAGGCTCCCTCCAAGAGGACTCTTTGGGCATCGGCGCTGAAGCGAATCGGTCCGGTACCTAGCCGTCGGCGAGCTCGGTCGGCGAAGTGTCCGGCCAAGTGTGGGATGTCCTCCTGGTGGTCTCGAAGGGGTGGGAGGGTGATGCGGCAGACGTCGAGACGATGCAGGAGGTCGGCTCGGAATCGGCCGGCAGCGACCTCGGCGTCGAGATCGCGGTTGGTCGCCGCGAAGATCCGCACGTCGACGTTCACGGTCTTGTCGGCACCGACGCACTGAACCTCACCGTTCTGAAGCGCCCGAAGCAGCTTGGGTTGAACGTGGAGCGGGAGCTCGCCGATCTCGTCGAGGAAGAGGCTCGCTCCGTCCGCGACTCGAAACTTGCCGAGCCGATCCCGCTCGGCGCCGGTGAAGGCGCCTTTGGTGTGGCCGAACAGCTCGCTCTCGGCGATCGCTTCTGGCAAGGCGGCGCAGTTCATGTACACGAGTGGCTGCTCGGAGCGGCTGGATTGCGCATGGAGCAGTCGAACGACGATCTCCTTGCCGGTTCCGGTGTCGCCGGTCACGAGCACCGGAAACTCCGATCGGGCCATCAGGTCGATCTCTTCTCGGAGGCGAGTCATGGCCGGGCCGTTCCCGATCAGGAGCGTGCCACGACGATCGCGCGCGTCCTGGACCAGGTCCTGTGCGACGAGGCCTTGATGCTCGGCGTATCGCTCGAGCGCTTCGATCAGGTCGCTGGTTCGCAGAGCCGCGCCGGCGAGGGCCGAGAGTGAGATGAGGAAGGTTCGATCGATCGGATCGAAGACGCCGGGCTCGAGGGCGTCCGCCGTCAACACGCCCACCAGCTCGCCCTCCACATGCAACGGACATCCGAGGCAAGAGTGCACGTGGCCGCCGAGCTCCGGAGCTTCGGCCACGAGGCCGTCGTACGGGTCGGGCAGGTGGCTATCGGCCGGGAAACGTGTCGGCTCCGGGCTCGAGCAGATGATGTCGAGGCGAGGGTGCTCGGACCGGACGAATCGCCTGCCGTAGATGTCTTCGGAGAGCCCGAAGCAAGCGACCGGAACCAGCTCCTCGCCTTCGAGGCGAAGGAGGGCGACCGCATCGCAGGGAAGGGCTCGCCGCACGACGTCGACGATCCGACGGGCGCGGTCTTCGGTCGACAAGGAGGCCGTGATGTCGAGGGCTAAGGGGAGCAGATCGAGGAGTCGAGGCGTTGTCATCGAGATAACCTCGTTGTCATTCAAACATCGCTCATGCGATGTTCAATAAACATCACCGTTCCGTAAATGACAACAAATCATCGGGTTCAGACTCTGGCACGCTCCGTGCGAACCTCTAGGAAGTAACCCCAATTCTCACGGAGGTGATCATGAGCAATGCGATCGAAATCACACCGGATCAGACGCTGGCCGAGCTGGCGGTGACCCGAGCGGGTGCCTCGAGAGTTTTCCATCGGCACGGTTTGGACTTTTGCTGCGGCGGGCAGATCGCCCTGAGCGACGCCTGTCAGCGCCACAGCCTCGACCCTCAACAGATGATCACGGAGATCGTGAAGGAGGAGCGGGCGGACGACACCTTCGAGCGCTGGGACGAGCAGGCGCTCGACCTGCTGGTCGATCACATTCTCACGCGCTTCCACGACGCACATCGGCAAGAGTTGCCGCGCCTGCTCGAGATGGCGCGCAAGGTGGAGTCGGTGCATGCGGACAAGGCTTCCTGCCCGAAAGGGCTAGCGGCGTTCCTCGAGCACGTGGCCGGCGAGCTCGAGCAGCACATGCAGAAGGAAGAGCAGATCCTCTTCCCGATGATCAAGGCGGGGCGTGGCGCGATGGCCGCGATGCCGGTGCAGGTCATGGAGCAGGAGCATCGCGACCACGGAAAGAACCTGGCGAAGCTCCGCTCGCTGGCGCACGACTACCAACCCCCGGCCGAAGCCTGCAACACCTGGCGAGCCCTCTACCTCGGCCTCGACGAGCTCGAAGCCGAGGTGATGCAGCACATTCACCTCGAGAACAACATCCTCTTCCCTCGAGCACTTCGGAGCTGAATCGACATGACGAGCAACCGGCGCCTGTGGACGGCGCTGATCCTCTGCGTCGGCGGCTCCTTCTTCCTCCTCGGCTTCTTCGGCCAAGAGGTCTATCGACAAGCCCCTCCGATTCCTTCCCAGGTCGTGACCGAATCGGGCGCGGTGCTGTATACGCACGAACAGATCCTCGACGGCCAGCAAGTCTGGCAGAGCATCGGCGGCCAACAGGTCGGATCGATCTGGGGGCATGGTGCTTACCAGGCTCCGGATTGGTCGGCCGATTGGCTGCATCGTGAGGCGATCGCTCTCCTCGGCGTCTGGAGCGAGCGTCAGCACGGCCGGCCCTTCAAGGAATTGGGCGCCGAGCAACGGGGCGCGCTCGAGCAGCGGCTGCGCTCCCAGATGCGGCGGAACACGTTCGATCCCGAGACGAGCATCGTGACCATCACGGAGGATCGCGCCGCTGCGATTCAGTCGAACACCGACCACTACACGGCCCTCTTCCGTGGCGACTCGTCACTGCAATCGCTTCGCGAGGACTATGCGTTGCATGACGGGGCCATCCAGGATCCCGAGCGCCTGGCCGCGCTCAATGCCTTCTTCTTCTGGACCGCTTGGTCCTGCATCACCGAGCGACCGGGCAAGAGCTACTCGTATACGAACAATTGGCCGCACGATCCGCTCCTGGGTAATCGGCCCACCGCCTCGAACGTCCTCTGGTCGCTCATCAGCATCGTCGTGCTCTTGGGCGGCATCGGCTGCCTTGCCTGGTTCTACTTCTCGCGGAAGGACGACGACGAGACTCAGGAGGCGCCCACCGAGGATCCCCTTCGAGGCCTGCCGATCACTCCGTCGATGCGCGCGCTCGGCAAGTACCTGGCCGTGGTCATCGCCCTCTTCGTCGTGCAGGTCCTGCTCGGCGCGTTGACGGCGCACTACACGGTCGAAGGCCACGCCTTCTTCGGATTGCCCATCGCGGAGTGGATTCCCTATGCGGTCTCGCGCACGTGGCACATTCAGACGGCCGTCTTCTGGATCGCGACCGCCTTCCTCGCGGCCGGGCTCTTCCTCGCACCCATCATCGGCGGACGCGAGCCCAAGTACCAACGCCTCGGCGTGAACGTGCTCTTCGGTGCCTTGCTGCTGGTCGTCGGCGGATCGATGGTGGGCGAGTGGCTGTCCATTCATCAGAAGCTCGGCTTGGACACCGGATTCTGGTTCGGACACCAAGGCTACGAGTACGTCGACCTCGGTCGTGCCTGGCAGATCGCGCTCTTTGGCGGGCTGCTGCTCTGGTTGGTGCTCATGCTGCGCGCTCTCATGCCGGCCCTGCGTGAGAAGAGCTCTCAGCGCGGCTTGATTGGACTCTTCACGGGCTCGGTCGTGGCCATCGGGTTGCTCTATGGCTCGGGCTTCATGTTCGGCGCCCGGTCGCATCTCGCGGTGGCCGAGTACTGGCGCTGGTGGGTCGTCCATCTTTGGGTCGAAGGCTTCTTCGAGGTCTTTGCCACCGGCGTGCTCGCATTCCTGTTCAGCCGGCTCGGACTGGTCAAGACGCGCAACGCGACGCGGGCCTTCATCGCGTCGACGACGATCTTCTTGCTGGGTGGGATTCCCGGAACCTTCCACCACCTCTACTTCAGCGGCACGCCGGTCTCCATCACCGCCATCGGCTCGGTGTTCAGCGCGCTCGAGGTCGTGCCGCTGATCTTGATCGGCAAGGAAGCCTTGGACACGCTCCGTCACGGTCACCGCGCCGCCTGGATGGAACGCTATCGCTGGCCGATTCGGTTCTTCGTCGGCGTGACGTTTTGGAATCTGGTGGGCGCCGGCTTGTTCGGCTTCCTGATCAACCCACCGATCGCGCTGTACTTCATGCAAGGCCTCAACACGACGCCCGTGCATGCGCACACGGCGCTCTTCGGCGTCTACGGCTTGCTCTCGCTCGGCCTCGTCCTGCTGATCGCTCGAAAGATCGGCTCGGATCGTCCCTGGCGAGAAGGCACTCTCGGCTTCGCCTTCTGGGCGATGAATGGTGGGCTGGCGCTGATGGTGCTTCTCAGCCTGTTGCCGATCGGACTTGCTCAGACCTTCGCCAGCGTCGACCGTGGACTCTGGTTCGCCCGCAGCGCCGACTATCTGCAGAGCCCGTTGCTCGAGAACTTGCGTTGGCTCCGCATCGTCGGGGACACGATCTTCTTGACCGGAGTCGCCTCCCTCGCCTGGTTCATGATCGGCCTCAAGACAGGCTGGTCTTACAAGACCGAAGCGGAGTTCGAGCTCACGCCCGGCCTCGAGCCTCAGCGAGTCGTGGTGCGTCGTTGACGAACACTCGCTCTCGAAGACTCCCACTCATTGCATCCCGCCACGGCCGTCCGTCGCTCGCGCGATGGGCGGCCGTGTCTCCATGCCGGCAGCGTGGCCTCAACGCACTCCGCGATTCGTGAACGCCACCGATGTGATCTGCCAGCTGCCGTCGATGCGAGCGAGCTGGAACACGTCGACGCCGTGCGTCAAGCCATCCGACTGCAAGGCATCGCTCGCCTCTTCCTCCGTTTCCCCGGCATCCTAACCTACGCCCCGGGTGCCGATGCGCGTCATCTCTCGCGAGAGAAACAGAGACGCAAGCGGAGTCCACCCCGGGCGCCGGTGTGTGTCGATTGATGGGAAAGGGCAGCTGGGCAACGGAACGACCTTGAAGAGAGAGCGGTCCGGAAGCCGCTCCCGTTTCGCCGCTCACGTCGCGGGCGCGCTGCCAATCGCGCTCGGGATGTGGCCGTGCAGGAGAAGCCTCACCCTCTCGGATCACTTCCTCTGCTCGGTGGGTGATGGCTGGGTCGGGTTCGGAGCACTCGTCAACTGGGCGTCCAAGGGCATCGACTTGAGCGGCTCGGTCTCGCCGCGACGCATCAGCTCGACGAGCGGGCCGGCGGTGCGGAGGTGGATGTCTTGCTGCGGGAAGGCGATCTCGATGCCGGCCTTTCGGAACTCCGCATGGATCTTGGTGTGGAGCTGGTGAAAGACGTCGAGCACGCAATCGCGATTGGGAATGTGCACCATCAGGCGAAAGATCAGTGCGCTGTCACCGAGCGACCAGAACACGGCCTTGGGCGTGGGCTCCCGCAGAACCCACTGGTTCTCGTAGGCGAGCTGGAGCAGCAAGGCCGTGGTGCGATCCGTATCGGAGCCGTAGGCGACGCCGACCGGTATGACGACGCGCGTCACCGTATCGGTCAACGTCCAGTTGACGAGCTGCTTGGTAATGAACTCGCGGTTGGGAACGATGAGCTCGCGTCGATCCCAATCCGTGATGGTGGTGGCGCGAATCTGAATGCGTGTGACGCGACCATCGATGTCGCCGACCGTCACGATGTCACCGACCCGGAGCGGACGCTCGAACAGGATGATGATGCCCGAGACGAAGTTGGCGAAGATCTCCTGCAGACCGAAGCCGAGGCCGACCGACACCGCGGCGACGATCCACTGGATCCTCGACCAGCCGAACCCGACCGCCGTGAAGGCCAGAGCCAGCCCGGTCGCAACCACCACGTAGAACGTGAGGGTGCGCACCGCGTAGCGCTCCCCAGGAGCCATCTTCAGAGCCTGCAGGATCGAGACCTCGAGCAGCGACGGCAGCTTGTGGGACGAGTAGAAGGTGACCCCCAAGATGGTGCCGGCCAGGATCAGGTTCCAGAGCGTGATCTCGACCGGCTTGAGCCGCTCGACTCCATCTTCGTCGATGATCTTTTCGACCGATGTCGGGTCGGTCCAGAGCTTGACCTCGTGGAAGATGTTCAACGCCGGCACGAGGTCCGACCAAATGAACCAGGCGATCACCAAGCCTGCCGCCGTCGCGCCCAATCGGATGAGCTGGCCCGACTGCTGGCTGATCTCGCGAGGATCGACCTGAGTCGCCTCGGCCTCCTCTCCTTTCTCGCGCCGCTCTCGGGCGTGGGTGATGCGCAGCTTGCGCCGCGACAGCAACAGCCAACGGAGGCCGACGCCGTTCAACAGCACGAGCGGCGCGACCGCCAGCAGCGTCAGAAAGCAGCGGGCGAAGAGCTGAATCGCCGTGTAGTAGTAACCGAGTAGCGCCAGGATCCAGACCGTCATCAGGACGACGGGAATCAGAAAGAACCAGCTCCCGCGCAGGACAGCTAGGCGGCCTGTGCTGCCGGCGGCGGCCGTCACCTGCTGGCGGAGTCGCCAGAGGCGGTGCCAGGCGACGTACAACGCGGGCAGGCCGGCTAGGAAGACGAGCCGTCCGACGGCATGGCTGCCCAAGCTCGTGGTCGGCGATCCCAACCCACCGAGAAGGAGGAGCGTGATGCAGCTGAAAGGGATCAGCCATCTTGCCTGGCGTCGAATCGCTTCGACCTGATCACGATTCCAATCGAAGTGGGCATCGGCGAGGCCTTGAGGACGGCAGGTCTGTCGGATCATCTCGCCGAGCCAGAGTACCAGCCCGGCACCCAGCAGCCCGCGTCCCAGGCTTTGAGTGAACGAGTCGTCCGCACCGATCTGAGTCAAGCGCCAGCCCACGAAGGCGAGGGCCGGAGCGATCCCGAAAGACAGGAAGACCGTGTACGCCACGGCTCGGCTGGTCGGGCTCAGGTTGACGTTGAGGGACTTGGAAGCGGTTTGCCCGGCCAGCACCAAGGCCTGCCGGACTCGACGGCGCACCGTCAGCAGGAGTGTCAGGACCAGAGCCATGGCGGCGTACAGGAAGGGCAGGTTCGAGACGTCCGCGGCGAGGCTCGAGACCGCTTCGATCCAGCTCTGTGTGCCGAGGAGGGTCTCGGCGAGTCGCTTGCTCGCATCGACCCAGCTCTCGCGCCAGATCGGTGGGCCGCTGCGGATCCAGAGCACGTGCTCGTTGAGGTAGTCCTCGAACTGGCCGACCAGCGCCTCGAGGTCGGCCCCTTTCTCCGTGAGCTCGGTGAGCTGCTGGGTGTGGTTTCGGAGGTAGGTGACGAGAGTCGCGAGGTCCTTCTTCCGGACGTCCAAGAACTCCTTTGCCCTGCCGGTGAGCTCCTGGCTCGCCTCGGGCGAGAGGTCGGTCGTCGAGAGAGGAGTCGACTCGAACTCCGGGAGCTTGGCGAGCCACTCGAATCCGTCGGCGTAGTCGAGGCGCTCGAGCGCGCCGCGCTCGTCGGCAAAGTCGAAGCGTTCGAGCTCCAGCTCGGCGATCCGCTGAGAGTAGTCGAGCTGACCCAGATCGAAGGGCCCGGAATCGCCGCGACCGCGCTCGTCCTGCTTCAGCTCCTGCAGCTGACGGCGCAGAGTCGTGCCGAGGCTCGCGTTGAGCCCGACCGCCTTGATGCGCCCCTTGGCGTCGTCGTAGGCGCTCTGGATGTCCTTGAGCTTCGCTTCGACCAAGGTCTTTCGGCTGCTCGCCGATCGGATGTCTTCCGTGATCTTCCGGCCGCGCCGGGCGATGCGTTCGTTCTCCTCCGTGATGGGCCCGAGCACCGGATCCGACTTGGTGCGCTCCTTCTCCTGGCCAGCGGCTTCTTCGCGCGCCTTGGCATCGTCCCGTCGCTTTTGGTCGACGAGCTTCTGGAGTGCGGCGACTCTCCGCTCGAGTCGCTGGGTGTCGCGGACGGCCGCTTCGCGCTGCGCCGTCAGGAGCTCCTTCCGCGCGGCGAAGTTGCGGATCTCGGCTTCGAGCGATGCGACCTGACGCTCGGACGCCAGCCGGCGCGCCTTGCGCCGAATCCGCGTGATCTCGCCCAGCACCGGATCGTCTTCCGGCGGCGTGTACGCCTCGAGCGCCACCAAGGCGGAGGCGGCACTTTCCCGCGCCTTGGCCAGCTCGGGTGGAAGGAGAGGCTCCCGCTCCGTGTGAGCCTTGAGCGCGGCGTCGAGCTCGGCCACCTTCTTGGTGGCCAGCTCCGTCTGCGCGGTGCGGAGGAGCTCCTCGAGCTTGGTGATGTCGGTCTGGGCCGGATCGGGAAGGGCCTCGGCCTCGGGCTCGCTTCCCTCGGCGGGGCGATACTTCTTGAGCAGGTCCGAGAGGTTTTCCCGCTCGGAGTCGGACTGCTCGGTGAGCTTGCGAAAGCGCTCGGCTTCCTCGACGCGACTGATCGCGCCATTGAGCTCGTCGAGGAGTGCTCTGCGCCGCTCGTCGGCGAGCTGGGTGTCGGCCTCGATTCGTTTGCGACGCTCCTGGAGCTTGGCGAGCTCGAGCTCTTCATCGGCAGCGGTCGCTTCGGCGGCGGCGGTACGGACCGGCGGCGGGTCTTGCGCCTCGGCGAACGGTCCGAAGAGCAAGAGCGCGAATGCCGCCCACACCACGACCTTCAACGGGGTCGACCGAGCCAACCCTTGCGCCGGAAGAAGAACAGCAGTCCGATCGCGATGAGGCCCATCAGACCGAGGGCGAACGGGTACCCGAAGACCCAGTTCAGCTCGGGAAGATTCCAAGGCGAGATCTCCGTGTTGAAGTTCATCCCGTAGACGCCGGCAATGAAGCCGAGAGGGATGAAGATGGTGGCGATGATCGTCAGAACCTTCATCACTTCGTTGAGGCGATTGCTGACCTGCGAGAGATGAACATCGAGCAGCCCGCCGATCAGCTCTCGGTAGGTCTCGATGAGATCGATCACCTGCAGCACGTGATCGAAACAGTCCCGCAAGTAGGGCTGGACGTGCTCATCGAAGGCCTCGGTGTCGCGCAGCAGAGTCGACAGCACGTCTCGCATCGGCCACGCCCCCCGTCGCAGGAGCAACAGGTCTCGCTTGAGATCATAGATTCGGTTCAAGGGATCGCCAGCGATGTCTTCGAAGATCTCGCGCTCGAGAGTCTCGATGGTGTCGCCGATCGACTCGAGCACCGGAAAGTGGCTGTCCACCAGGGCGTCCAGGAGCGCGTAGGCCAGGTAGCTCGCCGGCGATTGCCGGATCCGGGAGCCCTCTCGCTGCAAGCGCTGGCGAATGCCATCGAAGCAGTCTCCGCGCGTCTCCTGGAATGTCAGCACGAAGCCTTCACCGAGGAACAGGCTGATCTGCTCACTCACCACCGAGCCTTCCAGCACACGCGGCATGCGAGCGGTGAGGAACAGATGGTCCCCGAAGTCGTCGACCTTCGCTCGCTGATGCGAGTTGGCGACGTCCTCGAGTGCCAGCGGATGCAGCTTGAAGAGCTCCCCGAGATCCTCGATCAGCTTCGCGTCGCCGAGGCCATCGACGTTGACCCAAACGACCGACTCCCGTTGGAGCGCCCGTGCCGCGTCGGGCACACTCGCCTCGGCGTGCACCTCGAGCCCGGCTGGGCGGTAGGCGTGGATGCTGACCGAAGACTGCTGAGCACCTTCCGCGACCTTGACCACGCCGGGACGCGCACCCGGCTTGACCGCCCGAGGACCAACGATTCGGCGAAGATGACGCCGGCCGTGTCCGGACTTGTGCTTCTTGTTGGGCATGGGGAGCCACCGGTTCGGGATTCGGATCGAAGAGCCCATCTTCCGCCTCGAGGACGGCACAAGATCGCACGAGCCGCGACTCGGATTCAAAGTGCAATCACAGGAGCACGGCACCGGAAGGCCGATCGCGGGCGTTCTCCTCTGGCGAAACGTCACCGCCTCGCGTTAGCTTGCTCGGCACCTCGCCGAGTGTTTCGGTGCCCCTCTTCGAAACTGCCACCGCATGCCCCAGGAAACACCTGACCGGTTTCAAACGGACGCCGTCGTCTCCTTAGCTCGCGATCTTTGGGGCGTCGAAGGAAAGCCGACACCGCTTCCAGGTGAGCGAGACGAGAACTACCGCCTCGATTGTGAGAACGGCGAGCGCATGCTGCTGAAGATCGCGGCGCCCGGCGACGAAGAAGAGCTGCTCGACCTTCAGAATGCTGCGCTCGATCATGTCCTCGCGCGTTGGCCCGAGGCGCCGGTGCCCAGAGTGCTCGGTGACCGATCGTCGTTGGCGTCGACGGTCGATGCTGGAGGTCGACGGCGCTGGGTTCGATGCTTCGCGTGGCGGCCCGGGATCCCATGGGCTGAGATGCGTCCCCATTCGCTCGAGCTGCTCGAAGAGCTCGGAGCCACGCTCGGGCAGATCGATCGAGCCTTGAGCGATTTCACCCACGCCTCCCAGAGCCGAGCTCTGAAGTGGGACCTGGCGCGCGGCCTGAACGTGGCCGAAGACTTGGTCGAGCACGTCCGCGACTCCGAGCGCCGACGGCTGGCCGAGCGCCTGCTGAGAGAGCTGAGTGATCGGTTGACACCCGTCCTGCCGAGCTTGCGGCGGAGCGTCATCCACAACGACGCCAACGATTACAACATCCTGGTCGAGTTCGCAGACGGCGACTCTCGCATCAGCGGGCTCATCGACTTTGGCGACCTGCTCGAGTCCGTGACGCTCGCAGAGCCCGCGATCGCGCTCGCCTACGCACTCCTCGACAAGCCCGATCCGATCCCCGCCGCGGCTGCCCTGACCCGGGGCTATCACCAGTCCTTCTCTCTCCTCGAGGACGAGATCGAGCATCTCGTCGATCTGATGAGGCTGCGGCTGCTGGTGAGCGTGACGAACTCGGCGCATCAGCGGGTTCTCGAGCCGGAGAACGAGTACCTCACGATCTCCGAAGCGCCGGCTTGGCGCCTGCTGCATCGGCTTGATGCCGTCGATTCCGCTTGGGTGACAGCCGTGCTGCGAGACGCGTGCGGCTTCGAGCCGGTCAGGCGGGCGACCGCCGTTCGCGAGCACCTGCAGGCTGTCGGAGCTCGGGCGGCCAGCATCGTGGGAGACGACCTCCCGAAAGCGTCGGCGGTGTGGCTCGATCTCTCGATCGGCAGCCCGGACCTCGCGCTGCTCGAAGACGACACCGACCTGGAGGCGTGGAACGAGCTGATCGCACGTCGCTGTCGCGAGAGCAGCGCCCGGGTGGCTTTCGGGCGCTACGACGAGCCTCGGCTGGCGTATACGAGCGAGGGCTTTCGATCGCCCGGCTTCGAGCGAGACGAGTGGCGGACCGTGCACCTCGGTATCGACGTCTTCGTCCCGGACGGGACACCGGTTCAAGCGCCTCTGCCGGGCAGAGTGCTCAGCGTCCAGGAAAACACGGCTCCGCGGGACTATGGACCGACGGTGATCCTCGAGCACCGCACGAGCGAGGGGGAGCCGTTCTGGACGCTCTATGGGCACCTGGCCCGAGCCTGCCTCGATGAGCTCACGGTCGGACGACCGGTCGAAGCCGGCGAGCGCATCGCGACGATTGGAGATCAGTCCGTGAATGGCGGCTGGCCTCCGCATCTGCACTTCCAGGTGATGACCGAGCTGTTCGGCCGAAGCGGTGACTTTCCGGGCGTCGGAACGGCGAGCGCGCGAACCGTGTGGCGCAGCGTGTGCCCGGATCCAGCGTCGTTGCTGAGGGTATCCGCGCCCGAGCCGGAGGCGTCGGCGGACGCTGCGGCGATCCGAGCGGCGCGGCGCGAGCGGCTCGGGCCATCGCTCAGTCTGTCGTACCGTCGACCGCTGCACATCGTGAAAGGGCGTGGCGCCACGCTGTTCGACGTCACCGGGCAGCCGTACCTCGACACGGTCAACAACGTCTGCCACGTCGGACACTGCCATCCTCGCGTCGTTCGAGCAGGCCAACGGCAGATGGCCGTGCTCAACACGAACACGCGCTACCTCCACGAGACAATCGTGCGCTACGCGGAGCGCTTGACGTCGAAGCTCCCCGACCCGCTCGCAGTCTGCTTCTTCGTCTGCTCCGGCAGCGAGGCGAACGAGCTCGCCCTGCGGCTCGCCAAGGCGCAGACGAGTGGAACTGAAGTCGTCGTCTTCGAGGGCGGCTACCACGGCAACACGGGTCGCCTGGTCGAGCTGAGCCACTACAAGTACTCGCGAAAGGGAGGGCAGGGTGCCGGCGTCGGAGTGCACGCGCTGCCGATGCCGGATCCCTATCGCGGGCGGTTGCGGGGCGAGGATTCCGGGCCTGGCTATGCCGACTTCGCGGGCGAGCTGACGCGGAGGCTGGCCAAAGAGGGACGCTCCGTCGCCGCCTTCCTCGGGGAGTCGATCCTGAGCTGTGGCGGGCAGATCGAGCCGCCGGACGGGACGCTGGCCGGAGTCTACGACGCCATTCGAAGTGCGGGCGGCGTGTGCATCGCCGACGAGGTGCAGACGGGCTTCGGGCGAGTGGGCTCTCACTTCTGGGCCTTCGAGCGCCAAGGCGTCGTGCCCGACATCGTCACGCTCGGCAAGCCGATCGGGAACGGGCATCCCCTCGCGGCCGTGGTTACGACCCGCGCGATCGCCGAGGCGTTCGCGAACGGCATGGAGTACTTCAACACCTACGGCGGGAACCCGGTCTCGTGCGCGATCGGTGAAGCAGTGCTCGACGTGATCGAGGAGGAACGCCTGCAGGAGCGGGCGGCTCGCGTCGGAAACGTTCTGGAGTCGGGTCTGCGCAAGCTGCAATCGCGCTTCCCGCTTATCGGCGACGTCCGAGGCGCCGGCTTGTTCTTGGGCTTCGAGCTCGTTCGCGATCCGGACACGCGAGAGCCCGACGCGCGAGCGGCTGCTTACGTCGCGAACCGCTTTCGAGACCTCGGGATCCTGGCGAGCACGGACGGACCCGACGACAACGTCCTCAAGATCAAGCCGCCGCTGGTGATCTCGGAGTCGGAGGCGAACCGGTACGTCGAAACGCTCGAGAGGGTCATGGGCGAGACGGCACTCACTGTTTGAGAGCCGCATACTCAACGACGCTCAGGTCGGGCAAGCCTTGTTTCGTCGCGAGAGACGTGGCCCACTGGAAGCGCGCCCGAAACAGCATCACCCTCTTCAGAGGAGAGAAGTGACGGATGGGCGCGCACGACGCGCACGGTACGCATCGAGCCCGGCCAGCGCCTTGACGTGGGCTCGATCTCACTCGGCGAGCCGCGCGCGATCACGGTGGCCTACGAGCTGCCCGAGAACAATCGTTCCGGTCCCGTCGTGCAGGTTCGTCCCGTCGCTCAGGACGGTTGGCCGCACTCGGGCTCCCTGATGAAGATCGAGGAGTTTCCCGAGCTCGATCAGGAGACGATTCGCTTCAGCGATCTCGAGGCCGGCAAGTACTTCGTCCTCGTGTCGGACTTCTCGATCGCTCGACAAGCCTTCACCGTCGACACGACCGAGGGCGAGGCGGAGATCGAGGTCGATTTGCGCGCCGGGACCACCGTGATGCTGAGTGGTCGATATCGGGAGCCCGGGAGCCGGTTCGTCGTCGTTCGAGATGCCGAAGGGCGCCCGCTCTTTTTGGAGGCGCTGTTCGAGGACCAAGCCTTCAGGCTCACTCTCCTGCCCGGACGATACCGGATCGAGGTCGCTGATGGCGACACCGGGAGATCGCTCGGCTCCCGCTCCTTCGAAGTCGACGAACGAGTCGTCGAGCTCGACATCGGCTGAGCGATTGCCTCTAGAAACCGTCGACCCACATCCGGTCGCTGTCGGTCGCTTCGAGGCGCGTGAAGATAAACGTGCTGCCGTCGGGTGACATCGCGAAGCCGGGGCGAGGCAGCTCGGACAGAGGCAGTGTGAGACCGGGGATCGTTCGCTTCGATTCCGTTTCGAAGTTGAAGAACGCGACTGCGGCCTCGCGGCCATCGTCGCTCGACCGGACCGACGCCCTCGAGAGCGCGGCACGAGGCTCGAGCGATTCGGTG
This sequence comes from Planctomycetota bacterium, assembly GCA_029260795.1. Taxonomy (GTDB): domain Bacteria; phylum Planctomycetota; class OFTM77; order OFTM77; family OFTM77; genus OFTM77. Next base: position 203,741 of record JAJDCO010000130.1, on the reverse strand, counting down.
CCTTCGACGAGTGGAGGCGAATTCGGGGGAGGGCGCGGTGGACCCTCGATAGGAAGGCTTCGGCGGCCTGAAAGGCCAGGCCTGAAAGGCCAGGCCTGAAAGGCCGACATCATCCAGCCCCAGGGTGAAGGCGGTGCGCGAAGCGCTTCGCCTTCACCCTGGGGTCATCGGCTATCGGCTCCGGCCCTCGTCCCCACTTCCAAGGCGCAGCTCGAAGCGCAGGTCGCACGTCTCCGAGCGTCGGCTTTCCATCGGAGTGCGCTGGAAGCCGGCGCGCTCGTAGAGCTTCGCCGCTTCGAGGAGCCGTTCGTTCGTCTGCAGCACCATTCGTCGCGCCCCGAGCTCGCGCGCGAAAGCGATCGCGCGCTCGAGCAGCCGGTGCCCGTGACCGCCGCCGCGGAGCGTGCTGTCGACATAGAGCTTTCGCAGCTCCGACCCGTCGCTCCCGTGCGGCACGACACCGAGCACTCCGCGCACGCCTCCGCCTTCATCGACGAGCACGTCGAGGCAGGCGTCGGGCTCGAAATAGCGCTCGGAGTCGGCGTTCAGGTCGGCATCGACGCCCTCGGGCTCGGGCGTGAATCCGAACTCCTCGGCGATGGCATACACCAAGTCACGAATCGCAGGCAGGTCGGCCCGGTCGGCCGGTCGAATCTCGAGATCGCTCATGCTCTCGAAGCTAGCGTTCCGAGAGCTCTGGCTCCAGAGGCGAGATCGGGAACACATCAAGCCTTCGCAGTGCTCGCCAACTGGCCCAACTGATCAACGCGAAACCGACGACCATGAATGCGATCACCGTCCACACGGGCAGCCGCGACGGATCTCCATCGGAGTATCCGTACACCGGGGCCCAGAGACTCAAGCAGAAGAGGAACCACGCGCCACCGCACACGAACAGCCACAGCCGCGGCGCCAACGCGTCTCGCCGGGCCGACCGCCACTCGACGAGCAGCGCGGCCCCGAAGATCAACGCGTCATCGAGCGCAGCGGGGCTGAGCAGATCGCCCCAACGTCACCAGGTCTCCAGGCCGATCACGAGCGGCGCGAAGACGAGAGTGGCGATGATCTCGGCGCGGAAGGGATTGGGTCTCATCGCTGCCTCCGCAAGGCACACCGTGTTCTCAAGGAAAGCTGTGCGTCACGACGTTCGTCACCGTGCACCCGAACAGATCCAGGCCCTGCAGGTGGATGGTGAGCCCCGAGAGGATCGCGGGTACCGGGATCGTCAGGAGCGCGTTGCCGTCGGCGTTGGCTGTGACGGGGCCGAGGACGAACGGGTTGGCGATACCGATCGCGACACCGCCACAACCGGGGATGCGTCCGGAGGCCGTTTGCAAGCCGGCGAGGAGGAACACGGCGTTCCCGGGCGTGACGCCGAGGATCGCGTTCCGGTTCGCTTCTCCCACGACGCCTGGCGTCGGTGGCTTCAGCTCGGCTGCGCCCGAATGCAGCAGCCCGGCAAAAGACACCACCATTCGATCACCGAGCAGGGTGGTGCCGGCCGCATCGAAGTGCAGGTTGTCGTTGTGGAAGGTGACGTTGTCGGTGTCGATGATCGTGACACGCGGGTCCGCGAAGGCCGCGACCTCTTGCGCCTGACGAACGACGCTGAAGCCGGGGAAGAACTGCGGCCCTGCGAAGTTCAAGATGCCGGTCGAGATGCGGCCCAGCACGAAGGGCAAGTCGACGATGCCGAGATCGGTGCGCGTGCGCTGAATGAAGCTTTGAAGATGCGCCTGATAGGCCGCCGCGAAGCTCAGGTCACGCGCGTCCCATTCGCCCTGCATCCAGAACACGCCCTCGATGACCGGCGTCAAGCCCTGGTTGGTCAGAGCGGCGAGCGCTGACTGAACCTGCACGATCCACTGCGGGTAGAGCGGCCCGGTGGTCGGATCCCAATCGGTGGCCAGGTAGGTGCCGTTGAAGGCGAACTTGACGATGGCGACCGAATCGCTCCCCCAGTCTGTGAGCGCACGGCCGATGGCCAGCTCGGGACCGAATCCGAAAGCGAAGAAGAAGGTGCCCGAGCCGTTGTTGGCCTGGAAGGACAATGGGACGAGGCCGCCGGACGAGATGCGCTTGCTCGGATCCGGAACCGAGTCGAAGTGCCCTTCCTCGTACCAGAACGTGACGTCGTTCTGGATCTTGTGGCTGAGCGGCGCGAGCTGCGCCTGAGCTCCGGTGCCCGTCGCATTCGACTGACCAGCGACCAGGTACACCCGAACCGTTTGGCCGGAAGCCTTCACGGTCACGAACAGCCAGCTCACCAGACCGGCGAGGAAGATGCGGATGACCGTGCGCAGCACGGGACTCTCAGTCGCGAAACGGCCCATCATGGCGGGTCTCCTGGGGCATCCAAGCGGCGGAATCAGGTTACCACAATGCCGCAGCGGACGTTCGTCGCGGTGCACGAGGTCGTGGCGGCCGCTCTCTCGATCAAGTCATTCGACGGCGGCTCGCCCCGCCGCCGTTCGACGAAGGGAATGCGCCGACTTGTCGGACTCCGTTCGCGTCACTGAATCACGTGCGCTGCCGATGAGGGAAAGGCGCGGTCCGTTCGCGTCACTGAATCACGTGCGCTGCCGACACTCGTCGCGGAAGACGGATTCCGTTGAGCATCGGTGTCGGGCATGAAAGGGTGAAGCGCCAAGAGTCGAGTCCGCGGTGCATCCTGGTACCAGCCTCCCCCGCCTGGCAGACTCGGGCCGACGCTCGACTTCGATGAAAGGAACCCCCATGAGAAGCTGGCCGCTCCTTTTCGGATGCCTCACTCTCGCCGCCTGCTCCATCGTCATCCCGACGGTCGAGCAGGTCGAGATGCAAGATGCTGCGAGGCCGGTTGCCCAGGCGAAGACGTCGACCTGGGTGCTTCCCAAGACGAAGGACGCGCTCGAAAAGGTATTCGAGTTCAGCGACCCGAAAGCCTTCCGTGTGATCGAGTCCAAAGAAGGCCCGATCCTCGATCTCCATGCTGCCAGTGAGTACCGTGCGGCCGTGCGTTCGCCGTTCGCGATCGCCTTGCTGCGCGGACTGGAGTTCGGGAGCTTCGTGCTCGAGGCCGAGCTGCTGCAGACCGGTCGCGAGTATGGCCATCGCGACTTGTGCCTCTTCTTCGGATTCCAGAAGCCGACGCGTTACTACTACGTCCACATTGCGTCGAAGGCCGATCAGAACGCGCACAACGTCTTCCGGGTCGAGGATGCTCCTCGCACGAACATCGCGAAGAAGACGACCGAGGGCGTGGACTGGGGAAAGACGGATCAATGGCACCGCGTGAAGCTCGAGCGCGACCTCGAGGCCGGTGCGATCCGTGTCTTCTTCGACGACATGAAGACTCCGATCATGGTGGCCAAGGACGAGACCTTCGGGTGGGGACGAGTTGGCTTCGGCTCGTTCGACGACGTTGGTCAGCTTCGGAAGTTGCGGATAACGGGTGATTCGCGGCCGGTGAAGGGCGACATGTTCCCGAGCTCGGACGGCTGATCCGGCTCTTTGCATTCAGGTCCGAAAACGGCCAGCGCTCGGTTCGAAAAGTCGGTAGAAGGGGATCATGATCCTCGACGCTGACACCTGCTACCGCGCCGTACGCACTCGAGACGCTCGCTTCGATGGGCGCTTCTTCACGGCGGTCAAGACGACCGGCATCTACTGCCGGCCGCTTTGTCCGGCCCGCACACCGCGGCGCGAGAACATCCGCTTCTTTCCTTCCGCCGCGGCCGCGCAGGCGGCCGGCTTTCGGCCTTGCCTGCGTTGTCGACCCGAGGTTTCCCCGGGCAGCCCGGCCAGCCAAGGCACCTATGCCACGGTCGCTCGCGCGGTCCGGCTCATCGAGGACGGCGCGTTGGACCAGGCCGATGTGCCAACCTTGGCTCACCGGCTCGGGGTCGGCGATCGGCATCTGCGCCGTCTCTTCGTGGACCATCTCGGCGCCGGACCCCTCGCCGTCGCGCAGACGCGCCGCATTCACCTCGCCCGTACCTTGCTCGATCAGTCGGCTCTCAGCATGAGTGAGGTGGCGCTGGCCGCCGGTTTCTCCAGCATTCGGCGCTTCAATGCCGCGATCCGGAGAACCTACGGATGTCCGCCCTCACAGCTGCGACGGCGTCGAGCTGCGACAAACGGTCGACGTCTGCAGCTGCGACTCGGGTATCGGCCACCTTTCGATTGGCGGGGTGTCATCGCCTTCTTGGGCCCCCGAGCCATCCCCGGTGTGGAGCGGGTCGGGCGCGACCGCTACGAGCGGACCGTGCGCTTCGAGCAGATCACGGGCACGCTCGTCGTTCGCCCTCTGGCCGACCGCGCCGAGCTGGCGGTCGAGCTCGATCCCGAGCTGAGCCCGTGGCTGAGCACGATTCTCGAACGACTCCGGCGGCTGTTCGATCTGCGCGCCGACACCGAGGAGATCGATGCCCATCTCGCGACTGATCCCGAGCTGCGGTCAAAGATCCGTCCGCGACGAGGGCGACGCGTGCCCGGCGCCTTCGACGGCTTCGAGCTGGCGGTACGGGCGGTGCTCGGTCAGCAGGTGAGCGTGGCCGGCGCGACGACCTTTTCGGGCCGACTCGTCCGGGCCTGCGGTCCGGTGGTCGACTCGGGGCAGGAGCTCGCCTTCGCGTTTCCCACACCCGAAGAGCTGTTGGCTTCGGACTTGGGGGCCGTCGGCCTGACAGGCGCTCGTCGGCGAACGTTGCAGTCGCTCGCCGACGCGGTGTCGAGTGGCGACATCGATCTCGAGTCGTCTTCCGACTTGGACGACGCCGTGCAGTCTCTGGTCGCAATCCCGGGTATCGGCGATTGGACCGCGCAGTACATTGCGATGCGGGCACTGGGTGAGCCCGATGCGTTTCCGGCCGGTGATCTGGCCTTGCGCCGCGCTATGGGTCCGGAGCTCTCGACGACGGCCTTGCGGCGGCGAGCGGAGGCGTGGCGTCCCTGGCGTGCCTACGCGGCGATGTCCCTTTGGCAAGGAATGAAGTCATGAGTATAGTGTTTCGATCCCTGGAATCTCCGATCGGGCCGTTGCGCCTGGTGGGCGCCGAGCGCGGCCTGATCCGCATCGACTTTCCCGATCGCGGTCGCCTGGCTGCCAGCGAGAAGGAATGGCGCCCCGACGAGAGCGGTCTCCTCGAGGGAGCCGCCCAGCAGCTCGAGGAGTACTTCGCCGGGCGGCGCGCGCACTTCGAGCTCGAGCTCGCGCCGAAAGGCACCGAGTTTCAGCAGTCGGTCTGGCAGAGCTTGCTCGACATCCCGTTCGGAGAGACGACGAGCTACGGCGAGCTGGCCGACCGTCTCGGCCGTCCGACCGCGAGTCGCGCGGTGGGTGCGGCGAACGGGAGCAATCCGATTCCCATCGTCATTCCATGCCATCGCGTGATCGGCAAGAGCGGCCAGCTGACGGGCTACGCCGGAGGCTTGGCGATCAAGCAATGGCTTCTCGAGCATGAAGGCGTGCTGCCGAAGAAGCTCTGGAGCGAGGCTTGAGGCACGGCTCACCGTCACGGGCGCCGAGCGTCGGATTTCTCTCGCCGAGAGCGAGTGACATCGCGTCGACGACTGGGGGTGGGAGGCGAGCTCGAGCCCGTCTACCGCAGGCGACCAGGGCGAGGCCCGTTGACACCGTGACCCGGTCCGGATAAGCCGAGGGCTCGAAGAGACCCTCGGACGGAGTACACGATGAGTCAACGTCGACGAAGCGGAGGATCGGCGATCCTCCTTCTGACGATCGCCTTCTGGGCCGGCGCGACCGACCTGGCTGCGCAGTCGATTCCACTCAACGCGGCGGTGCGGAAGCGAGTTTCGCAGGTCGAGAAGCAGCTCGGCCTTCGCATCGTTTGGGACGAGCGAGAGATCCCCGCCTGCACGTGGCCGCTCGAGTTCCACCCGGCTCAGGGAGAGACGGATCGGGCGAACCTGCAGCGATACTTGATCTTGCTGAGCGAAGAGCTGTCGAAGTACCCGAAGTCCTTCATCCAGTCGTCCAAGCTGAAGGTCGTCGCGGTCGGCAAGGGCCTGACGTTTCGGAATCAGCCGCGGGCTGCGCTCCCCGACTACGTCAAGGAGACGCTGTACTACAGCTTCGACTACCTCGACAAGGGCTCTGAGGACTACGTGCGCCACGTCGTCCATCACGAGTACTTTCACATGCTCGAAGAGGAGTGGAACGGCTCGGCGTACTTCAAGGATCCGGCCTGGGCAAGGCTCAACGAGGAAGAGTTCCGGTACGGCTCCGGAGGCGTCAACGCACGCAATGGAAATGTCTCGACGCTCAACCATCCCCGAAAGGGCTTCATCAACGGATACGCCATGTCCGGGCTCGAGGAGGACAAGGCCGAGGTCTGGGCTGCGATGTTGGTTCCCGCGGAGTGGAAGCTGGTTGCGAGCTGGTGTCAGAAGGACGAACGCCTGAAGCAGAAGGTCGAGCTCCTCGAGCGCGCCGCTCGGAAGAAGTGTCGCCAGATGGACGACGCCTATTGGGAGCGTCTGCGGAAGTAAGGCATTCGAACGACTGAACTGGCGCCCGGAGGCGGCTCATGCTGTCCGTTTCCTGCCTCACGACCCTGCTGAGCCTCGTCGCATTGTGTCCGACCGAGCCCGCTCCCTCCCGACCCAACGTCGTCGTGCTGGTCGTCGACGACCTGGGCTGGACTGATCTGGGCGCCTTCGGCAGCACTTTTTACGAGACGCCGCACATCGACACGCTGGCTGCGAGCGGGATGCGATTCACGCAGGCCTACGCGGCCGCGCCCGTGTGCAGCCCGACCCGCGCCGCGCTGCTGACGGGGAAGTATCCGGCTCGACTCGGCACCACCGACTACTTCGGCGCGCCCCAGCCCGCGGCCTTCCAGACCGGCAAGGGGCGCTGGTCGAAGACCCCACTGATCGGCGCTCCCTACGTCGATCCGCTGCCGCTCGCCGAGGTGACCTTGGCCGAAGCGATGCGGGCGAGTGGATACCGAACCGCCTTCATGGGCAAGTGGCACCTCGGGGATGAGGGAAGCTGGCCGGAAGACCAAGGCTTCGATCTCAATCGTGCCGGTTGCCGCTGGGGTCATTCCTTCAAAGGATACTTTGCTCCTTACGGCATCGCGACGCTCGAGGACGGCCCCGATGGCGAGTACCTGACCGACCGACTGGCCGACGAGGCCGTGCGCTTCATCGAGGCGGACGAAGAAGAGCCCTTCCTCTTGTACCTGGCTTTCTACACGGTCCACACGCCGATCCAGGCACCGGAGGAGCGAATCGAGAGGTACCGCGCCAAGAAGAAGCGACTGGGCCTCGAGGCGCGCTGGGGACAAGAGGCACCGCGACGCGTTCGCTTGAACCAAGAGCACGCCGCCTACGCCGCGATGGTCGAGAGCCTCGATCGTGCCGTGGGTCGAGTCCTCGAGACGCTCGAGGAACGGGGCATCGCCGACGAGACGATCATCGTGCTCACCTCGGACAACGGCGGCCTCTCGACCTCGGAGGGTCACCCGACCTCGAACGTTCCGCTCCGTGCGGGCAAGGGCTGGCTCTACGAGGGTGGCATCCGGGTTCCCCTCATCGTGCGCTGGCCTGGCAAGACACGTCCCGGCAGCACGTCGGCCGTCCCCGTGATCAGCACCGATCTCTACCCGACCGTGCTCGCCATGACCGAGCTGGAGGCCCGTCCCACGCAGCACGTCGACGGCGTGAGCCTCGTGCCCGTGCTGAAGGAGGCCGCGCCGCTCGAGCGCGACGCTCTGTTCTGGCACTACCCGCACTACGGCAACCAGGGCGGGACACCGGGGAGCGCGATCCGCGCCGGCTCGCACAAGCTGATCGAGCACTTCACCGACGGGCGCCTCGAGCTCTACGACCTCGATCAGGATATTGCGGAGCGGGAGAATCTCGTCGAGAGCGAGCCGGAGCGAGCGAAGGCTCTGCATAAGCGGCTCCTCGCGTGGCGGGCCGCAGTCGGGGCGATCGCCCCGACCGCGCGTGGCGAATGAGCGATTCCGCGTCAGGCCTCTTGCCCAGACCTCCCGAAGGGTCCGGCTCGGCGACGCAGCAGCCGGGGCGACGCCGACTGGCGATCGCCGCCGAGTCCTTCGGGTGGATCCTCTGCATCCTCGCGGGAACGGTGCTTCGGCTCGAGGGCTGGGGGCAGTATTGGCTCAACGGAGACGAGGGCCTCTACTGGTCGATCGCGTCCTCTGAGCCGGAGGCTGCGGATCGGGAGATCGCGAACAACCCTCACCCGCCCCTCTACGACCGATTGCTTCGAGGACTCCACTCTCTGGGCGCCGGCATCTTGGGCTTGCGCCTGGTCTCCCTCCTTCCAGGCATCCTCCTGATTCCAGCCGCGGCGTGGTTGGCTCGCGTCTGGGCGGGGCGCTGGGCCGGGCTCATCACGGCGCTGCTGGTGGCTCTCTCGCCAGGCGGAATCCTTCTCTCGCAGATCACGCGACCCTACATGCTGCTCGTGTTGCTGATCACCATCGCGTTGGCGGCGCTGTCGGTGGGGCTCGCGACTCTCCGGGCTCGTTGGTTGGCCCTGTTCGCCCTGACGATCTCCCTGGCCATGTTGGTGCAGTACGCGACCTGGATCGTCTTCGCCGGGATCATCGCCTTTCTCTCGATGCGTCTGCTGCTGCGCCAGACGAGTCGAGCGGAGCTTCGAGCTCAGGCACTCGCCTTGGCAGTCCCGGTGGCTCTGGCACTTTTCCTCTACGTCACCCACGTGCGCACTTGGCACGACTCCGTCCTTCGGGAGCAAGCCACCGACACCTGGCTGAAAGACTGCTTCGGGTTCGAGAACGCGTTTCAAAACGTCCTGGGAAGCGTGCACATCTCCCTGGGACGATCGATGAAGAAGCTCGTACTCTGGCTGAGTGCGCTGGCGCTCTTACTCAGTTTGCGACGAGGCAAGCCCCTCCATCCGGTCACGATTCTGCTTCCGACGCTGGCGGCGGCGATCGTCTTGTCGGGGATGGACGTGTATCCACTCGGTCCAACGCGGCACAGCATCTACTGGCTTCCGCTTTGGGCGGTGAGCGCCGGAACGGCCGTCGCCTTTCTGTTTCGTTCCCGGTGGACGGCGATTCTGGGTGTGGCGGCGACGGTAATGCTCCTCATGCCGGCCTACCGAGTCATGACGGGCGGAGTGGAGACGCAGCTCGAGAAGCTGATGCCAGAGCGAATCATCCCGATGGGCATCGCGCTGCGTATCGGCGAGGCACTCGAGAACGAGGTGGCGGAGGGGGATCTGGTGCTGATGGATCTCGAGACGCGCGGCCTGACGCTCCCTTTATTGGGCGAGACGTCCCCGCTCGAGAAGCTTTCGATCCGAGGTGGAAACGTGACAGCCTTCGAGTCGAGATCGAGGTTCTTCGTGCTGCCGATGATCTGGAAGCTCCAACAGCCTGACCAGGTCGAGCGGCTGCTGCGCAGGCTGGCCGCCCAGCACGACCCGCGCTGGAAGCCGAGCTCCGGTCGAAAGGTGTGGCTGCTCCAGGGGGGATACCCGCCCATCGTGGCTCGTTCCCTCCCGGAGTCTGCCTTCGAGCCCCTCTCGTTCGAAGGCGTCGGGGGTGGCTCGGATACCTTCTCTTTGGTTCGGCTGTTCCCGGAAGCCTTCGCGAGCTTCAAGGCTCGCTAGCCCGGCCAGGAGACCCGGCCGGCGGACGCGGTAGGAACCGCCAGTGTTGTCGGCCGGGAAGCCCGGCGTTAGGCTGATCGAGTCGGCGAGGGGAAGCCGTTCGTCACCCACGCTCGAAACCGAGCCAAGCCACCGAGAAGCGCCATGTGCATCGATCCTCTGGGACGAGTCTGCGGACTTCGTCGCGTGATTGCTTTGTCGATCGTCTGTGTGAGCCTCTGCTCGCTGGCCACCTTGTCGGCCTGCGGCCCCGCCGCGATAGCGATCAGCCTCGGCTCCTCTGGCGGCGGGGGTGGTGGCGGAGGAGTGGCGGTCGAGCCTCCCGCGCAGAGTCCCGAATTGACCGGATACGGGACGGCCACGGGCTTCCTTCGCATGCTCGTGCCGATCGGCGACCTCGTGCCGACGGGCGAGAGCCTCCAGCTCGTGACCGGTTACCGCGTGTCGCCGGCACTGCCCGAAGGCATCGTGTTGGAAGCGTCGGGGACCATTCGCGGCACACCGACACGACCGAGCCCACGAACCGAGTACACGATCACGGCGGACTTCCCTGGCGGGGAGACGAAGACGACCCTCTTCATCGAGGTCGCTTTCGCCGCGGGAACTTCGGGCAGTGGCGCTCAGACCATCAGGTATGTCAGCCCCTACCCGATCTCGGGTCTCGGCTCGATCTGCGGAAAGCCGAGCGACCAAGACGGCTTCGTCGTCATCGGCGAGTTTCGCGGCGAGCTGCGACTCGGCGCGGAGCGGTTCGTCTCGAAGGGTGCCGAGGACTTCTTCGTCGCGCGCTTTCTCGACGATGGCACCTTGGTTTGGGTCGAAACCTTTGGTGGCAATGGTCAGGATCTCGTGAGGTCACTCGATACCGACCCGGTGACCGGCGCGATCGTGGTAGGCGGCATGTTCAATAGCAGCTCGTTGAAGCTCGCCGACGGCATCGAGCTCCCCTTCGAGGACGCAGGCGACTGCCAGAGCTGCACGTTGGGCGAGGGCTTCGTCGTCTCCCTCAACTGCGACGGCACGGTGCGCTGGGCCCGAGGCCTCTACGGCGACTATGGTGACTTCGTCTTCTCGCTCGCCATCGACGACGGCTCGGTCTGGGTCGGGGGTGAGTACTCGACTGAAGGTGCCTGGGACGACGGCTTCGGGGGGCGCTTCGCTTTTCCGAAGGCCAGTGGCTTGGAAGCTTTCGTGGCGCGCTTCGATGAAGACGGCGTGCTGCAGTTCGCCAAGAAGTTCGGAAACGATCCCGGGACACCGGGCGAGCCGATCCAGCGCGTCTGGTCGATCGTGGCGATGGGCGGGCACGCCATCGTGGCTGGCGACTTCCAGGACTTCATCGACATCGATGCGGCCACCACGCTGAACACCGACGCCGCCCGAGCCCTCTTCCTGCTCGACATCTCGCAAGACGGAGCGGTCACGAAGAGCGTGGCGTTCGACGGTGCAGACGACTCGATCCTGGAATCACCCAAGATGGCAGCCTTCTCCGACGGCACCGTGATCTTGACCGTCTACGCGAATGGTCAAGAGTTCGATCTGGGTGGCGTCTCGCTTTCCACGTCTTTCGAGCATCAGGGCTATCGCGAGACGATCGTCGCGCGCTTCACCGACATCGCCGCGGCCGATTGGAACTTCGTCATCCGCGGGGACCGCGAAGCGGGCTGCGATACGCGCAAGACCTGCTCGCTCGGCAACCTCGTTCAAGGGATCGCCGTCCATGAAGCAGGACCGGCGCGGTTCTTCTTGCTGTCCGGCGAGTTCGACCTTCGCCTCGACCTCGGTCCGGGACAAGCGGAGAGTCGGCTGACCGAGGTCGAGGCGGGAGGCGTCGCGAGCCGCGAGACGCGCGATTGCTTCCTGGCACGGTTCCTCGACGCGGACACGCTCCCCGAGGTGGACTGGGCGTTCCGCGGCGGCGGCAACGACCGGGACATCGGCCTCGGGCTTGCCGTCCTCGAAGACGATTCCCTGATCCAGGCGATCTTCTTCAAGGGCAGCGCCGAGTTCCGAGAGTCGCGATCGAAGATCTTGCCCGCGTCCTCCTCCAACGAAGACGGCTTGGTCATCCGATACGACTCCCAGGGACGGTTCCATCGATGACGACGAGGTCGGCAGCTTCACCGGCTCCTCCGAGCCAGCATGACCGGCCTCCGTCCCCGCACCTTGCCGCTCTGGGCGTAGCGTGCTGGCTCGGGATCGGTGCTTTCGCAGCTGCTGCCCAGGACGTCGAATCCGCGAAGCCGTTCGACATCCCGCTCATCGACTTGGCTTCCGAGACGCAGCGTCAGGTCGTGATCGATCGGGAGGCCGGGCAATACCTGGGGCACCCGACGACGCTGCTCCTCGAGGACGGCCGCACGATGCTCTGCGTGTACCCGAAGGGGCACGGCCGAGGTGCGATCGTTTACAAGCGCAGCGAGGATGGCGGCCGGACCTGGAGCGATCGTCTGCCGACACCCGAGAGCTGGTCGACCTCGAAGGAGACTCCGACTCTTCACCGCGTCGTCGATGCGGAGGGCTGTCGGCGGATCATCCTCTTCTCGGGATTGTATCCGGCGCGCATGGCCGTGAGCGAAGACGAAGGCGGTGCCTGGACCGAGCTGAGCCCGGTGGGGGACTGGGGCGGCATCGTCGTCATGTCCTCGGTCGTCGAGACACGACCCGGCCCCGGGCACTATCTGGCGCTGTTTCATGACGACGGCCGCTTCATCCGAGCGGGCTCTCAGCGTCAGAAGCCGACCGTGATGACGCTGTATCAGGTGCGCTCGACGGACGGTGGCCTGACGTGGTCGGAGCCCGAGACGATCTTCGCTTCGAGCGATATCCACCTGTGCGAGCCGGGGGTTCTCCGCTCACCGGATGGCAAGCGGCTCGCCGTCCTGCTCCGCGAGAACGCGCGCCGGAAGAACTCTCATGTGATCTTCTCGGACGACGAGGGCCGGACGTGGTCCGCGCCTCGGGAGCTGCCCGACGAGCTGACGGGAGACCGCCACACGGCGTGCACGGCCCCCGATGGTCGGCTCTTCGTCTCGTTCCGCGACCGCTCGCCGGCTGGCCGCACCAGCCCCACCGAGGGAGACTGGGTCGCTTGGGTCGGTTCGTTCGATGATATCGTGGCCGGTCGACCGGGCCAGTACCGAGCTCGCCTGATGGACAATCACAAGGGCTCGGACTGCGCCTACCCCGGCGTCGAGCTGCTTCCCGACGGCACGATCGTCACGACGACCTACGGACACTGGACCGAGGGAGATCCTCCCTACATCGTCTCAGTGCGCTTGCGGCTCTCGGAGCTGGATGAGCGCGTCGCTCGGCGAGAGTGAGAGCGTCGGTTCGCTCGCCGATTCTCGACCGGATGGAGTCACGAAGGTGTCCATCGGACGTACTCGCCGGTATGGTCGCTGGGCAGGGCCGCCGCAGGTTTCTTCATGTCTCGAATCGCGGTGCCGAGCATCCAGCGGAAGTCGCCTCCGCGCGTCCCCGGTGAGCCTCGGGCTCGAACGCGGAGATCTCCATTCATGACAGTCTTGCTCTCGGTGCTTGCCGTCTACGTCGGGTTGGGCCTGCTCAGCGCGATCTCGTTTCAGCTCGTCGGTCTGCGGAGTACTCTGCCCGACCAGACGATCTCTTCCGTCGCGAGGGACGGTGACGCTGCGCGGCGAGATCGTCGACTCGAAGTGCTACCTCGGAGCGATGAAGCCGGGCGCCGGTCGCGTGCATCGCGCTTGCGCGCAGATCTGCCTGGAGGGGGGCATCCCGCCCGTTCTCGTCGTGCGCGATGCCTCGGGGAAGGAGCGTCACTACGTGCTGACCTCACAGGAGGGCGGCCCCGTCCATCGAGAGGTCCTACCGTTCGTTGCGGAGCCCGTGTCAGTCGCGGGATCGGTTGTGCGTCGCGCCGGCGTGAACTGGCTCTCCATCGATCCCGAGGCAATCGAGCGCTTGTGATGGAGTGGGTCCGAGTGTCGAGGAACAGCCAAGGAGCGAAGACCTGATGCGCAAGCATGCGATCTCGAGCTGGAACGAGCTCGAACCTCTGCAGCCGACCTACGCGTTGGTGGAGAACGTCGATCTCGTCGTCATCCGTTGGGACGATCAGGTCTCGGTGCTCTATGGCCGCTGCCATCATCGCGGCGCTTTGCTGGCGGACGGATCCATCGAGGGCGACAACCTGATCTGCGGCGTTCATCAGTGGGACTACCGCTACAAGACTGGCATCAGCGAGTACAACAACGACGAGCGACTCCATCGCTTCAATGCTTGGGTCGAGGGCGATCAGGTGTGGGTCGATGCCGAGGAGATTGCCTCCTGGGAGAAGGAGAACCCGCAGCCGTTTCAACGGGACGCCTACCAGGGCAACTACGCCGACGTGCACGGGACCGACCTCGAGCCACACGTCTCGCTCATCCATCAGCTCGCCAGCGACGGCCTGAAGAAGACAGGCCATCACGGTCCGGCGGCGGCGATGGGAGTGCCCGGAACCGAGCTGCCCAACTGGAAGGATCTGCAGTTCGTGACCGCACAGCTCGCCACCCTCCCTCAGCTCGATGAGGTACCGGTCGGGACCGAGCTCATCATAGGTCCTCGCGCTCAGAAGCCCTTGCGCCTCGACATTCCGCTGTTCGTGAGCGACATGTCGTTTGGCGCGTTGTCCGAGGAGGCCAAGGTCGCCTTGGCACGCGGCGCCGAGCGGGCGGGAACCGGTATCTGCTCGGGTGAGGGCGGCATGCTGCCCGAAGAGCAGGCCGAATGCTCCCGCTACTTCTATGAGCTGGCCTCGGGTCGCTTCGGCTTCGCCTTCGAGAAGCTCGAGCGCGTGCAGGCGTTCCACTTCAAGGGCGGACAAGGCGCGAAGACCGGCACCGGCGGGCACCTCCCCGGTCACAAGGTGACCGAAAAGATCGCGTCGGTGCGCGGGCTGAAGGTCGGTCAGCCCGCCATATCGCCCGCTCGCTTTCCCGATTGGACGCACGAGGATCAGTACCGAGACTTCGCGGCTCAGGTGCGAGAGCGCACCGGAGGCATTCCGATCGGCTTCAAGCTCTCCGCTCAGCATGTCGAGCAGGACATCGATGCCGCGCTCCGGATCGGCGTCGACTACGTCATCCTCGATGGCCGGGGCGGTGGAACGGGTGCCGCGCCCTTGATCTTCCGAGAAAACATCTCGGTGCCGACCGTCGCGGCGCTGGCGCGAGCCCGGCGGCATCTGGATCGGACCGGCAGCTCCGACGTCACCCTCATCATCACCGGCGGGCTCCGATCGCCGGCGGACTTCGCAAAGGCCTTGGCGCTCGGTGCCGACGGCGTCGCCGTTTCGAACTCCGCGCTGCAAGCTATCGGTTGCCTCGCCATGCGAGCCTGCCATACCAACAACTGTCCGGTCGGCATCGCCACCCAGAAGCCCCACCTGCGCCGACGACTGCCGATCGAGCAAGCCGCCGATCGCTTGGCTCGGTTCTTCGAAGCCTCCGTCGAGCTCATGCAAGTCCTGGCACGCGCTTGTGGTCATACGCACCTCGATCAGCTGCGCTCCGACGACTTGACGACCTTCCGGCGCGACATGGCCGACCTCACGGGCGTCGCCTTCGGAGGTGTCGCGCCGTGAGCCGCAGGAGTTTGAGGTAGAATCGAAGCCCAGGCGGCGGCTCGGGAGGCTCTTCGAGGGCGACGACGATGCGACATCTTGCGGCGACGAGTCTCTGGTCCATCGGCGTCTGGGCATTCGCCTGGATGGTCGCCGCACCCGGGTTGATCGCCCAGGAAGAAGCGTCCTTCGCCGGCAGCTGGCAAACGCCTTCGGGCAAGCTGGAGATTCACCAGCGAGGACCGTGGGTCGAAGGAAGCTATCGCCGCGGTCGCCTCGAGGGCCGGATCACCGAGAGGCGGTTACCCTTTCGTTACGTCGAGGGAAATGTCACCGGGGAAGGCGAGCTCGAGCTCTCGGAAGATGGCCAGGCGTTCCAGGGCAGGTGGCATCGCGACGGAGCGGACACCTGGCAGAGCTGGGACGGCGAGCTCCTCCAGTCGCGGAGCGTCGACAATCCCTTCGCCGGCCTGTGGGCCTCCACCTACGGGAGGTTGAGATTCAACGCGGACGGCGAGAAGATCTCGGGTGTCTACTCCTCTCCACCCGGCTCCCGCATCGAAGGTCGGGTGGAAGGGCTGCGCCTGGAGTTCACGTACCAAGAGCCCGAGGCGAGTGGAAAGGGCTGGTTCGAGCTGTCCGAGGACGGACGCCAGTTCGCGGGAAGGTGGTGGACGGAGGGGAGCGAGCGCTGGACGCGTTGGACCGGTAAGCGCGTGATGCCTGAGCCAGACCGCATCTGGCTCGTGGTCCTCGAGGCTCATTGGGAGTCAGGCCTCTCGGAGCCCGAGTACGATTTCGGGAGCATGCTGCGGGGATACTTCACAATGGGATCCGCACGTCACGTGTCGGTCCGACAACGCTTCTTCCACGATGTCGAGGACCTGCAGCGTTTCTGCCGTGAAGTCGCCTTCCTCGCCGAACCCGTTGTGCTGCTACTGTCGACCCATGGCACCACCGAGGGCATCTCGGTCGGTGGCCGCACGATCGGTCCCGAGGAGATCGCCGCCGGACTGAAAGACGTACCCAACCTCGAGCTCCTCCATCTGTCGGGCTGCAGCATGATGGCAGGCGACGCCCCGGCCCGCATTCACGCCGCACTCGGCGACCGTGCGAACTTCCCCATCTCCGGCTACCGAACGACCGTTGCTTGGGATGCGAGTGCCCTGGCCGACTTCACGTTCCTCTCGCTGCTCCTGATTCACCGGATGAGTCCGGAGCGCGCGGTGGATCAGGCGATTCGGCTCTCGCCGTATCTCGGGAGCGAGCGAATCCCGCGCTCGGTGTTTCGCTCGCTTGGGCTCACGATCCGCACGCCGGCCTCGGCCGAGCCGCCGCCCGGCGACGCCGAGGATCGCTGAGAGAGCGCAGCGAGCGATCTACTGCCAGTCGTGCGTGCGACATCGCTCGTCGGACCCGGTGATCGTGCGTCACCGGTCGCAAAAGTGGCGAGCTGGCGCGAATCGTTCGCGCGCACGCAATCGCCCGTGGCTTCGGCAGCTCGCGTCGGTACGAGGCGGGCGAAGGCACGCTTCGCGAGTGACGTCACCGGATGTGGCGTCGGACTTGCTGCTGGGGAGTGAAGTCACCGGAGGAGGCCACGGCGTCGACCTCGGGCCCGCGGGGCAAGGAGAACCCGCACCAGGTCACCACGCCGTTCCAGTCACATGCTGGAGGTGACTCATGAAGACTCGATGCGGTATCTGCGCGGTCGGGGGATGGCTCGGAGTGGTGCTGGGGATCGCGAGCTGCGGAGGCAGCGGCTCGAGCGGGGTGACGGGATCGACGAGCTTGACGCTCGACTCGGTTGCGGTCGCTCGCCAAGTTCGGACCGGGGACGGAGAGTTGCTCCTGCCGCCCGACAGCCTCGTGCTCGAAGACTCGGAGTCTGGCGAGCTCCTCGAGATCCTCGATCCGGGGACGACACTCGAGGTGCTCGGCACGGGCGAGCCGGGTTTCTCGCGTGCACCCCGCAACGCAGTACTGGTGCTGCGCTTCACTGCGGCGCTCGACTCGGCATCGATCGACGGACAGTCGGTGCGGCTGCGTGATCGCCGGACGGGAGCGGCGATCACGGTTCGCTATCGTGTCGACGGCACGCAGCTCATCCTCGATCCCGTGATCGATTTCGAGGAGGCGAGTGAGCACGGGTTGCCGGTGCGTCTCGAGGGTCTGCCGGCTTCCGGGTCGGCTAGCTTCGCGAACCTCGAGCTGGTGTTGCCCACCGAGGGGAATGCGCGCGTGCGAGACTCGCGAGGCCGACCGATCCGACCTCGTCGGGAGGACGACGAGCGCGGCTTGTCGGATATCGTACTCCAGCTACGATCCGGCGGAGACTTCGACCCGTACCGCGGCTATCTCCCTGATACGAGGAGCCCGGTCTTGGTGACGTCCGGTGGGCAAGAGTATCGATCGGATCGCGATCGTGGGCGAATCGACCTCGCCGAGGTCCTCGTGACCGACGCCAGTTTCGCCGACGATCTGACCCGCGTGCCTGTAGAGCGATTGGGTCGTTGGACTGACTCACGAGTCATCGACTTCGATGGGGGATCTCCGAGCTTCCTGGCGCACGCGCCGCTCGTAGCCGGCCGGAGCTGGATCGGAGTCGAGGAGGTGCCTGAGAGCTTCGTCGCCGACGAGCCGCTCGACCTCGATGGCGACGGGCGCTTCGATATCGGTGTGCTCAGTAACGGATTCGAGGTCGTCGGGGAATCGACCGGCAAGGTAACCGAAGGGGGTCGAGAGCAAGACTTCGACGCCGGTGGCCCGTACCGGCTGACCCAAGCCCCGATTCGGCCCGGCAGCCTTCGCTTGAGCGCGGACGACGGCAATGTCGTTCAGGATGATGCGCTGGGAGGGCTCGGTGACGGGGGCCGGATCGACTACCAGACCGGCCAGATCTCGGGTCGTGTGGTCTTCCCGATCGACGTGAGTCCTGGTGTCCTGGTTTTGGCGAGCTACGAGAGCATTCAGCGCGGTTGGGTCCAGTACCGAAGCGGGCGTCTGCGAGGGAAGGTCGAGCTCGGAAGCGAGGTCGAGAGTGGACTCGAGGTCGTGGCGACCTACGCCTATCGCGATCGGACGCTGGACCGAGTCGAGGAGGTGGCGGCGCAGGCGAGGGTCGGGGTGCGATTCAACGAGCCGATCGATCCCACCAGCCTGGGGGCCTTTTCGACGTTCTTCGTTCTGGAGACCGACGAGAGCGCTCACCAGTTTCCGGAGGATGTGGTGTTCGGCCAGATCGAGCTCGATGCCGACCTGCACACGGTGCTGTTCCGACCTCCCCGGGCACCGCACGGCTGGGGCCCCAAGGCGCGCTCGTACGTCTTGATTCTTCTCGCAGACAATCCGTTCACGCTCGAGGTCGAAGGCATCCGCGATCTCGCGGGCAACGGCTTGGAGGGGGGCGTTCTGGAGCCGAACCTGTTCCAGGATCGCGGGCCGCATCACGTGTTCCGCCTCGACTTCACGGTGCAAGAGTCGACGGGAGACTTCACACGGGCAGTGGTCGAGACCTTCGACTCGAGATCCGTTTGGGACGACGACTCGCGAAACGAGCACGATCGGAAGGCACCGGCCGGTCTGCTGGCAGGCGGACCCGTGCGTCGTTGGAGCTGGAGCCTGAAGGACCCAAACCAGGGAGCGTTGCTCCCGAACTTCCCGCCCGGCGTCACGACTCCCTTGAACCCGGCGGGGGCGCGTCTTCAAACGGTGGTTCCGGCCGCGTTCCTCGGTGTCTCGCAAGTCGAAGGACCTTGGCAGCTCGAGGGACTCGAGTGGGCGCCGATCAACGGCATTCTGTTCCCGACGCGCTTTCAAAGCTTCGAGATGCGCGTATCGCACACCCGCGTCAATCCGCAACCGAATGCGCCCGGGTCCGGTCTCTCGAGCGTGTTCGCGAACAACCCGAGCGACTCGCCCATCACGGTGATTCCCGAGACGAGCTATCTGCTGCAGGTGACCGACTCGCCGCCCTCACCTTTCTTCTACCGCTATCCCGCCTTCGAACGCCCTTTCCAGTACAACGCGCGCGACAACCTCTTGATCGACATCGGGGTCCAGGTCGACCCACTGGCCGGGCTCTTCAACGGCTACGAGATCAATCTGCTGCCGACGCTGGCGCCGTTCCGCCGTGTGTATACGGTCGGCTCTGCAACCAACCCGGTCCATGATCCCTTCACACTGACCGTCGCCACGGGCATCCCGGGCGGGGCACCGCAAGTGCCCGGGGACAGCGCCCTCTACCTGCATCGATTCCGTTTCGCTCGCAAGCATTCGACCGCGACGTCGCCGTACTACGTGGCCGAGGCAGGGAGTCCGGGCACGAAGATCGATTGGGACGAGATCGCCTTAGAGCCACCGCTTATGCGACAGCCATCGGGTGCCCAGGTTCGGGTCGAGTTCTACGGCGATGCGGATGGCGCGGGAAGGGACGCGACCGGATGGGTCGAGGACCTCGACACGCTGGATGGTCTTTCGTGGATTCGCGTACGCCTGAACTTCCAGGCCGACTCGTTCGACGATCGTGTCGCGATCTTCGACACGATCGCACTCTCGTATCATGTGCGCTAGCGTCCCAGCCGAATCACGTCGCCGGTCTCCGCCACGCGGAAGCCGGCGGCCTCGATCGCTCGCCGCGACTCCGAGCCTGGCTGCAACGCCGGATTGGAGTGGTTCAGGTGAGTGAAGCGGAGGCGCGCTCGACGCTCGGCGGGCAGATCGGCGAGGCAAGCCATCGTGTCGACGATGCGCGGGTGGGGGATGGCGGCGAGGTCGCGACCCGGTAGCTCGTCATTCGAGTAGAAGGTGGCATCGACGAGGACGTGGTCGTTCTCCTCGACCAGGCGACGCACATCGATGTCCTCGGTCCAGCGATCGATGTCCGGGAGGAAGATCAGGGACTCGCCGCCCGCCTCGATGCGATAGCCGACCGTGTCGCTGTACTCGTCTCGGTGCGGCACCAGAAATGACGTCACCCTCAAGACTTCATCAGACAGCGAAAGCGGCTCGCCCGGCATCATCGCGGTCGGGACGATGTTACTCATGGAGACGAGCTGGCTCCAAGGACCGTTCTCGCGCAGGTAGCTGGCGAAGCGCTCGGAGCAGTAGACCGGCAGGTCACGGGTCGCCATCGCCTCGAACCCGAAGTGCATCAGCCCGGTGTAGTGGCCCATGTGCGCATGGGTGAGAAAGACACCGTCGACGGGTCGGCGCGCGTTCGGGCGTTGGTAGCTCGGGCGCCGGCTCAGGAGCGCGATCTGCTCCCGGACGTCGGGCGTCGCGTCGAAGAGAAAAGAGCGCCCCGACGCGGGCAGCACGACCGCGATCGAGGCCGTGAACCGACGCGATTGCGGTGCGCCATCCTCGCGGACACAGCAGCGGCGCTCACACCCGAGCTGCGGCAAGCCGGCGTCCTGCACGTTGCCAAGTACGACGACCTCGGCCGCGGGCTCGGCGGCAGCGAAGTAGGGCGACCCGAGGAGCAGCAACAACCCGAAGAACATCGGAGGCCTCACGGAGCGTACGGTGGAGCGACTCCACACCTTGTGAGAATACTCGTCAGGACGCTCGCAAGCGGCTCCGACCTAAAAGCCGAGGCTCAGGTGATCGTTCTCGAGGCTCGTCCTGGAGAATCGGTAAACTTGCTTGCTTCGGTTGCGATGATCATCGAGAGCTCCTGCTTGCACAAGAGGGCTGTCGTCAGCAGCGCGAGAAGGGTGGCACCAATCTCGCCCGTCCACAAGAAGTCGAGGCACGCGAGCGAGAGATCGGATGGGGGTTCATTGCCATCGAAGCAACCAGCCGTGCTAGCCTCATGACGAACACGCAGACAAGTGCGCAATATGGCGAAGACGAGCAAGACCCCTCCAGCCACCGTGAATCGACTCGTTCGTCGGAGCAGCGAGCCCCGGCAGAGAGAGCCGACGAGAACGAGACCGAATGCTATCGGCCAAAGCAGCGTTTGGAGTCGGCTATGAGCGATCAGACGCACACGGATGCGCCCATCTTGGCCACGTTGCCGGACGAAGATGATGTTGTCGAAGCGTGAACTGGCGACGGTGATGCGCTTTGCTTCTTCGATGCTCTTGACCCGGACGTCGAAGCTCTCAGGGAGGAGGCCGCTACAGACGGACTCTGTCGCACTGTGGTAGAGGGACGTCAGTGGTGATCCCAGGGTCGCGAGCAAAGCGGTCGTCCCGATCACCGTCAGGACGAATCGCATCAATGCTCGACGCAGATCAGGCATGTGAGACATTCAGGCGGCCCGACGCCCGGGAGGCCAGGAGCATCCATGCTCCGAGTGCCACGCAAAGGAAAACCGGCTGCCAGATGTTCACGTGTGCGAGCTCGAAGTGTTGCGGAGAAAAGTGGGCAACGAGCATCAAGGACGACAGTCGAACGATGTTGAGTGCCATCAAGATTGTCGTCCCGGTCAGAACGATTCTCAGCTTCGCTCCCGCTCGGATCGGAAATGCAGCGGACGCGCTCAAGAAGAGAAACCACGGCTGGAGCCCGTCACAGCCTCTCGCGACCAAGACGGAGCTCGAGCCGAGCTGAAGCACTCGCCCGCGATCGGATGCCTCCAAGCCAAAGAATCGAAGAGTGAACGCGGTCCACTGTGCATTGAGCTCGAGAAAACCCTCTACCGCTCCGGCGGGGATCATGATTGCATAATATACGATCTCGCAAACCGTGATCGCCGCGATGAACCCCAACAGGAAGCGTGGTAGCCTCTTCGATCGATCAGCTGCCATTGCCCTAGCCTTTCACTGGTCCGAGTGCTCGATCCAGATGACGACGTCGCCGTCGTGCCGACGACCAATCCAAAAGGCCGCCGAGCACGTCGCCTCGCCGCCCGGACGCCAGCAGGCCATCTCTACGTCGCCACTCTCTTCGCTCACACAGACCTGCGGGGAGCAACCCCGGGCGGTACATCCGCAAGAGCTTGGGCTGAACGTGAGGAACCCGTCGGAGGATCGGGGTACGATCGACGCGCCGTCGCTTGCCCGCAGGGAAGCGAACCCGGTACGTTGCGACCACTCTAATGCCAGCATCGGCCCCGAAGCCTTCGGCTCCCTCGGAGGCTGCGGCTCGCCGCGGTGCATCAGTGCATCGAAGGAGAAGCCCTCGACCCACAAGGCTCGCCCGTTGGACTCGACGCGTGGACGGCCGGCTTGACTCTCGGCTGGAGGAATGGGTGGATCAAACCAGACCGCCGGAATCGCCAGATGCGATTGATCGAGGCGCACGAGCTCGACGAGCTCGCCTACCGAGAGCTGGTGATTGGGAGCGGCCGTTTCGGCAGCTCTTCCGAAGGCAGAGATCGTGGCTAGGACCACGATGGCGGAACCCGCCAACATCAAAACGGGGCCAGCGATCTGACGATTCCGGCTCGGCATCATTGACTCCTTCTTACGCGCTCTGGGAGTCGGTCAGGATCGACGCAGCACGAGCCAGCCGCCGGCCGCGAGGGCGCATCCAAAAAAGAGGAGCGCCGGAAGGGAAGCGATCGGCATGTGCACGGTGCCGCAGGACGGCACTATCTTGAAAGCGCTGCAACCTGTGTTCGCTTGATTCGCATAGAGGCGGGCTCCGACGCCGCTCGGTGCGGTCGCTGTGTAGGTGCGTGAGAACTTGCCATTCGAGCAACCGGAGCTGCCGAGGTCGCCTCCACCTGGGCAGGAGGCGAGCAGAACGCTCACGGGAGTGTTCCCGGTGCAGGTCCCCTCTACGGTGACATTACGGCACTGTGCGTCCCACGATATCTTCGTGATGGTCGGTTGTGCGCGAACAGCCGGCGCAATGAGGGCGACTAAGGCGACCGCGAGCGCCAGGATTCCAATGTTCTTCCGGATCTCGAGCTGACCGATGGCCAATCCTACGAATCTGCATGCCGAATGCATGTGAACATTCCTCCGTACAGTAGAGTTCAAGCGCGGGCCGACATCGCCAATTGCGGTGTACTTTCCGAGTTCTTGCGGCAATGGGAGTCGACGGGTTGGTCGGGCTCAAGAGTGAGAGAACCGAAAGGCTCGAGATGTGACGCTAAAAACCGAGCGAATCATGGTGAGCACCGCAACTCCGCACTGAGGAGCAGATCGCCCCGGCAGAGCAGCGGAGCAATCGGGCTGAATGATCCCACGCTCTGCCGTGACGAGTTCGTGAGCGGCGCCGCCTTGTCCAAATGATGAACGTCTCGACGCCGGCAGCAGATCCGGGGATGTCGGTAAGGGACTCTGGTTCGAGGCTCAGCTCACGGACGGCCGCATCGCCTGCTGGTGCATCCGAACTTCTGCTAGCCTGGCTCGTCATCTCGCATGCCGGTGGAGAGCCTGAAAAGAGGGACACCCGAGGCGGTTGAGCCCACCTTCCGCCGCGACGGGTATCGCAAGCGGTGCCTCGGGTATCCTGGGAACGACACGTCTCGAGCTTCGGGGGCGGTTCTCACCAGACTCGAGAGAAGACGGGTTTCTTCAGACGGAGATCCGATGCCGAGCTCGTTGATGACTCTGCTCGAAGCCATTCGCATGCTGCGCTGGGGCACCGAGTACGATGTCTGCAGCGCGGCCGGATAGCGCGAGCTCGAGGTTCTCGAGCTGATCCTCGTCGGCGAATCCGGCGCTCGCCAACGATCGGACGACGCATCTCTCTCCAGCGGGTTGGGCGACCTACGGAGGGCAGGGCGATCTGGTGCGCTTCGGTGCGCGCCTCGACGATGGCGAGCTCTTGTGCGCCGCGCAAGTCGATCGCGCGCCCATGGGCACGCTGCTGATCGAGCTGGGTGTCGATGTGAACGGCGTCTTCACGGGCAATGGCAACTCGCCCTTGCGCGTGGCAGCCGCCATGACCGTGGCTCCGGACACGACACGCAACGTCGCCTTCCTGCTCGCGAACGGAGCCGATCCGAACGTTCGCGACCGACTCGATCGGACGGCGCTCGACATTGCGGAGCGCGGAGCAACCAGGCGAGTCACTGCGCCTACGAAGCGGTGGCGCGCTCGCTTCGGGAGTCGATGGAGGGGGACGTCACCGACCGCTCGTGAATCGCGTGACCGCCTCGAAGATCTTCACGTAGCAGTTGCCCCAATCGTCGGCGCGCACGAAGGCGACCTCGAGCTGGGGATCGCCGATGAAGGGCCGGAACATCCAGGCGGCCTGAGTCGCGACGAAGACGTAGAGGATCAGCCAGACCAAGAGAGTCACTCGATGACGTGGGTTGCGTGCAATCAGGTGTCGATAGTGGCGGCGCATCATGACCTGGGCGGCCAGCGTCGCGACGAAGAACATCAAGCCGTTGCTGATGCTCGCGACCGTGTAGCGTTCGGTGCTGCAGTACAGCAGCAGAATGAGGGGTGCCAGTGAGGCCAAGGTGATGGCGAGCGTGCCTTGGGCTGTGAGGATGGCCCGCATTGCAGCCGAGAAGTCGTCACGCAGTCCGAGCAGCGTGTTGAGCACGAAGAAGCTCGGCAGACAGATCGCGCTCGTGATCGCGAGGAGAGCGGGCACCTTGAGGGCCGAGTAGATCGCCTGCAAGATGCGGCGCTCGGGCTCGACCACGGATTGACCCCAGAGGGCGGTGAGCCCGCTGAAGGAACCCATCGCGAAGCCGTAGATCGACCCGGTGGCCAGGATGATCAGCACGAGCTGATTCCAGGGCACGCGACGGCTGCTGGCAGAAAAGCGGCCGCGCGATCGCAGCAGCAGCTCGACCGGTGCGAGCCGCCCCGTCAATTGAGGAGCGTCCCGAGCGTTTGCAGCACGGCCTCGAAGAAGTTGGAGACCCGTCCCTTTCGGAACAGCTCGAAAGGCAGGTCCGGTGAGCCGACGAAGGGGCGCATGATCCAGGCCATTTGGGCACCGACGACGCCGAAGATGACGGTCCAGACGCGGAAGATCAGCCGAGCGCGCGCGGCTTCGGCGCTGGTGCGACGAACCGGTGGAAGACGGCTCGCCACCTGAGAGGGCATGAATGGAGGCGGCAGCGGCTGCGCTAGTACTGCGTCGTCGTCTTCTTGCTCGTCCTCATCATCGGACGCACCCTCCGCTCCCTCCTTCTTCGGTGTGGACGGGAGGTCGGGTTCGGCGGCTGGGCTTGGTAGGAAGCGATCGGAGTCGAACAGGCTGTCGAGCGCCTTGCGCAAGAACCAGAGGCCGGCGATGCCGGAGATGCCGAACAGCGCGACGTTGAGCAGCTTCATGAACGCATAGCTGTCGGTGCTCAACGTGAAGAAGCCGGTGACCGGTCCGAAGCTGGCCAGCAGGCTCAGCGTGACGGCGACCGAGGCGAGCAGCAAGCGCAAGGTCTCGAGGGGCCGGAGCTTCGTGTCCGCCAATGCGGAGAACACGTAGAGCGAAGGAAAGGTGACCACGAGCGTCAAGAGGAAGAGCAGGGGCACCTTGAGGGAGGAGGCGAGGAGCTGGCCGATGTTGACGTTGGGACCCATGGCCGCAAAGAGGCCCATGAACACGCCGTAGAGGGCGCCCAAAGAGGCACACGCGATCAGTAGCGTGCGAACGGCGATCTCGATCCGGCCGGCTCGGAGTGAGCTGGCGCGTGTGGCATCACCACGAAGGAGGCGGTCGATCTCGGTGAAGAACTTCATGCGTGGATGGTTCCCCAGGGAGTCCGCGAGGCCTCGGTCCGGTGACGGCCACGAGTCCCGCTCTTGCGGCCCCGACGAGAGTATCTTGCCGAAGCACCCGCGGATTCACCGAGGAAATCCTGGCGGGCTCGCTGAGTGAGAAAGAGGCCGGGCGCTCCGAGGAGGAGCGCCCGGCCGGAAGCATCAGCGCTTGGCGGGAGGCGAGTAGGTCGGCAACGCTCGCGGCGGGTTCGACTCGAGAGCCTCGAGGGCTAAGTCGATCGCCTTGTCGAGCTGCGGGTCGGCGCCCTTCTCGATGATGGACTTGGGATACTCGATCACCTCGTAGTCCGGAGCGACCCCGACGTTCTCGACTGCCCAGTTGCCCTGGGAGTCCATGACGCCGAAGTTGGCGGCGGTGATGAATCCGCCATCCATGAGCGGTGGGTAGCCCGAGATGCCGACCAATCCGCCCCAGGTCCGTGTGCCCACCAAGGGACCGACCTGACGATTCTGGAAAGACCACGGCATCCAGTCACCACCCGAGCCGGCCGACTCGTTGATCACCATGACCTTGGGTCCTTCGATCGTGCCGAAAGGTGACCGACCGACCCATTGCTCCCGGTTCATCCAGAACGACATCACCTCGCGCGAGAGGACCTCGATCACGTAGTCCGCGACCTTGCCGCCGCCGTTGTATCGCTCGTCGAGCACGACGCCTTGCTTGTGCAGCTGGCTGTAGAAGTCGCGGTCGAAGGCGGCCTGTCCCTGGGTGGAGGTGTTGGGCATGTAGATGTAGGCGAGGCGTCCTCCCGAGCGCTCTTCGACGCGTCGTCGGTTGCCCTCGATCCACGAGAGGCGTCGCAGCGAGCCGTCACTGGCGACGGGGACGACCGTCATGGTGCGGGCCTCCTCACCGTCGGACCGGGCCGACAGATTCAAGGAGACCTGATTGCCGGCCGTGTTCTCGAACACCTCGAACAGATTGTCGTCCGCCGTGACGGGACGTCCGTTGACCGAGATCAGGTAGTCCCCTTCGTTCGCCTGAACACCCGGCTCGGTGAGCGGCGCGCGCAAGCTGGGGTTCCAGTTCTGACCGCGATAGATGCGCTCGAGACGATAGCGTCCGTCGGAGGCCACCCAGTCTGCGCCCAGTAGTCCGACGGACACGCCTTGAGGAGCGCTCGGACGCTCGCCGCCGCCGCGGTAGTTGTGACCGCAGGCGAGCTCACCGATCAGCTCACCGATGATCAAATTGAGATCATCTCGGTGCTGAACGTGAGGCAGGAAAGTCGACCAGCGGTTCCACATCGCGTCCCAGTCGACGCCGTGCATGTTCGGGTCGTAGAAGTAGTCCCGTTGGATGCGCCAGACCTCGCGTAGCGCTTGAGGCCACTCGACGGCCGGGTCGACTTTGACGCGGACGTTATCGATCGCGAGCGCCTTGGCGTCCTTGCCGGCAGCGTTGCGGATCTCGAACTTGCCTCCGGCCGCCGTGAGCATCCACTTGCCGTCGGCCGAAACGCTGAAGCCGTTGACTCCGGTCGCGACGGTGTCCGTCTTGCGCTTCTCGAAGTCGAAGCTCTTCAGTGCCACCTCGCCCCCTTGGGGAAAGCTGATGAAAAGCAGCTTCTGGCCGACGACCTCGAGTCCACCCAGGCGTCCGCTGTCGGCCGGTAGCGCGAGAATGCGCTGATCGAGATCCTCGAGATCGATCGCGGGGAGGTCCTTGCCGGCCTTCTTGGTCTCGGCGTCCTTCTTCGACTCCTCGCCGCCTTCGCTGTCGGCGTCGGCCTCCTCAACGGCTTCCGAGTCGGAGTCTTCCTCCTTCTTCTCCTCTTTCTCTTCCTCCTTCTTCTCCCCTTCGACGGCCTCGTCACTCCGTGGCGCGAGAGGGTTCGCACCATCCTTTTGAAGAACGGCCACGTAGAGGCTGCCGGAGAAGTCGCCGGAGTTGGCGCTCATGTCGAGGCCGAACTGCGAGGGCCCGATGTCGACGGAGGCGAAGAAGAACAGGTGCTTGTTGTCCGCCGAGAAGGCCGGCGAGCCGGCCGCCGCGAAGTCGTCGGTCACCGAGGTGATCTCGCCGGTCGCCACCTCGAAGAGAGCGACGTGGTCGTAGAGCGTGAGCGGGTTCCGATTCTCGAAGGCGATCCACTTCGAGTCGGGTGACCAGCGGGCGGTGGGGCGGAGAACGCCGAGGGATCCTTGAATGCGAGCCACTTCGGTGACCGTGCCGGTCTCGAGGGTGACGGTGGCGAGGCGATTGAACTTGTCGCTGAAGAGCAGGTGCTTTCCGTCCGGACTCCAGATCGGATCGTAGTAGAAGCCGCCGGTCGCGTCGTCCTGACCGAGGTCGAACGACTTGGGCTCGTCGACGCCGAGTCGGTCACCGACCATGAGCTGGTACTCACCACTCGCGTCGCTGAACCAGGCGATCTGCTTGCCGTCGGGCGACCAAGCCGGGCTGCGATCGTGGACACCCGGTGACTGCGTCAGATTGCGAGGATCGCCGTGCTCACGGGGCAGCGTGATGATCTCTCCGCGTGCTTCGAAGACGGCGCGCTGACCGTTGGGAGCGATCGAAGCGCCCCGGACGGAGCCGGTGACGGTTTTCCAGTGGGCACGTGCGGCGAGCCCGTCGGACCGGACCTCGATGCTGAGCCGCTCCGTCGCCTGGGTGTCCGGGTCGTAGAGATGAATGGCTCCGGCCTGCTCGAAGGCGAGCGCGCCGCCGCCGGCGCTGAGGCTGCGGATGTCGAAGTCCTGGAAGTGAGTGAGCTGCTCGACGCTGCCCGATCCCGGCGCATATCGATAGAGGTTCATCTGGTCGTCGCGATCGGAGGCGAAGTAGACCTGGCCGTCCAGCCAAGTGGGGTAGGTATCGCTCGCGTTCACATGGGGGACGACCTCGACCTCGTGCGTGGCGCGATCGTAGATCCAGACGGCGGGCGTGCGTCCACCGCGATAGCGCTTCCAGGTGCCGAAGGCGTCGCGGACCGAGGTGTAGGCGATATGGCTGGCGTCGGCGTCGAAGCGGGCATGGGCGACCTTCGGCAACGGCAGCTTTTCGGGCAAGCCCTTTGGGTCGTGGGCGTCGACGAGGAAGAGCTGCTGTACGGGAGCCAAGGAATCGCGGGAGCTGCGGAAGAGGATGCGCGATCCGTCGGGATGCCAATCGACGACGCCGTCACCTGCCGGGTGCCAAGTCAACCGCTGCGGAGGGCCGCCCTCGATCGGCATGACGTAGACATCGGAGTTGCCGTCGTACTGCCCGGTAAACGCGACCCATTGTCCGTCCGGGCTGATGTGGGGTGAGGTCTCGACACCGGAGTTGCTGGTGAGGCGACGGGCGACGCCGCCACTCCGGGAAACGACCCAGAGATCCTGGGCGTAGACGAAGACGACGTCTTGGCCGGAGACGCTCGGGCTCTGGAGGAGCAGCGTCTCTTGGACTTCATCGCTGTCGGCTCGCACTCCGTCACCGAGGGAGAAGGCGAGCAGTCCGAGAGTTGCGACGAGAGTGCGATGTTTCGAGATCATGGGCACCTCTGTGGTTTTCGGGAGGAGTGAAACGCGATCGGCGAGGGTGAACAGGATACGGCGGCCAAGGCGCGGCCGGTAGACGATTCGATCGGGCTTCCGCCCTTGGTCCTCGACGATCGGAATCGAGTGACGCAGAATCGGTGGCCCGTCAGGAGCCTCAGACTCATGGCGCGACCCGCCCCGAATTCGCGGGCCTTTCGACAGGAGACCGATCCGAGATGAATGCCGACCGATTGACCGCCTTGCGAGCCCAGCTCCGTGCCGAGGGCTTGACCCACTACCTGGTTCCCAGCAGCGACGAGCACCTCAGCGAGTACCCGCCTCCTTGGCGCCTGCGGCGCCCCTGGCTCTCGGGATTCACGGGCTCGGCGGGAGACCTGGTGGTCGGTCTCGACGAGGCGTGGCTCTTTGCGGACGGACGGTATCACGTGCAGGCGGCTCAAGAGCTCTCGGGGACAGGCATCTCCCTCAGCCGGGTCGGGAGCCCGGGCCAACTCTCGACGCTGGAGTACCTTAGAACCTCCGGGGTAAGCGGCGCCGCGGTCGGCTTCGACCCGTGGGTGGTGTCGATCGGCTTCGCCGAGGCGCTCGAGGAAGCGGTCGCGGCCGGACAGGGCGAGCTTCGACCCCAGGCAGAGGACCTCGTCGATCGCGTCTGGAAGGACCGCCCCGCTCCGACGAAGACGCGGCTCGTGGCCGTGGACCCGTCCTGGACGGGCCGCACTGTGAAGGAGAAGATCGCCGCCGTGCGCTCGGATCTCGCCGCCGCCGGTGCCGAGGCGATGGTCGTCGTGAAGCTCGATCAACTCGCCTGGCTTCTCAACTGCCGGTCCCGAGACGACGTTCCGTTCAATCCCATCTTCGAGGGGTACGCCTGGATCGACTCGAACGAGGTTCGGGTCTTTGTCCATGGAGGAGACGAGCGGCGTCCGGACAGTGCGGAGCTCGAGGGCGTGGTCTTCGCCCCGTACGACAGCTTCCGGGAGTTCCTCGCCCAGGCCAGTGCCCAACGTCGGGTCCTGGTCGATCCCGAAGGAGTCACGCGCGGCGTCGAGCAGCTGCTCGTGGCGAGCGGGGCTCGTCTGCGCGCGGGCGCCAGCCCGCTCGAGGCGACCAAGGCTCGCAAGACGGCGGCGGAGCAGGAAGGGATGCGTCGCGCCAACCGTCGAGCCAGCGCGGCGAAGACCCGTGCCCTGTGGTGGTTGCGAGACGAGCTCGCGTCCGGAGCGACCATCACCGAGCGGTCCTTTCTCGAGCATCTCGAGGCCCGCTATGCGGCGATGGAGAGCTACTGGGGCCTCAGCTTCCGGACCATCTCCGCCGCCGGAGACCACAGCGCGCTGCCGCACTACGGCAACGCGGACGAGACACCGCTTCGGTCAGGAGAGTTCTTCCTAATCGATTCGGGAACGCAGAATGGCGGCGGGACGACGGATGACACGCGGACGCTGGTGGTGGGGACGCCGGATGCGGAACAGAAGCGCCTGTACACGCTGGTGCTCAAGTGCCACATCGCCTGCGCCGCACAGCTCTTTCCGGCGGGAACGCCGGGAGCGTCACTGGATGCGGTGACGCGGACGCCCCTCTGGCGTGTCGGTCTCGACTACGACCACGGCACAGGGCACGGAGTCGGCAGCTTTCTGAACGTTCACGAAGGGCCGTTCGCGATCTCAGACCTGCGACGGAAGCCCTTCGCCGCGACGCCGTTGGCGGCCGGAATGGTGACCTCGATCGAGCCGGGTTACTACCGCGAAGGCTGGGGCGGCATCCGCATTGAGAACCTCTACTTGATCGTCGAAGATCACGTCGACGAAGCGCAGCGCCAGTGGCTCCGGTTCGATCCGTTGACCTTCATCCCGCTCGAGGACGATCTGATCGATGAGGCGTTGCTGGAGTCCTCGGAGCGCGAGTGGCTCGAGACATATCGTTCGCGCATTCGGCAGGAGCTGGCCCAGGAGCTCGAGCCGGGCGAGGTCACCCGCCTCGAAGCGCGCTAGTCTCCGACGGCGATCAGCTGGCCGCGCGTGCGGAAGAAGAGGCTCCCGCGCGCGATGGCCGGGCTCGCCAAGCACGACTCGCCGAGTCGGTTGTGAGCCAATGGTGCGAAGGTCTCTCCGGCCGCGAGAATGTGCACGTCGCCTTCCTCGCTGGTCACGAAAATCTTGCCGTCACCGGCCACCGGCGAAGCGGTGTAGGCCGTGCGACCCTCGCCGAGTCTCTCGCGATAGAGAAGCTCACCGGTTGCCGCTCGATAGCAGCTCAGCACGCCCGTGTCGTGGCAGGTGTACAGCAGGTCACGATACACGAGGGGAGTTTGCATGTAGTTGCCTCGCTTCGTGTGGCTCCAGGCGAGGTCTGCGGACTCGGGCTCCGTCGACAGGGCGCCACGCGCCTCGATCGGGATGGCGTAGACCGGCGACTGACGACCATGGGCGTTGGTGATGAAGACGAGGTTCCGCCAGGCGACCGGGGTCGGCACCGGAACGTCGCCGCCGCCGTGCATCCACCACAAGGGAGCACCGGTCTCGAGGTCGTAGCCGCCAATGTGCTGGAAGCCGTTCAGGACGAGCTGGGGCGTGGAGCCCTGGGTGATGACCGTGGGCGTTCCCCAGGTCGGGAGCTCGTCGCGGTCCGTGCGCCAGACGGTTTCTCCATTGCTGAGGTCGAGCGCCGCGACGTAGGAGCCTTGCTGCTGGTCACATTGGATGAAGATGTGGTCGCCGTGCAGCACCGGTGAGCTGGCGTAGCCCCACTGGTACTTCGGGTCGGCGTAGCCGGGCGCTCCGACGTCGAGCACTCCGAGGTCGCGCTCCCAGAGGAGCTCGCCTTCGAGGGAATGGCAGTAGAGCCCTTCGGAGCCGAGAAAGGTCACGAGCGAGCGCCCGTCGGTGCAGGGAGTCGTGTTGGCGTGTGTCGCTTTCGGATGGCGTTTCGCCCGCGGTACGCCTTCGCGGAGCGTGCGCTCCCAGAGGAGAGCGCCCGTCTCTCGATCGAAGCACAGGAGCAAGAAGCGGTTGGAGGATTCCTCCTCGACGGCATCTCCCGATCCATAGAGCCCGATCTTGAGCTCGGCTTCTCCGTCGAGGGAGACGGCCGTGACGACGAAGATCCGGCTGTCCCAGACGATGGGACTGGAGTGCGCCAGTCCCAGGACAGCGCGGCTCCAGCGGATACCCTCGCCGGTCTCGACGCTCCAGTCGGTCGGCAGCCGCCAGCCTTCGGAGATTCCTTCGGCCTGCTGGCCCCGGAAGGACGGCCAGCGAGCGGTGTGCGTGTCATCCGCCTCCGTGAGAGGCATCCAAGCCGTCATGAACGCGAAGGCGAGGGGCAAGCGCTTCGGAATCACGAGAGTCTCCCAGGGTTCCCAGTCCGACACCATCGATGCGAGAGCGATCGAACGCTCCGAGCCTCATCGACCCATTGTGACGCTCCGGCTCCGACTCTCCAACCCAGTCTCCCGGGTAGGCGGTACCCGCACATTCTGGAACGGATGCGGCCAGAAGGCCGGATCCTCTCGAGCCGAGAAACTTCCAGCGCGATCTCGGTGTTGACGGTATGCTCAAGGGACGATCTGGAGCCCCAGCATGAAGACGCAACTCCGCTACTCACAGATATTTTGGCTCGACCGACTGACGATGCTCGCCGGCTTGGCAGCCGCCGGCAGTGGTGCGTGGCTCTGTACCAAGGACTCGGCGCCGCTCTGGTTGCTGGGAGCGACCGGGCTGAGTGGAGTGGTCGCCGTCCTCGCCTTTTGGCAGCACCGAACGCGAAAGCAGCCAGAGCAGACGTCCGATCGGCCGTGGCGAGCGATATCGCTGGCTTCAATCGGAGCCCTTGCGCTTCTAAGCATCGGCCTGGAGCTGGTGGGCGTGTTTGGACGTCCGGCTCTGTGGGCCCTTCTTCTCCTGGCAGGCGTCGTCTCCGCCCTCTGGTTCGCGATCGCTTCGGCTGCCCATCGATCCGTGCCGAGCCGCACGGCCAGTCTGTTTTGGGGAGGGATTCAAAAGCTCGCCTTCGTATCGCTGGTGACGGTCTCGACGATTGGAATTGCGAATGCGGTCGCGAGTCCGTTTATCCCATCATTGCTTCAAACCATCGTCGATGATTCGGGCGACCCGGATGGTATTTACCAACCACATCCCATCGTCGGGCGGACGCTGAGGCCGAATGCTCGAGGACAGATGACCCATCCGGATTGGGCGGGGCTGGAAGTCCGCATCAACTCGGCCGGTTTTCGAGACGACGAGTGGGAAGAGCCTCTCCGCGCAGACGGGCCGCCTCATGTCGTCCTGATCGGGGACTCGTTTCTCTTCGGACTCGGAGTGACGGCCGAGGAGACAGTCGGCCGTCGATTGGAGGACGTGGTCCGGTGCCGCACCTTCAACCTCGGTGTTCCCGGATACGGCCCCGTGGAGCAAGGGCTCATGCTGGCGGAGCAAGCCGGGCGCCTTCGCCCCGACGTCATCGTCGCATTCTTCTACGCGGGCAACGACCTTTCAGATGTGCTGCGCACGGTCCGGCGCATGGGAGGGGCAGGGTTCGAAGAGAGTCTCGGCCCTCGTGCCCGGACCTATTGGCAGAGCTTGCAGTCGGGCGGATTCCGACCGCCCACGTCCTACCCGCGTGGGAGCTGGCATGCGGAGCACGTTTGGGCCGCGTTGAGTGACTTGCGCTTCTGGCAATCCGGCTCGAGCCTCTTTGCTCGTTGCTCGATTCCAATCGGACGCCTCTGCGCGGACTGGGGCTGGATCTCGCCCGAGTTGGTCTACAACGACGTGATGATCCGAGCGATGGCCGAGAAGCCGGAGGTGGATGCCGAAGCTGCCTTCGAGGCGGTGTTCGACACCTTCGAAGTGATCCAGGGCGTCGCCTCTCGGCGTGGGGCGAAGCTCTGCGTCGTCGTCATTCCGGCGCTGCTTCAAGTCGACGCCGAGATGTTCGAGCGACTGGTCACTGGAGTGCCCCTCTATTCCGGGCGTGCGCTTACCCCGGAGAGACTCAGCGATCGCATTGTCACGGGTCTGGCGGCTCAGAGCATCGAGGTCTTGGATCTCCTGCCGGAGCTGAAGCGCCAGCATGCCGAAGGGGTCGTGACCTATCACCCGGAAGGCCACTGGAACGCGGCCGGGCATCGGATCGCGGCGGAACGTCTGAGCAACTTCCTGGAGCAGCTCGGGTGGGTGGGCAGGGAGGCACTCCCTCCGTTGGCTGCTCCTCGAGACCGGTAGCGGCCGCTCGAGGTCGCCCACCCGCCCATCTCAACCCGAGCTCGTCAGAATCTCGCGTAACCGCCACTGCGCTGGTGCGACTGGTTCCTCGGATGACCCGTTCGAACTCTCCGAGTCGATCATTGGGGCGGAGGTCGCCCGCGTCGCGTGGAGTACGGGTGAGCTAGGGAGCTCAACATGTTACCGAGGCGTATCGTGCCGGGGCAGGTGTGGTTCGTGACGCGCCGATGTCTTCAAGGGAAGCACCTCTTGCGACCCGACCCGAAGGTGACTCAGATCGTTGCCTATGTCTTGGCCCTGTGCGCCGAGCGGACGGGTATCGAGGTCATCGCCGTCATTCAGATGTCCAATCACTGGCACTTGCTGCTCCGGGATGTCGAGGGGCGCTTGCCCGAGTTCCTCCAGCGGGCGCACTGGCTGATCAGCCGTGCCGTCAATCGATTCCGCAAGAGGAGCGACTCGTTCTTCGATGGAGGCGCCGCGCATTGTCTGCCAGTCGAAACGCTCGAGGACGCCGTTCGCATCGCCGCCTACATCGAAGCGAATCCGGTCAAGGACGACCTCGTCGAGTCTGCCCGAGACTGGCCGGGTCTGAGCTCGAACGGGATGGAGCCCGGCGAGGTTCTCGTCGTGCCGCGCCCGGAGGTCTTCTTCGCCAAACGGGGTAAGGAGCCACTCACCGTTCGACTCAGGCGTGCACCCATGCCGTTGTTTCGATCCGGTCAGACGGCCAGGCAGGCACAGCTGATGGTGCGGCGCCGTGTTCGAGAGCACGAGAACCGTGCGCGCACCCGGCGGAGACAGAACAGAGCCTCGGTCTTGGGTGCCAAGCGGGTCTTGGTTCAATCCCCCGAGTCGGGCCCGAAAACGCCGCCTGCCAAGAAGAACAAGAAGAGGAAGGTCTTTTGGTCTGCAAACGCAGGCGTCGCACGCCGCCTCCAGCAACGTGAGAAGCAGTTCCAGTCCGACTATTCGGAAGCCCGAGCCCGTTGGCTTCGGGACAAGTCTGTGAAGTTACCGTGGGGAACCTATTGGCTTCGCGTTTTCGCAGGAGCCAAATGCGAGGAAGCTGGCCTTCTCGAGGCTTTCTAGCCGGCCACGGCCTCGCCGCATGAGAAAGGCACTCCATCCCCCCCGAGCACTGTCGGCGTCCGTCCGTTGGGCGCTGAGAAACGAGTATTCCTGGCAGAGTCGTCGGCTACCGGTGCCCCGAGCCGCCCTACCTCACTCCGCGAGCCGCTCCCCGAGCCCCCAAACCCTTCTCGTCCCGACATCCGCGCCTCGAGCCCGCCTCCGAGGGCTGCTTACCCCGGACTCCGTGGAGGACCCCGGACTCCGTGCCCGTCCCACCGTTCAGCTACCCGGCCTCCGCGATCGACTCAGTCCTCGCAAGCTCAGTCGCCCGAGTCTGCTGTCAGGAGGCGCTCAACCGCACCGGCAGAGACGTCGATGAAGGATTAGTTGGCGGTGTGTGTGATACGCGATCTGCAGGAGCGTGCCTGCTCTGGCGCAATCCTTGCCGAGTCCTGTCGTCAAGGCGCGAGTACGGCTCTTGAACTCCAGCGAATCCCGATTTCAATCCGGTTCAAGCGGTTGGTGGTGGGCGGCGCTCGCGCTCGGCGTGATGACGCTCATTCACGTGCTCGTCTTTGCCGTCTGGACGGACGGAGTCCCAAGCTCCGAAGAGTGGAGATGGCTCGACTCCGGCCGAGCCGCCTCTCACCGGACGTCGGAGTCCTCCGGCGTGACCTGGCCCGTGTACCCGGCGCTTCTGAGGGCGGCGATGTCCCTCGGGTTGGATCCACGGGCAGCCGGTCTCACGATCAATGGGCTGATCATCGCCCTCTCGGCGGTTCTCGTCTTCGTTCTGGTACGAGCTTGGTACTCGCCGTCGGTGGCGCTCTTGGCCAGCGCGGTCTACCTGGGATTCCCCCAGGTCCTCCAAAGCTCGCTCGAGATCGGGCCGGACAATGCTCTGATCGCAGCGGTTCTGGGAGGGAGCGTCCTGCTCCGGAAGGCTCGTCACGGCGACATCTCTTGGTGCTTGGTCGCCGGAGTCGGCGCCGGCGTCGGCCTCTTGGTCGACCCGCGATTCATGGTTGCCGCTGCCGCGCCTCTGCTCATCATGATCCTGCAACGGCCTCCCGCCCGGGCGCTCCTTCTCACCCTGGGAGCTGCCACCGTCGTGGCGGGACCTTGGCACTTGGAAAACTGGCGCGGCGGGCTCATCGTCCTCGAGCTGGGGGATGCCTGGGGATTGTGGCAGGCGACTCCGAGCCTTTTGGGATGGGGCAACGTCCCCTCTTCTTTCGGCTTCGGCTTGGCACTCCTCTGCCTACCCGCAATTGTGATGGTCGTTGCCGATCCTCGGCGCCAACGAGAGCCGGTTCTTTGGATCACATTGGCCATGGCCGCGCTCGCCATTCTCGCTCCCGTGGCCGGCCCGGCCTCGCTTCTGATCGTGGCACTGCCGGCGTTCGCCGCCGTCTTTGCGGCCGGTGTCTTGGCGATCCGTCTACCTCGGATTCGGGCATTCGCGATCGTCGCGACGGTCCTCGTCATCGTCGGCCACCACGTCGTCATTCCGTGGGGGCTCGGCCCCGAGCCTCTCGGCACTCTCCCGCAGCTCGCCGGGATTCGCGCGCTTCCCGAGCAGCATCGGCGGGACGTTTGGCAATTGCGCCCCATCGTCAATCTCACCAAGAGGGGTGTTGGACGAAGCCTCTCGACCCATGTCCTCGTCGCGGTGCCGGGATACCCTGTCGAAGCACTGCGCACCCTGGCTTCATGGACTCCCGGTCGCTCCGACTATCGTTCCTTTCCCGAGTATGAGGCCATCGCGCAACCGGGCCATCACCACCTGCCGCATGAGGACTGGCTCACAGCCGATTTCATGATCCTCAGCGAGCGGCATCCCGAAGCGCGAGGCCAGGACTACTTTCTCTCCGCCGTGAACGGAGCACTCCGAACCTACGCTCGGCCGTTCCTGGATGCATTCGAGCCCGTGATCACGCGGCCGACGCCGTCGGGTCGCATCGAGATCTGGCGTCGTTGGCGCCCCTCGACACCCTACGAGTCGACGCGGCTGCTCGAAGCGGCCGTCGTCATCGATCCCGATTCCAGCGACGCCTTCCGGGCACTGGCGAATGCCTATCGCCTCCGAGGTGATGTCGAGTTGGCCACAGCTGTCGAGCGGGCCAACTTCGCGTTGCAGCAGCTCCACAGCGGTCGATACACCCAGGCACTCCAGATCTGGACAGAGCTCATCGCTCGCCATCCCCGCTCCATCTTCGCGCGCATCGCGGGTGAAGACCTCGAACGATTGAAACGACTATGAGCTTGCGCCTTTCGATACTCGCCACGATCTCGTCCCTCGTGCTCGGCCTCTCGAGCTGCAATCGAGAGAGCGGTGAGCAAGTGATCATCGGGGTCGATCGCCTCGGCGAGGCCGAGCATGTCCGCCGAGGCCTCGATGAGCTCCATCGAGGAGCAGACGAGTCGGCGCTGCGCCAGTGGGTGTTCGGACCCGAGTCCGAGCTCGCTCCGTGGACGACCAATGCCCATCTCACGCTGACCGGTCGTTCCGACGAGGGATTCCAATTCGAGGTCGATCAGCCCTGGCCGCTCTTGGAGACGAAGCTCGACCTCGGTCCGGACGACTTCAATGCCGTGCTCATCCGTCTCCGCTCGGCGGGCGGCCCGGGGCATTCCGGTCAGGTCGTCTGGAATTGGAGTCGGCCCGACCGCGGAGAGAAGCGCTTCTTTCTCCACGGTGATCAACAGTTTCACGACTACCTCGTCGTCCTCGGAGCCCATCCTCGGTGGCAAGGTGATCTCGTAGATTTTGGCATCAACCCACTCTTCGTGGTGACGAGTGCTCAGCGGTCGGACATCACTATCGAGCGGATCGCACTCCTCCAGCTGTCGCCGGCGTCCCTCCTCCGATTGGAGGGATACGGACCCGACTCGCCCCGCTGGATCGTGCGGGGCGAGAGCCGCACCGCCATCGCTCTCGCTCTCGACCAACGCGAGAAGTTCATCTTGGCGCCCGACTCGGGATCGCATGTGGTCTTGGAGGGCAACCTGCCAGCCGCCTTGGCCCGGGAGAACTCCGGGGCTCGATTCGAAGCGTGGGTGCTCGCTGATGGCGAGCGGCATCGGCTTCTGGCGCGATCTCTCTCGAGAACTCTCGCCGATCCGGATCCGCGTTTTCGAGAAACCGTGAGCCTTCGACCCTGGGCGGGTCGCCGCATCGAGCTCGAGCTGCGGATCACGCGCTCAGGAGGAGGCGTTCGTCCTGCAGTCGGTGGGTTCTGGGTCGAGCCGCGCTTGATTCACCGAGCGTCCGCGTCCGAGCTTCCTCGGCAGCCTCGGCGGATCATCCTCGTCACCGTGGATACTTTACGCGCCGATCACCTGACACCCTATGGCGCCCAAGGTATCGAGACCCCCTTCTTCGAAGAGCTCGCTCGGCGAGGCACTCGCTTCGACGTCTGCTACGCGACGTCCAACGCAACGAACCCGTCGCACGCCTCCATCCTGACGTCGCTGTATCTGCAGGATCATGGGATCTACGACAACGAGACGGCACTCGCCCCGGGCGTGCCGACGCTGGCCGCGGTCTTGCGCGATCGAGGGTATCGAACGGCAGCCATCGTGAGTGCCCCGCACCTCGCTCCCAACCATTCCGGTCTGGCGAACGGCTTCGACATCTACGACGCTCCCCCGCCACTGGAGTTCTACCCGCGCGCTTCCGAAACCACCGAGCGCGCCCTCAACCTCCTCGAAGAGCTCCAGAACGAGCCTCTGTTCCTGTGGGTGCACTACTTCGATCCCCACATCCCCTATCGGGCTCCGGAGCCCTTTGCCAGCCGGTACTACGAAGGTGACCCGGCCGATCCTCGACACCCCGGGCTCGGGACATTGTCACTGGAGCCCGGATGGGAAGAGCATCCCTACTGGAGCTTCCTCTCGGGTGTCCGAGATCCCGCCTGGCTGGCGGCCCAGTATCGGAGCGAGATCGCCTACGTCGACGCGGAGCTCCTTCGTCTGATGAGGCGCCTCGATCGACTTCCTGGGGCCCGAAACACTCTCGTCGCCGTCACTGCCGATCACGGGGAGTCGCTCGGAGAGCACGGCGTGCACTACGAGCATTTCGGGCTCCACGACACCGTCACCCGCGTGCCGCTCTTTCTCGTCGGTCCGGGTATTCCCGCCGGCACGACCGTCAATTCGCCCGTGTCTACCCTGGACCTCTTCCCGACCGTACTCGACCTCGTGCCCACTGCCCGTCGCCCGGAGCTGCTCCGCGGGCAGAGCCTGCTCGGCTATCTCCGGCGACCCGATGCGCAGCCACGGCGTCCGATCTACCTCGAGCATGCTCACCAGTGGCAAGTCGCGGTCAGGTCCGACACCCACAAGCTGATCGCTACTCTCGTCGATGGGGAGAGCCACACGGCGTACCGCTTCGTCAACGGTGACATCGAGCTCTAT
Organism: Planctomycetota bacterium; assembly: GCA_029260795.1. Lineage (GTDB taxonomy): Bacteria > Planctomycetota > OFTM77 > OFTM77 > OFTM77 > OFTM77. The sequence goes on along the minus strand of JAJDCO010000130.1, from coordinate 163,688 downwards.
GATCTCTCTTTGGATCCGGGCGAGTTGAACAACCGGGCCGACCTCGATCCGGCCCTGGTTCGCATCGGGCGCCACCTGATCAAGGAGTTCCACGACTCCCGGTCGACCGGTTTCAACGCACGGCCGGCCAAGCACGACCCGGCCATGGCAGCCGTTCTCCGGCAGCTCGGATATACGGGTCGCTAGAGCGCGAGCGTCGCAAGCCAGGCGATGAGACCACCCACCAGCCCGCCCGCGAACACGTCGCCCGGGAAGTGGAGTCCGAGGTAGACGCGTCCGAGGCCCACGGCCACCGGGTACAGGGCGACCCAAGGCCCCCAGCCGCCCTGCCGAATGAGCAGCACCGCGATGGCGGCCGCTTGGGCGGTGTCACCACTCGGGAACGAGGCGTCCGATACCGGAAGCCCGCCTCCCCACGGCCTCCTCGCCGACAGGACTCCCGCCGGCCGACGCCGGGCTACCCACTTCTTGAGTCCCCAAACGACGAGCAGCGTCACGAGGAGCACGGCTCCGTGCTCGAGCCGGGAGCGACTCAGATCACTCAGGAGGTAGATCGCCGTTGCGAGGCCCACCACCGGAACGACGGCCAGGTGTCCTCCGAGGTAGAAGAACGGGTCGAGCTCCCGGTGGCCCAGCTTTCGGTTCAGCAGCAGGAAGCCTCGGTGATCGGCTCGGATCAGTGCTGCCAGCAGCGAGCTCATCGCTTCGTCAGCCACCCCAACAGCTCGAAACCGGCGCGGGTCGGCTCCGAGCTCGAAGCGGGCTCCAACGAATCGATCGTGAAAGCCTCGGAGAAGTGTCGCTCGACGTCCGCCTTCGTCACGACGTGCGGGGGTTCTCCCTCGGAGCCGAAAGGAGTGGTCGGAAAGAACAACCCGAGAAGCCGGCCCCCGGGTCGCAGGAGCGACCGAGCGCTCGCGACATAATCCGCGCGAAGCTCCGGATCGATCGCACAGAAGCAGGTGTACTCGACGAGCAGGTCGAAGCGACCTTCGAGCTCGGTCGGCAGCGCGAAGAGATCGAGCCTCTCGAATCGGGCTTTCGACTCGCGCACGGCTGCCAAGGCGCGAGCCTCCGCGATGGCCCGGGGCGCGAAGTCAAATCCGAGCACCTCGAATCCGTGCTCCGCGAAGAGCAGCGCATCGTGACCGCGGCCACATCCGGGGAAGACGACCTGGCACGGAGCGGGAGCGTTCCGGCCCTTCAGCAGTGCTTGCCAGGCGGGAGTCGGTGCACCGAGATCCCAGGGAGTGTCCTCTTGCTCATAGCGAGCGTTCCAACGATCGACAGGCCCTTTCGACATGAACCGACGACTCCCTCTCGCCCAACGACAGCCTTCAGAACGGGTCCCGCTCGAAATCGAGGCGGGCTTGGCCTGAGATCATCTCTCGCGAGCCACCCCGATCCAAGCTCGGACTCTGGCGACGACGTTGACTCTGAACGGCAAGCGTTCGACAATCGCGGCCGCATCGCGACCTTCATTCCTCAGACCGGGAGTCCGTTTCATGCGCTTCGCCTGCAGTCCTTCGCCATGGAGCGAGGCGGTCCAGGTCGACCTCCTCGCATGCTTCGTGAGCCAGCCTTCGGACGGTGTACCCGCTGAGCTGCTGCCCATCGATCAAGCGCTCGACGGCTTGATCAGCAGCCTGTTCGAGTCGGGAGATTTTCGCGGGGAGGCCGGCGAGCAGCTCGTGACCTGGACCGGTGGCCGGGCAGGCGCCCCGCGCCTGGTGCTCATGGGCGTCGGCGAGAATCCCGATCCCGAGGCGTGGCGGCTGGCGGCGGGTCAAGTGGCTCGTCTGATCGAGCGATATCGGGTGAGAGGTGCGGCCGTCCTCGCGAGTCCGAAAGCGACGCGGAACGTCGTCGAAGGGCTGGCACTCGGCGTCTATCGATTCGATCGGTACCTGAAAGACGAGGAGCAGTTCGACTCCTCGGAGACGTCCGTTCAGCTGCTGGGGGGCGACGATGTCGAGGCGGTCCGACGAGGCGAGCTCGTGGCCGAGGGGATTGCGGCTGCTCGGGATCTCGTCAACGGGCCGGGCGAGCTCGTGACTCCTTCCTTCCTGGCCAACTGGGCTCAGGAGGTTGCCGAGCACGAGTCTCTCGATGTGAAGATCCTCGACGCCAACGCTTGCCGCGAGCGAGGGATGGGAGCCTTCCTGTCCGTCGCTCAAGGGACGAACGAGGCACCGCGCTTCATCCACTTGACCTACCGACCTGCCGGAAAGCCGCGGCGCAAGATCGCCTTGGTGGGCAAGGGCGTGACGTTCGACTCGGGTGGGCTGGACATCAAGTCGGCCAGCAACATGCTCCTCATGAAGAAGGACATGTCCGGGGCCGCCACGGTCTTGGGTGTCGCCAAGGTGCTGGGTCGCTTGGCTCCCGATTCCGAGGTCCACGTGATCACTGCGGCGACCGAGAACCTTCTCGGACCGGAGGCCTACAAGCCCGGAGACATCGTGCGCGCCTCGAATGGGCTCACGATCGAGGTGCTCAACACCGATGCCGAAGGCCGCATGACGCTGGCCGACGCGTTGGTCTACACCTCACAGCTCGGTGTCGACGCGATCGTGGACCTCGCCACTCTGACGGGGGCCTGCAAGATGGCGCTGGGCGACCGGATCGCCGGCTTGTTCTCGGATCCCGACGAGCTGGGCGACGAGGTGCGTGATGCCGCCGTCCGCGCCGGCGAGAAGGTGTGGCGACTCCCCCTGGACGAGGTGTATTGGGACCGAATGAAGTCCCCGATCGCCGACATGGGCAATATCGCGCGCTCACCCGGAACACCGGGAGCGACGACCGCGGCCCTGTTTCTCAAGCGCTTCGTTCACGGGCCGGCCTGGGCACATCTCGACATGTCGGCGCCCGTTTGGACCGAGCGCGACGAGGGGCATCTGCGCAAGGGAGCGACCGGGTTCGGCGTCGCGACTCTCATCGAGCTGATCACCGCGTGACATGATGGACCTCTACTTGATGAGACATGGCATCGCCGAGCACCGCGCTCCGAGCGACGCGGAGCGAGCGCTGACGGCCGAGGGGGTCCAGGTGATGCGGCGGGAGGCCGCGGGCCTCGTCCGCCTCGGTGTGCGACCGGCGGTGATCCTCGCCAGCCCGCTTCGACGTGCGCAGCAGACCGCGCAGATCGTCCGCGATGTGCTCGAGCCCTCGGTCGAGATCGCGACCTGCCCCGGGCTCGCCTTCGGCGACCACGAGAGCGTGCTTATCGAGCTGGGGGCGAGCAATTCGCCCAGCGCACTTCTAGTGGGGCACATGCCGCTCATCGGCGAGCTCACCAGCATCCTGCTCGTGCAGGACGAGCGGATCGACATCGCATTCGAGACGGGTAGCGTCGCCCACGTGTCGATCGACCGCGCCCCGCGGGTCTCTTCCTCGGTGCTGCGCTGGCATCTGACGCCGGCGCAGCTCATGGCCCTCGGTGGCTGAATCCTCCACCGGCTCTTCCGAATGGCATGCAGCTCGCCCGCCGTTTTCGAGGCGGGTTGGTGCCGCCGCCGCTCGAGTCGCCGCGTCGCGATCCAGGCCGATTGGCAGCGGGTTTCGTCGTTCTCCGGATTCCGATTCCGGCATCCAGGCGGCCAAAATCGATGCTTGGAGAATCGACAGTGCGTCCGAGGGCGGTTTGACGGGGAGTTGGCTTGCCGGTCTCGCGTGGTGTCGTTATACTCAGCCCGAGTTGGGAACCACACATTAGGGCGGTCACTTAATAACTTCATCCACTCAACGAGAGGGGCTTCCTGAGTCTGATCGGTTCTGATCGACCGGGGAGGTCTGACTTCGAGCCGGGAGGGGCGCCGTGAGTCAGGTCGATGCCATGGCCGTGAAGGCCATGTTGCTCTTGGCGGGCTGCGAGGAGGGGCGCGACAGCGAGTCGAGCCTTCATCGCCAGCTGGGCGGCAACCGTCACATGCGTCTCCAGAGTCTGACGGCACTGGAGAGTCTCGGGTGGGTCGGCTGGATGAAGAAAGGAAGCACTGATGGTTCCCTTCATCTGACCGAGTCGGGAGGGCGCGAGCTCCTGGGGCTGGAGCTGCCGGCCCTGGGTCGGTTCTCGGGCTCACTTCTCAATGGTTACCTGAGATTCTTGCGGCGCGAGCTGGTGCGTGAAGCGCGACTGCCGACCTGGGAGTCGAATGGCGCCGACGCCCCGGCCCTGCCGGCCACGGAATCCCTCGAACACTCGGCCGAGACGAGCGCCGAAGCCGAAGCCGAGGTCAACGGCCACGAGGCTCCGCGGGATACGGTGCCTCGAGGCGGCTGGACTTTCGAAGAGTTCCAGGAGCGTTTGCTGGAGCTTCATGACCGCCTCGACCGCGAGGGGTCGCACCAAGGAATGGTGCCGATCCATCAGCTCCGCGACCGAATGGGCGGCAGCTTGCCGCGCGGCCAGTTCGATCGCTGGCTGATCCGCCTGGATACCGAGCGAGTCATCTCATTGGACAAGATCACGAACACGCGCGAGACGAGCGAGTCCCAGCGAGCGGGCTCGTTGCAGCATCCCTATCGGGGGCTGCTGTTCTACGTCTCGAGGAGGGGCCATTATGTCCGACAGTAGCGCCCTGGACCGGATCCAGCAGCAGATCCTCACCCAGCCGAATCCGTTCGAAGACCGCGCGGTAGGCGATCCCTGGGATCGGGCTCCGATCACCGACGTCTCTTCGATCAACTCCGCTGCCTCCGACACCGTGTTTCGTCTTCTCGAAGGCGTGAATCGCGATCGTCAGACGCGCATCATTCTGCTGCTCGGAGAGACCGGAGCCGGCAAGAGCCACCTGATCCACCGCATCCTCCGGCAGCTCGATGAGCGAGGGCTCTTCGTCCACGTCGAGCCGTTCGGCGAGGCTTCTCTCGTCTGCAAGCACATCCTGCGTGAGATCGCCGTCAGCCTCGGTCGGCGACGTCGCCCCGGAGCCGCGCCCCAGATCGTCGATTTCGCGGCCTGCGTGATTCGGGACACTTGGCGGCATCTGTTGATCGAGCGAGGCGTCGGTCGCACTCCCAAGGGCCGTGAGCAGATCGACAAGCTCAGCGGCTCTCTCGAGTACGTCTTCAACTCGTTCCGCCGACAGGATCGATTCCGCCCCATCTATGAGGCGCTGCTGACGCACCTCTGTGACGACGCTCCCGACCTCGACCGGCAGTTCCTCAAGACCTTCTTCCGCGTCCTGCTCGATGAGGACCGCGCCACGGTGCTCGATTGGCTCAAGGGCAAAGACCTCGAAGACATCGATCTCAAGCGCATCGGAGCGCCGCGCGGGCTCCTCTCCGAGGACGAGGCCTTCAACACGATTCGCGCCCTCGCCATCCTCTCCCGATTCTACAAGCCGCTCGTCATCTGCTTCGATCAGAACGAGAGCCTCTTGTGGGGAGACGACGACTCGCGCTTCCAAGCGCTCGTCACCACGCTGTGTCGCGTCCACGACTTCACGCCGAACTGTCTGCTCCTCTTCACCTGCCTGAAGCAGGTTTGGGTGCATGACTATACCCGTCGCTTGCAGAAGCCCGAGATCGCTCGATTCGAGTCGCGGCCGGTTCATCTCGACGGCCTCACGACCGAGTCGGCGGCCGCGCTCGTCGCCGCGCGCATGCAGCGCGTGTTCGGTGAACTCCAGCCACCCTACCCGACCTATCCCTTCCGCCCCGAGTTCTTCGAGGAGTTCGCCGTCCTCGGACTTCCGATGGCTCGCGAGCTGATCAACCTCTGCCTGGACCGCATCGAGGACCTTCGCACCTTCGGTCGCGTCCTCGAGATCACCAGCCCCATCCAGACCACCAGCACCAGCAGCCGACTGGGCGACAGTGGACCGTGGCCGTGGCAAGAGCATCTCGGAAAGCTCTGGGACTCGACCATCGCCGACCTCGAGCGCCTGCGGCAGCAACGAGTCGAAGAGGAGAACGAGATCGTCCTCGAGGGGGATTTCCCGCTCGACTTCGACGAAGGCACCTTGCGTTGGACTTTGGGACGGTGCTTCCTGCGATTCCAAGAGCACGACGATCGCATCGGCGGGTGCCGGATCACGCACGTCGAGGAAGGGCTCGCCGAGGATCACAAGGTCGACTTCGTCCTCACCGTCGAGCACAAGCACGGCACCGATCGGGTCGCCCTCGTCGTCAACAACACTCGCAACGGCAATCGGTTCTCGAGCCACCTGCAGTCCGTGGTCGACTACCTCGAGTCCGGGGGAGCGCAACGCTTCTTCCTCATCCGCAACGAGCCCGAGAGCGACGGTTGGCGCCGTGGCAAGAACCTCCTCGATCAGGTGCTCGCCTTCGGTGGAAAGCGCGTGTCCCTCGACGCCCGCTCCTTGGTCGAGGTGCTCACCTTCTATCGATTGTGCAACCAGGCTCAAGCCGGTGATCTGGTCGCCGACGGCAAAGCCATCCCGCGAGAGCTGGTGGAGCAGTTCGTCATCGAGACCGGGCAGCTCTCTTCCGTGCCGATCTTTGAGAAGATCTTTCGGGAGGTGGTCCGCCTGGCACGACAGGATGCCTACGATCGTGAGATGGAGAGCTTCCACGATGAGGAGGAAGCCGTGACGATCGAGGCCGCCTCGGACTCGACGCGGAGTCCTTCCGACGCGGCGGCGGTCGCTGAGCCTCGGACCGAAGAGGTCGCGGAAGAGGCACCCCCCAAAGCCCTCGAGTCCGACGACACACCGATCGAGACGTCGCCGCCGGCTTCGAAGGACGAGGTCTCCGAAGCTCCGATCGACTCCGAGGTTGTCCTCGAGTCGGAGGCCTCTCCTTCGGTAACAGTGGCCTCGGTCGACGTCGTGGCCGCCCTGACTCTCCCTGAGCCTCTCACGAAGCCCTCGGAGACGTCGTCTTCGGAGGAAGGGCATGCAACCGAAGCCTCGACCAAGCAAGACGGCCCGGAATCGCCGGCCGTCGTCGAGGCGGAGGCCTCACCTGGCCCGGATCTCGATGAGCCGGTGCCGGAGGATCCTGAGCCGAGGGAGGCCGTGTCCCCCTCGAACGCAGCCAGTGCGGACGCTCGGGCAGTCGACTCCGAGGGAGACGAGGTGATCTCGACCCCCGCGGAGCTCGACGCCGGCGAATCCACCTTGGAAGCGGATGCCGGGGGATCCGAGGCCAAGCTCTCTCTACCCCCCTCCAGCGGATTGCCATCCCCTGGGACGAGCTCGAGCACTGGGCCGGAGTCTCCCTCGCTCACCGAGCAGTCGGGCTCCGCGGCTCCCGGGCTCCAGCCGGCAGTCAGCGGCGCCATGATCTCGATGAGTGAAGTCCAGCGATTCGAGACGCTGGTTCGCTTGCCTCAGGAGAACGCCGCCCACAAGATCGCCGTCGTCGAAGTGGCACCGGCGAAGGCGGACGACGAGGCGGAGGATCTCCCTTCTCGGACGTCGTCTTTACCCTCTTCCGTAGTGGACGGCACGCAAAGCCTCGCCACGGATACGGAGGAGTGGCCGGAAGACGAAGTCGACCTGGAGTCGGATGCCCTCGAGGAGTTCGAGATCATCGAGCCGGGAGATCGCCCTGGCAGCTGACGCCGAAGCTCGTCTCGCCCGCTCTGCGGGCGAGCGGCTCGGCTGAGGGGGTCGCCGATGGGCTTGGGCGAGGGATCTCAGCTGTGGGACGGGCAGATTCCGGGAACATCCCGGATGCCAAGGTCTGTCCAACCCTAGGGTTCGGTTCGCGCAAGGCTCCAGTCTGGACGCTTGCCCCGAATCCTCTCATACTCGCCAGCTTGCCTGGGTTCCACGCCATCCCCATCCCGCCCGACTCGGAAGACGCGCCCTGATGGGGGCGGTCTCACGGTCGTCGGTGAGACGTCTTCGAGAGATTCCCCCCTTGTCGATCTTTCGCGATCAGTACATTTTCGAGAAGCACCACCCCGTTCCGGGCCGTCGCGAAGCACAGCGGCTGCTCGTCCGGAAACGAGTTCTTCAGGGAGTCGTTTCCCTCATGACGGTGGTCGTGCTGGTCTTCATTCTGACTCGGCCCGATCCGCCGGCTCCGACCCAGTGGCTGGACCAGCGAATCGACTTGATCTCCCGCCTGGGCGAGGCGACGGCTCAGGGGCCCAAGTCGGAGCTCTTCACCGAGGCGATCGGGGTAGCGCCCGCCAAGGGCATGCGACGAACCTCGCTCGTGCTGCCGGCCGGTGGATCCGTGACGTTCGGATCGTTGGAGATTCCGGCCGATGCGACTTTCCGCTGCTCCTTGGCCGTGCCGGAGTTTCAGAAGCAACCGGCTCGCTTTGCACTCTATCACCTGCCCGATGTCGGTCCGCCTCGGATGCTGCAGGCGCGCACTCTGCCGCCTCGGGCGAAGGGTTGGGAGACGGCCGAGGTCGCACTGAACCTGCCGTCGGGACGCTTGCGATTGCGCTTGGAGTGTCGAGAGGAAGGTGGCGGCGGCGTGTGCTTCGTCGCGGAGCCGCGTATTGAGGCGAAGGTGCCGAGTCCGGCCCCTCCGGCGTCTCCGCTGCGTCGACCCACTCTCGGCGAGAATCTGATTTCGACGTTCAGCACTCAAGCGATGATCCGAGCCGAGAATCCGCTGGACCCACTTCGCGTGATGCCGCTGCCCCGGCGGGTCGCTCGTCTGTTGAATGCCGAGACGGATGCGAATTGGATGGTCGCCGCTCCGACGTCGGAGTTTCAGACGCGCCTCTTCGTGCCCGAGGAGGGCTTTCTGGAGGTGGAGGCCATCCATGTGCCTCGGCAGCGCGTGACGTATCGACCGGGACCTCGTCCGGAGCTGACGTTCGAGATTCGGATCGATGGCGCACCGGTCTGGTCGCGCGTCACCTACGAGCCGGATACGCCCGGTCCCGAGGGTCTGCTGAAGGATCGGATCGATCTCTCGAGGTGGTCGGGACGCGGTGTTCAGGTCGCCTTCCGGACCTCGCGCCCGGACCCGCTTCCCAACGCCAAGGTGCTGGTTGGTTGGACACGGCTTCGATTGGGTCGCCGGATTCCCGTCGACTATCGCTACTCGTCCACCGAGCGGCCCAACGTGATCGTGCTCGCGGTCGACGGGCTCCGAAGTGATCGAGTCGGCAGCTACGGGGCGCAGAGCGAGCTGACTCCCAACCTGAACGCCTTCTCCGAGGGGTCTCGAGTCTATGAGACCGCGATTGCGCCCGCGCCGTGGTCGGTTTCGACGCTCGCCAGCCTGATGGCCGGGCGCTATCCCCACGCGCTGGGTGTACTCGGGCTCGGCAAGCGAAGCCGGCTCAGCGGGGATGAGCTGACTTTGGCCGAGTACCTCACCACCGCCGGATTGCGAACCGGAGCTTTCGTCCCGAACGATATGGCGAGCATCTCGCTTCGAGACCGCGGTCTCGATCAAGGCTTCGCGACCTGGGTTTCGTTCACCAACTACCCCCGGCGCCCGCGACCGAAAGTGACGGCGTCCGAGCTCTTCCAAGGTCTCTTGGATTGGGCGGATGCTCGTCCCGATGAGCAGTTCTTCGCCTTCCTTCGTTGCGTCGACGTCTCGGCCCCCTTCGCCTTCGACCCGGAGGACCGAGCCAAGAAGGGGCTCCTCGAGCCTCACGTGACGGACCCGAAGCGCGATCGGATCGCCTTGTGGCAGCGGTATGACCGGATCCTCGAGAAGTTCGACCTGCGTTGCGAATGCCGTCGCGATGACGAGGGACGATTGATCCTCCCGGAGAAGCTCGAGCCATTGCGTGCCGAGCTGGAGCGAGCCTACTGTCCGTCCGAGGCGGAGCAGCAGCAGCTCGGTGAACGCTATGACGCGGGCGTGGTCGCTTGGGACCGCGCGTTCGGTCAGCTGGTGAGTGAGTTGGAGCGCCGGTCCTACGGGCGAAAGACGATCGTCATCGTGCTCGGCACCCACGGTGAGCAGCTCTTCGAGCATGGCCGACTCGGGTCCGGACAGTCGCTCCACGAGGAGAGCATTCGGATGCCGTTGATCGTCGATGGCCCGGGCATCGAAGGCCGGCGCATTCCCGATGTCGTTAGCCTGGGCGGGCTCTTCGCGACCGTGACCGGTCTACTCGGACTCGCGACACCGGAAGGACCGGACATCTCCGCTTGGCCAGCACGCGGCGGTGGCTCGAAGCGGCCCCTCGCCTTCTCCTGCCTCGGGAATGTGAGCCGCGGCTCCGGCAACACGGTGGCTGTGCGGACCGCTGAGTGGAAGCTCGTCAGGCCGGCTGGCGACTCGAGCCTCGACGCTCTCTATCAGATCCAGTCCGATCCCCTGGAGAGCCACGACGTCTCGAGAGAGGCCAACGTCATCCTCAACAGCCTGGGGGGTGAGCTCGACACTTGGTGGGCACGTCGCTGGGAGCGCATTCAAGAAGACGACGAGATCGTGACGGCCGGTCGACGCGAGTAGTGGATCGTCCGCAGGCGGGGGCAGGGACCGTCCGAGCGAGGCAGGCCGGCACTGGGTCTCTCTACTTGGGAGGGATCACCTCGGCGATGGCTTCCGCGATCAGCTTCATGCCGCGAGCGTTCGGATGGATCGGATCGATGTAGAGCTCCTCGCCATCCTTCTCGCGACGCTCGAACTCGCCTCGAAGATCGAGCAGTGTGACCCTCTCGGTGCGGGCCACCTCGGCAATCGCCTCCGCGTATCGATCACTGATCGGGTACTTCTCGCGTTGCTCTTTGGCGAGTGGAGGCGTGATCAAGAGGGGAACGATCTCGTTCTCTCGGCAGGCGGCGATCATCTCGCGCGCGATACGTCGAAAGTCATCGAGCCCGACCCGGCGGCCCAGAGGCGTCTCACCTTGGGCGAACTGTCGGTTGTACTCCTGCCGAGGTTGAAACTGGCTCGTCAGCCCGAGCTTGGCCAGCCCGAGTGTCAGGAGCTGATAGATGCGGAGCTCACGCAGCACGCGGTGGTACAGCGGCAGCTCGAGGCCGCCGTCGTCGAGCTTGCCTCGCTCGACGTCATTCATCTCGATGGCCGGTGTGTAATCGTTGTAGGCGCCGAAGTAGAGCGTCACCACGTCAGGATGGTAGGCCAGGACCTTCTCCTCGAGGACACGCTGCCCTTGAAAGATCGAGTAGCCGGGACAGCCGGTGTTCAAAACTTCAAAGCGTCGCTCGGGATGGGTCGCCTTCAGCGTCAGCCAGAGTCGACCCGGATACGTGTCGGGAAAGCGGAGCACCTGACCAAACCCGATACCGTAGGTGCAGGAGTCTCCGAGGCAGGCGATTCGAAGAACGCCCTCGGGCTTGGGCGGCCGAACGGCGAACCCGCCCGCGGGGATGGGCTGAAGCTTGGCGAGCATCTCGGGCTCGAGCTCGTCCAGCACGTCGCGGCCGACCTCACGAAAGCCGTCTGGGCTGATGCGATCGACGTTTCCCGTGACACGCACGCCAGGATTCGGCTCCCAAAACACTCGCGGGTCGAGCCGATACTGATCCGTCTCTCCCGCCATGGTCTCGTGGAACTCGGGACCGAAGAACTGCATGTCGAGGCCGGTGTGCCGATGTTGAAACCCGAAGACTCGGAGCCCGAGCTCCAGCCCTCCGAGGATCAGCAGGTTGACGATCAGCGCGAACAGCAGCTTGCGGCGCAGGGTCATGCCAGTGGGTCTCGTCGAGAATCGAAAGCGCACACTCTACAGAAACTCGCACGGTCGGGAACGTCTTGGATGAAGGGCGCTCGAGTGCCGGGCGGACATCCGCGGTCGAGGCTCTCGCGCCAGCACGTCCAGCCTGGGAGGTCGTCCCGAGAAAGCGGACTTCAGCAGCTGTGACAATCGCCGCCGTTGCTTAGGTCCAACTCGTTGGAGGGAAATGGTTTCCGGCTGTCGCGCGGGGATGGGCTTCGTTCACCATGCTTTACCCCGATCGATGCTCGTCAGTACCCGCGGCCGGGACGACCTGACCTGCCTGGATCCAGGCGAGGGTCTCTCCGAGCGCTTCGTCGAGTGGTCGCGGTCGCCATCCGAGCTCACGCCGAGCTCGCTCGTTGGTGAAGCGCATCTTCAGTGTCAACGCCAGCAACGCCTCACGCGTGAAGGGCGGGCGCGTCCAGTGAATCACGTCCAGTGCGCGCGAGATGCCGCGCACGATTGCCCAGACGGCTCCCGGCAGAGGACAGCGTCGCCGATGACGTCCACCGAGACGTTGGATCTCGGCGAAGAGCTCACCGTAGGAGACCGACTCGCCGGTGAGCAGGTAACGTCTCCCGACGGCGCCTCCTTCGAGCGCTCGGACGATCCCTTCAGCCACGGAGCGTCGATCGATCAGGTTCAGGACGCCAGGCGGCACGAATGGAAACCGTCCGTTCGCGATCGCCTTCAGGAAGTCGTTGGTGTTGCTCCGAACCGTGCTCGGGCCGAAGATCGCGCCGGGGTTCACGATCGTGGCCGACAGCCCGCGCTCGACGGCCGCTTGGACTTCGTGCTCCGCGTCCCGCTTCGTGTCGAAGTACCCGATGTGGAGCGCCTCGCTCGTGAAGGGGCTCTCCTCGTCGAGTACCTGGCCGGACTCGGAATGCCCAATAGCGGAGATGGAGCTCACATGGACGAAGCGGCGCACACCGGCTCGAAGCGCCTCCTCGCACACCGCTCGAGTCCCTCGCACATTGACGGCTTCGAGCCAAGACCGCTTGCGCTCCCAGTAGGCGATGCCGGCGGCAGCATGAATCACCGCGTCGCAGCCATCGAACGCACCGCGCCAGCTCGCGGAATCTTCGAGGTCGGCCTGACGAAGCTCGACCTCTTCGAGCGCCGAGATCCTGCCGCGAGCCACGGCGACCGTCTCGTGACCGCAGGCTCCGAGCCGAGCCATCACCGCTCGCCCCAGGAACCCGGTGCCGCCCGTGACCGCGACTCTCATCGGGGCCGTGGCGGCCGCAGGCTCAGTGTCGCGCACCACCGTCGAGGCACTGGCGCACTGCGTTGGCCAAGTCTTCGATCTTGTATGGCTTTTGGACCACCGGGAACTCGGGGTGATCGGTCTCGCCGAAACCGGTCGAGAGCAGGATGCGCACATCGGGTCGCTGAACGCGGATGCGACGAGCGGCCTCCAGGCCACCGAGCCGCGGCATCGCGAGATCCAAGAGCACCAGATCGATCTCGTCGCGATGCTCGTGGAAAGTCGTGAGGGCTTCGAGCCCATCCACTGCAGACAGCGTGCGATAGCCGAAGCGAGTCAGCAGGTCTTGGGCGAGCTGTCGGATGATCTCCTCGTCGTCGACGATCAGGATCGTCTCCTGTCCGCCGGCGAGCTCCACTTGCTTGGTGGGCGAGCTCGGAACGCGTCGCCGGGATGCGGGGAGATAGATGTCGAAGGTGGTGCCGCGCTGGGGAGCGCTGCGTACCTCGAGGCTGCCTCCGTGGGCATGAACGATCTGATACGCGATCGTGCAGCCGAGCCCGGTACCCTGCCCCGGCTTCTTGGTCGTGAAGAACGGATCGAAGAGGTTGGCGAGCACTTCGGATGACATGCCCTGTCCGGTATCCGAGACACGGATGAGGACGTAACTGCCAGGCCGGAGGCCGGGACGCGACCGCGTGTCCCGCTCGTTCATCGTGAGCGGGTGGGCGGTCAGTGTCAGAATGCCGCCGCCCGGCATGGCGTCTCGAGCGTTGACGGCGAGGTTCAGGAAGACCTGGAAGAGCTGAGGCGAGTCGGCTTCGACGGCCGGCAAGTCGGGGCCGCAATCGAGCTCGATCGAGACTTCCTTCGCCAGCGTACGCTCGAGGACCGAGGCCGCATCTTCGAGCAAGGCTCGAATGTCGACTGGCTCGCGCCGCGCCGGCTCCTGACGAGCCAAGGTGAGCAGCTGACCGGTCAGATCGGCTGCGCGAGAAGCTGCGGACTCGATCTTGAGGGCGGCCTCGACCAACGACGACTCCTTCGGCAGCTCGTGACGCAGGTACGATGCGTAGCCGAGGATTCCACCGAGAAGGTTGTTGAAGTCGTGGGCGATGCCGCCTGCGAGCGAGCCGACGCTCTCCATGCGTTGGGCGTGACGCAGGCCTTCTTCGAGACGATGCCGTTCCGTCACGTCGCGCACGAGCAGGATCAGCAGGAAGCGTCCCTGCTCGTCCTCGAGCGGTGACGCCGTGACGTCGATCCGCTGCAGCACTTCCCCGCCGCCCCGTTCGAGATGAGCCTCGATCGTCTCTTGCTGATTGATGGCGTCTCGAACGTGAGAGCGCAGCTCGACGTTGCGCGACGTCTCGGGAAAGGGCTCGCCCGGCGGACAGTCGAAGAGAGCACGGAAGCTGGAGTTGGCCATGAGCAGGCGCTGGTTCGCATCCAGGACCGCGACGCCTTCGGTGAGTGACGACAGCACGGCGCCGAACAGCGAGCTCGGCTCCTCGACGGAATCGAGCTCAGACTCGAGGAGCGGATCATGTAGGACGCGGGCAAGCGCGCCGCGGTCGTGGATGCGCATGATCCAAGGCAACACGATCGCCAAACCGATCGCGACCCAGCTCACGAGCTCGCCGATGCCGAGGCCAGCATCGATCTCCCACGACCCCAACGTGCTTGTGATGAGCCAACTCACGGGGTGTCCCTCCCAATTGCCAACCCGGACTCGAGAATGCGCTGGATTCTATCCTGCCTCCGCTTCAGAGCCAAACCAGTGTTCGGGTTCTGAGCGTTCCGGCACGCTCCGGTTGGTCCAAGTCACCCGAAGAAGTGCGCGAAGATCGTCCTCTTGCGCACCGAAGCGGAAGCTCGAGCGTGCGAGCACGGCTGGCTGCTCGACGAGAGTCTCGGTCGAGCGGCGACGCCATCGACCCACATGCTCGCCCGCGGGGCCGTTCTGCTACACTGGCGCCCCTTTCACCCTGGGCGGTCCCTCTTCAAGACAGGCCATGTCGCTGCCAACCACACTCGAAGCGCTGCAAGAGCAGCTCGATCGATGGTTCGGGTTCCGTGAGTTCCGCTCGGGACAAGCGGAGGTGATCCAGTCCGTCCTCGCCGGCCGAGACACGATTGCCGTCATGCCGACCGGAGCGGGCAAGTCGCTCTGCTATCAGCTTCCCGCCCTCATGCTCGAGGGTGTGACGTTGGTCGTGTCCCCACTGATCGCACTGATGAAGGATCAGGTCGACGGTCTGATCGAGCGGGACATCCCGGCCACGCTGATCAACAGTAGCGTTCCCCTGGCGGAGCAAGAGGCGAGGCTTCAGGGCCTGAGACGGGGCGACTATCGTCTGTGCTTCGTGGCACCGGAGCGATTTCGAAGCGGACGCTTCGCCTGGGCGATTCGGCAAGTTCCGGTCAGGCTCCTCGCGATCGATGAGGCGCACTGTATCTCACAATGGGGCCATGACTTTCGCCCCGACTATCTGCGCCTCAAGCAAGCGGCCGAGCTCGTGGGTCGCCCCCCGATCGTCGCGCTGACTGCGACCGCGACTGACGGTGTGCGCGACCAGATCGTCGAGCAGCTCGGACTCGAGGATCCCCATGTATTCGTCGGCGGCTTCGACCGACCCAACTTGGAGCTCGTCTGCGAGATCGTCGAAGGCGACGGGCCCAAGATCGATCGGATCCTCGAAGAGGTCCGCCAGGGTCGTCCCGGGATCGTCTACGCCGCGACACGCAAGGCGGTCGAGGAGGTCGCAGGCCGCCTCGAGGGGCACGACCTGGAGGTTGGCGCCTACCACGCCGGCTTCGAGGTCGAGCATCGCCGTCAGATCCAAGAGCGTTTCATGGCGGGCGAGCTCGACGTGATCGTCGCCACCAATGCCTTCGGGATGGGCGTCGACAAGGCGGACATCCGCTTCGTCGTGCATCATGACATCCCGCGCTGCTTGGAGAGCTACTACCAGGAGATCGGTCGAGCCGGGCGCGATGGCGAGCCCTCCCGATGCATCCTGCTGTTCAAGTCGGGCGACACTTGGGTCCAGCGATTCTTCATCGAATCGAATCATCCGCCCCGCGAGGTCGTGCAGGCCGTGTACGAGGTCGTGCGCGATTGTCCCGACGAGCTGGTGCGGTACACGAACGCCGAAATCCTCGAGCACGTCGATGGCGCCTCCGGTGTCATGTCGATCACGGCTTCGCTGAAGATTCTCGAGGATAACGGCATCGTCGAGCGCGTCTTCGGTGGCTTTCATTCGGCGCTCGTGCGGGTCGCCCCGCTCAAGGGGCTGCCCGAATCGGCATTCTCGTCCGAGATCCGTCGCAAGGTGCTCGAGGCACTCCGCCGAGACGTGGCTCCCGAGCCCGACCTCTGGAGCCCGTTCGAGCCGGAGGTCCTGGCCCACTCCCTCGAGCTGACGCTCGACCAGCTCAAACGAGCACTCCGGAATCTGGTGCTGGCGGGCGCCATCGAGTTCGTATCCGAAGCCTCGGGTCGCGGGATTCGGGTGCTGATGCGTTTGCCGGCCGTGCAGCTGCCGATCGACTACCGATTCCTCGAGTGGCGAGCGCAGCGCGAGCTCGACCGGCTGTCGCGCATGGTCGCCTTCGTGCACCAGCGGCGATGTCGGTGGGCCTCGATCCTCGAGTACTTCGGCGGTGCGCCGACGGAGCATTCGTGCGGTCACTGCGACATGTGCCTCACGGGCGACTCCAGTGAGCGCGAGCTCTCGGAGGACGAGCTCGTCGTCGTGCTCAAGATCCTGTCGGGAGTCGCTCGCCTCAAAGGCCGATTCGGTAAGGAGCGACTCGTCAAGGTGCTGCTGGGCTCGAAGGCGCAAGACGTCCCGGCCCAGCTTCGAGAGCTCAGCGTCTACGGTGTCTTGTCGGGCTTCCGTCGCGAGACCCTCCACCGTGCGATCGACGAGCTCACGGCGCGCGGCGCGATCGGAGTGCAGGGCACGGACTACCCGAAGGTCTTTCTGACGAGCCTCGGCAGGGAAGTCCTGCTCAAGGAGCGCAGCTTGAGCTTCAGCTCGCCTCTGCTGGGCAGCGTCGGGGCGAGGTCACGCGCCTCGACCGGGAGCGGCACACGAGGAAGCTCTCGATCGACGTCGCTCGAGCCGAGGGGATACGACGACGAGCTCTTCGAGCGGTTGCGCGATCTTCGCTTGCAGCTTGCCAAAGGGCGGCCGGCGTACACCGTCTTCACCGACCGCGCCCTCAAGGAGATCGCGGCCGCGATGCCGTCGAGCCACGAGGAGTTCGGCGCCCTCCACGGCATCGGCCCCAGCAAGGTTCGCGACTACTGGCCGGCCGTCCGCGACCTCCTCCAAGAGCACGGCAGCGGAGCCCACGAGGCCGGCGCCGAGTAACCAGCGCCGTCGCGTCGCGAGCTCGACCTGCTGCTCTCCTCGGGAGAGCGCATGAGCATGGCGCTGCTCGCATTGGCGATCGAGAGCGAGGGCCATGCAGCCGTTTCGCTGACCGGGCGCCAGTGCGGCATCGATACCGACGACCAGCATACGGACGCGACGATTCTCGACGTGCGACCGGCGCGCGTCCTGCGCGAGCTGCGAGCCGGCAAGATCGTCATCGCTGCGGGCTTCCAAGGGACAAGCCCGACAGGAGAAGTCACGACACTCGGGCGCGGCATGGCCTTCGGCTCTCTGTTCCTCTTCGTGGCGGCGGCGTTCACCGAGGGCGATCGAGTGTTTCAATGGACGCCGCGGGCCGTCGGCTGCTTGCTCTACCTCGCCGTTGCGGGCACGGTGGTGACCTTTGGGCTCTACTTCTGGGTGATGCGGCATGTGAGCGCGACGCGTCTGAGCCCGGTGGCCTATGCCATGCCCGTGGTCGCCCTCACGCTGGGCGTGCTCTTCGCCCGCGAGTCGATGACTTGGTCGACGCTGGTCGGTTTCGGCACGATCGTGCTGGGCGTGCTGGGTGCGAGCGGCCCGCGAATCGCTCTTGGACGTCGTTCGGTGAGTAGCCATTCCATGCCGCCCGGGCCTTGGACGGAGCAGACCGTTGCGCACAGAGCGTGAGATCCAGTGTCCTCCAGAGACACGCATCGGGGCAGAATTGCCTCGATCTCGTTGTCGGCGATGTTTGGCGTGAAGGATGGAACCACGACCATCATCAGGCGAGCTCATGATGAACAAGCCGCACGTCGGGCGTCGCCTACATCGATCGCATGAGCGACGACCACCGCAGCGAGAGCGTTTTCGATCCCAGGATGAACTGTCCGATACCGCTGTTGTGTCGGGAACTCCTGGCGAGGCATTCCATGCCTGGCCTGGCCCCTGAGCAACGTCGACGAGCGCAAGAAGGATGAGCAGACGTTGCTCTCCTACCACTGGGGCAGAGGCTCACTGCCGAAGCGAAGAGTAACGGTATCGGTTCGGGGTCGCGCACACCTTGTAGCCGAAGAACCGAACCTGCCCGCGTGTTTGTCCACAGGCGTTCAAGGAGTGTGGCTGGAAACTGACGTACGCCAAGGCTACGATGCTTGGAATCATGGCGCCGTACGGCGACGACAATGTGAGGGAGCGTTTAACGTGGCAATCGACATGGCTAGTGCGGCCGAAATCGCGGTCGCAGCCCTCGAAAAACTAATGAGGGATCAGCGGATCTTCAATGTTGGCGTGGAAGCAGTCAAGAGAGAGGGGATTTTTTGGTTGGCTACCGTTGGCTTCCATCGAGAGTTTTCCGGTGGGACGCCTCATCCTAGTGGGCTTGTACTGCCGCCTCGGCGGGAATATCGCGTCGTTACCGTTAATTCGGAAACAGGCGAAGTGCAGTCCGTTGAGATGTCTGCTCAATCGTGAACCGCAAGCGCCTGCTGATCGACACTAATCTTCTAGTCTTGCTAGTCGTTGGTCTTGTGGATCGAGGGGCAATTGCGACGCACAAGAGAACACGCACGTATTCAGATTCGGATTTTGTTCTGCTTGCGAGCATTCTGGACCAATTCGAGCGCATCGTCGTTCCATCTTATGTTGTAGCAGAAGCCTCCAATCTGTTGGCGCAGACGGGGAATCAAGAGCTTCGTGAGAGCCTACTTCTTGCACTAGCTGAGCTCGTGAAGAACGGGATCCTGGGCGCCGAGATCCGAGAGAGACAAATCACGATCGCTCAGTTGTCAAACCTGGAAGTCGTTGCATCCCTGGGTGTGACGGATGCTGCCATCGTTGACCAGCGCAAGATCGCAGTGCTTAGTGATGACGAAGGCGTCTGTTGGCGGCTCAGGCAGAAGGTCCCTGATCAAAGCTTCGTAGTGTATTTCCCTGAGCAGAGATTGAGAGAGTATTAATCTGACTTGCTGCCGAGGTAACCCATCTGGCGCATCTTCTCGATCGTCTCGGGGTCGGTGTTCGCCAAGTCGCTCGGGCGAATCGCCTCGCTTTGTACTCGCCAGCTCTCGAAGAGCTTCTGCAGACGCTCGATCTCGGCGCGGTTCTTGTCCGACAGGTCCTTCTGCTCGAAGGGGTCGTCGCGCCACGAGTAGAGCTGCGCCGTACGCGTCGCCGGCCGCCAGATCATCTTCCAGCGCTCGTCGCGCACACCGTACATCGCGTCAGTGACCATCTGACCCTTGCCGACGGCCGTGAAGATCGGCTGCTCCTTGGGTGTCGGAGTCTTGGGCAAGCCAGGAAGCGGTGACTCGTTCATGCGCCCTTCGATGCGAGCGCCGAAGAGCGAGGCGATCGTGTAGAAGAGCCCCGAGATCGAGACGCTCTGACGGATCACGGTCGGCTCGACGCCCGGGCCGCGGATGATCATCGGCACGCGCGTCAGCTCGGAGTGGAGCGTGTGACCGTGGCCGAGGCCGTCGTGCTCGAAGAACTCGTCGCCGTGGTCGCCGACCACGATGACCCACGTGCGATCGTCGATGCCGCGCTCCTCGAGCGCGTCGAGCACGCGTTGGAACTGGTCGTCCCAGTACCGAATCTCTCCGTCGTAGCGACCCTGCAGGTAGGCCCGGTCGGGTGCTCCGAACAGTCTCGACAGATCGCGCAGCTTCTGCGGCACGCCTTCCGGATCGGCTTGCAGCGCTCGCCAAGCCTGATCGCGAAACTGGTTCACCGGCTCGTCGATGCCCTTCAGGAAGCCGGCGTAGTCCGCGTCGCAGAACTGCTCGCGATACTCGCCCGGCGCGTCGTACGGATTGTGCGGGTCGTAGTAGTGGAGGTAGGCGAAGAAGCGGTATCCCGAGTAAGCCTCGAGCCAGGACAAGAAGCCATCGGTGATCTCGACCGCGTTGTCGCCCGGCTCCTCGAAGCGGTCGAAGCCTTGATCGTAGTTCGTGCGAACGCTGACGATCGGGTTGGCGACGAAGGCGCTCGTGAGGCCGCCGCGCGCGGCCACGATCTCGGCCAGCGTCGGGTGCGACGCCGACAGCGCGGCGCGCTCGTGATCGAAGACGCCGTGAGCGAGCGGCGAGGCGAGGCCCGTGAACAGAGTCGCGATCGCGGGCAGCGTCCAGGACGAAGACGAGATCGCTTGCTCATAGCGTACGCCGTCGGCCGCGAAGGCGTCGAGGTTCGGGCTCGTGACCTTGGGGTAGCCGTAGCAGCTCAGGTGATCCGGGCGGAGCGTGTCGACCATGACGAGCACGACGTTCGGCGCATCGTCACGAGAGAGCTGACGCGGGCGCGGCTCGCGCGCGACCAAGCGCAGCATCTCCCACGCGACGACTTTCGAGCGCCGCTGCGTGCCCGCCAGGTACTCAGTGCGGAATCGAAGCGTCGCCTCGCCGATTCCGAGCTCGGACAGATCGATCGTCTTGCCAGCGCGAATCGACTCGAGGCTCGGGCCGCGAACGAGATCGTGCTGCCAGAGGATCGTATCGCCAGACAAGACGGTGAAGCGCACGCCGCCTTTCAGGGCATCGCGCTCGGCTTCGGTCAGAGCGAGCAGCTCTTCGGGCGTGCCGAAATCTTGGAACGCAGCGACCTCGAGCAAGGCGTCCGGCGGCAGTTTCAACGCCGCTTCGATCTCGGCAGGGGCTTCGAGGGACGGTGCCACCAACAGCATCGGCTCGGACGTCTTCGAGTTCACGTCGGTGGGTGGCTTCGCGGCGCGGATCTTCGGCTCGTCGGGCGCGGAAGAGAGCTTGAGCGCACCCGAGCGGGTCAAAAGGTCGAACTGCATCACGACATCGTCGGCGAGGCGAGTTCCCGGGAGATCGGATTGGAAGGCGATGACCTGACGACCATCCGAACGGACACTCGGCTCGAAGCACCAGACATCACCGGACTCGGCGGTCAATCGAAAGCGAATCGCCGTCGTCGCGGCGGCCGGCAGACCGAGCGGCAGGTCCAGCGGAACATCCTGACCACCCGCGGCCGGCAGGGGACCCTCCTGCAAGGATCGCCACGTCCCTCGCTCGCGCACCGAGATGTCGAGCCGAGCGTTCTCCGGCAGCTTGGCCGGCACGCGAAGCGTCGTCTGGAGGCGAGCCTTCGGGGACACGAGCAAGTCGTCGAAGATCACGTCGACGCCATTCGGCAGCACGAGCGCCAGGCGCTTCGAGTCGCCGATCGGATGAAACTCGCCGCGCACTTCTCTGGCCCGCGCACCCGACACGCGCGCTTGAGCGAGCCGATCTCCCAATCGGATCAGCCGGTCGAGCTGGACCGGCTGCGCTTCGTCCGAGTCGGACGAGTCACAGGCCCAGATGCCGACGAGGAGCGTCAGCACCGCGGCGGCCAGCAGGCTGGAGAAGAGGGGAAGAGCGCGCATGGTCGAGAGACTCCGGGATCTCCGGGCCCTGACGGGGCCGGTCGGTACGGTCGCCATCGACCGGGAGCCGGGATCCGAGAGGAGCCAAGGAGCGTCGTCTGGTTGAGCAATCGTAGCTTCCAGGACGCTGGGAGTCTATCACACGCACGCAGCTTGGGCAAGTTGTGCGGTGGCTGGAGGTCGTTGTGTATGTGGGGTTTATGGAGTTTGAGGCGGTGGGCGGGGTCCGTGGCCGTCGCGCCGAACCCCGCTGAGCGCCTCGCTCAGGACAAGCAGTACTTGCCCGCCTCGATCTGGGCTTGGGCGAGGGCGCGCCGAGGCTGCACCGGGTTGACGGGCAATCGTTTGGTGAAGCGGCGAGCGGCGGCGAGCATCGTTCGGAGCTCGTCGCCTTCGGCGGCGGCGGCCAGCGTGTTGCGGGCGAGCACTTCGATCCGGTCGGCCGTGTCGTGGACGAAGACCTGAGTCGCCAAGATCTGGAGATGCGCGGCTTCTTCGCCCTTTGTGGCGACGAGCTTCTTCGCGCGGAGCCAGGCGCTCTCGGCGGCGTAGACGTCCTGGACGATGTCGGCCAGGCCGAGAAGGACCTCCTGCTGCTCTTGGAGCGTCATGAGGAACTTCTGGACGGCGACACCCGAAACGAGCAAGGCGAGCTTCTTGAAGCCCTCGACGAGCTTGCCCTCGACCGCGAGGACTCCCGTCTCTTCATCTTCGAAGGACGGTGGCTCGAGGATCTCGTCTTGGATCCTCTTGGCAGCGGCGAGCAGTGGCAGCGTGCCTTTCTGCGCGCGCTTGATGAGCATGCCGGGGATGAGCATGCGGTTGATCTCGTTGGTGCCTTCGAAGATGCGGTTGATGCGGCTGTCGCGGTAGTAACGCTCGACCGGATACTCCTTGGAGTAGCCGTAGCCCCCGTAGATCTGGACGCCGTGGTCGACCACCTGGTCCAGGTACTCGCTCCCGCTGACCTTGATGATCGAGCACTCGACCGCGTACTCCTCGATGCCCTTCAGGACGGCCTGTGGGTCGCTCTTGTCGATCTGGGCGAGCGCGTTGTCGATGAGACCGGCCGTGCGGTAGACCATCGACTCGCCGACCCAGATCTTGATCGCCATGTCCGCGATCATCTGTTGGATGGCGCCGAAGGCGGCGATCGGCTTGCCGAACTGATGGCGCTCCGAGGCGTAGCGCACCGAGTCGTCGAGGCAGGCGCGCGCGGCGCCCATGGCTCCAGCGCCCAGCTTGAAGCGTCCGATGTTCAGGATGTTGAAGGCGATCTTGTGGCCCTTGCCGATCTCGCCCAGGAGTCGACTCTTCGGGATGCGTGTGTCCTGGAGGATGAGCGTGCGGGTCGAGGAGCCCTCGATCCCCATCTTCTGCTCTTCCTTGCCAGTGCTCACGCCGGGGTCGCTCTTCTCGATGATGAAGCATGAGAAGTGCTCACCATCGACCTTGGCGAAGGTGATGAAGACGTCCGCGAAAGCCGCGTTCGTGATCCACATCTTCTCCCCGTTGAGCACCCACGAATCACCGTCGAGCACGGCGGTCGCCTTGGCGGCGAGGGCATCGGATCCCGAGCCGGCCTCGGTCAGCGCGTAGGCGGCAAGGAGCTCGCCGGTCGCGAGTCTCGGCAGGTAGTGCTGCTTCTGCTCGTCGGTTCCGAAGTAGACGATCGGCAGGGAGCCGATGCCGGTGTGACCGCCATGGCTCACGGCGAAGGAGCCGCACTTGGCGAGGTGCTCGGAGACGAGCATGCCACACGCCTGGTCGAGCTCGAGGCCACCGTACTGCTCGGGAATGCTGACCGAGAGCAAGCCCAGCTCACCGGCCTTGTGCATCAAGTCGACGGTGACTTCGAAGTCTTTGGCCTCGATGCGCTCGAGCTGCGGCAGGACCTCGGTCTCGAGGAACTCGCGCGTGGTCTGCGCGATCATGCGTTGCTCTTCGGTAAAGTCCTCGGGCGTGAAGGTCGCCTCGGGCGTGCCGGGTTGAACGAGGAAGCTCCCGCCGCGGGGACGGTCGGTCTGGGTATCGGCCATGATGCCGTGGTCTCCTAGGATCGATCGCCGCATTCGCGGCGGTGGTTCTCTTCGAGTTCGGGCCGAAGAATCGCCCGGCCGGGTTCAGAGCCTCTCGAGGATGCCGGCAGCGCCCATGCCTCCGCCGACACACATGGTCACGAGCCCATAGCGCTCGCCACGTCGCTTCAGCTCGTAGAGCATTGTGGCGGTCAGCTTCGCTCCGGTGCAGCCGAGTGGGTGCCCGAGCGCGATCGCGCCGCCGTTGACGTTCGTGCGTTCGGGATCCAAGCCCAGCTCGCGAATCACGGCCAGGCTTTGTGCGGCGAACGCTTCATTCAGCTCGATGAGCGCGATGTCGTCCAGCTTCAGACCTGCGCGTTTCAACGCCATCGGAACGGCGCGCACCGGACCGATTCCCATCGTATCCGGCGGGACGCCGGCGACCGCATAGCTGACGAGCCGACCGAGCGGCTCGCGGCCCAGATCACGAGCGACGTCCTCACTCACCACGAGCGTGGCGGCGGCACCGTCGCTCACCGGTGAAGAGTTTCCGGCCGTCACCGAGCCCCCGCGCCGGAACACCGGCTTGAGATTGGCGAGGGCTTCGGCGCTGGTCTCGGGACGCGGGCACTCGTCGACATCGAGGACCTGCTGCCTCGCCTGCGCCTTGTGGAGCCCGTCGGTGAGAAAGTGCGCCACGTCGATCGGGAGCAGCTCGTCGGCGAAGCGCCGAGCCTCGGTGGCTGCCGCCGTCCGCTGCTGGCTTTGAAGCGCGAAGGCGTCTTGATCCTCGCGGGAGACGTCGTATTGGTCTGCCACGATCTCGGCCGTCAATCCCATCGACGTGTAGGACTCCGGGTGATTCGTCACCAGCTGAGGATTGGGGCGAAAGGTGTTTCCCGTCATCGGGACCATCGACATGGATTCGGATCCGCCGGCGATGAGCACGTCGGCCCAACCGGCGCGAATGCGCTCGGAAGCGATCGCGATCGCTTCGAGCCCGGAGGCGCAGAAGCGGTTGACGGTGACGCCGCCGACCGAGTCCGGCAGACCGGCGCGGAGAGCGGCGTTTCGGGCGAGGTTCAGGCCCTGAGGGCCCTCGGGCATGGCACAGCCGAGGACGACGTCCTCGATCCGGGCGCGCTCGAGATTCGGGGTGCGAGCCAGTAGACCTTCGATGACGAAGGCTGCGAGGTCGTCGGGCCGCACGGTCGCCAGTGCGCCCTTGTAGCCGCGACCGACCGGGGTCCGGATCGCATCGAGGATGAAGGCTTCTCGGCTCATCGGGTGTCTCTCTTCTCCGATCGCGGTCTAGTTGCGGAGGGGCTTGCCGGTCTTGAGCATGTGCGCCATGCGCTCCTGGGTCTTGCGCTGGCCGACGAGGCTGAGGAATGCCTCGCGCTCGAGGTCGAGGAAGTACTGCTCGGACACTTTCGTGGGCCGAGTCAGCTCGCCGCCGCACAGGATCCAAGCGACCTTGTCGGCGAGCTGTGCGTCGTATTCCGAGATGAAGTGTCCGACGAGCATCTGCCGCACGCCGGTTCTCAGTGCGGCCAAGCAGTCGCGACCGACCGCGAGGATCTCCGCCGGGGGGGGTGGCACGTATCCGGCTTCGGCCAGTGCTTGGACTTGCGCCTTGGCGGCGGCGATGAGCCGATCACTGTTCATCGTGATGCCGTCGCCCTGCCGGAGGAATCCGAGATCGAAGGCCTCGCGCGCACTCTTGGCGACCTTCGCCATGGCGATGGTCTCGAAGACGCGCATGAGGGGCGGGAGCGGGTCGGCTTGTGGTGGCAGGTCTGCGAGCGCTCGGGCTGCCATCTCCTTGGTGCCACCGGCGCCGGGGATGAGGCCGACTCCGACCTCGACCAGGCCGATGTACGTCTCGGCCGCGGCCTGGACGCGATCGGCGTGCAAGACGAACTCGCAGCCGCCGCCCAGCGTGAGCTGGAAAGGAGCCACCACGACCGGCCTGAGGCACTTGCGCAGCGAGGTCGTCGCCTTCTGAAACTGCCGGATGGCGAGATCGATCTCGTCCCAGTTGCCCTCCTGAGCTTCGAGGAGGAGCAGCATGATGTTCGCGCCGGCCGAGAAGTTCGGTCCTTGGTTGCCGATGACCAGGCCTTCGAAGTTGCGGGTCACTTCGTCGAGCGACCACTGTAGGAGGCCGAGCGTGTCGGCGCCGATCGAGTTCATCTTCGAGTGGAACTCGAAGCAGGCGATCCCGTCACCGATGTCGATCAGGCTCGCCCCGGCGTTGCGCTTCACCTCGCGTCCCGCGGCGTGCTCGCGCTCGAGGACGATCACGCCTTCGGGAGGCGCCCACGATTCCCGCTCGCCGGCGGAAGTCAGCACGAGCTGCTGTGGACCGTCGCTGACGTAGAAGCTGCCTCCGTGGGCGATCGCAGTCTGGACCAAGGCCGGCACGGGGCGACCCTCCTTCTCGAGGCGTCGAGCGATGCGCTCGACGCCGAGGACGTCCCAGATTTCGAACGGGCCCAGCTCCCAGCCGAATCCCCAGCGCATCGCGGCGTCGACATCCTCGATGCGGTCCGAGATCTCCGGGACGCGGGTCGCGGCGTAGACGAGCGTCGCGCTGAGCGTCTGCCACAGGAACTCCCCCGCCGGGCTGCGGTCGGCGACGAGCATCTGCAACCGCTCACCGAGATCGGAGACGTTCTTCGCCATCTCGAGGACCGGGAGCGAGACCTTCTCTTGCGGCCCGTACTCCATCGACTTCAGGTCGAGGGAGAGGATGACGCGCTGGCCGTCGGCGTCTTTACTTTTTTGATAAAAACCCTGACCCGTCTTCTCGCCCAGCCAGCCGCGCTCGACCATCTGCTGGATGGGTGTCGGCGGCTCGAAGACGCTTCGGCTCTCGTCTTGGGGTGCGTTCTCCACGACGTTGCGTGCGACATGGAGAAAGGTGTCGAGCCCGACCAAGTCGGCGGTGCGGAAGGTGGCGCTCTTGGGGCGCCCGATCGTCTTGCCCGTCAGCTTGTCGACGGCTTCGACCGTGAGACCCGACTCGATCATGGCGTGAATCGTGTGCAGGGCCGCGAATGCCCCGATGCGGTTGGCGATGAAGTTCGGTGTGTCTTTGGCCGCGACGACGCCCTTGCCGAGTCGTCGGTCGCCGAAGGCGGTCATGAAGTCGACGACCTCGGCCTTCGTGTCGGGGCCGGGGATGACCTCGAGCAGGTGCAGGTAGCGCGGTGGATTGAAGAAGTGCGTCCCGAGGAAGTGGGCGCGGAAGTCGTCACTGCGCCCTTGGGACATGTCGCCGATCGAAAGGCCCGAGGTGTTCGTGGTGACGATGGTTCCGGCTTGGCGGTGGGCTTCGACCTTCTCGAACAGCGAGCGCTTGATGTCGAGACGCTCGACGACGGCCTCGAGGATCCAGTCGACCTGAGCCAGCTTCGGGAGGTCGTCTTCGAGGTTGCCGACATGGATGCGGCGGGCGAGGCCCTTGGTGAAGAACGGCGCGGGCTCGCTCTTCAGGGCCTGCTCCAGGCTGCGCGTCGCGAGTCGATTACGGAATCGAGGATCCTTGCGGGTCAATCCCTGGGCTCGATCCGCTTCGGTGAGCTCAGGCGGAACGATGTCGAGCAGGAGCACGTCGAGCCCTGCGTTGGCGAGGTGCGCGGCCAAAGCCGTCCCCATCACGCCCGACCCCAACACTGCTGCACGTTCGATCTTCAGGCGGCTCATTCCGGTACCTCGAGTCCTACGATCTGCCCCGGCGGACGGGGCCCCACGGCTTCCATCGGTTGAGAGGAGACAAAGGTTTAGCGAAATCTAGGGGTTGCGCGGATCGTTCGAGCCGCGCGTCCGCGAGACGAGGGAGCTCGAAGAGCACCCAAGTCCGGAGGATCCGTGAAAGCAACTCAACGGAAGTCGCGGGTCGTCAAGTCCGCTTCGTCGCCGAGTCCGCCGAGACGCCCATCGGCGCCGAAGCTGAGAATCTCGAAGTCCTCGACAGTACCGCGGAGCACGAACTGGCGCCCCCATGGATCCCGGGGGAGCTCTCGAAAGTCGACGTAGCCGCGTGCATCACTGGGAAGGGGCAGCAAGGACCGCATGGTCCGTGGCAGGAACCCGAAATCCCGCACGTAACGCTGCACGCCGCGCTGGAGGACCAACATGTCGTTACGGGCCCGATTGAGAGCGCTGGAGCGCACGTCATCGGTGAACTGAGAGAGGGACGCGGGCTCTGAAGCAGCCAACCCGTCCTGCTCTCGCCGCGTCTCGAGCCAGTCCAGGAGCGTCGGCCAGGTCGTCGAGGGAGAGTCGAGAAGCATCGCGGTGGACGGGAATCGGGCATCGGCGAGCTGCTTGGAGATCGGGCCGACGCGGGTGGAGTCCGCTTCGTCGGGTGAGACCCACAGAACCGAGGTGATCGTTCGACTGGCGAAGATCCGCGGAAAGAAGCCGGGAGCTTGTGACCGCTCGGCGACGTCACCGAACGCCTCGGAGGACTCGTGCCCGCCGAGCTGACGCGACCGAGCCACCAACGCGACAGCGACGAACTGACGAGTGTGAAGGCTCAGCCAGAGACCAAAGGCCGTCTCCGAGCCGACGCTGATCAGGGCAAGGTTCTCCGACGCGATCTGCCGCCGGCGAGCGAGCTGCGAGACGAAGGGTCCGACCGAACGGTACCGTCGCGCAAAGGCCTCCTCGCCGCCGGGCGCCGTCACCAGCACGGCTTGTCCGGCCCGGACGAGGCGATGCACGATCGGGTCGAACTCCCGAGTCAGCGCTCCGCGACCCCGGTCGTGTAAGAGGAGCACCGGATCGAGCGGCAGGCTGTCGGGGCGCTCGGATTCGGTGGGGACGAAGAGGAGAGCGTTCGTCTTTTGATGTCGGGTGACGAAGGCCTCGAGGACCTCGGTCGACAGGCCCAACAGCTCGGGCTCGTTGAAGTCAGTGAGGGCGGCCACTTGCCCCTGTGCATCGAGGATCGCGATCTCGGGTGGCAGGAGCTCGGTAGAGACGACGAGGCTCCATCGATCGGCAGTACCCGTTCCCGTCGTCGCGTCGAACTCGCGGGGGGACAGGCGTTGGACCTTCCCGGTATCGAGTGTGACGCGGCTCCATTGGGAGCGAGCGCTCGCGATCACCTCCATGAACACGCTCTTACTGTCCGGGGCCCAGCTCGGCGGAGCGAGATCCGGCCCGCGGGCGACCGTGAGCTCTTCGGCCACCCGACGGGGAGCCGAGACTCCACTGGCCCAGCGATAGAGCCGGCCTCGCCCGGCGTCGGACGGAGTGGAGCCGATGAAGGCGACCGCTGTACCGTCTGGCGAGAAGGCGAAGCGCTCACAGTGTCCTGTGAATCGACCGAGCTCTCGAACGCTCGCGGTCTCCAGCGCTAGCTCGAAGATCTCACTGTGCCCCTCGCCAGGGCGCGCGATCCAGGCCCGGTCACCGCTCGCATCGATGGCGATCTCGAGGCCGAGACCGTCGACCTTGGTCGGCCGGACTGAATCGCTTCCGAGATCATGAATGCCGAGTGAGCGTGTCGCTCCGGTCTCTTCGAGGAAGAGGATTCGCGAGGACCCCGGTTGAACCACCAAGCGCCGGGTCGTGCTGGGGAGCGGCAGCACGGTCGTTTCACCCGAGGTGAGATCGACTCGAAGGGCGCGGTGTCGGCTACCGCCATCGTGGACGAGGGCCAGGAGAGCCGTGTCGGCGTCGGGCCACCACTCGAGCTGCCGGATGTCGTTGTGCTCGGTGAGGATGTGCTCGGGTGTCGACGAGTCAGGTGTCCAGCGATAGGCCTGTGACTCCTGGTCGTCGACGAGTCGGAACAGCAGATCGCCGCTGGGCGCTTGGCGGAGGTCGCGGGGGATGCGCAGGGTCTCCTGGGCTCGGAGCGAGCCGGTGATCGTGAGTGCCAGGAGAAGCGCCGAGCGAAGCGCAAGTGAGAGCATGGATCACCTCGTACGGGAGCCCCCGGTCACGGGAGCGATCATCTGCCTGAGTATCGGTCGCGCAGGAGTCGAACCTGAAAAACCTCCACGACTTCGTGGAGGCTGGCGGCCACCGGGTCAAAGTGCACGCGTGGGACGCCGATACAGTCTAACGAGAGGACCGTGAGCGTGGTGAGAGAACCGGTGATGCCGCGTGATCCGATTTTGGGTGGTCGCCAGGAGAGCCCGGGGAGGGCCGGTTGAGCGGATTGGCAATCTTCGGGATGCTCGTGACCGGGCTTTGGATGGGGCAGTCGGCCTGGTTGCTCGGCAACGGAGCTTGGGCGGCGGGGCGAGAGCTCGAGTCGGCGTTTCTCGGGCTCTTCGGGATGATGCTGGCCGGTTGGCTGGTTCGGTTCGTCGGTTGTGTGAGTCGTTTCTACGGCTGCATCTGGCCCGCCCTGTCGAAGATCGAGTCCGGGCGGGTGGATCGATTGACGCCACGCGAGTTCGAAGAGCAGGTCGCCTACCTCTTGACGCGCGGCGGCCTGCCAGCAGAAGTGACGCGTTACGCGGGTGACTATGGGGTGGATCTCGTGGTCCATCGAGGGCGTCAGCGGCTGGCCTTTCAGGCAAAGGCAACCGCTCGACCGGTCGGGATCCAAGCGGTTCAGCAGGCAGCGGCTGGGCGTCGTTACTACGATTGCACGGGTTGTGGCGTGGTGACGAGCGGGGCGTTCACGCGCTCGGCGCGCGCGTTGGCAGCGGCGAACGAATGTGTGCTGATCGACGGCGCTGCGCTGGCTTCGATGGTCCGGGCGTTTCGGCGGGGGAGCCGCCGTTTCGCGCGTCAGGCAGTCCAGGCGAGTCAGGTCGAATGAGCGGTTGAGTGAATGATGTCAGGCCCGGCGGGTGAGGCGGAAGCCGAAGAGCACTCAAGTCAGTGAGGATGGGCTGCCGATAGCAGGATTGGCCGGAATCGAAGGAAGCTTCTTTTGTGCGAAGCATGGGAACTTCAATAAGTTTCAATCGCTCATAAGAAAAATATTCGGGGTAACTCGTGATTTTTCAGCTTCTTGAGAATTCGGTGCAGTGGAGTCTAAGTTTTGGGATTGCTTCTCTCAGGGTGGCTTCGTAGAAGCGACGTGACTGGGAAAGTTTGAAGCTCCAATGCATACCTTCAAAAGGGCGGTGACATCATGCGGCTCCCCGCCGATGGTGCTGACGCATAGAGGGCGGTATAGCGGCTACTGGATCCTCAAAGCATCCTTCTATCTATTTTAGGCTTTTATTTAGTGTTCATTCCTTCATCACTCCCTTCCACCTCAGTCCAGTAGCTGCTATATCCCATTTCCCTGCTAGGGAATGGAAAAGGCCGGTCGAGGATCCGGCCTTTTTCGTTGGTTGGCGCCCGCGTCAGTCTCTCTCGAGTGCCGCCGCCGCCAATCGCATCGCGTAGGCCCGGAAGTCTTTGGGCCACGCCGCGACCGACGATTCGAACGACTCGCGAGATCCGGCGAAGAGCGCTCGCGTCGCCTCCTCGAATCCTGGCAGGTCGCCACCCAGCGCCGTCATGAATCGGTAGGCCACCTCCTGGGAATGGCGCACCGTATCTTGACTCGCATGGACGCGTCGGGCTTGGTCGACCAGCCGCCGCAAGGTCGCCGAGGCGCCTCCGGGTTGACTCTTGAGCCAGCTCCAGTGACGAGGCAGCAGCGTGATCTCCCTCGCCACCACGCCCAGCCTGGGTCGCCCTGGCCCTCGCCGCTCCGGTGCCTCCGTCCCGGTCGACTCCGACGGAGCCTCGAGCCGCGCGCGAACCTCCTCCGGAGTCCCGCGCCAGTCGACCTCGACTAGCCGGCCCGTCGAATCGTCGAAGACCAGGACCGCCGCCGCCTCGCCCGGCTCCAGACGGTTGCTTACCCCGGACACGACCTTGGCGAGCGGTCCCGTGGCGAGCCGTGGCGAGCCGGCGGAAGTCCATAAAAGCTGTGTAGCTAATGGTTTGGTGGCCGTCCATGGCTTTAGTCGCCTACCTCGGAAATCGCCAGTGTTGCTTACCCCGGAGTCTCGCTGGGATAAAAAGGCGAGCCAGAGGAGCTGAGTCGCTCGCGCTGGAGAGCTCTACGGCCTTCGCGCCTTCCTCGAGGCCTTGCGGCGACGAAGCTCGATGGGTTTGAAGCTTCGAGCGAGGTCAGCCGTGCGAATGGGTGACGTGCCGCCGAATAGAGACCGGCGAGCCACCGTCGAGAGGAAGGTTCCTCCTCCCGACGGGCAGGCCGCTCGGACTCAGTTCTTGGTGCGGACTTCGCGCTCGAGCTTCTTCAGGTACTGGGCGCCGGCGAAATCGGCGAGTCCGGCCTGGACCGTCTTCTGAGCCGAGTCGCTATCTCCGTCGAGCCACTGAGACTCGGCCAGGAGCTCGTAGTGGCGGGCCGTCTTGGGGTCGGCTGCGTCGAACGTCCCCTGGGCGAGCTCGCGAACGTAACTCGAGAACGACGAGCTGGCGCGGCCCGGGACGCCTCCACCAATGTAGCCGAGTCCCTCCAGCGTCTTGATCACGTCGTCTGTGGCCCTTCTGGTCTTGGGGCGGGGCTTCTTGTTCTGATCTTCCAGCCACGCGAAGAGCTCGCGATCCTTGTCTCGCCGTGTTCGGAGCCGGGAGATCAAGTTCTCGACGGCGGCCAGGCGTTCGTCTTGGACGCGTTCGGGATCGAGCCGAGCCCGCTCGGCATCGAGGAGGTTGTTCTGCTCGTTGGGATCCGCCTGAAGGTCGAACAAGCCCTCGCTGGGAATCTCGTAGGCGCGATTGGTGCCGAGCAAGATGAAGGGCGGTGTCTGGATCTGCACGTTGCCGCGGTTGTTGATGAACTTCGACTCGTGGTCACGCAGGGCGTAGATCTTGTCTTCCCACTCCATCACGACCGGCCCCGGCTCGTAGCTGCCTTTACCGAGCAACATGTCAGCAGCGCTCACGCCGTCGATGTTCGACGGCGGCTGAATGCCGATGAGCTCGAGGATGGTCGGCATGACGTCGACATTTCGGGCCAGTGGACCGTCCACGACGCGGCCGGCGTCGAGGACACCCGGCCAGCGCATGGACCAGGCGACTCGCAAGGTGCTGTCGTAGATCGAGGCGCCGTGGAAGAAGTACTTGTTGTGCTCGAAGAGGTCGTCGCCATGGTCGGTGGTGAAGATCACGAGCGTGTTCTCGCGCATCCCGAGCTCGTCGATCTTGTCGAGCACCTGGCCCAGCAACGCATCGGCGGGTGGAATCTGCGCGTCGTAGTTGGCGACGATGAAGGCGAGGTCTTCGTCGGAGATGTCGAGCTGGAAGAGCGTGATCATCTCCATCTGGAAGTCGAGCGGTAGGTGACCGCGCAGGGCGCTGCTGTGCACGACTTGGGAGCGCGTTTTGTTCGAGCTCGGATCACGATACGACAGGTACTCGTCGATCTGCTCGAGAGTGATCGGTGCCAGACCCTCCGCGGCCAGCTCCTTGAGTCGATCGAGCTTCAGGAAGGGAGCGAGCCAGCCGTCGTAGCCGCCCGCGAACGGGGCGAGCCCGTCGCTTGTGGGATCGTAGGGCCGGTGGGGATCCATCAAGTGGACCCAGGTGAACGTGCGCAGGTCCTTCTTCTGCTCGAGCCACTCGAGGGCCATTTCGACGTTCTTCCGGTCCCAATCGCGATGCAGCTGCATCGGGTTGACTTCGGCCACCATCCGGACAAAGCCCTGCGGATTGGCGTCATAGAAATTCGAGAGGAAGGCCCCCGTCTGGTAGCCATTCTCCTTCAGGATCTCGGGCAAGGTGATCTGGCGATCGACCATGTGCAGCCCGTTTCTCCTCACCCCATGGTTGATCGGAAACTTGCCGGTCAGCAGGGAGGTGAGCGACGGCCAGGTGGAGCCACGCGGCGCGAAGACGTCCTGAAAGAGCACCCCTTCCTTCGCCAGCGCATCGAGGCGCGGCGTCGTGTCCTTATCATACCCGTAGCAGCCCATGTGATCAGGGCGCAGGGTATCGATGGAGATCAGGAGTATATTGGGGAGTTCTCGATCATCGGTGCCGTTCTGGCACGAGGCGAGAGCAAGCAGAGCGACGCCGATCAGGGCGAATCCAGTGGGATTTCGCCGCCGGCCACGAGGGCGATGAGGCATGAGATCGTCCGGCAAAGGAACCAAGTCGAGAACGGGCTCGTTCGTGGGAGCGGCAAGACCGCCGTTTCACTCTACCCTGAGTTGCTTCGTCGGGCAAAACGAACCGCGGGGTTGAGCGCCGAAAAGCACCTCACGAGCAACGGCAGCGGATGCGTGCTCTCGAGCCGTTTCGGCTCCGAGGGGATCGGGTGCTCTCGAGACGCCGTCGATCAGCGGCTCGAGGTGGTTCACCGGCGGACCCGATCCCGAGGGCGGCCGGAGATTCGGCCGCCGAGGCGGTCTTAGCGGCGGCGTGGCTTCCGCTTGCGGCGCTGCTGACGACGCTCACGCTGCTGCGTGTACTTCCGGATGTTCTTGAGCCGCTCTTTTTCCTTGCGGCGACGCTTCTCGCTCGGCTTCTCGAACTCCTTGTTCCGGCGAGCCTCCTTGAAGACTCCGGACATGTTGCACATCTTCTTGAAGCGCTTGAGCGCCTTGTCGATGGGCTCGTTGTGTCGTACGACGACCTTGACGGGCATGAAACCTCCAACGCCTACTCATCGTCCGCCCCGTGCGGACTCTCGGGTCGGGAGCCGCCTGCAGCTTCCCTGGCCCCGTTGACCCGGCCCGAGGCCCCGAGATTCGCGTCCCAGAGCTCGGCAAAGAAACGCAAAGTATAGCGACTCCGCCGGGGGAGTCCAGGGGGCGTGGACGGCATTTCTGGGTACGCTCGAGAAGACACCGGGCGAGAGTGAATCAAACCGGGCGTCGACTACCTATCCCGCTCGAGGAGGTGAGCCGACGTCGAGCGCGATTCGAAGGGATCGCCCAGCGGACGGGTTGCCGCCCTCCGAGCCGGCTACTTCGGAGGCCAGGCTTCAGCCTGGTGGGAAGGCCCACTCTCTCTTCCACGTCATTCGAAAGCGAATCGCCCCGCCGACAAGCGACTCGGCCTGACCTGCGCGAAGTGCCGGGCTCCGTTCGTGTCTCTGATACACCTGCGCCTGCCCAGTGAACTTTGGCCGTCCACCAGGTGGAAGCCAGGTCTCCGAAGGAAGTCTGACTTCAACTGTTACCGGGGCACGATGCCCACGCGTTGCCGTTCCGCGGCATCGATTTGGCGGCAGAGCTTCGCAAACTCCGGATACACCCCCGGGGACACCTCGCCGGGAGCCAACTCGAGGGTCCGCTCGAGCTCGAGGACGCCGTCGGCCCCGAGCTCGTAGGCGATCCCGTAGTGCCCGGTCGCGAGTTCCGTGATGCTCGAGCGCGGAATGTCGGCGAACCGGAAAGCGGTCCCGGGATCGATCCGGATCCGATCGATCTGGATCGTGGGGACGCCGAGAACCACCGGGTGAACGCGTTCGGCCCGCGTGACGAATTGACTCGTCAGGTCGATCGGCCTGAGACCGGTGCCGACTCGGTCTCCGCGCACGAGGCCTCGGAGCTCGGCCTCGAAGCGCAACGCGAAGGGCAGTTCGGGATCCTCGAGGCCAACGAACTCGAAGTCGGTGACCCGTGCACCGGGGAGCACCTGGTTGATGACGCTCAAGGCGAGTCGTCGCTGCATGCTCTCTTCCACGTTGCGCACTTGATCCTTGAGACGATAGCCCTCGAAGGCGGGCAGCGAGAACCGGCCCTCGCCCCGTGCGGTCCCGTCTTCCCCCAGCTTCAGGTCGAGCTCGAGCTGCTGGCTGATGAGCTGAGCCCGCGGTCGGCGTGGCAGGGTTTGCAGCTTTCCGGCCTGGGGGCCAACGGTGTATCCCGTCGCCTCGTCCATCAAGGTCGGCAACAGGCCGAACGGAATCCCCGAGGTCACGCTGGCCAGCCAGACGTCTTCGCGGCCGGGAATCGGGACTCGCAACACCGAGAACGGGAAGACATCCGGATCGACAAAGTCCCAGTCCTTGCGGCGAGAGAAGGGCGGCTTCGGGCGAGCGCGCACGACGTCGAACTCGATCTCGAGCGCCCGGAGCATGGCGGTGTAGAGGTTGATGGCGCTTCCGCGCCGGGTCAGCAGCACTCCGAGGGCATCCGCGGGGCCGCGTGGAGCGACCACCCAATCCTGAACACCCGCGTAGAGCCGGCGGAGCTTCGTCTCCAGATCTGCGGCGTCGCCGATCAGCTCGAGGGCCTTCGAGCGAATCCGGGGCGTCGGCTGGGTTCCGTTGAAGGCGGCGTCCCGATAGATCGCGTGGATCAGATCCCAGCTCGCGCTCTGCCCGGCTTCCACGAACGGGACGACGTCGTCGGCGTCCGGCATCCCGGGCTCTTGCTGGATCAGGTCCATGTCTTCGGCCAGAAACGTCAGGACGATCTCGTCGCCGGTCTCTTGGCGGATGACTTGGGGTGTTGGCTCGTTGTGCAAGACGTACGGCAGCTCGAGGCTGGTCGGATGAATGATGACCTGCTGGCTGAAGATGAACGGCTCGCGGTAGTCGGTGTCTTGGAAGTAGAAAGCCGGCACGCGCACTGGCGCTTCGAAGCTACCCGCGGTCGTGTAGACGAATCGCGTCTCGATGGTGACGCCCGGTGCGAGGCCCGGCATCGTGAACTGACCTGGCTGTCCGCTGACTCGAATCGGCTCGAGCACTCGCCCATCCGGCAGCAGCGTGCGCACCTCCCGCACGTCGCCGGGCAAGTTCTGGACGCTCTGGGACTCGACACCGCGCTCGGTGAGCAGCTTGCGGAGCTGATGGATCTCGGTCTCGCTGGAGCCATCGGGGAAGACCCGAGTCACTGCTTGATCGAGAATCAGAATCGAGTCGGCTTCGGGATAGCGTTCGCGACCCGGGCTCCGGGCGAGGGCATCGCGCACGTCGAGCTCCCACGGCGCGTAGGGGTCGGGTTCGCCGCCGATCTCCCGGACGAGGCCTCGTACGGCATGCTGGTCCGGTTGAACCTCGAGAGAGCGTTCCCAGATCGCGATCGCCTCGCCATCGCGGTCGGCACGGAACAGGAGATCGGCGAGCGTGTTGAGCGTCGGGGCGCTGTCGGGATCCTCTTCGACGAGCTGACGGTAGATCTCGATGGACTCGTCGAGTCGGTCGGCGGCGGCCAGCGTTTCGGCGCGGGCACGGCGAGTGGAGCGCGACTCGGGTCGATGTGCCTCGAGGCGTTCGAGTGTGGCGAGAGCGGCCGCGTAGTCTCCGTCCTGCCGCAGGCGGAGGGCCTCGGCCGACAGCCACGCCTCGTGCTCCTCGGAGCTGGCGGTGGCACGGCGAAGAGCCCCTCGCCTCCGGTTGCCGTTGCCCTTGGCGTCCCAGTATCGGCTCCATGCCATCGCGACGCTAGGATGGTCCGGCGCGATCCGATCGAGTGTCTCGAGGACATCGAGCTGCTCTTTCTCCCAGCCTCTCTGCTGAAAGATGGCGAGACGGATCTGCCAGGCAGGAAAGGACTCGGGGTTGACGGCGAGGGCGCGGTCGATCATGGCCAACGCCTCCTCGCTCTTGTCGTCTTGCTGAAGATACTGGGCGAGCTCGACCAGTGCGGGGACCCAGCTCTCATCGAGCTCGAGTGCCCGCTCGAATCGCTGACGCGAGCGATTGCGGCGCCAGTCGCGCGGGACTCGCCCGTTGGCGAGCAGGAGCTCTCCGAATGACGACTGAACGGCCGGCGACTCCTCGAGCGCATCCGCGGCGCTCTCACCAGAGTTGAGCTCCGTCAGGCGATCACCGGTTCGAGTCGCGAGGAGGGCGAGTGCGAGATCGATGTAGGGCGATGTCTCGTCACCTTCCAGCAAGCGTGTGCGGAGGTCGAGGGGGCGAGGCAGGGGAATGGCCTCTTCGGCCGGCGTGCTCATCTCGCGGAGTACTCTCTCCTCGCCTTCGACGTCCCATTCCTCGATCGCGATCGGACGACCTCGATCGTCCGCGACCCGGAGGCTGAAGCCGCGACTTCGCGGGCTGGCGATCTTGATCAGGATGCGATTCCAACCGCTGCCAAGGACCGCCGGGAGCCACCGAATGGCCGGGCCCTCGTCGAGACGTCGGTCGACCGTGGTGAGCATCTCGCCGTTGAGCCAGACGGTGCATGACGTCTCGCATTGGAAGCGAAGCAGAACCGGACGCGAGTCGTCGATCTGAAAGTGGCTCAAACCGTAGGACGCTCCGAGGATGGGCGTCGCACCGGCGAAGAGATCGACCAAGCCGCTGTCGCCATCGACCTGCGCCGTCCGCCATCGGACGTCCCCGCGAATACCGGCGTAGGTCGCCTCCAGATCGATCTCCCACTCCGGCGGAAACCGGTGATCGCTCAGATCCGCTGCCGGAAAGCCGAGCGGCCCGAGAGTCAACCAGGAGGTCAGTCGACCGTCGCGGTTTCTCGCGGCTTCGAGCTGCTCCCAGCGCCCGGTCTCGGCGAAGTAGCTGACCAGCCATTGGCGAAGCCAGGTGGCTGCGAAACCATTGACAGGTTCTGTCGCGTCGAGGGCGGCTTGCATGCGCTGCGCCAGCTCGGCCGGGTAGCGGACGCCCCCTCGAGCGCGGATGGCTCGGATCGCCCAGAGCTCGGCGGCCGGAGAGTCGGGCTCGGACACGATGCGCGCGAGGAGGCGCTCGGTCAGGCCGTCGTCGTCGCCGCGGCCTTCCTCTTCCAGCGTGAACGTCCACTGAATCGACTCGGTGAGATCCTGGGACGTTCCCACGGGAGCCAAGAGCAGCAGTGCGAGCGAGGTCGCCAGCGCGAGCAGGGCGGATCGCATGAGAGTCCTTTCGATCGAGTCGTTCCTGTGGAGAGAATGCGGGCTCATTCGGCCTCGGCCGAGTCGGCCAGCGAGACGAGCAGCCGGTCGCCTCGGACCTCAGCCCGATGAATCACGAGATCTTCACCGGGGCTGAGGTCGCACTGACCCGTGCCGAGATCGAAGCGCCAGCCATGCCAAGGGCAGACGAGGTGTCCGTCTTCGACCTGACCGTCGGCCAGGGGGCGATCTTGGTGCGGGCAGACGTCGTCGACGGCGTAGAAGCGTTCTTCGGCACGGAACACCGCCACCCGGCGACCACTCAGCTCGATGACCTTGGCGCCGGTCTCGGGCACCTCCTCCACCAGCAGCTCCAATGAGCGGACCGCCGGCGGAGCCGGGAGGTCGTCGGTCGGAGGAATCTCGGGCGGGCTCGGCGAGAAGACGACCAAGGGTGTCTCTTCGGAAGTGTCATCCGGGACGAGCTCGGGATGTCGGCGGTGAATGACCTCGACGGCGTCGAGGACACTCGCCATCCCGGCGATCGGTCCGGCGCAAAGCACCGCATCGAGGAGAGCGTCGGGCTCGATCTCGTAGGCGGCGGCTTCGTCGAGTGCGCTTTCGAGCAAGGGCACCGACCGTGACTGAGCCGCCAGCGCGACGCGAACGAGCACTCTCTCACGAGGAGAGAGCTGTCGGCCGACGACGCCCTGCCAACGGCGAAGGTCATTCACAACGTCCGGTCGAATCCGCGCCAACAGCTCCCAGGGATCGAAGCTCATCGCGGGCCTCCGGACAGGGGGACGTCCTGAAAAGGAGCGTCGACCTCGATCAAGAGGGAGCTCACTTCGATGCCCGAAGCTCGGTCGGCCTCGGCGAGTCCTTGAACGTGGAGGACGATGCTTCGATCTCCGTTCCAAGCATCTTTGGGAGGGGTCCACTCGAGCGTCGTCCATCGAGTGGGCACGGCAAACGACTGTGAACTCGCACTACCGAGCTCGAGCTCGAGTGCCCGCGGAGTCTGTGCAGTCGAGCGGGCCCGAAGGCGCAGTCGTGCCTCGTTCTGGGGAACGATTGGGAGGTGAAGTGTGGCGCTCTCGCCCAGGATCGGGCGCCACCACTGCCACGTGCCCGTGGGAAGGGGGCCCCAACCCGCTCCGACCACCGAGCTCAACAGCCCGTCTCGACTGTCGGATTGTCCGAGGTTCACGAAGAAGGCCGGTGTCCGAGGCGGGAGCTCTGGCCAGAGGCGCACGCGGAGCGTCTCGTAGAGAGTGTAGGCGAGCAGGTGATGGCCTTCCTTGTTCGGATGGACGTCATCGATGAAGAGCTCACGGTCGGGGACGCCAGCCGGTCCGGTCCAGGTCTTGCCGCGGAGCTCGGCGTCCGCCCGGAGGCGCGAGGCGCGGAGAGCGTCCATCCAACGCTGGCTCTCCAACGGCAGGAGAGGGGCGAAGACCTGCGCCATCGCGAAGAGATAGCTACTCAGGTAGCGCCGGCGCACGAGCCGCTCGAAGTCGGCCAGGATGACGTCGGCTTGGGCAGCTCCCGATCGCACGGCGCGGACGACCTGCTCTTGCAGCGGGTAGTCGATGTACTTCGCGTTGTGCGGCT
The DNA here is from genome assembly GCA_029260795.1 of Planctomycetota bacterium. Lineage (GTDB taxonomy): Bacteria > Planctomycetota > OFTM77 > OFTM77 > OFTM77 > OFTM77. The sequence goes on along the minus strand of JAJDCO010000130.1, from coordinate 123,766 downwards.
CGGTGATGAGGACCGGCTGAATGGACCGCCCTCGACAGGTCACGACCAGTGATTCGAGGTTCTCGAGGAAGTGTGCCATCGGCACCCGTACCGTGGCCGGGTCGACCTCGCCGGGCTCCACCTCGCCTTTCGGCGTGACGTCACCGGCAGCGATCTGAAGAGCCCAACGACGCATGACTTGGTAGAGGCGGCTCCAACCGATCGTGTCATGGGTCCAATGAGCGAAGGCGTTCGGCTGGGGGCGGTCGCGATCGGGACGTCGCAGCGTCGACTGGTGGGTGTCATTCCACCCGAAGAGAAGAGTGACGACGTCGGGTTGATACGCGAGCACGTCGCTCTCGAGAAGTCGTCGCGCTTGATGGGTCGTGTAGCCGGGCACGCCGAAGTCGAAGACTTCGAATCGGCGCTCGAGTCCTGCGCGGTCGAGGAGGTCTTGTAGGACGAAGGGGTAGGTCTCGCTCTCGAGCTGGCTCCAGCCGAACGTCACCGAGTCCCCGAGGCAAGCGATGCGGGTCGTGTTGGCTGGTTTGGCGAGCGGCCGCTCGGGACCTCGAAAGCCCGCGGCGTTGATTCGGCGCTCGATTCCCCAGTCGGTGGACGGCCGGACTCGCCATCCCAGGTCCGGGTCTTCGACGAACAAGCCCGGGTTGATGCCGAGAGGGGTCTTGCCATAAAGCAGGTCGTCGACGGAGCGCTCGCCCTCGAACGATCCCCAGAGGCGCAGACCCCCTTCGAGCAAGCCGAGCGCGATCAACGGGCTGAGCACTGCCAACAGGATCTTCTTGATCCAAGATGTCCGGCGCCGCTCGGTCAAGGGCCGCCTCCGGGCTGTGGCGAGATCGTCTTCAACGGCTCTCTCCGATCACGATCTCGTTCTGAAGAGCTCGGAAGGCGGCGAGGCAGAAGTCCCGGAACTCCGGGTACGCCTCGACGGGCACGCGGGGGCGAGTGAAGCCGAACTCCTTGCGGACGACGATCTCGTCGTCCGCGCCGCTCTCATACGACAAGCGCAAGAAGCTGTAGGGCGTCTCGAGATCGACGGACTCGGGCAGCGAGCGCAGACCGAACCCGGCCGGTAGGCGATAAGTCAGCGTCGTCACCTCTTCGAAAGGCGCCGACAGCAAGAGGTCCGTCTTGCGATCGTCGTCGGTGACGAGTCCGGTCAGGTTCTCGGGGAAGAAGTCGGACGGTAGCCGAAGACCATCGGGCGACGGTTCCACCAGGGAGTCGACGGCGAGAAGGAATCGGTAGAAGACGGGAGCGTTGAGGTTCTCGATCTCGGAGAACTCCGCGCTGAGCAGTCGGCTGGGGCCGAACACGGTTCCGTAGCGCGCCTCGAGCTGCTGGTCGCGGTCACCGAGCGAGGCGTATGCCTTGCGGATCGGGTAGGTCCTCGGGCCGCGGGCCCGAACCTCGCCTTCGACCGTTGCACCGCCATTGCGCCGGAGCGTGAGCTGGTAGGTCTCTTCTTGGCGATTCAGGCTCGGATCCGCGTAGCCGGTCGGGACGATCTCGCCCGACTCACCGCGAACGACGATCGTCTGCGCGCCGCGATCGGAGCTCGGAAGCGCATCGATCGAGTGCCATTCCGCGGTGCCGTCCAGGAACAACGGCGAGCCGTCGACTCCTTCGGGGACGTAGCTGATGCAATGGTTGAAATGCTCGACCATCGCCAGTGACAGGTCCTCGGCCGAACGCGGGTCTTCGGAGCGAATGACGACCGGGTATGCCTGGATGCCGGCCAACCCGAGCATCGTGTTCATCAAGATCGCCTTGTCCTTACAGTCTCCGAAGCGGCGCGCAAAGATGGTCGAGGCGCGGTAGGGCTTGTAGCCGTGGACGCCGAACTCCCAGGCGACGTATCGAATCTCCGAGACGATGAAGTTGTAGATCGCGCGGACCTTGTCTTCGCGGGACTCGAGGCCGGCCGTGAGCTCGGTGACCTTGGCACGCATCTCTTCGCTGACCTGATGTTGGTCCTCGATCAGGTTCCACCACCAGCGACCGAACGCGTTCCAGTCGGCGAACGTCGTGACCTCGACGGCCGGGATGCGCTCGCGCGGAGCCGGCATCAGGGTCTCGGTCGGTAACGGCGGGAGGTCGGAGATATCCCAGGTCAACAGCCGCTCGCCGCTGTCCGTGGTCTCCTCGGACGGCGCCGTCTGGAGGTTCTTCTGATTGAAGAAGAACTCGCGCTCGGACGGCAGGATCAGGACCAATCGTGAGTGATCGGTCGGCGCTGTCGGATCGGTCGGGAAGCGGTGCCGGTAGCCAAAGTAATTGCCGAAGAAGCTCTGACGAATGGCATCGATCCGGTACTCGAGGTGAATCACGTCGCCTCGACTCAAGTTGGGCAGCGAGAGGTTCTGCGCGCGGTAGGTGCGGTATTCGCCACCCGCTCCGGGCCTGAAGTTCCGGATGCGCGCGTCGTCCTTGGTCCCGTCTCGATGCACGACCCGTGCGCGCTTCACCTTGACGACCTCGTCGCCGAGGGCGAACGGGATCTGCTGCACCTCTTGGCGTCGAATGCCCTCTTGGTTCAGGACCTGTATCACGACCTGGCGGTAGATCTGTCGGGTGCCATCGCGGTTGACGTGAACCACCGTTTCGTCGAGCAGCGTCCGGTGGGACTCGTTGCGCTGGTTGTCCGTCATCGGATTCCGCAACGCTTCGGTGATCAGAGTCTCGACCTCGGACCGATGCTCCAGCTCGAACGGCCGCCGCTCCGAGCGGAGGTGCTCCAGGTAGCGGCGAACGTCGGGCTGATTCGGCTGGACGACGAGGCTCCGCTCGAGAGACTCTCGGGCTGCGTCGGCGCGCTCAGCGCGCAGGTGGAGCAGACCCAGCTCGCGAAGAAGGTCGGGATGCTCGGGATGGATCTCGAGGGCCCGGTCGAGCGTCGCGATCGCGCGTTCGATCTCGCCCTCGGCATCCCAGAGCTGGGCGAGGCGACGATAGGTGCCCGACCCGAACGGGTAGAGTCGCAAGCGATCCTCGAGCAGCGTCCGAGCCGCCTCCAGCTCGCCGCGACGGACGTGCAGGGCGATCAGCTCGGCGCGCATTTCCGCGTTGCGAGCTTCCCGGGAAATCGCCCGGCGAAGGTGCTCCACGGCGTCCCGCACACGCTGCTGTCCGGCGGCGATCCCGGCCAGCTCGCGCTCGAGCTGCGGATGCCCATGCCAAGGTGTGTCGTCGGCAAAGGCCCTCAGGGCACGGTCGTAGAGGCTCTGCCAGCCCTGGGTCCGCCAGCGTCTCCACTGCGCGTGATTGGCTGACCAAGCGTGCGGCTGCACGGCCATCGCACGCTCGAAATACTCGCGCGCGCGGAAGTGGTTTCCGAGTGCGTCCTGGTAGTAGGCGGCGAGCGCTTCGAGAGCGGGCACGTGCTGTGGATCGACCTCGAGGACCGACTCGAGGCCCCGTCGCATCGGGTTGTCCTCTTTCTCCGCGCTCATCTCGACGTCTCGACGCAGCATCTGCGCATGACGGAAGCGAAGATCGGCGCGCTCCGGGGCGAGGGCGAGCGCTCGGGCGGCCGCCTCGCGATCGGCGTGGTCACTTCGATCGTCGACGCCGATCCAGGCCGAAAGAATCGAGAGGTCGGACCACGCCTCGAGGTCGTCGGGTCGCTCGGCGAGGTGCTTGCGAAGATCGAAGATCGCGCCGCGCTCCGGCTCGACGTCGAGTCGAGCGTCGTGCTCGACGAGGGCTTCCTCGGGCTGGATGGCATATCGCAGGTGTTCGGCGACCGAGCCGTCGAGCTCGGTGATGCGAAGGCGGAATCCCCAGGGCCCGGTCTGGTCGCAGACCTTGACCAGGATCCGATTCCAGCCGGCACCGAGTCGAACGGCGCAGGAATCCTGATCGAAGGTCGCGCTGCGCCGGAGATCGCGAGCCAAGACCTCGTCGCCATCCACCCAAATGCGAAAGCTCTCGTCGGAGGCGATGTGGAGTGCCAGTCGTCGGTCCTGCTCCGCGAAGACGTGAGTCACGGCGTAAGCGGCGGACTGGTCGTTCGGTGTGAGGATCTCGTCCAGGTCGATGTATCCCGTCGTCGGCGTGGCCGCGAGTGGGAACCATCGAACGTCGCGGTCCTTGCCTCGCATCACTGCGTCGAGGTCGACTCCCGCTTCGGGCGGGAATGCCGTATCGAAACCGGTGCCGCGCTCGTTGTCGAAAGGCCCGGCGATCGCCCAGGTCGGGATGAAGCCCAGCTTCTTCTCGATCTGGAGTGCACGGTCCAGGCGTCCGACCGCTCGTGCTCCGAGGAGTCGCAGCCAGTCGACTCGCGCTTCGAGCAGTGGCATGGGTGCCGGCTCGAGCCGGTCGAGTCTTTCGAGGGTCTCGCCCCAGGTGGCGGTCGCGTCCGTGAAGAGCTGAACCTGAGCGAGCAAGGCCGTCGCTCGCGCGGCCAGAATCCGCAGCTGACGCGATTCGGTCGTGACGTCGAGCTCGGCCCGAAGCTTCTCGTATGCCTCGAGCACCGCTTCGGTGGCTTCATGGATACGGCCTCGGGACAGGGCTTGGACGGCCCGAGACTCGTCATCGTGCCGAGTGTCCGAACCGGGTTGCGCGAAGGTTGCCCCAGCGATGAGCAGCGGAACGAAGGTTCCGAGGCAGGCGAGGGCACGACGGAGGCGGAGCTTGGACATGATTCCCTTTCCGCGGGCAGATTCTGGCGTCGAGCCGCACTCGGCGGGCGGATCGCGTCGGTTGGACGGGGAGGCCGCTCGTCGGCGGGCATCATAGGATCGCCTTCGGAAACCGCGCAAGGTCAATCCACACCGGGGTCCGTGACCGAGCCAGTTCGATTGAATGGACTGTCGGGGACTCGGTTCCTAGACGAGAGAATCGGAGCCCCTGATGGGGGACTTCGTCGATTTCGTCGACGGAATGCGGAGGTGCCGTGACAAGAATGCCGAAAAGACCGGTACATCCTCGAGATTCTGCTCGGTGAGACTGGCCTCACTCGGGCTAGATGACCGAAACTATGGAAGCGGCCGGCCAGCAGGGCGCGGCCTTGTCGACTCTCGGATTCTCTCGACCAAGCGACCGGATGGGCATGATGAACAGATTTCGAATCGGGTGGCGACTCGCCGCGTGTCTCCTCGGGCTCTCCTCGGCTTTCGTCTCGGCGCAAGAGACGCCGTCCGGCGGCAGCAGCGTGGACCTGTCCGCGTTGGCCGACGAGCTCCAGTCGACCGTCGAGCGTCTGCGCGGGGTCGAGTTCAAGACCGACGTCCGCAAGGGCATCAAGACCAAGGCCGAGCTGATCGAGTTTCTCGAGTCCCAGATCGAGAAGGAGTACGGCGGCGGCAAGCTCGAACGCCTCAGCCGCTTTTATCAAAAGGTCGGCCTGTTTCCGGTCGGGATCGACTTCAAGAAGATCCTGATGAACCTGCTCGAGGAGCAGGTCGGCGGGTTCTACGATCCCGAGACCGAGGCGCTCTACTTGATGAAGGAGTTCATCGGGAGCGAGTCGGTCATGAAGATCCTGCTCGTGCACGAGATGACGCACGCCTTGGACGATCAGTATCACGACCTGGCCGGCATGATCCAGCTCGAGGGTGCCAACGACGACGTCCTGTTCGCACGAGGCTCAATCGTCGAAGGCAACGCGACCTGGGTGATGAATCAGTACACGCTCTCGGGTGCGTTGGATCCGGCCGATCTCTTGGCAGCCGCCCAAAGCGAGATGGTCAAGATGGACGCCGTCGCGGCCGCTCCGCTCTTCCTGGTGCGCGGCCTGATGGATCGCTACACCCACGGAGAGCGGTTCATCCGGGAGGTGGTCGCGAAGGGGGACGTCGAGTCGGTCGAGGAGCTGTTCGAGAACCCGCCCCTTTCTTCGGAGCAGGTGTACCATCCGGCGAAGTACGCCCGGGAGCGCGACTTGCCGGTGACGATCGAGCTCGCTGACTTCCAAGCCGTGCTCGGCGAAGGCTGGACGAGGCTCGAGGAGAATACGATGGGCGAGTTCGGGACGGCCGTGCTCTTCCAGGAGTTCAGTCGGAACCGTAGCCGCACCGATCCCTCGGCCTTGATGGCCGCACTCACCGGCAGCCCGACCAATCTGTATGCCGCCGGTTGGGATGGAGATCGCATCATCGCCTTCCATCACGAAGCGACCGACAAGGTCGTCTTTTTTTGGTTGGGCGTTTGGGACAGCGAGGACGACGCCGCCGAGTTCTTCCGGGGTTACCGACGCAAGATCTTCTCGAAGAAGTACGAGAGCCCCGAGATCGTCCAAGAGATCGAGAACGGCTTCCTCCTCGCCACCGCAGCGGGCGGCGAAGGCATCGTGATGGAGAAGCGCGGAACTCGGACGTTGATCGCTGAAGGCATGCCCTTCGAGCTCGCGGGCAAGCTGCGTCAGAAGGCCTGGGAAAGCCGCTTCGACGAAGGCGAGCCCGTGGTGCGCCAGAAGGTGGATGGCGGATCCGGCCGGATCGCAGCCGCCCCGGTCGACGACGCGACGCCGACCCCGGAGGCGATGCTCGATACCGCGAATCAGTTCCGTGATGAAGCGTCGAGCTTCGAGTTCTCACTCCCGGGAACCGGTTGGGAGTTCGTGACGTTGCCCGAGCCGCAGGTCAAGGTCTGCGCTCAACGCAGCGACGTCGGCGTTCGAGCGACGGTCATCGTCGTGCCGCTCGAGGGGCAGGCCAACCTGCAAGCCACCTCGCAGCATACCTTGGCCACATTGCAGTCCAAGCTGGGCGACGTTCAGGTCATTTCCCATGCAGAGACCACCTTCGTCGATCTGCCGGCTCGCCGCTTGATCTTGACGGCGAATGATCCCGAAGCAGAGACGCGGGTGCAGGTGCGAACAACCTTCGTGCAGTCCGGAAGCCGCTTCTACACTCTGACCATTCGCGCGCCCTTCGGAGACGAGGCGGCGAAGACGATCGGCGAAGCCATCGAGAACACCTTCCGCCTGCTCGAGAAGCCGTGAGCTCGAAGACCCCCGAGAATCCCGCTCCGCAGCAGCCCGCGAGCGCTGCTGCGGAGATCTCGGCCGCCACGACCCGTCCTCGCCGTCCGGATCCCTCTCGGTTCATCGATCTGGCCTTGGGCCGGATGTACCGGTGGATTCCCGGATTCGAGAGGATCTATGCTCGCCACTTGCATCCGGCTCGGCTCAACGTCGAGCGCGTCCGCGTGCGACTCTCGTCCTGGGAGCCGTCCTCGCATCGCATCCGTATTGCGCATCTCTCGGACATTCACCTTGGCCCGATCGTCGGCCGAGAGACCGTCCGGAGCATCTTCGAGCTCGTGGCCGCCCGTCGACCCGACATCGTTTGCCTGACGGGCGACTTCGTGAATCACTCTGCCCGTGAGATCGAGCGGTACGAAGGCCTGCTCGAGATCCTGCGTCCGGAGCTCGGGATGTTCGCCGTGCTCGGGAACCATGATCACTACGCGGGTCGCGGTGCGACGATCGCGCGCTACCTCGAAGAGCGCGGAGTGCAGGTCCTCGTGAACGAGTCTCGACACATCGAAACGCCCGCCGGGCCACTGCAGATCGCAGGGCTCGACGACCTGCATTTCGGAGAGCCCGACGTCCCGAAGACGATGTCCGGTTTGGATCCGAAGCTACCGCGGGTCATGCTCAGCCACCATCCGGACGCCTTCCCGGCCGCTCGACGAGAGGGCTTCGATCTCGTCCTCTCCGGTCACACGCACGGCGGGCAGATCTGTTTGCCCTGGATCGGCCCCATCCTGAAGCACTCCCGACATGGCTATCACGGAGGCCACTTCGAGGAGGAAGGCTCACACTTGTTCGTGAGCCGCGGTTTGGGGGCCGTCGTCCTGCCGATTCGGTTCCGCTGTGCCGCCCACCTTGGCTGGATCGAATGCCTCCCGGCGCCCGCACCCCGGTTGCGACAGCCTCGACGAGAGCGACCCTCACGAGCGACGACTCCGGCTGCAGAGTCTTAAATCCTTTGATATCTGTATATTGAGGGCCTTCAGTCGCGGTCGAGCCGGCGAGCTCTCGCTCGGAGAAGGCGTGATGCTGTAACCTATTTATTTGAATGGGATTATGGCGTCACTCGGCGCAAGTCTCTGCGGTGTCGCGAGCTAAGTCGTGTCAACATAAATATCTACGCAAAAGATGTTTATGTGTGTTCCGGCGAGTTACGTCGAGGCTTGTGCAATCCGCCGTGTGTGGTAGTATTTGAGGCCGTCCCGGGTGCGTGACCAGTCGTCGCTCACCCGACGCTCCCTTCCGACGGAGCGTTGAACCGGGACGTCTCACAACTCCCATGGAATCGCTTTCCGGAGGTCGCTGGGGAGGGACCCTCTGGTTGCAATTCGGTTGCAGCCATGAAACGTGCCCAAAGCAGCCGGGACCGTCGGGCTTTCGAGCGTGTGCGCCGCATCGCACGCCGCCTGGGTCTTCGGTTCCCCATCGACATCGTGTTTACCTTCAACCGCTCGACGATGATCAGCTATCGTCGGCGGCGGGAGGCGGCGACACTTCGGATGCACGATGTATTCCGGGACGCCTCGACGGAAGTCCTCGAAGGAGTCCTCAGGAGCTGCTTCCTGCCTCTGTCGCGTCGGGCCGCCGCCCAGTGCGGCGAGGCCATCCATGGGTTTCTGCACGAGAATCACCGCCGAATCGAGATGGCGAATCTCCGCCACCACGGTCCTGCCAAAGTGATCGGATCGGCCGGCGCCGTGCACGACCTCGACGAGGTCTATCACCAGGTGCGTCGCGATTACTTCCCTCGCAAGCTGATTCGCCTCGATCTGACCTGGTCCACCCGAGTGTCGCGTCACACGATGGGTCAGTGGTGCGAGCAGGCGCCGGGCATCAACAACCTGATCTCCATCAACCGGATGCTGGACGATCGCCGAGTGCCCCGGTTCTATCTCGAGTACCTGATGTACCACGAGATCCTCCACGAGGTGCTTCCACCTCGGCTCGTGAATGGGCGCCGGATTCGCCATTTTCCCGAGTTCAAGCAACGTGAGCTCGAGTTCGTCCGATTCGATGAAGCGATCGAGTGGGAGCGAACGGCTATCTCGAAGCTCTGGGCCGACTGGGAGCGTCGTCGCTGGAGCGGACGGCGGAGAGCGGCGAGCGGTCTGTACTTGCCTCCCGAGGATCGGCGCGCGCAGGCACAGTGAGCCCTTCGGGGCGGAGCCTTCGACTCCGCCCGAGATTCGCGGAGCTCAGCGAGCCTCTGGCAACTCTCCTTGCCAGAAGATACTCATCCGATCGAAGTCGAAGTCGACGCAGGCGGCTTCCATGAGGTCGCTTCCCAGCACTCCATCGCGGCGAACTCGACGGCGCTGATGCGCATCCGTCGTCTCGACGATCAGGGCCGGGCGCTGAAAGCGCCGTTCGCCGAGGCGCAGCTCGACGGGCGAAAACTCCTGCTCGACTTGCTTTTGACCCGCGGCACCGAAGACGCTCTTTTCGCTGGTTCGGAGATCGTCCGGGTCGACCGTGATGCGGGCGAGGCCTTGGTCGGTGATCGAGCTGACGTTGGCCCCGGTGTCCACGAAGAAGTGCAACGGTTCTTCCTCAGCCGTTTGGACTTCGACGTAGAGCTGGTCCTTCACGAACGAGATCGGATGTCCGGTCGACTCCAAGGACGCTCGTGGTCCGTACGACAGTCGGAGCTGACCGGTCGCGAAATCGAGTCGGACCTGGCTGAACTCTCGCAGCAGCGGAAGTCCGATGATCCCATCGAGACGCAGAGGCTCGTCCAGCTGACGGAGCTCGAACTCCAAGCGTCGACTCTCGACCACGGCCACCGGGACGTTCCGAATCGGAATCTTCCCGATCCGGAGCTCCTCCAGGCGAGCCAGGTCGATCGGAATCAACGCGCTGCCTCCGGCACCGTAGGCCTTCGCTTCCGCCAAAGTCCGGACACCGCAGCGCTCGGCGACGTGGCTCGCCACGACCGAGAGACCGGCACCGGTATCGACGACGAATCGAAAAGGACCCTGGTCACCCAGGAAGACATCGATCGTCGGAACGATCTCGATCTCCATGGGAACCGTCGTCTCGACGACCCCCGCTTGGAGTTCGTAGGGGCGCGATGTGGCGAACACCTCCAGGAGGTCGAGCAGAGGACGATTCACCGCCACGCCCGACTTCTCGGACAGCCTGAGTGCGGCAACGGCTCCCGGGAAGTCCTTTTGTCGGTAGAGCACGTGGCCGAGCTCGCGTCGTGCCTCGGCAGCTCGAGCGATCTCGCCCAGGGTCTCGAACTCCCTGGCGGCGCGGCGGAAGGCGGCCTCCGCCTGATCCAGTCGATTCCGTCGTCCATGCAATCGACCGATCGAGCTCCAAAAGGTCGGCTCGGCGACCGGGTGCTTCAAGAGGTCGGTCAGAGCCGCCTCGGCCGGGCCGAGTGCTCCGTCGTACAGTGCGCGATCGACCTCGGCGATCCTCGCCCGCAGATCGGCATCTCGGTCGTTACCGAGGTGCCACGAAAGCAGTGGAGCGACGAGGATCACGAGCAGTAGACGGTGGTGGGTCGGCAATGTCGGTCGGTTCATGAGCCTCACCGCTCGTGTCGTTCTTGTGGGTCTAGCTCCCGCTTACTTCGATCCTCGGCCCGGATCGTCTTGAGAGCCGGGGCGCAGAGGTCGGATCAGTCGAAACCGTTGCTGATTAAGGACAAGGGGTTGCTGAGGGGGGCGAGTGATAGGGCTCCCTCGGAGCAGGCCAATCCGCTGACTCGCGAATCGGCCCGAGGAGCGGCGTACCGGACGAACGCTAAGACGCGATTAACGAGCCCGCGTCGAGTCCGGTCTGGAACCGAAGGAGATTCCGGAGAACATGGAGGGGTCGCCGGTGATGGGGCGGCCGGAGGCATCAGGCAGGTGGCAGAGAAAGGGAATCGCGATGCGATCATCCGTGTCGATCGGGCTGCTCCTGGCCCTCAGCTTGGGGGCTGCCCCGGGCCTCGCTCGCCTCGACGGATATCACACTCCGTTTCGGACTCGCCAAGAGTTGCAAACCTGGTGGAATACCGTCAGCGGCCGACCGGGTCCCGTGAGTGGACAACGGAAGGACGCGCAGGGCGAGGGCGACTGCACCGCCGCGTTTCTGCCCAAGACCTATCGTCAAGGACTGGCTCGCCTCTTCGAGACCTTGAAGTTCTTGCATGGGCAGAACGTCATCAAGCGAGAGTTTCCGGATCTGACCGGGCAGCAGATGACCTCGATTCGGGGAGCGGTGATCCGTCTGCTCATCGAGCAAGGCGAGCGCGTCGTACCCAGTGTTCTCGGGGAGTGGGTGTTGGAGGTGCGCTTCCCGGGGCGCCGGGAGGAAGATGCGAAGATCGATTCGTATGTTCGCCGGCACCTCCGGGAGTACGTGGCCGACTGTCGACTTCAGATCCAGGAGCTCGAAGACGAGCTGGCCAAGGTCGAAGCCGCGCAAGAGGCGGAGCGCATCAAGAGCAAGATTCAGCATGTTCGCTCCGGCTTGCAGAGCGACAACATGGAGCAGCTTCGCTCGCAGCTCGCCCAGCAGCTGCGGAGGGCGGGCCTGCTCGAGAGCACCGAGTACCGACAGATGCTCGAGACGGTCTTGGTGTCGATTGGCGCCCCGGCCCTGCCCTGTCTCTTCGAGGCGTCGGAAGACGTCGAGCCCGAAGTCCGCGAAGGGGCTCAGAAGATCATCGACCGCGTCCTCGATGATCTCCTCCGATTGGGCACGTCCGGCGAGCTGCAGATCAAGGCGAGGCTTCCGAAGATCGTTCGCGGCCTCTCCTCGCGATACGAGGACAATCGAAGGGCGACCTTCAAGCGACTTGCCTGGATCACTGGCAAGAGGAAGGTGCCGGACGACGAGACCGCCTGGCGCCGGTTCTTGGCCGAGGAGTTTGCGCCCGAGCTGAAGGACCTTCTGCTTCCACGGGAGCCGAGCTTGAACTCCGACGACGATCGCCGCTAGCCGCTGCACCGGCCGGGGTCTCGATTCGTCGACGCATGGAATGCTGGTTAGGATGCGCGCTCGCCGACGAGTTCCGTATCCAGGAGATCATCCGTGACCGGAATCGTGATTTCACTGCTGCTCGTGTCCGTGGTCATCCCGCTTCAGGACCAGGAGGTCGCGAGCACACCGCCCGAGTCCCGCTTCGTATCCGGGATCTATCCGCATCTGGCGATGTTCAACCAGCATCGCGAGTGTGGCGTGGGGGCGATCGTTCCCTGGGCGGGTTCCCTTTGGTGCCTGACCTACCCGCCTCACTTTCCGAACGGCAGCACGGATGGTCTCTACCGCATCGATGGCGAGCTCCGCCTCCATCGACTCGATGAGAGCGTCGGAGGCACACATGCCAACCGACTGATCCATCGCGAGACCCAGCAGCTCGTGATCGGACCGTATGTCATCGACGCGGCGGGTCACGTGCGCGTGATCGAAATCGATCAACTCGTCGGCCGTCTCACCGCGACGGCGCGGCACCTCGAGAAGCCCGAACGACTGGTGTACTTCGTCGAGATGGAAGGAGCGGTCTACGAAGTCGATCTGAAGAGCCTCGATGTGAAGCGGCTCTTCAAGAAGCCCGTTCCGGGCTGGCACGGCAAGGGGGCGACGACGACCCAGGGTCGGCTGATCGTGACCAACAATGGGGAGTCGGACCCGTCGGGAGGCACGGTCATCGTCGGCGACCACGATCATCGTGGTGAGCCCGCTTCGGACGAAGACGCCGGAGCGTTGGCAACCTGGGACGGTCGGCGTTGGGTCGTTTGGTCTCGGAGACCGCATACCGAGGTCACCGGTCCCGGCGGACTGGGGGGCGCGACCTCCGAGGACGAGCCGGCCTGGGCCCTTGGTTGGGATCGTCGGTCCGGCTTGCTTCGCTTGCTGGACGACGGTGAGTGGAGCACGTTTCGATTACCGAAGGCGAGCTTCACCTACGATGGGCGCCACGGCTGGCATACGGAGTGGCCCCGTATCCGTGAGATCGGTCGGAGCCGGTTCCTCGCCGACACTCGCGGGACGCTCTTCGATCTTCCGGGGGGCTTTCGGCGCGGCGCGACAGCGGGTCTGCGGCCGATCGCCAATCACCTCAAGATGTTCGTCGATTTCTGCGCCTGGGGAGATCGACTCGTCTTCGCCTGCAACGACGCTTCCCTCTTCGATAATGCGTTGGTCGGCCAGGCCCAATCGAACCTCTGGTTCTCGTCGGCCGATCACCTCTCCGAGGATCTCGGTCCCGCTTTGGGCTGGGGCGGGCCTTGGTTGGGAGATGACGTCGAAGCGGAGCAGAGCAGCGATCCGTTTCTCTTCGCGGGCTACTCAAATCGCGTGCTTCACCTAACTCAACGTGGGCCAGAGCCGGTGACTTTCACGGTCGAGGTCGACGCCTCCGGTCAGGGTGTGTACGAAGCGCGGCATCGGATCACCGTTCCACCGGGCGCCTATCGCTGGCTCACGTTCGAGCCGACCGAAAGTGGGGAGTGGGTGCGCTTGCGCGTCGACCGTTCGGCCGCGGACGTGCAGGCCGTGTTCATGCTGACCACGGAGGACACTCGTCCGGCTCGATCCGCGGCCTTGTTCTCAGGATTGGCCGAGCGCACCGATGACCAACCGTGGCTCGGCGGCATCGTGCGACCGAGGGGGGGAAGCCTGGGGACGCTTCACGGCTTGATCCAATGCGTTGATCCCTTGCAAAGGACCGGGATTCCCTCCTACTTCGAGCTCGACGCAGGTCTCTCGATGAGCCTTCCCGACGATCCGGAAGCTGGCGAATGGCTCGCGGCCCGCGCCGCTGTCAAGGAATCCGACCTCCTCCTGGACGAGGACGGAGCTCACTTGAGCGCGGGCGGATCGAGGTTCTTGCTCCCCGTTCTCGACCTCGTGGAGGCGGTGCTTCCCGAGCGTCGCGAACGGGAAGTGGTGACCGAGCGCTCGTTACTGCACATCGGCGGGACGTTCTACGAGAAGCCGCGCGAAAACTCAGGCGGATTGTGGGGGCTCCGTCCGGTCGCGACCCATGGCAAGCGAATCACCGATTTCTGCTCGTGGCGGGGGCTCCTGGTCCTGGTGGGTGTCCGGGCGGATGCTGAAGCCGATGGCCACGTGGTGCGGACCGAGGATGGACAGGCAGCGGTGTGGCTCGGCAACGTCGACGATCTTTGGAAGCTGGGCAAGCCACGGGGCAGCGCAACGCTGTGGCGGTCGGATCGCGTGGATCCGGCGGTCCCGAGCGAAGCGCTCCTCATGTACGGATACGATCGGAAGCGCCTCGAGCTGAGCCTTGCCGGCGAGCGGGGAGGGCGAGTGACGGTCGAGGCCGACGTCACCGGTCGCGGACGCTGGGTGCCCTACGCGTCATTCGAGCTCAAGTCGGGAACGCCGATCACGCACCAGTTCCCCGAAGGCTATCAGGCACGCTGGGTCCGGCTCGTCGCTCATCGAGAGCTCGATGGCGTCACTGCACGGATGCGCTACGACTGATCCGTCGGCGGAATCTGCTCGAGCCCGCCCTCGGAGTTGCCGACCCGCATGGGCAGGAGGAGGATGTCTGCCAGGTTCGCGCTGGGCGCTCGGAGGCCCTGAAGCTTGCGCAGCGCTCGGTAGCGCTCGAAGAAGGTGGGTGCTGCCGGGTCGTCGACGGCACCGAGGAGCGCATATCGGTGAAACCACGGGTTGGCAAAGTCGGGCCGCTCAGCACTGACATGCTCGAATGCATCCAGCGCAGCTCGCCGATCGGCAGGCTCATGTCGCCACCGCCAGCGGACCTCGTGCAGCACACCGACGCGGTAGCTCAGGGCCGCGTCCGTGGGGCGCTCCTCGAGGGCCTCGTGATGCGACGCGAGGGTATCGTCGAGGGTCGGTGAGATCTGATCGATGAGGCCGAGATAGAAGTAGGCACCGTCGTTCTCGGGTGCGAGCGCGATCGAGGTGAGGAAGGGACCGATCGCTTGTCGATGATGCCCCCGCCGGAACTCGGCCCGACCCAGGGCGTCGAAGAGGTCGGCACTGCCCGGCCACAGTGCGATGGCGCGCGCAAAGCAGCGCGCCGCCGTCTCGTTCTTTCCTTGTTCGAGGTAGGCCCCACCGAGGCGACCGAGAGTGGCGGCGAGAGCGTCGATCCAGCTCGGCTCGCGAACCGGACCGATCCGCGACAGCATTCTGAAGGCTCGATCGAGCGCGCCCGCCTCGGCATAGAGGTGCGCCAGCTCGATGCGGATCAGTGGAGAAGACGGCGCGTCTTCCAGAAGGGAAAGATAGAGCTTCTCGGCTCCAGCTCGGTCGCCGGAGCGGTAGGCCTCTCGAGCATCGCTGAGCTCGCCGACGCGACAAGCCGAGAGCGAGAGGCTGCCGCCGAGTATCAGTACGACAGCAGTCCGTCGAGCGACCAAGAAGCCGAGCCGTCTACCGTCGTCCACGTGTCATCGCTTCCGACCCGGCGGCCGTCTCTCGCTCGATCGCTTTCATGCTCAATCCAATCCGGTTGCGCTCACGGTCGATCTGAATGATCTTCACGCGCACGATCTGGCCGGCTTGGACGACCTCGGCGGGATCCGAGACGAATCGGTTCGCGAGCTCGGAAACGTGGACGAGGCCGTCACGGTGGACTCCGATGTCGACGAACGCTCCGAACTGGGTAACGTTCGTGACCTTGCCCTCCAGCACCATACTCTCTTCCAGATCGGAGATCTCGTGGACGTCCTCGCGAAACTCAACCGTCTGGAAGGCGGTGCGCGGGTCGCGGCCCGGCTTCTCGAGCTCGTGCACGATATCCTGAAGCGTCGGGAGTCCGACCTCGTCCGTGACGAAGTCTTCGAGTTGGATCGATTGGAGAGTCGACTCGTTTCGAATGAGCTCTTCGATCTTCAGACCGGCGCGCTTGCACATCGCTTCGACGACGGCATAGGACTCGGGATGAACCCCCGTGTTGTCGAGGGCACTCTCGGCTTCGCGGATGCGAAGGAAGCCGGCCGCTTGCTGAAAGGCTTTGGCTCCGAAGCCGCGGATCTTCAGGAGCTCACGGCGAGATCGAAAAGCCCCCTTCTCGTCGCGGTGAGAGACGATCGACCTCGCCAACGACTCGCCGATGCCTGAGACGTAGGCGAGTAGGTGACGCGACGCGGTGTTCAGGTCGACGCCCACGAAGTTCACGCACGATTCGACCGTCTCGGCGAGGCTTCTCTTGAGGGCGGTCTGATTCACGTCGTGCTGATACTGACCGACGCCCATGTTCTTGGGATCGATCTTCACGAGCTCTGCCAGCGGATCTTGCAGTCGGCGACCGATGGAGATGGCGCCACGCACTGTCGCATCCAAGTCGGGAAACTCTTCACCGCCGACCTCGGAGGCCGAGTAGATACTGGCGCCGGCTTCGTTGACGACCACGATCGTGATGCGGCGAGACAGCTCGCCGAGAGAGCTCTTGAGGAACGTCTCGCTCTCGCGAGAAGCGGTTCCGTTCCCGAGAGCGACGTACTCGATCTCGTGACGCTCGATGATTTGACGAGTCTTCTCGGCGGCCTGGGCTGCTCCTCCGGCGCCGGTGTGGGGGTAGATGACGTCGTTGGCGAGGAAGCGACCGGTGGGGTCGATGACGGCCAGCTTGCAGCCGGTGCGGAAGCCGGGGTCGACTGCGAGGACGGGTCGCGTGCCGAGCGGTGAATCGAGAAGGCGATTGCGCAGGTTGTGGGCAAAGACGGTGATCGCGTCCTGGTCGGCGCGTTGCTTGAGGACCAGGCGGGCATCGGTCTCGACCGAGGGCGCGAGCAAGCGCTTGTAGGCATCCTCGATCGCCGTCGAGAGAAACTCGTACGCTGGCGAAGCGGGCATGGCCGTGATGAATCGGCGCCGCATGACACCGAGCACTTCGCCGGCGTCGAGGTCGATGGTCAACCGGAGATGGCCCTCTTTCTCGCCTCGACGCAACGCGAGGATCCGATGGGAGGGCAAGGTCTCGAGCGGCTCGGAGAAGTCGAAGTAGTCGCGGAACTTCGCCGCATCCGCGGACTCGGCGTCGATCGCCTTCGACACCAGCACTCCGCGCTTCTGGCAGTGCTGCCGGGCGAGCTCGCGGATGGAGGCGTCCTCGGCGAACTGTTCGGCGAGAATGTCGCTCGCTCCCTTCAGGGCGTCGGCGGCGGTCGCGACCTCCTTCTCGGAATCGAGGAAGGGTGCCGTCAGCTCCTCGGGTTGGGTACGCCCAAAGTCCTGAGCGAGGAGCTTCTCGGCGAGTGGGCCGAGACCCTTGTCGCGTGCCTTGCTCGCCCGGGTCTGTCGCTTCGGCTTGAAGGGGAGGTAAAGGTCCTCGAGCTGGGTGCGATCGGTGCAGGCGCCGATCCTCTTTTCCAACGCATCCGTCAGATGGCCGTTCTCTCGAAGCGACTTGAGGATCGTGGCCCGTCGATCTGCGATCGCCTGAAGCTCGGAATGATGGTCCCGGATGTTACGGATCTGCACCTCGTCCAGTCCGCCGGTGCGCTCTTTCCGGTAGCGAGCGATGAAGGGGACGGTCGCGCCTTCCGCAAGCAATGAGAGGACTCCCTGCACGGACGGCTGGGAGAGCTGAAGGTCGGTTGCGACTTCGGAGAGAAAGGTCAAGTGGTCAGCACTCATGTTGGATCGCGATGCCTCCTTGGGAACGGAGAGGAGGAAACGAAGGCTTTCGAAGCCGTCCCGGAGTGGAACCGATCATCGCGTGCGCAGGCGAGCTCGACGCACGCGACCGGACCACCACCCCCGGGCCGGTCGCCTGCAGGTGGCGAGATTATAGGAAGCGGGGCCGAAAGGGGGAACGTCCGAAGCGAATCGGAAGAAGGAGTGTGAGCGTTCGCAGGACGCGGGCGCAGTGATCCGGTGCTCAATGGAGTCACGATCGACGCCTCTGCGAAGGTCAC
Organism: Planctomycetota bacterium; assembly: GCA_029260795.1. GTDB lineage: Bacteria > Planctomycetota > OFTM77 > OFTM77 > OFTM77 > OFTM77. Next base: position 105,919 of record JAJDCO010000130.1, on the reverse strand, counting down.
GGGGGTCGTCGAGAGCCGGCGTGTGAATCGGGGCGTGGATTCCGTGTCGGGTCGTGGCAGAGGGTCAGGTTTTCCCCTTGGTCGAGTGGGATGGTGTGTGAGGCCCCATCGCGCAGGAGCGGGAGTCGATTCTGACGGATCCTCTTTTGCCTTGACGACTTCCAGGGATTCGACTCTGATTGGGGCGTGGAAGAAGCCGGGCCGTTGGCCCGAGCGAGAGAGGCGCCGACGTCAGGATCGCTCCCATGGAAAAACTGCAATGTCGAATCGAGGTCCCAACGGGGAGTTGTCTCGATTTGGACGACGTGCAGTTCAAGGACGGGATCGTTTACACGTTCCAGAGCCCGGGTCGAGCGGGTCTGTTCCTTCGAGGAACGATCCATTCACTGGGTCCGGACGAGCCCGCGGTCTTCTATCTGGGTGAGAGAGTCCCGATATCGGAGCTCGATTCTGCGACGCGGCCACGCCGTGTCGAGTCGGTCGAGCCGAGCGCCTCGCGTTTGCGCTTCCTCGGATGGTCGTCCACCTCGTCGACCTCGCGAGTCGCCTGGGAGCGGTGGGCGGCGGTAATCCTGGCGATGGCGCTGTTGGTCGTGGCTACTCGCGGTCTCGGCCCGAGCGAAGAGACCTTCGCGTCGAAGGCGATCTCCAAGCAGGAGTACTGGAGCGTTCGGCGCCAAGGCGACCTGACGACTCTGGCGAGCCTGTGGAATGTGTCGCCCGGGAGCCTGGCCGGATTGGATGGTCTGCATGAAGCCTTCCTGCAGCGACCGAGGTCCGAGCGGAAAGAGGCTCTCCAAACACTGGGCCGCCTGGTGTCGAGACGCCTGCTCGACATCGACGTGGCTTCCGCCTTCTTCGAAAGGCTCATCCGGTCGCGCGACATCGAGCCCGCCGCGCTCCGGCAAGCCGTGATCTTCTTCAAGTCCTGCGCTCCGGCAAGCCCTGAGCGCGCTTCAGTCCTCGTCCCATTGCTCTGGCACTGGCACCCCGTCATTCGACAAGAGACGGCCATTGCTCTGGGCTCCCTGAAAGACGAAGACGCACTGCCTCATCTGCTGGCCCGTCTCACCTCCGAGACCCACCCCGAAGCATTGCGGGATTTGGTCTACGGCATCGGCATGTACTTGAATCCGCACCACGAATCGCTTCTCACGTCAATTGCCGATCACCCGCATCCAAGTGTGCGGAAAGCCGTTCAGACGGTTCAGAAGCGCTACCGGCAAAACGCGCCGACCAAGGCAGTACGGGAGTCCCCAGTGATGAGCCGGGCTTTCGACGACACGTCGAGTGAGAATGGAACCGCCGACGATCGTTTTAGGGAGATGCGATAGATGGCCGCTCAGAAAGGTACTCCGAACGGCAGGGATCACAGCCTGACGTTTGAGCCGAACCCCCCCGAGGCCGGAGTCCCAGAGAACCTGAATGTGACTTTCGTTGGACCGAACGGGTCCAAGGGGATCGAGATATTCGTGAACGGAATGTTGGCGGTTACGGGTACGAGCGATGCGACTCATGTCGCGGTTTCGATTCCGCTCGGCAACCTCTATCCCGGCGACACTCTCGTGATCGAATACTTCAATCAAGACGAAAACTACGAGCCCATCACCTTGCAACTAAGATGAGTGAGGACACTCGCATGCCTGATCGGATGATGGATCGACCCACGGGAAGCAGCCGACGCCAATTCTTGGCGGGGGCCTTCTCGGTTGGAGTCGCTGGCACCTTGCTCTCGTCGACTACCTGGGCCCAGTCGCTGACTCGAAAGGAAACGACCGGGGCTCTGTTCTCGGACGGTAAGAGACACCTGGTCGAGCTCGCCCATGACGAAGAGGACCACATCGTCTCGATGCGGATCGACCACACCCACTTCTGGGCCAACGGTCGACGGACGCGTGCCGGACAACCGATTCGCGCCTCGCGCATGACTCGAGTCCGTGAGGACTCGCTCGACGTGTTCAGCCCGTCGGGACACAGTGTCGTGCCGATCCACCGACAGACGCTCCTCAAGTACTACTTCTACGTCGAGCAGCCCCATCGCCGCGTGATCGAGCTTTCGAGCTTCCGTGGCGTGTTCCAGCTCCGTATCGATGGCCGACTGATTCTCTGATGACGGCGCGGGTTTCTTCCAGCCGCCCGGGAGGACCACCGTCCGAGGTTGTTCCATGAAGCTCTCCGCTAAGATTCGGCAACTGATGATCGAGAAGGGGATCTCTTCTCTGGACGAGCTCGCTCGTTCGACCGGGATCTCCAAGACGACGCTCTGGGAGATGGTCAAGGGGACCGAGCGGGGGCAAAACCCGCAGATCCACACTTGTCGGAGGATTGCGCAGTATTTCGGGATCCCTCTCGGAGTGCTCGTCGACGACGAGATCGATCTCAACGAGCCGAGCCCCGATGCGGATCGACCTATCCTCATCTTCCGACCCGCGTCCGCACGCGATTGCGACCTCGGGATCTCGTTGCCGGATGGAATTCCGGTGGTAGAGGTCGAGATCCCGGATGCTGATCTCCAGCCGCCCGCGTTCGATTCGCACCTGGGGAGAGCGCTCCAGAAGATCGAAGCCGAGATCGTTTCCCTCAAGGCTCGCATCGAAGAACTTGGAATCGTGGAGCCGGTCAAGACTCGCTAGCGGCCGTTCTTCACTCGCGTAGTCTCGCTTGGCGCTTCCCGAGCTCGACTCGCTGAATCGAGGCCGGAGGCAGCGAGAGCACGAGATCGGCGCCTTCCCAGCGAACCACGCCCGGCCCTTCGACCTGCCACTCCGCCTCGGCCATATCGAGCTCGCGTGAAGGTGTCAGTCGACAGCGGAGCTGAGCGGCCTCCGAGGTCCAGTTCACGAAGATCCAACCCTCGGCGTCGGTGGCCACGCGCGAGGTCCAGTGACTGCTCAGGATCGCGGTCGTCCGTCCTCCGTCCCGAAGAGAGCCTCCAAGTCGGATCGGAACGAACGTCGGCTGACGATACGCCGCCCAGGCCAAGAGCGTCAGCAGTGGCTCGTCACGCCAGGTGGTCCCCGACTCGAGCGCGATCGGCGGCGATTCCAAGTCACCCCAGAGCAAGAGCTCGCCTGCCTCGCTCGGCGCTTGCTCCCTGTAGAGCGCGCGAAGGAATTGACCCAAGTGTCCCGCGGCTTCGGACTGAGCCGGTTCCATGGCGAGGGAGTCGGCATCGCTCAGCGGCTCGTCCAGGGATCCCGGCGCAATGGCCAAGTTGCGGAGATCGTCGGCGAATCCGAGTCGACTTCCAGCCAAGAAGTGCAACGTGAACAGGTAGCGCCATGCCTCCGCGTTGCGAATCGAGCGCGGCGCCGCTGCGAGCGTCTGCGTGACGGAGTCCGCAAAGAAGCCGAGCACGGGCTGATAGGCGTGGTAGACGCTCGTCCAGAGAGGCACGGCTCGAACCCACTCTCCCTGAGGAGCACCCCCGGCGATGTTTCGGCCGAGCAGCATCGACACCCCGTCGAGATCGGGGATGAGCAGCTCATCCAGAGTCTCGCTCACCAAGATCGGATCACCCGGAAGCGCTCGAAGCCGAGACAGCACCTCGCGACGGCCGGCATGGAAGTAGGCTCCGCCTCCGCCTGCGTGCGGCGTTCCGTCGTGGCCTCCCGAGCAGAGCCGCACGGGAGGCCCCGCAAAGGCGTCCAAGTAGACTCCTGCAGCCGGGTGTGTCTCGAGGAGAGACGCCGTGATCTGGCTGTACGACTCGACGGCGCGAGGATCACCGAGGCAGGCGAGGACGCTGACCAAGCCGGGCAAGGGCTCCGAGCATCGGACCGGCTGGCCCGGCTCCAGTCGATGAACGCCCGATCCACCCGGATCGATCAGGTCGCGAAAATGGGGCTCGGCGATTCCGGTCACGATCGGAGACGTTCCGAGAACCACCGAGTATCCACGACCACGAGCTTCGCTCAATGCTGCGGTCAAGCCGGTCACGGCTCGGGACGCGATGGCAGGAACCTGGGCGAGGTCGCGATCGCGATGGACGGCGTGCCAACGAGCAAAGACCCCGACCATCTCTTCCGGCGGCGCACCCAAGTAGGCCTGCCATCGATCGAGCACATCGACGTACGACCAAGCGCGGGTGGCGAGATCGTGTGGAGCGAGCTCTCCGGCTCGAGAGTCTCGGCAATGGATTGTGAACGTGCGGCCGCGCATTCGATCGCGTGCCGAGGCGAGCGGCCGGGACGTGCCCGACCCATGTCGTGGCGCGAGAGCCGTCAGCTGGCCTTCGGTCTCGACCCAGTCGCGATAGGCCTTCCCGACGGCGAGCCATGGGTCGTCGAGCAGCTCGTCGTCCACCGCTACGACACCCAAGTGGACCTCATAGGGCAGCGAGAGCGCGTTGCCGGAGCTCTCCCAATCGGGAGCCGGATGCTCGACCCAGAGCTCGAGTGCCTCACCCGTTCCGAGACAGCGGAAGTCCTTGCGGTATCCAACGCGATCAGTGGTCTGGAGATAGAGCACGCTCGGCAGTCCACGCCCTCCGAAGGCTTGCAACTGCAAGGGATGGGGGCCCGGATGCGCGCCGGGAAGAGCCGTTCCATCCTGGGCGCGGGCGGTGCGGAACGGGTCTCGATACACCAAGCCCTGCTCCCAGCCTCGGACCAGGAAGGCGGCTTCCTTGGAGACCGGAAGGCCGGCATGGGACTCCGGTGCATGGAGCGTGAGGACAGGAAACTGCACGGAGGTCAGGCGCCAATCCGGATGAGGGATCGGCCAGTCGACTTCGATTCTGGCCCGGACGCGATTGACATCGTCCGAGAGGCGGAGGATCACCCGCACGCGCAGCTGCGCGCTCTCGAGTGGGATGTTCGACCAAGTCAGGACGGCAACTTGGTCTCCGCTGTCGGCGCGACGATCGACTGAAACGGGGCCTGTCGGATCCAGTGTTCTATGAGCGATTCCATCGCCGCGATGCAGGTCGAGTCTCCAGAGGGGGCCACCTGTCGGGAAGTGAGTCCCGGTCTCGGAGCTGGAAACCCCGGAGAGCGTGCGTCCGAAGACAGGATGGCTTTCGAGGTGCAAGCTCAGGTGATCGTTCTGGAACAGCTCGGCCGCCCGACATCCAAACGGCCAGACCCCGCACAAGAGAGCGATCCAGGTGAGCCGGAAGAGTCGAAGGGCGCGGAGTCGGGGCGTCATGCGCCCTTGCCCGAGCTAAGATGCTCGGACTTCTCGGTCGGCGTCCTCGCCGTTCTCATCGTTCTTCGAGGCGAGCGACGTAGAAGACCTGATGTGTCGCGTCGTCGTAGACTAATCGGCGCTTCTGAGGCTCGCGGCCTTGAGTGCGCACCTCGACCTCGACCGGAAGCCACCCGTACCGTTCGCTTGCCGAGTCGAACGCCACTTCGAGGCGACGACCCGACTCGCCGGCCAGCACCAGGGTGCCGTCGACGTAGACGTCCGCTGGTTGCGGATTGCCCTCGGTGTCGATCACGTGGAACTCGAAGACTCGATCGACGTCGAACTGGAGCCCGCAGCGCTCGATGGCACAGGGAAAGAAGCTGCGTCCTGTCAGGCACCGTGTGCTGTAGTGGCAGCCACAGATCGTGAGCATCGTTGCGATAAGCAGCGCCATCGTGAGGAACCGCTGACATCGCGGCATGACCGACTCCGTTCGTCGAAGGGGATCGAGCTCCGTCGCCGTTCGCGCGGGACCGAGGCTCAGTCGTCGAGTTGTTCTCATGATATTCGGCTTGCCAGAGAATTCGACAGATCCTCCCCGAGAGATTGAGCGCCAAAGCGGATCGAAGATCTTTCTCGAATCGGGTGGCGTCGTGGTTGGCACCGATTTCAGGGGCATTGGAGCGATCTCGCTCAGTCTCGACGGATGATTTCGAGCCGCTCTATTTCACTGCGTGCCACGACCTCACCGCTCTCGTCCAGAGCTTCCACGTAGAGGAAAAAGGGCCACGGACGGCCCGGGACGACAGGTCGCACACAGTCGCGCAGCAGCGTGGAGTCCATGACGCGAATGAGCTCGTATTCTTGGCCCGTGACCAGATCGGAGAAGGGGAGGCGCTGGATCGGCCGAACTTCGACCCGCACGATGGCGGCTTGGGTCACGAAGGTCATTCGCAGGCGCCGGTGGCTCGACGGTGCCAACGGAAGCCACAGGTCCTGGACGAAGTCGAGTGGTAGAGAACGCTGCCGGAAGAGGGTCGGGAGCAGTCGGAGTCCACTGAGCTCTCGACCGGTCGGGAGCTCTGGCGGCAGCCCCGGACGCAGTGTTCCATCGGTGTCCACGAACACGAGATCCCCGGGAAGCGATTTCAGCTCGGCGGCCGACGGTCGCTCGCTCGTGTTGATCGGAAAGACGAGTTGTGGCTCCTTCGTGAACGGCGGTGAGAGCGACTCGGCGAGAAGGATCTGGAACTCCTCGTTGACGTACTTGCTCTCGAAGCCTTGTCGAAAGACGACGAAGAGCGGCCGCTGCCCATCACGCGTCGACTGGAGGGCGAGAATCTGGTGACGGACATGCTCCTGGCGCTGGCTCGTCGTCTTGAGCAGGTCGGCGTTTCGGAAGAGGCTCACCCACGAGGCCCCTGCCCAGAGGAGTGCGACGGTCAGCAACGCGCGTGCGACGACGCCCCTCGAGCGCCCGCTGCCGCGGAGAAGGAGACCGGTCACGATGGCGACTCCGATGCTCGCGGGGTACCAACGTCGACCCGAGAGCGGGAGCAGATCCGGAACCTGATACAGCGGCACGGCGGCAGCGAGAGCCCAGGCGAGACCGAACAGCACGATCGACGCGCGGGCACGATGTCGAAAGACGAGCCAAAGAAAGCCGGCCAGAGCCGTCATGCCCACGACCAGCGTGGTCGAGGAGCGGCTCTCGGGCGACAGCTCGAGAGACCAGGGCGTCGCGAGCTGGACGAGGGCACTCAGAATCCGTGCGAGCTGGGGCAACGGCTCGGGAACTGCGCCCGCACGTCCGGGGTAGGCTCCGATGAACACGCCAAGGGTCCAGTATCGGAGTCCGAAGTACGCGACCACGAGGAGGGCAGCCGGCCAAGTCTGACGAACGGCACTGCGGAGCCGGGCCAGAAACGGAGTGGCCGGAGTGGCGAGGAACAGCTCGGTGGCGAAGAGGAGTCCCGGGACGACGACGGCCGCCTCGTAGGAGCAGAGAGCGAGCGCTGCTGCCAGAAGGCTTCCCCACCGGGCGAGACGATGTCCTGTGCGACGATACCGGAGGTGCCCGAGTACCGACCAGATCATGAAGAGCCCGACCAGGAGGTTCGAACGTGCCGCCATGAAGCCGGCTGCATTGATCGACCACGGGTTGGTCGCGAACAGGACTGCGCCGAGGGCGGCACCGGTGGGACCGACGAGTGTGCGCAGAAGAATTGCCAGGCTGGCCGCGACGAGTAGATGGAGTCCGAGGTTGACCAGGAGATAGGGTGCCGGATCCGGTCCGAAGGCGCGCAGATCCAAGGCGAGGCTGGCGGAGGTGAGGGGGCGATAGAATCGTACGTGCGCCATGTCGAGCTCGTTGTGGACGAACGAGCGGCCCAGGCCTTCGGCGAGGTCGAGCTGGGCGAGGTAGGACAGGTACTGGTAGTCCTCGTTGTAGAAGTTCGAGAAAAAGGATGGAGAATAGCCCAGCACGATCGCACCCAGGAGGGCGAGCCAGAGCATGCGAGATCGTTTCAGGTCGAGTGGCATGGTGTTCTGTGCAGTGCGATGGTTCGAGCGCGGAATCTGAGCGGACGTCTCGGTCGGCGGCTGGAATCGTACCGGGCACCGCGGCGGTTGCCGAGGGTTCTCGACAGATCTCTCGATTCGTGGCTCGGCTCGACTTCAGGGAGTGATCATCGCTTGCAGGCTTCGACACGTGATTCGGGTTCGGGATTCCTCGTGATGGACAAACCACTCGGCATGACGTCGCGAGTGGCAATCGATGCCGTGCGCCGCTGTCTCCGGACCCGTGGGGTGGGTCACACCGGAACCCTGGATCCCTTGGCCACGGGCGTCTTAGTCGCCGTCATCGGACGAGCCCGTCGACTGCAAGAGCTCGTCGTCGCTTCTCCCAAGGTGTACTGGGCGCAGGGGATCTTGGGTGCGAGCTCACGAACCGACGACGCGGAAGGCCCGATCGAGATCGTCGAAGGAGCTGAGGCTCCGTCGCCCGATCGACTCGAGGAGGTCGTCTCCGGGTTTCGTGGACTCGTCCGTCAGCGCCCCCCGGCGTTCTCCGCAGTCAGAATCGAAGGACGTCGAGCCTACGAGAAGGCTCGACGTGGCGAAGCCGTGGAAACGCGAGAGCGAGAAGTCCACGTTTTGGCTCTCGAGACCCTGAGCTATGACTTTCCGATCGTCACCTGGCGAGTCACGTGCTCGGGAGGCACCTACATTCGCTCCTTGGCCCGAGACATCGGTCAAGCACTCGGTACCGGAGCGTATCTCGGAGGTCTGCGGCGCGAGAGAGTCGGTTGCTTCCAGGTCGAGGTGGGAGTCGATCCCGAGAATGTCGATTGGAGCGACGTGATCCCGATTGAGCGAGCGCTGCCCGAGCTGCCCGGTGCGCGAGTCGTGGAGGTGGAATCCCAATACCGCGCGCGTTTGGTCCAGGGAGGTCGGATCCCCGTGGATGCCGTTGACGCATCGTTAGAGATGCTGAAGAAGACTTCTCACCTCTTTGCGAGTGTCGAGGGCCAGGTGATCGCTCGCCTCCGATTGGATGTCGAAGATGGCTCGGTTCAGTCGGCGGGACTCTTGGTATCGGGCTGATCGGGAGCTTGCCTCGCGCCGAGCTCTTCGCGGTAACGTTCGAAGCGCATGCGCCGCTCGCGCTCGTGGGCGGCTCGCAGTCGTCGCGCGCGGCGCAAGGGCAGGACGATTCCCAGAATCACGATCTCGGTAACGATCAAGATCCTGAGGTACTTGAACTCGATGTCGAGGGCAATCGAGAGAAACGCCGCTACGCCCAAGGTTACGAGGAAGATCAGCCATCCGTTGGGATCGACCAGCGAGGTGGCTTCGGGGCGACGAGGCGATCTCAAGAAGGGCTCCTCAAGGTGGAGATTCGGTGACAAACCAATAAAAAAGCCTCGAACCGATTCGGCTCGAGGCTCCCGGCGAACGCCGTACACTTCAAGCCTTCGGAATAAGGGGTCTGGCCCGACAAACTCGAGAAAAAGTAGCCAAGCTTCCAGCTGGAACCATAAGTTGTTTTTAGAAAATAGGTAACTGCATGCTGTCTATTCGAGCGTGCGTTGCTAACAAAAACCTAAAATTGAGTTGACCCGCTCTCACGACAGAAGCTAGCCTCGGAATTCGGCGTCCGCCGAACTCGAGTTCGGAGCGAGCCGCCCTCTGTCCTGTCGTGAGGAAGATCCCATGTTGGTCGAGCTCGAGATTCGGAATCTGGGGCTGGTGGAGTCCACCCGGCTTCACTGGTCATCGGGGTTGAACGTCCTGACCGGTGAGACGGGCGTTGGCAAGTCGACGGTGATTCGTGGGCTGAAGCTCCTCGGAGGGTCCAAGGCCATGGCGACGCACGTCCGGACGGGTGCACGAAGCGCCCGAATCCGAGGAGTGTTCCGAGTGGTCTCCGAGCGCTTGCTGGCGCGCCTGACGGAGTCCCTGGTCGAGATGGGGCTGCCTACCCCGGCCGATGGCGAGTTGGTCATCGAGCGCACCATCGCTCGCCAAGGCTCGGGACAGGTCCGGATCAACGGTCGTCGCACGACTGTGACGCGGCTCCGAAGGGTCACGAGCCGCCTGATGGATATTCAGGGCCAGAACGAGCATCAGGAGTTGCTCGTGCCGGCGGCGCAGCGTGCCGCGATCGACCGTTTCGCCGGGCTGACCGATGAGGTCGCGGCCTTTCAACGAGATCTTGCCGCACTCCGGACGAGGCGCACGTTGCTCCGAAACTTGGAGGCCGCCGGCGAGCGGCGTCGCGAAGAGTGTGAGGCGTTGGCGGTCCTCGTGGCGGAGATCGACGCGGCGGAGGTGCGGGAAGGGGAGTTTGAGGCACTGAGGGCCGAAAGGAAGCTGCTGGATCGCTCCCACGAGATCCGGGCGTCGCTGGCCGAGAGTCACGGCGCGCTGTACGAGAACGAAGGATCGGTCATCGAAGTCGTGCATCGATGGGCGAAGCGAATCGACTCGTGTCGAGAAGCCCTGCCAGAGTGTGGCGAGCTGGTCGATCGTCTGGAAGCCGCACGGAACGAGGTGAGCGAAGTCGGGTTCCGTCTCGTCTCCCTCATCGAGAAGACCGAGATCGATCCAGCCCGTGCCGAGGAGGTGATGGATCGGATCGAGCTGTTGCGTGGACTGTTGACTCGCTACGGCCCCTTTGAAGCCGATGTGCTCCTTCGGTGTGAAGAGGCTCGCTCACGGCTGAAGACGATGGGACGAGACGACGAGGCCGTCGAGAGGTTGAGAAAGGAGATCCCGCCGCTCGAAGCCACCTTGAGGGAGAGGGCGGGGGCCATCGAAGTGACGCGCCGGCAGAGTGGGAAAAGGCTCGCGACCGAGATCGAGCTAGATCTGAAGGGTCTCGGGATGGTGGAGACTCAGTTCGAAGTGGGGGTCCATCCATGGGCCCCTTCGGCAGATCTGGACGACTCGACTGCGACCGCAGCCGGTCGTGTGGAGCTCCGGGTGAGTGCGAATCGGGGAGAAGAGTTGAAGCCACTGGCTGCAGTCGCATCAGGGGGAGAGCTTGCCCGCCTGCTGCTCGTTCTTCGGGAGCGGCTCGCGGACAATGAAGGCGTTCCAGTTCTCGTCTTCGACGAGATCGATGCCAACGTCGGAGGCCGCCTCGGCGGCGTCTTGGGTGAGCGACTACAGCGGATCGCTGCTCGCCACCAAGTTCTCAGCGTGACTCACCTGGCACAGCTTGCGAGCTTTGGTCGTTCGCATTTCAAGGTGACGAAGTCCGTCGTTGGGAACCGTACGGTGACTCGAATCGACGAGCTCACTGCCGAGGATCGAGTCCGGGAGCTGGCCGAGATGCTCTCGGGCAGCAGTCAAAACGACCTCGCTTGTCAGCAAGTGCGAGAGATGCTCGAGACTGCGGCGGAATCGGCGGCGAGTCCAAGGCGTGGCCGCATTCCTTGTTCCTGAGTCCTCGGAAGGGCGGGCGGGAAGTGCTGTTGTCACGGCCTGTTTGATCGCGACTGTGCACCGGTGCTATGCTCCCGGCTGAGATCGGGCGAGCCGAGAGGGCGGAACTGTCCAACGCTGGACGCCGCCCAAGGCTCGTGAGAGACAGGGACGAGCATGCCGGTAGGACCCATCAAGACCATTCCGATCTTCAAGGAGCGAGTCTGGGGAGGCCGTCGACTCGCCTCAGTCTCTGGAAAGCACCTTCCGGAAGCTCGGATCGGTGAGTCGTGGGAGGTGACGGTACGTGGAGAGGACACGAATCGTGTCGCATCCGGTCCTGATGCAGGAGTGCGTCTGGACCGGCTCTTCAGCGAGGACCCCAAGCGTTGGCTGGGAGTGGCGCTTTCGCGGTCGCCATTTCCGTTGCTGGTCAAACTGCTCGACGCACGGGAGCAACTCTCGGTTCAAGTTCACCCGTCAGACGGGAATGCGGCAAGCTTACCCGGCCCGGATCGGGGAAAGTGGGAGACATGGGTAATCCTCGCCGCTGAGCCGTCCTCGATGCTGTACCGTGGTTTTCGGCCCGGAGTCCATCGGCGGGAGTTCGCCGAGGCTCTTGAGGCGGGTCAACCTCAACGCTGTCTGGACGAGTTCTCCGTCACTCCCGGAGATGTCATCGACCTTCCGCCCGGCACTCCTCATGCGATCGGCCCGGGCATCGTGCTCGCCGAGGTTCAGCAGAACAGCGACTGGACCTTTCGCCTCCATGACTGGGGACGAGTCGGTCTCGACGGGAGACCGCGTCAGCTGCATGTCGAAAGGGCGCTGGCGGCCCTGGACTTCGAGGCGACGGCCCCTCGAAAAGTCGCACCAGCCGAGATGGCCCACGAGAACGCCCGGCGCGAACGTCTGGTCGAGAACCCGTTCTACGGTATCGAGCGTTGGCAAGTCGGACCCGGGCGGACCACCTGGTCGGAATCGAGCGGAACATTCGAGATCGTTCTCGTCTTGTCCGGAAAAGGTAAGCTGTGGGTCGCGGACGGAGGCTTGCCATTGAAAACGGGAGACACGGTCTTCCTACCGGCCGATCATTCGACGCCGGAGCTCGAGGCGATCGAGAACCTGACCGTACTCCGAGTGTATCCTTCCATACCGGAATTCACGCGATGACGCATACGGACAAGCTCAACAAGATTCTCGCCCATGCCGGCCTCGGTTCTCGCCGATCCTGTGAGACTTTGATCGAGCAGGGGCGAGTGATGGTCGATGGAAAGGTCGTCGTCGACGTCGCGACACGAGTCGACCCGGGCACCGCGGACATCCGTTTCGACGGCGAGCCCGTGCGCGCCGAGAAGATCGTGGCCTACTTGGTGAACAAGCCGAAGGGGTTCCTGTGCACGAATCGTGACCAGCTCGGTCGACAACGAGTGATCGACCTGATTCCCGACAAACGACGGATCTATTGCGCAGGCAGGCTCGATGAGGACTCCGAAGGGCTGATCGTCGTCACAAATGACGGAGATCTCACCAACCGGCTGACGCACCCGACCTTCAAGATACCCAAGACGTACATCGTGAAGGCTCGGGGCCAGATTACGGTGGAAGACGTCGAGAAGATGCGACAAGGAGTTTGGCTCTCCGAAGGGAAGGTCAAGCCGGTCCGGATCACTCTCAAGCGAAAAGGCAAGGAGCACTCCCTCCTCGAGGTGGTCCTGTTCGAAGGTCGGAATCGAGAAGTTCGCCGGATGTTTGCCAAAGTCGGATTCCCGGTCCGGCATCTTCGCCGCATTCGGATCGGCTATCTCGACGACCGGGGCCTCAAGACGGGTGGATGGAGACCTCTTGGGTTTTCAGAGATCAAGGATCTGAAGGCCTGGGACGAGCACAGTCCCGAGGCACCTCCAGGCCGATCGCGGCGTCAACCTGGTGGAGCCGTAGGAGCTCGACATTCTCGGCCAGGAACCGCTCGATCTCGAGCCCCCCGCGGAGCCACCAAGCCAGGGCGGGGCGGGCGACCGCGTTGATCCTGTTCCACTATCACCTGGCTTTCGAGGTGAGTGGGACCGATCGTCAGAATCTTCCCATGATTCTCGAAGACTATCGGTTGGATCTCGAAGATCATCTCGATGATGGAGCCGTCGCCTCGCAGATCCGTGCGGGGCGAGTACAGATCGGCCTGACCCTGAGCGAGCCGCTCGAAGGTTTCGAATCGGACATCGGACTCCTCAGTACGTACCTGCATCAAGTGCTTCGCGGTCTCGAGGTTCGCGAGCTCGTTTCCGATCCTCCCGACCCCCGCCAGGTCGTGGCGACCAAAGTGCTCGGACGGCTTGGAGAGACTCATCGAACTCCACTACTCGTCGGTGAAGACGAAGGTCGGATCGTGGTCGACCTCGATCGTGACGACCTCGACGAGTTGGAGTTTCAATGGCCTGGACTGCCTCTCTGGGTTCAGAACGGGCTGCGCATCAAGTACCCTCGCCTGCGGAGGCTTTGAAAAGTCGGGGCACGCCCGATTGACTAGCCAAGTCATCGAAGCACCAGACACTTCGCAGCCGAAGACGATTGAAGCGGACGGCAGGATGACGCGATGCCTCAATGGACACTTCGAGACCTCCAAGATCGTGTCGAGGAAGTCGTTTCGGTTTCCGGTTCCGGGTACTTCTCACCCTTGGCCAACGTAGCCCGGATATGCGAAGAAGCTGGGGAAGTGGCTCGGGCGTGAACCACCAGTTCGGTGAGAAACCGAAAAAGATGAGCGAGGCCTCACAACGACTCGGTGAAGAGGTCGCGGACTTGATCTTCGCGGCCGTATGCCTCTTGAACTCACAAGGACTGGACCTCCAGAGCGAGCTAGAAGAAGTCGTGATGAAGTGTGCCCACCGGGACCGAAGCCGATTCAAGAGCGATGAGGGGATCGGCTCATGAGCTGGCGGACCGGATGGGAATGGCAGACCTTCCAAAGCCTGGATCCCGAGTTGATTCCACCCCGATCGGATCCGAGCACTCCCCTTCACGAGCATCAACGGCGTTGGTTGCTGCCGGGGAGGCGTCACTTCGACCTGAGCGTGATCGATGGAGAGAGGGTTCGACTGCGAATTCTGGGAGCGGAGAAAGGCGATCTCCAACTTTGGCGCAGCCGCGAGTACCGTCCAGAAGACCGTGTATCCCTGTGGGAGGACCTTCATGATTTGGACCTCGTCGAACGAGCCTCCGAGGATCTGGGCGGAAGTGGATGGTCGAGTCTCGAAGAAGCGCTTCGAGAACGGCACCGGCTGAAGGTCATCGCTGTCGAGACGGCCTTGTCGAGCTGGAGCTTCGCGGGCTGCCAGCTCTCACAAGGGCGCTTCGTGGCGGGAGGACACCGTTCGAACGTATTCGTAGGGCGCTCGAGTGATCGAGACGCCCTCGAGCGCCTGCTGGATCCCCGTCTGCGCGGCCTCTATCTCGCTTGCGACAACGTACGGGCTCTCCTGGATCTCCTCGATCGCCATGGCAGCTGAGATTCCCAGAGCGACTTCGCGGAATCGCCATCTCGCGAGCCGTGTGCTACGGTAGGCGACAGGAACCTGCCCTGCTCCGAAGGATCGTTCCTCCGATGATTGGACCTCCGCACCGTGAGATCGGTCATGCAAACCTCGTGGCCATCTCTCTTGTTGTCGTTGCAGCAATAGCCGCTCTGCTCTTGGTGCTTTGGCTGAACGAGACCGAGCGGCCCCTCGCCACGGCTCCCACTGGCATCGAGGCCCTCGGACCCACGCCCGACACGCTTGACCAGTCAGAAGGGCCAGAGCCTCTCCCTCCTTCAGAGGTCTCGGACCCCATTGGCGAGGAGCCGTCGCCACTCTCCGAGGTCCGGGTCATCGGTCGGGTGCTCGATGCCGACGGAAGGCCCGTCGAGGGAGCGCAGGTCATCATCGGCGAGACGGGTCGCGCGCCTTGGATCGAGGAAGCGAGCCGGCGGCCGGCGAACATTGCGACCAACCGGCTCGGGGTGTTCGACCGTCTCGTCCCTTTCGAAGGAGAAGCGGTCGGCCTCTTGGTGTGGCATCCGGAGTTCGCTCCCCGGCGCCTCGACGACCAGGCGCCGGGGTCAGACGGAACCGTTCATTGTGAGCTGGTGCTCGAGGTCGGAGGTGTCGTCGAAGGACGCGTCTACGGACCGGACGACAAACCGTTGAAAGGAGCACGAGTACGGACGGCCGCGTCTGGCGGAATGACGGATGCGGAGGGACGCTACGTTCTCCGTGGAGTGCCGGAGGGAAGCTGGCGGGTGTTCGCGATGGCGTCGGGGCACCAGCCAGCCGAGCGTGTGGTCGAGATGACCGCCGAGGGGAAACGGGTCATCGGCATCGATCTCGACCTGCGGCCCTTGGCGCGGATTCGAGGATTGTTACGAGATGTGGAAGGGCGACCCGTACCCCGTGCGACCGTCTCCGCGAAAGGACCTCTACCGCCAGGTGCGAGCAGTCGAGCATCCGATACGACGAGAGAAGATGGGCACTTCGAGATCACCGGATTGTTGAGTGCGCTGTACGACCTGAACGTCACGGCGAGCGGCTACTTGTTGCCGCAGGTGGTCACCGTTACTGCACCGACTTCGAACGTCATCCTCGAAGTGACACCGGGGTTCGAGCTCGAGTTCGTCATGATCGGACCCAAAGGTGATCCCTATCGAGGAGCCTTGGAGCTCACTCTTGAGACTGGAACTGGGGAGGAAGTGCTCTGTCGTTCGTTCGCGAGCACGCGTCCAGACCGCCCGGGCCAGGTGGACGTGGGCACCGTCGCGCCGGGGTCCTACGTGGCACGGGTTCAAACAGGCGGCTGGTATGGCCGCGAGCCATTCGAGCTTCGACCGGGGCGGTCTGCAGAGCCGGTACGGGTCTACTTGGACGACCGACCACCGACGACGCTGCAAGGGAGAGTGACCCGCGATGACGGTGTGCCCCTTTCGGGCGTGTCCGTCTGGATCGGGGGAGGCAGTGGCAATCGAATCGGAAAAGAGTCTCTCCGGACGGCTCGAGCGAAAGAAGCACAGATTGCGACGTCTGCTGCTGATGGGACCTTTCGATTGGAGAATGTCGCGAGCGGCGAGGTGGCGGTCTTTCTCGCCGGCTCCGGTGTCGGTTTGGACCGGGCCGTGGCGCAGATTATACTTGGCGAGACTCGGAGTCTCGATGTCGAGATCGAGCGCAGGGCCTCGGCATCCGGCCGGATCGCCTACCGAGACCTGGACGGCTCGATCACGCGCAGTGGACGCGTTCGCCTGCTGAGCGATCGGCTGCAGCTGGAGCTCCCGACTGATAGCGGCGGCCGATTCGTTACAGGCTGGATTCCGCCCGGTAGCTACGAGCTCGAAGTCCGAGACTCTCGTGGTGGCGTTCGCGAGCGGCGAATGCTCGAGCTAGCCCCCGGTGCACGAGAGCGACTCACCTACGAGGAGTGAGCCGCGCTATCGTGTTCGAACGCCATGCGGTATTCTGTGCCCCGACCGCGGCTCCCAGCCAGGCAGAGGAGACTGCGGGTGAAGGGTGCGCCACCTAGCCACATGGTCCGATCGCGATGGTCATCAACTCCGATCGGGCCGCCCAGACCGAGAGAGAGGTTGAGGAGAGTATCTTGGCAAAGCTCAAAGGCAACGCGGTCATCGGTCAATCCGGGGGGCCGACTTGCGTCATCAACCAAAGTCTCGTCGGCATCGTACGGGAGGCGTTGAAGCACGAAGAGATTCAGGGAATCTACGGTGCTGCGCATGGCGTAAGAGGCATCATGGGCGAAGATCTTCTCGATCTTCGTCAGGAAAGTGATGCCACTCTCGAAGCTGTTGCCGCGACTCCCGCAGCAGGGCTCGGTTCGGTCCGAATGAAGCCAACCGCCGACGACTGTGCGCGATTGTTGGAGGTCTTCAAGGCGCACGATGTACGTTACTTCTTCTACATCGGTGGGAACGACTCCGCAGAAACGGCCCACATCGTTCATGAGATGGCCGAGCGGGACGGGTACGAGATGCGTCTGTATCACGTTCCGAAGACCATCGACAACGACCTGCTCGTGACGGACCATTGTCCCGGCTACGGCACCGCTGCCCGATTCGTCGCTCATGCGATCCTGGGGGACAACCTCGACAACCGATCGCTACCGGGCATCAAGATTGACGTCATCATGGGCCGGCACGCGGGCTTTCTGACGGCTGCCAGCATCCTGGCTCGTCAGCACGAGGACGACGGACCGCACCTGATCTACGTACCCGAGACGGTCTTCAGTACGCAGAGCTTTCTCGAGGACGTCGCCGGAGTCTACGAGCGATTGGGACGGTGTGTCGTCGCTGTATCCGAAGGCGTCCATGACGCCCAGGGAAAGCTCGTCATGCAGTCCTCGGAAGTCGACTCGCATGGGAATGTTCAGCTCTCCGGTTCGGGAGCTCTTGGCGATTTCTTGGCGGGCCTCGTCCGGGACAAGCTTGCCGACCGCTTTGGCAAGCTGCGGGTCCGTGCTGACACGCTCGGCTACCTGCAGCGCTCATTTCCGGGATTCACTTCGCAGGTCGATGCGGAAGAGGCTGCTGAGGCCGGCCGGGCCGCCGTTCGAGCGGCCGTCGGTGAAACGCCGCACGGGAGCATTGCCTTGCGGAGGCTTGATGGCTCCACCTATCGTTGTGAGACCTTCGTGACCTCGCTCGACTCCGTCGCGGGCAACACCAAGTCGCTCAAGAGTGAGTTCCTGAAAGGCGACAACGACATTGACTCTCAGTTCGTCGACTACGTCAGCCCGTTGGCCGGAGACGTCTTCCAGACGGGCCGCCTTCACGGAAAGCGAGTGACCAAGAGGCTCTCCTGACGCTCTTGAGGGGACGAGCTCGATGCTCCCGAGCCCAGTCCGCGCCGCTAGCGCACCGAAGCGTCGAGGGTTACGGGCTGCAGATCAGGGACGGCGGGGAGCTCCGGGACTTCCAGGGTCGTTCGGAAGCGGAGCCAGTGGCCGTTTCGGTGGACGATCTTCCGGCTCATCTGGTCGAGCGCCAGGTCTCCATGAAGCTGGAGCTCGAACAGCTCGTCGTCCTGGAGGGTGTCCGAGTCCCAAACCTCGATCCGGATCGGTTCACCACGCCGCCAACGCACGCCATGATCGAACCGCTGAGTAACTTTCTGGTGGTATCCGGTTGGCAGGGGTTCGCTCCGAATCGTACGCCGGCCCGTCTGAATCGTGACGTAGATCTCTGGGGCTCCATCACCCGTCGAAACGTGGTCCGAGTCGACGAAGATCTCCTCGAGCTGCACGGTATAGGGGCGGTAGCTCCGGATCCGCGCGCTCCACGACAGATAGTGTCGAGCGGCGGTTCGGAACAGCCCGCGCGGATGATCCCGCAAGTACTGGCGCATCCGTGCCTCGAGCCCGTCGAGATCACTCGGGTAGCGTTGTCGATGGAGGGTGATCGCGTGACAATCGGCATAGTCCCATTGAAGGCGGAACTGGTCCATCAATCTCGTGAGGGCGGGACGTTGCTGTGTTACGACGAAGAGCTGCATGGCTTCCTGGCAGAGTCGGAGACCTTCCCGGGGATCTTTGATTCGACCGTTTCGAACGGGCTCGAAAAGCCTCTGCTCGAGCACGTGGTCTTGAAGTGCTTGGTAGGCGCTGTTCAAAGCGTCATCCGAGCGCCCGCCCGCGGTGACAAGCTGTCGCGTGTTCAGCGCCAACGGCCTCCAGTCACCGGAACCTGTTCGGATGGAGCGTTGGATGTCGGAGACCAGCTCGCGGCTCAGGTTGGTGGTGGCCTCACGGAGCCGATTCTCGATAGCGCGGACGTAACGTTCCGAAGTCCAGGCTCGCAGCGGATTCCAGTCTTGGTACTCCACGAAGTCATGACGCGCCGAGACCACGCGTTCGACGCTGCTGGAGCCCGCATCTCGGTAGATCTCCCGGAGGTGGCTTCGCTCGGTGACCAGACCCGCCCAAACCACGAATGGAAGCAGGTAGATCCAACGGAATCGTCGACGGGAGGATTGACCACTCACCTTCGGCCTCTGGGATTCAAACCGATTCGATCGGGCGTACGCGGACGAGCTCTTGTACGTGACCCAGCCTTATTGCCCCGAGCCCTCGGTTTCTTTCATGATTGCTCGAGAGAACCCGAAGAGAGCCCACTACCCGCAACATACTACGAATCGGAGCTCTCCTTGCCACAAGGCCTGGCCGTGGAATCGAAACTCCAGCGGCCCTACGGTCCGGGCGTTCGCGCAACCCAAGAGGACCGCGATGTCTGTTGACCTCAGAGATCTTGAGAACCGCTCCTTCGATCTCGTCGTGATCGGCGGGGGGATCAACGGGGCCGGCGTCGCTCGAGATGCGGCCCAGCGCGGCCTTTCGGTCGCGCTGTTCGAGCAAGGCGATTTCGCAGACGGCACGTCTTCCCGCTCTTCGAAGCTGGTTCACGGCGGGATCCGATACCTAGAGCAGGCAGCGTTCCGACTCGTCCACGAAGCATGCCGCGAAAGAAGGACTCTCTTGGACCTGGCTCCACACCTGGTCCGCCCACTTCCCTTTGTCTTGCCCATCTACGAAGGAGATGCCCGGGGGCCGATGAGGATTCGCCTCGGGATGTGGCTCTACGACTTGATGGCCGCCTTTCGCAACACCCGTCGCCACCGCATGCTCAGGCGGGAGGAGGTGCTTTCCCGGGAACCGGGCCTGGTCTCTTCGGGCCTACGAGGAGGGGCGCTCTACTACGACGCCAAGATGGATGACGCCCGACTCTGCCTCGCGACACTTCGTTCCGCCGAGGAGCATGGTGCGATCCTGCGCAACTTCGTCAAGGTCCGAGACGTCGTTGTAGAGAATGGGCGGGCCGTCGGTGTCCTCGTCGGCCCGCCCGGGTCTTCGGAGGGTCAGCTCGTTCGTGCTCGCGTCGTCGTCTCGACCTGTGGGCCTTGGTCAGACCTGATGGAGTGTCTCGAGCCCCATCGGCCGGCGCCTCGATTGCGACCGACCAAAGGCGTACACCTGCTGGTACCGGCTCTGACGCGATCGAGTGGTATCGTGCTTTCGGCGCGACGCGACGGGCGAGTGTTCTTCGTGGTCCCTCACGGAGAGCTCTCGATCGTCGGAACAACGGATACCGACTACGCAAACCGGCCCGAGGACGTCAACGTGACTGCCGAGGATGTGAGCTACCTCCTGGAGGAAACGAGGCGCGTGTTTCCCGAGAGCAAGCTCCTCTCATCGGACGTTGTTTCGACCTATGCCGGGATTCGCCCCTTGCTCGACGAGAGAGACGCTGGTCCCACCGCAGTATCCCGCGAGCATCGAATCATGAAGACCTCGATCGGAGCCTTTATTCTCATCGGCGGGAAGTACACCACCTATCGGGCGGTGGCTGAGGAGATCACGAATGGAGTGCTTCGAGAGCTCGGCCATCGACGTGTGCCTTGTCAGACTCAATCGGAGCCACTGCCGGGTGGCGAAGAGGGTACCGGCTGGCGGGCCCCGGCCTTTGAGCGGTGGCAGGCGCTGGGGGTCGCTCCGAAGGCATCAGCTCGGATCGTCGACGGGCACGGTGCTCGGTCGACGGAGCTCGAGGCGTTGATCGCTGACGACCCGCAGTTGGCAGCGCCACTCGGCGATCGATCGGAGGCCTTGATCGGTGCTGAGGTCGTCCACGCGGTACGGTACGAGTGGTGCCGAAGGCTCAAGGATCTCTTCCGGACGCGCACGGGCCGCTTGCTTCAAGAGGGAGCCGGGCAAGAGGAGTGGCTCCCGGCCGCGAAGCACATGAGTCGCTTGCTGGGCTGGCACGATTCCGAGGTCAACCGATCGGTGCAGGAGTTGGCTGAGGAGCGGGAGCGAATGTCGTCTTGGCGAAGGGCGTTGCCAGGGGAACACAGCCCATGAAAAGACCCTTCGCCTCTTGCGCACAGGCGAAGGGTCTCGAGCTTGGGGCTTTCCTCAACAGCGGGCACTCAGCAGGAGAGAGTGCTGCTCGGCAAGGGCTTCCGAGCCTCGTCGCCGTCTTCCTCAAGCTCGTGCCAGAAGCCGATCTGGTTCTCTCCGGTTTGCCAGCAGAAGTACCCCAACTTCCCTTCGACCGTGGTGGGAAAGTCCACGAGTCCCGTATCGATGTCTCTCAAGGAACAGCCGAGAAGGTCGAGCTCGCGAAGGTAACGCTCGAGGTCCGTCTGAAGCGTCAGAACGTTTTCTCTCGCAACCCACCGGCGATACTCGATGTCACGAACCTGGTCGGTCCCAATGTCCTCGAGCGCTCGAAGCATCTGCCGGTAGCTCTTCAAGCGATGATAGTCGCTCTGAATGTTCTCGAGGATTGTCTGCACCAGAGGCAAGGCTCGGTTCGCTTCTTCCAGGGTGAAAATGTGACCTCTCATTGCCGGATCTCCCTTCCTTTGAAGCTTTCCGGCGGGCGAAGGCGGGCTCGCCGATCGAAGCTGCTCTCACTCGCCAAAGACGATGGTTGCGGCTTCATATAGATCGCCTCCTCGGGGAGATTCACCCTCAGAGGCACAAAGACCGTCGCAAACCGCACGCAGGCTTCTGGAACCCAGGAACGACTCACGAAGCTGATCACGGCCAGGTGGCGCAACGCCCATGCCAACGCAATCGAGCGAGGGCTGAGGAGCCTGCCTCGGTCCGGATCGCGTCTCCCTGACCGGGTTTCCCAAGGCTTCGCCTTCGACACGCAACCAAGCTGCGGTGGGACCGTGGTGAGCGCGGAGGACGTTTCGTGTCGAGGAAAATCGACATCGAGCCAACGCGCGACCGGTTCGTCGGTCCTCCTTGCGGCGCAAGCTGAGTGGAACGGGTGGGTTCGGTGCGAACTTCAAGTGTCTTGGGATTCAAGATCTCGCGAGGCGAACCCGAAACAAGAGAGAGTTGATGATCGCGAGATCCCTTGTTCTTTGGAGTCACCGATTATGTGGAGCACGCGAACGGCCGTTTGGCTCCTCGCAGTTTCCGTCTTGATACTCTCGTCGACCGCCACGGCTCAAGTTCGTCTTCCTCGATACAACGAGCGGGCTCTCGTCTACGTTCACCCGGACGGCTTGGACATTCACCGGACCGGCAGCTTCGGCCTGAGCGAGCTGGTCGCGAAGATGGACAGCAGTGGATACCGAATCCAGCAGGTCACTTCCGACACGATGCCACTTACCTGGGAGCTGGTTCGCTCCTACGACCTCGTGGTGGTTTCCGGGCTGAACAGCCAGGACGCCGATCGCCCCTTCCTCTGCCCGGAGGAACAGGGAGCGCTCATCCAGTTCGTCAACCGCGGCGGCCGCCTTTGGATCATCGGTGATGCCGATGACCCCGATCGCGCCTGGTGCAATTCGGCGAGCGAACCCTTCGGCGTGACCTTCGTACGAGACTGGGGTGTCTGCGGACGACGGCTCCCGTTCACGATCGTCCATCCGTTGACCGACGGCATCTCGACGATCGGTGTGGTCGGGGGCGCAGGTTTTGCGGTCCGATCTCCGGCAGTGGCCCTGGCCTCTCCCGCGGACGATCCCTCGATCGCTCTCGTGGGTTGCTCGGAGTACGGAGACGGTCGCGTCGTGATCGTAGGTGACGAGATGACGTTCTATGATCGCCAGACAGGGAGCTGCGGCGTCGACTTGAGCGACCCCAATGCCGTGGTCCTGCTCGACAACATCCTGGAGTGGTTGGGCGAGACAAAGCGTCAACCTGGTGGTGGCGGGAGCGGGGGCAGCTTGTCTCCCGAGCGATTGGTGCCGTCGTTGAGAGGGCCTCTGGCAGGGAGCTCTATCACGGCTTCCCAGATCCCGACCTTCCGCTGGTCGCACAACCGTTACCTTGCGACCTACCCGTATCTGATTGACGAGGTGAGCTACGAGCTCGAGATCCTGCGTTTGTCGGACCGCGCCCTTCAGAGGTTTCCGGTAGGCCAGGCGACTCAGTGGGAACCGACACCCAGCGTGTGGCGGAGCCTACCCGAGGGTGAGAGCCTCATTTGGCGAGTCCGTGCGAAGACATCGTCTCTCGAGGTCCAGTCGTTTGAAGGCCGCTTCCGGCTCGATTCGCACTGAGTCGAACCAACGAGAAGGGGCAAGCCAGACGCTTGCCCCTCGAGAGTGTAAAAAGAAAGGCAAAGGGAAAACTTCGGGAAAAGGGGAAGAAGGAGAGTGAGTTGCGTTTTTACGCCCCTGGGGAGGGACAACCTTTACCTTTCTCTAACTCGTTTCATCGCAGCACGTTGGCTTTGCGATGAGGCGGTGCTGATCTTCGACACCGCTTGATTCTGTGTGGCCGGTTCCGCCGGCAACACAATATATGGACTTCCGCCGCTCTCGGCAAGCATCTGGCCCGCAGAATCTCCCTGCGACGGACCGTACCCGAGAGCTTCTGAACGAGCGAAGGGGGTGCTCGCGAATCGCGAGCACCCCCTTCGAGTGATTTTGGCGGGAGTGAAGGGACTTGAACCCTCGGCCTCTAGCTTGACAGGCTAGCGCTCTAACCAGCTGAGCTACACCCCCATGTTGGTGGGCGTTGGCCAGCGCTCGAGAATGCTCTCGAAAGCGTGCCTTCGCCGCTGAAGAGGCGCGATTATAGACACCGTTCTGCGAGGGCGCCAAGCGAAAAAGGGCCTGCTCTTTCGCCGGGTCGAATCGTGCTAGATCCTTCTCGAACGAAGCCTCGATGTGCGGACTTTTCTATCGGCCGGATCGGCTCCACGATGTAGGGTTCTCGGTCGACCCCGATCAGTTTTTTCGGATTCCAACTGGCGAGGCGAGCAGATGAGCATCCTCGTGAAGATCATCGGTTTGACGTTGTTCATCTACCAGATGATCGTTCTGGCGCGTGTGATCCTCTCGTGGATCCAAGCCAGTCCCTATGACAATGACCTCGTCCGGTTCGTCTTCACCATGACCGAGCCACCTCTCGCCAAGATCCGTTCTCTCATACCTCCCCTGGGCGGCATGCTCGACTTCTCACCCCTGATTCTCCTACTGGGCATCCATCTTCTCCGGCAGCTGTTCGCACCGGGGTCCATGATGTTCTGAGCTCGAATCGAGACTGTGTCGAGCTGAACGTCAGTCCCTTCTCCCCTCTCCTTCCGAACACCCAAGAGCCATGCGCGAGGATCGAATCGCCGTTCGAGGCGCCCGCCAGAACAACCTCCAGGGATTCGACGTGGACATCCCTTTGAGAACCTTCGTGGTCGTCACGGGTGTCTCTGGTTCTGGCAAGTCGAGCTTCGCGTTTCAGACGCTCTACGCAGAGGGCCAGCGCCGCTACGTTGAGAGCTTTTCTGCCTATGCGAGGCAATTCCTCGATCGAATGCCGCGACCCAAGGTCGACGAGATTCGAGGGATCCCCCCGGCAATTGCCTTCGAACAAGCGAACCCGATTCGAAGCTCGCGCTCGACCGTCGGAACGATGACGGAGATCACGGACTACATGAAGCTGTTGTTCGCGAGAGCGGGCCGGCTTCATTGTCGTGGATGCCAACGATTGGTCGAGCCCGACGACATCGACCGATCGGTTAGCCAGATCCAGTCTTCTTTCGGCGATCAGCAAGTCACGATCACTTTCCCATCGAGCTCCACGGCTCGGCTCGACCTCGAGCAGCGCTGGCACCCACTCGGGTTTCTCCGCGTTTGGATCGACGGTCAGGTCGTGCGGTTCTCTGAGGCCCCAGAAAGGGGCGAGGCGCCTTGGCAGATCGTCGTCGATCGCGTACCCGTTGGTCGGCGCAATCGCCTCGCCGAAGGGCTCGAGCAAGCCTTTCGATTCGGGCACGGGCGAGCCGAGGTCCATGGAGTGAGTGGACGGCCACCCTGGGTCCTGAGCAATCGACTCCATTGCGCTTCTTGCGACATCGCCTACCGCCCACCTCACGCCAACCTGTTCTCTTTCAATAGCCCTGTCGGGGCCTGTGAGATCTGCCACGGCTTTGGACGCACGGTCGACATCTCGCTAGAGCGAGTCGTCCCTGACCCGAGAAAGACGCTGGACGACGGCGCCATCAAACCATGGACGACGCCGAAGACGCGGTCGGAGCTCCGAGCACTGCGCACCTTTTGTCGCCAGGCCGGGATCCCGCTCGACGTTCCGTGGGAGGTGCTTGCGAAGGAGCATCGGCTGGCCGTCTTCGATGGGGCCGAAGGCTATCCAGGAGTGCGCGGCTTCTTTCGTTGGCTCGAGAGCAAGTCGTACAAGATGCACATTCGGGTCTTGTTGGCGAAGTATCGGGCCTACCGCACTTGCTGGGGATGTAGCGGTACACGTTTTCGGGACGAGGCACTGCAGTATCGCGTCGCCGGGAGGCACTTGGCCGATCTCTACTCGCTGTCGCTGGGTGAGCTGAGAGCGCATCTTGATGGACTCGAGCTTTCCGGAGCGGATCTCATGGTGGCGGCTCCTCTGCTTCGAGAGATCCAGGCCCGCCTTCGATATCTCGGAGACGTGGGGCTCGACTATCTGACGCTCGATCGATCCTCTCGCACGCTCTCGGGTGGGGAGGTGCAACGAGTTCACCTCACGACTGCACTCGGATCACAGCTCGTGAACACTCTGTTCGTTCTGGATGAGCCCTCGGTGGGGCTTCACCCTCGCGACAACGACCGTCTCCGGCGGGTTTTGTGGGGACTCCGCGATCGCGGCAACACCGTTGTCGTCGTCGAGCACGATGCCGACCTGATCCAAGCGGCGGATCGCGTTCTTGAGATCGGGCCCGGGGCCGGCGAGAGAGGTGGGCATCTCGTCTTCGAAGGCTCTGTTTCCGAGCTGCGGGCCAGTTCTGAGAGTCGGACAGGTGCCTACCTCATGAGGATTCCAAGCGCGCTTCCTCGAAAGGAACGTCGGAGGTCGAGCGGCGGTGACATCCTGATTCGGAATGCTCGAGAGCACAACCTGGCCGGGATAGATGTTCGAATACCGATTGGAGTATTGACGGCGATCAGTGGCGTGTCCGGTTCGGGAAAGAGCACGTTGATCCATGACGTGTTGTGGTCACACGCGGCCCGCGCTCGGGGCATCGCCATCGATCGTCTTGGTGACTGTGACGGTGTCGATGGGCTGGAGGCCTTTACGGAAATCGTCCGCATCAACCAGGAGCCGCCGGGGACGACCTCTCGAGCGAACCCTGCGACGTATTCCGGGGCTTGGGACGGTGTGCGGCGCCTTTTGGCATCCACGAACGACGCCCGCCAGCACGGATTCACGAAGCGGACCTTCTCGTTCAACGTGGAGGGAGGACGTTGTCCGACATGCCGAGGAGAGGGCGTCGAGCGGGTCGAGATGCAGTTTCTCGCCGACATCTCATTGCCTTGCGCCGATTGTGAGGGCGCGCGATTCCGGCCCGAAGTCCTGGCCGTCACCTGGCGAGGGGCAAGTGTCGCAGATCTGCTCGAGTGGACGGTCGACCAAGCACTCGAGGCCTTTCAAGAAGACAAGGCTATCGTGAGCTCGTTGTCCATGCTTCGAGCCGTGGGACTGGGCTACCTACGAATCGGACAGCCACTCAACACCCTGTCGGGCGGCGAGGCCCAGCGCCTCAAGCTCGCCAGCCATCTGGCGCCCAGCCGCATTGGGCCGACGCTGTTCCTGTTCGACGAGCCCACGACCGGACTCCATGGCGACGACGTTGGCCGCTTGATCGATGTCTTCGATAGCCTCGTGGAGGCGGGGCAAACTCTGGTCGTTATCGAGCACCACCTCGACGTGCTCGGTTGTGCGGATCACCTGATCGATCTCGGGCCCGAAGGGGGTGAAGACGGTGGACGGATCGTCGCGACCGGGACACCCGAAGAGGTCGCCGCGAATGAGGAGTCGATTACCGGTGGCTTT
The DNA here is from genome assembly GCA_029260795.1 of Planctomycetota bacterium. Taxonomy (GTDB): domain Bacteria; phylum Planctomycetota; class OFTM77; order OFTM77; family OFTM77; genus OFTM77. Next base: position 79,039 of record JAJDCO010000130.1, on the reverse strand, counting down.
CTGAAGCTCCGATTGTCGGAGTCGGAGACCCCTGCGCCCCGTGACACCGAGCCCCCCTCCCGCTTGGTCGGGCGCCGCCAGGCTTCGGGCGACATCGTCATCCAAGGAGCACGGGAACACAATCTGGACAACGTCTCAGTCGCGATCCCCTCGGGGCGAATGGTCGTGGTGACCGGACCGAGCGGTTCCGGGAAGAGCACCTTGGCCTACGACATCGTCTTCCAAGAGGGGCAACGGCGGTATCTCGAGAATCTCTCGGCATACGCTCGCCAGTTCGTGGGAGGCCTGAGTCGGCCGGATGTAGACTCCGTCACCGGCCTACCGCCGACCGTGGCGATCGAGCAGCGTACGACCCGCGGTGGTCACAACTCGACGGTCGCCACGGCGACCGAGATCTACCACTACCTTCGACTGATGTATGCCCGAATCGGGCAAGCGCACTGCCCTGACTGTGAAGTCTCTATTTCAGTGCGTAGCCGGCGGGAAGTCCTCGAGAGTGTGTTGGACGAGCATGCCGGACGTCGAGTGCGTGTGCTGGCTCCGGTCGTTCGAGGGCGGAAGGGAGCCCATCGAGACGTCCTGGAACGCGCCGAGAGGCAGGGCACTGCCGGGGTTCGTCTGGACGGTGTGTGGTTTCCATTCGGCGACGAAGAGATTCCGAAGCTCGATCGACACGTCGAGCATGACCTCGAGGTCGGCGTGGCCGAGCTCACGATCTCACTCGACGATCCCAAGGTGCTCGACGAAGCGTTGGATCGGGCGAGCAGTTGGTCGAGTGGCGAGGTCGTAGTCGAGGAGCTGGACGCCAAGGGCAAGCGCCGACCCGTCGAGCGACTCTACAGCCTCGATGCGACCTGTCCGAGCTGTGGACGGGCCATAGAAGAGCTCGACCCACGCCTGTTCTCCTTCAACAGTCGGCGCGGAGCCTGCCCCAATTGCCGTGGCCGCGGGACCGTCGATCGGGTCGAGCCGGCGCTTTTGCTCGGAGAAGAGGATCAGCCGCTCAGGCGGGGCGGGATCGTGTTCCTTCAGGGGGGACCCATGCGCCGCTCCCTCGGCCGACGCTTCTGGAAGAAGATCGAGGAATCCGGATTCAGTGCGAACGAGCGGCTCCAAGATCTCGACGCGCGGGCGAGGCGAAAGCTCGAGAGCGTCTTGACCGAGGAGGTCGAGACACTTCGGAAGACAACGACGAAGGAGTCGGTCGAGCGCTACATTCAGCGCTTCTTAGGAGAGGAGGTTTGTTGCAGCTGTGAAGGGCGGCGCCTGCGTCCAGAAGCTCTGGCTGTGCGAGTCGGTGGTCTCGGCATCCACGAGCTCGTCGGACGATCCGTCGAGGCCGCTCGCCAGCATCTGGAACGACTGAGCCTGTCTGGACGGGCTCGGGAGATCGGCGCCCGATTGATCGAAGAGGTTACCGCCAAGCTTCGATTCCTCACGAGTGTCGGGCTGGACTACCTCACTTTGGATCGTCGGGCTGACACGCTCTCCGGTGGAGAATCACAGCGCATTCGGCTGGCCTCACAGCTCGGATCGAATCTGTCGGGCGTCTGCTATGTGGTCGACGAGCCGACCATCGGCATCCACCCGCGTGACAACGAGCGACTCCTCGGGGCACTCCGTGATCTCCGTGATCAGGGCAACTCGATCATCATCGTCGAGCACGACGAAGCAACCATGGCGGCCGCGGACCACATCATCGACCTGGGACCGGGGGGAGGGCGACGAGGAGGCCAGGTGGTCGCGAGTGGTAAGCTCGCGGATATCCGAGACTGTGAGGAGTCTCTCACCGGTGCCTGCCTCAGGGCGCGCCGGCGCCTGCTGCCCGCGCGGCGGGTGGGACGGGCACGCGCCGGGCACATCTCCCTGCGAGGCGTGACTCATCACAACCTCTCCGCACTCGACGTCGATTTCCCCTTGGGCGCATTGGTCTGTGTGACCGGAGTTTCCGGGTCCGGAAAGAGCAGCCTCGTGCGTGACGTGTTGTATTCTGCCGTGCGACGTCGTCTCGGCCTGGTCTCGCCGCCACCTGGAGGCCATCGGGCACTCGAGATCGACGGTGACCTTCAGCGCGCGATCGAGGTCGATCAGAGCCCAATTGGCAAGACGCCTCGCTCCGTCCCGGCTTCGTATGTCGGTATTTGGGATGAGATCCGAAAGCTCTTCGCAGGTGTGCCCGACGCTCGTGCCCGAGGCTTCAAGGCGTCGCGCTTCTCTTTCAACACGGCTGAGGGCCGTTGCGAGGCCTGCAAGGGTCAGGGGCGAGTGCGTATCGAGATGAGCTTCCTGCCCGACGTCTCGGTGGAGTGCGACTCCTGCGACGGAAGGCGATTCGTCGAAGAGACTTTGAGTATTCGATATAAAGACCATTCGATCACCGAAGTGCTGCAGCTCACGATCGATGAGGCGTTCGATCTCTTCGTCAATGTTCCCAAGATCAGCGCCCCTCTCGCGACTCTCCAACGACTTCGTCTCGGCTACCTGACCCTGGGCCAGCCGTCTCCGACGCTGTCCGGGGGCGAGGCGCAACGCTTGAAGCTGGCGGCTGAGCTGGGAAGAGGCTCCAAGAAGCCGGCTTTGATTGTGCTCGACGAGCCAACCACGGGACTTCACATCGCTGATGTAGAGGGGCTGGTCGAGGTGCTTCATGCGCTCGTCGATGAGGGGCACTCCGTCATCGTCATTGAGCACAATCTCGACGTAATCGCTTCTTGCGATCATGTCATCGACCTGGGACCTGAAGGCGGCGAGCGTGGAGGGCGCCTCGTCGCGCGAGGTCACCCTTCGGTGATTCTGCAACGGAAGAAGTCCGAGACCGCTCGTTGCCTTCGACAACATCTCGAGCGAGCTCATCTGGAGGAGACCGATTCGGGGCGCACGACCGCCCTCGAGAGCGGGGCCTGATGTCGACTCAGTACCCAAGGCGCTGGAGATAATCGAGCATCGCCTTCACGTCTCCCTCTCCGTCGGCTCCTTCGGGCGCCGACGCCACGAACTCTCGAAGAAGAGAGGCCGCTCGCTGCGGAGCTTCGAACGGAGGGTAGGCCGCGAGAAGCAGACCGAGGCCGCGCCGCGTATCGAGCCACCAGGGGGGCTGATCGCCGGTTCGCGTTTGGCGGACCAGCTCTCGCTCGAGGAAAGTGCGTACACGGGAAACCCCTTTTTGGTCGGGCGGAACGCCTCGACCTTCGGGGTGCGCCAGGAGCAGTGCGCCTTGGAGGACGAGCTGATGAAAGCGGTGCTTGTTGGCATGCTCGAAGCTCCAGGGATCGTAGTCCCGGAAAAAGCTCTCGAGCTCCGAGCTCGCTATGAGATTCAGAACGAGCATCAGCCGTTCACGGAGTGGATCCGGCTCTGTGGCTCTTCGAATCCGAGTCACCAATCCATGAGGGGCGGCGACATATCGGGACTGGAACGACGTGTCCTTGTATCCGGCCAAGCAAATCGGTCGGCGATCGATGAGGTGATCGAACCAGTGGATGTTCTCGGTTCCCGGCAAGCCCGAGTAGCGATCGCCGGATTGGAGAGGTGCCCAGGATTGACGGCGTTGCTGTGCCGGGTGGTGGGCATAAGGATACTCCCCGACGAGCGTGGTGCCGCTCACGATTGCCGGATCGATGCCGTAGGACCGATCCAGAGTCCGAAACTCGATGGCTCGATCATCACGGCTCAGCGAAGTACCGATCAACTCGGGAAACGCGAGGTCGACCTGGACCCGTCCGTCGCTCAACGGGCTCACATTGGCGACGAGCCGACGATCGAGTTGGAGGATCCGGTCTCCGAGGTCGAGTGAGACGACGGAAGCGGGAGAGGCAAGCGGGCGCCCAATCCACGACTGCTGGTGAAAGGTCAAACGCTCCACTCGATCGAGTCGAGGTAGCAGACCTGGATGCCGAGATCTCAGGCCTCGAATGTACCAATCGTACGTCATCAGCTCTTGGTCGATGAGAATGACGTCCGGTCGAGCACCCTCGACGACTTGAAGGTAGGTCACCGTGTTGGTGAGCAGGTCACCTCGGGTGAAGAGCACACCATTCGCGGGTACCGACCCCAACAATGCTGTCCCCAGGTCTCGGCAGAATGTGTTTCCTCGTTGATCGACAAGGGAGCCGTGGAGGCAGACAGGAGCCAAGATCGCCGCACCACACAAGAGGGCCGGAGCCGGGCTCCACCAGGTGCGGAGCCGAGGCAACAGCGTTGCTACCCCGAAGCCGATCAGCAGCGCGATCAGCATGTTCGGAAGAAGGTAGAACCGCTCGACGACTCCGCGATAGACGGCTGGCTCGAGCGGGAACTGCACTCGACTGAAGAACAACCCGAGCAAGGCAAACGCGCCCAACAGCAAGCAGCCCCAGAGGCGCCGCTCTTTCCGAAGGATCGACAGGATTCCGGCGATGATGAAGACGCCAGCGATCCAACCGAAGTCAGGAAGTATCGACTCCAAGTACAGCGCGAAGTGATTGACGTCCGTCTGCAGTCCCTTCGATTCGGGGGCCAGGCTGAACGTGCCGTAGTCCCCACGCATGAGAAGCCATACGAAAGATCGAAGATCTCGAGGATCGTCCCAGTTCAGAGGGGGCGAGCCAGAGGCCGCCCAAGGAAGGTAGAGAAGCGGCAGAAGCCCGAGTGCGATGGCCAATCCGATCCCGATCCAGTTTCGGCCTCCCGGGAGTGACGGACCGGGCAATTCGACGCCCAATCGACGTCGGGCGGATGACCACTGGAGCGCCAGGATCAAGCTGACAGTCGGAATCGCCACGAGTGCCAAGGTGTGGTGGTGCGTGACCATCAAGCCCAGCAGGAGACCGATCCCCAAGATGGGCCCCCGTCGAGGTGGATCACTGGGCAGCCGCGCGGCTGGGACCCATGCCGTGAGTGCCAGCAACAGGAGACTCACGAAGAGGTCGTTGAGAGCAAAAACCTCCGCCACCAACGAATACTTCCAAAACGGGGCGTTGGCGGCGAGCAGGCAGCTGGAGATCGCACCCGCTGTCGGCGAACCGGTGGCGCGCGTCACGGCGACGGCGAGAACGACCAGAGCAAGTGCATGCGTGAGGGCTGAGAAGAGATTCAATCGCACCGCAATCGAACCGATCGGTACTACTTCCGCGAACGCTTTCCCCAGCACGGTATAGAGCGGGTACCCGGGTGGATGGGCGATCCCGAGCGCGTGAGCAGCGCTGATGAGCTCGCCGGAGTCACCGCCAGGGAGTCCAGGGTGGAGCGTCACACCGTAGAGGGTCAAGGCGAAGAGGAGGACCGAGATCACGGTCCAGAAACGAGGCGATCGCAGCACGATCCTCTCTCGCTGAGTGTTTCGGTCGAAAGGGACGACCATGAGACCGAGTTGGAAGCCGGGAAGCAAGGGCGCGACCCGCGAGGCGGTTTCGGAACTTTTTTGATTTTGTTTGTCCTTCCTCGCCCGTTCGAACGACTGGAGGGGCGGAAACTTCAAGGGATTCGCCGGTTCCAGCCCAGAGCTTCGCGGAGTGCGCGCGAGGCCCTCAACGGCCCGGGGCATGACATCAGGGCCGAACGACAACCTCTCTCTTTGGGGCGCGAGCAATCTTCGTGTAGTGACGGTCGCTGGGCCGGCTTTGAAAACTCGGTTCGTGACAAGCCGACCCCGGGGCGGACGGGCTGCCTTCGGGACAGCTAAACCTCGGAGGAGGGCGGGGTCGGCTTCGAGCGAACGCAGCGGGTGCCGAAAGGAGCGCCCGTTCTTGGGAATTGGGGTCGGCTTCGACGTGGGAAGACCTCTCGTTGCAAGATGAGAGGTGATGTGCTGGGCGTCGGAGTCGGCCCCTTTCTTGTTGGCCTGATTGTGGGGTCAGACCTCTCGGGACATTCTGGCCCATCTCGGATGCAACATGACAGATCGTCTCGGTAGTCATAGGAGTCCGGAGCCGGACGCTGGACCGAATCATCGCCAGTCGATTGGCGCAAGTCTCTTGTTTGACGTCGCTTGTGACTGGTGCCGTGATTTGACTGTTTCCGTGGAGCCAATGGCCCGAGTGTTGCTTTCTCTTGGGTAGACCTCCTCGACGGGAACACGGGGAGTTCGGAAACAAACAGCAGAGACACGGATCGCGAAGGAATCGGGAGCTTTGGGTCACGGCCCAAAGCTCCCGATTTTCTTTGGTTCGGTGGCTGGGGGGGGCAGGTTGTCCAGGTCACCGGTGAGGAATCGGGACAATTCGTCACGCGAGTCGGCCCGGTTTCGCTCGGCAATCCGGAGGTCCCAATCGGGCACGCGACGAGTTTCGATGGGATAGAGCCCGCTCTAGAATAGCTTTATGGCCCAGCGCCCGCTTTGATGCTCAATCTCGGCCTGATTGAACGCTTAGCGGCCCGAGTGTTGCTAACTCTGGGGTGGAAACAACACGGGAACAACGCGAACAGGAGAAGCCTCGGCTTCTCCTGTTTCGTTTGGTTCGTCGGTGTACGAGGCACCGGGCTCGGTCGGTTGCAGGCTCGCTTCTCGTCTCGTATACTCCCCGCTCTCTTCACCGGCTTCGCCGACGGAGGGCTGCCACAAACGCAGGGGCGTAGCTCGAATTGGTAGAGCAGCGGATTCCAAATCCGCGGGTTGGGGGTTCGAATCCCTCCGCCCCTGCCACTCCTCTCTCACCAGAGGATGAATCCTGTGGCCCAGATCGCAACCAACGAAGAAAGCCCTCGAACATCGAGGGCTTTCTTCGTTGGTTCGGCTCCTCAGGGCGTCCTCAGGCAGGCGGCTTGAGTTCGTTGATCTTTGCCCGAGCGGCGTCTTTGTCTTCGAACCACTGGTAGTTGACCGCGATGTAACCCTGCCACTCGTCTGGGACCTCGTCCTCCGGGAAGATGGCTTCGACCGGACAGGCGGGTTGGCAAGCGCTGCAATCAATGCACTCCTCGGGGTTGATGTACAGTGTGCGGTCCTTACCGTCTTCGTAGTGAATACAGTCTACCGGACACGCATCGACGCAGGCTTGGTCGCGAACATCCACGCAGGGTTCGGTGATGATGTAGGTCACGCTCTTTCTCCTGAGTGCATCGAGTCGGTCTCGACGGCTTCCATTCCGCGGGCGCGTCGAGAGCCCCGAGCCAGCGATCGACAAGCGCTGCCCGAGGGCCGGTTATCCTAGCATGGTCGGTTTCCAAGTCCATCTCTTCGCGACAGAAGTCCTGCGAAAAGCCGTCGTTGTGATTCTCCGGATGTCTACCAGCAGGTAAGTCAAGACGCGCGCTCCGGTTCCCGATAAGGACTAGGAGCGCTGCCGCTGGTCTTGGCGGTAGCGAACATCACCTAGGTTCTGCGCGCAAGGTCTGCTCGATGGTGATCTGCCCCAGCTGCGGACGCGACAACCGTTCGTCGCGACATTTCTGCGGAGACTGCGGGGTCGATCTCGGCTCACCCTGGCCACCGACGGCGGCCGTCAACGGCACGGTCGACCACTACTGCGGTGCCTGTGGCGGAGAGCTCGGAGCTCCACCGGTTGCGCAGCGTGCGCCAGCCGCGGAAGACCCGCGGCGAGACTCGGGACCTCCAGCGCCCGCCTCTTCCCGAGAGGCCTCTGAATCGGCAGAGCCTTCCGTGACCACCAGCGGGCAGCGCCGGGAGTATCAAGACGAGCTTCAACGCCGGATCGTCAACGAGCTCCTGACGGATCTCGAAGAGGGTTCGGGGAGCTCGGCGTGAACCTACCCGCTCGTCTGAAAGAGAGACTCCTGTCGATCCTGATCGAGCAGATGGGATGCGACGGCGGCTGTGTTCAGGCGGCCCAGGCGGACTCGCTCGCCGGCAAGGGTGACCTCGTGGAGTTGCTGCTACTTCGCGATGATGCGACCGAGGATCAGGTCTTTCGCGCCCTGGCTCAAATGTCCGGTCTCGAGTTTCGAGAGCTCGACTTGGAGTCGTTGGAGACAGAGGTCGTCGAGACGGTCTCGAGGGAGATCGCTCTGGAGCATGACCTGGTCGTGATCGGAGCCAGCAGCAATGGAGTGACGGTCGCCCTCTCCAACCCGTTCAATGTGCGGGGTGTCGATCGAGTCGAAGAGATCGTTCGTCGACCCGTCGTGCCAGTCGTTTCGACGCCGACCCTGATCGCCGAGGCGATTCGGACGCGCTACCAGGCCAGTACCGAGATCGAGCTGGGAGATCCGAGTCTCGATCTACGCCACCTCACCGATGAGGTGATGGCTGATCCGGAGCGCCTCCAGGCCGTCGCCGGTGACAATCCGGTCGTTCAAGTCGTCGATCAGGTTTTTCGGAGAGCCCTCGAAGACGGAGCGAGCGATATTCACATCGAGCCACGCGAGCAAAAGCTCCGGGTACGCTTGCGGGTCGATGGCGTGCTTCGGGAGCTCGTATCGCTGCCGCGTGAGCTCGTCTCGTCCGTGTGCTCCCGGATCAAAGTCTTGGCGGGTTTGAACATCGCCGAGAAGCGCAAGCCTCTGGATGGTGTCATCGTCTTGACCCTCGGGGGCGGTCGGAAGGTCGAGCTCCGCGTCTCGAGTCTTCCCACGATCTACGGTGAGAAGATCGTCTGCCGCGTCTTTGATCGTTCGCGGCTCACGGTCGAGCTCGACAAGCTGGGCTTTTCACCTGACATCCTCGCCAAGATCAAGGAGGTGATGGCCAACCCGTTCGGGATGGTGTACGTGACGGGTCCTACCGGGTCCGGAAAGAGCACGACGCTGAGCGGAATGTTGGCCTACATCAATTCGCCCGAGATCAACATCGTGACGGTCGAAGACCCGGTCGAGTATCGCCTGAATCTCGTCAACCAGGTCCATGTGGATGCGCGTTCTGGGCGTTCGTTCGCCGATACTCTGCGTGCCATACTCCGTCAAGATCCCGACGTCGTGATGATCGGAGAGACTCGCGACAAGGAGACGGCCACGATCGCGATCCAGGCGGCCCTCACCGGTCACTTGGTACTTTCAACTCTCCACACCAACACGGCGATTCAGGCAATCCCGCGCTTGTTGAACATTGGCGTGCAGCCATACATGATCGGGCCGTCGCTCTTGGCCGTCTTGGCTCAGCGGCTCGTTCGGAGGATTTGCGCGGATTGCATTGAAGACTGTGAGCCCGAGCCCGCGCTCCTGCGTTCGATGGGCTTTGAGGAGCTCGTGGGCAGCGGGAGATTCCGACGCGGAGCCGGCTGCGATACCTGCCGTGGGACCGGCTATCGAGGCCGGGTCGGCGTCCACTCGCTCCTGGTCGTCAGCGATGAGGTCCGCGAGCTGATCTACAAGCGAGCCACCGATTCCGAGATTCAGATCGCGGCCGAGAAGACCAACTATCGTGAGCTTTGGGTCGACGCGCTGCGCAAGGCGCTTCAAGGAATCACGAGCCTCGACGAGGTGATGCGCGTGACCTCACAGGTTTGAGGGGGCTCCTCACAGGCTGGCCGCTCGCTCCTGAGAACCAAGAAAAAGGGCGCCCGACCGAGAGATCCGGTCGGACGCCGCGTCGTCCAAGCTGGGGAGGTGGCTCGGAGGATCTACATGGCAAGCAATGCATCTTGGAGGTTGAGCGCGGCATCGGCGTGATGGGGCTCGAGGCGAACGGCCTCCTTGAACTGCCCGAGTGCAGCCTCGACGTTTCCGGATCGGAGATATGCGACGCCCAGGTTGTTCCGGAGGTGAGCATTCGAGCCAGCGATGCGAACCGCCCGCTCGAGCAGTACCTCGGCTCCCGAGAGGTCGCCACGCTCGAGCATCATGACGGCGAGGTTGTTGAGGGCCTCGGGGTTCTCCTCGCCACGATGAGCGGCCTTGGCGAACTGCTGAACAGCCAGAGCACGATCGTTTTGTGCGTAGTGGATCAGACCGAGCAACAAGAGCGCGTCTCCGTCGAGCGGATCGAAGGCGAGGGACTGCTGAATGTGCTCCAACGATTCGCGGTAGTCGCCCTCGGAATACAGCGAAGCTGCGCGCAGGAGATGGACGCCGGCGAGGCCGGAGGTCGTGATCGAGATGGGACCGTCCTTGGAGGGCTTGCCGTCCCGCGCACGCTGGAGGATGCGAAACTCCCCATCCTCGAGGTCCTTGAGGACAGCCGTCTTGGGCACGTCTTCAACGGCTCCGGTCGACTCCTCGGGTATCCACCCGAAGACGTCACCCGCGTGGAAGGGGCGTTGCGCCGCGATGATCTTCGACCGGGCCTCGCGCGCATCCTGGCTCCCTTCGGCACTGACGATTCGGGGTGTCATCATGATGGCCAGCTCAGTCTGCTGCTCCTCCTGAATCGTGCTGCGGAAGAGAAAGCCCAACAGCGGAATATCGCCGAGGATCGGGACCTTCTGGGTGACCTCGTTTCGGCGAACCGAACGGAGCCCGCCAATGACGATAGTCTGCCCATCGAGAACGCGGAGCGTCGTCTCGGTCTCACGAACGTTGAAGATCGGCTCGACCTGAAGGCCATCCGGAGTCGTGACGAATCCTTCGACGGCGGTGATGCTCGGCTGGATGTGAGCCATGATGACGCCATCGGCCGCGATCTGAGGCGTGATGTTGATCGAGACGCCGGCATCCTCGAAGCGGATGTCGTACTCGGTGCGGATGCCGCCTTCGCCATCGACGACGTTGCGTTCGATGATCGGGACTCGCTCGACGACGGCCAACGTGGCGAGACGGTTGTTCAGCGTGGCGACGCGCGGACGCGACAGAATGCGAACTTGATCGCTCTGACGCATCATGTCGACCGCAATCGCCAGCTCGTTGGGGCGAAGGATGCCGACGTTCAGTGCCGATCCACCCGCTGAGAGGGTCTGCGAGATCGCCGTTCCCGAGTCGAGCAGGCCGACTTCATCCGAGTTCAGGTAGTCGGGGAAGATCCCGTAGCTGAACCCGAGGCGGAACTCGTCTGAGAGCGTCACCTCGAGGACTTCGGCTTCGACGATGACCTGACGACTCACCGACTCCTCGACTTCACGCAGGTGGCGAGCGATGCGTCGAACGATGCTGGGGCTGTCCGTCACCTCGATGCGACCCGCTGTCGCGTTGAGGACCATTGAGCCCTCTTTCGAGAGCATGCTCTCGACCTCTCGGTTGAGGCCAGACCAGATCTCGACGCCATCGGCTCCCGTGTTGGACACGTAGTCCAGCGTGAAGACTCGCGTGATCTTGTCCTCGATGTACAGGAATGATCCATCGCGACGAAACGTCAGATCGCGCGCCTGGAGAAGGGCTTCGAGAGCCTGCTCCACCGAGACGTTCTTGAAGTCGAGGCTCACCGAGCCCTTGACACCTTCCGCCATCACGAGATTGATGTCGGCGTCCTTGAAGAGGCTCAGCATGATCTCGCGAATCTCGGCGCGCCGTGCTGCCAAGCTGAAGCTGCCACCCGAAGGCGCTGCTTCGCGCAGCTCGGGCTCGAGCAGGAGCGTTCGGCCAGCAGGCTTGGGCGGACGCGGCTCGGGTAATGGCGGTGTTTCATTTGCGGCTTCGTGCTCGGCGATACAGCTCGCCAGCACGAAGCAAAGGAAGAGTAGAAGCGTTGCAGTGCGGTTCATTACTTGGCTCCCCCGTTGATGGAGATGGTCCGTTGGGAGTCTCCGCGAGCCAGGACGACTTGGTGGGAGCGGATCTCCAAGAGGAGCTCCTCTCCCAAGAAGTCACCCTCACGCAGGGTGACTCCATTCAACACGGCGACCTTGCTGGTAGAACCCATCAAGATCACCGTGACGTTGACCGGAGGCGGTGGAGGCAGTTCTTCCTCCACTTCCTCCTCGATTGTCTCTTCCTTGTCGGCGAGCAACGCATTGGCGAGGCGCGCAGCCTCGTCTGAGCGAGCACGCTGCTCCTCGGACGTCAGGAATGGATTGCGCTCAGTGTCTCCCTCGGGAGCGCCTGTGCTGGGAGTGGATCGATCTGCCTTCTTGGCGGAAGCACTCCCCTTGAGAGTGGGCTCCTTCGGAGCGCTCGTCTTCTTCTTCGTCCGCACGGCGGCCTTCGCCTCGTCCTTCCCGCCGCGGAAGACGTTGACGTACACGGCGATGAAGACCAAAGCGGCCATCAGAGGAATGAGAACCTTCTTTTTCTTGAGCATCAGAGGTCTCTCTCGAAGAAGCGAAGACGAAGGGTGATTTCGTGTTTCTGTTTCGGGCAGTTACTGACGGGCGAAGACTTCGAGCTCGAGGATCGCCCGCACCTGCGGAAAGCGACGACCCATGGCCAGATTGCGGATTCCAAAGAACCGGTTCTCGGCTCGGAGCACAGTGAGGAACTCTCGCAGCATCGAGTACTCACCTTCGAGTTGAAGCTGAAGGGGATGTCGATAGAGAGGAGGCTCCTCGAGGCTCGGATCCGACGATCGCCACAACGTCGGTCGACCCGTTTCGTAGCTGATCGAGGCGAAGCCGATCTGCTCGGCTCGACGGACGCACGACTCCACGAACCGGGGCAAGTCCGATTGCTCGGGAATCCACTCCGACGTCGGGAACTCCGGCGGGGGCGGCTCCTGGTCGTAGGCCGCTTGAGTCTGCTCGATCCGCTCTCGCAGATCGCTTTGCTGGTCCATCAAGGAGCTGACGCTTTGGTATCTCAGCAGGCAAGGGATGCCAGCTGCCAGCGATGGCACGAGCAGGCTGAGCCCAACGATGACGGCTCGCGAGATCTTGAAGCGATCCTTGTCTCTCATGTGTCCCTCCGAACGAGGCCTTTGACCTCGAATCCCAGCTCCGCACTGCTGCCGTTCGTGGCGGGCGGCCGCTGAGTGGTGTCGTACTCGGCGTTCTCGAACAGCTTCGCCTGCTTGAGCGCCTCGAACAGCCGACGCATCTCGGCGGCCGCATCGGAAGCGCGGGGCGACTGAACACGACCCGAGATCTCAAGCCGCCAGCCCAGGGTCGTGGGAGTCAGCAGTACCCGATCGAGCCGGGCGGCCGCGGGGACCGCCGCGGCCAGGCTCTCGAGGAGTGCGTCACCGTCCGGAGGCTGTTGCGCCAGCAGCTCGTGGATGGGCGCAACATACGGGTCGATCTCAGGCGGCGGCGGCTTCTCGTCCAGAAGCTGTGACAAGAGCTCTTTCGAACGATCGATCTCTTGAGTCAGTCCCGCCCGCTGATAATCGAGGTTGCCGTAGAGGAAGTGTCCTGCCGCCAAGATGCCGGCGGCCGTGCCGACGCTCAGCATCTTGGGCAAGAAAGGTGTTCTGCGCTTCATGGGACGCTTGAACCGTCGAAGGACCAAGACGTCACTTTGCTCCAAACCCAGAGCCGCAGCGACGGCCAAGGGGGCGCGTGTTTCCTCGCCGAGATAGAGCCGCTCGAGCGGGCCACAAGGGAGCCCGAGGCCGTTGTGGAACTGCTCGTAGGTGCTGGCGTCCAAGGGCTGATCTGCAACGAGCAGGATCTTCTTGGGCTCGGTGCCCGACTCGTTGGCGAAGTTCACCAAGGTGCGATTGAACTCGGCGATGAGGCCGGAGAGCCTGCCCGCGACGTTGGCTTCGGCGGCATGAGTGTCGCCGTCTCGGGCCTTTCGCTCGAAGAGGCTCAAGAGATCGACCTCGGTTCGGTGCGACGAGGTAACCAGGCCCTGACCGATCTGACGCGAAGCGACGAGTCGACCGCGCGAGACGGCCGTGAATGAAGAGCTATCGCGTCCGAGGTGAGCGAGAGCGAGATCCTCGGTCTCGTAGCGGAGATCCGCCGAGCTGAACAGGAAGGGGACGCCGGTGCCGACCGCGCGGACGTCCAGCCCTGCGTGGCGGGCCAAGGCGATGCCCTCGTCCACGAGGCGGCGAGGCGCTGCCGCCAAGAGAATCCGAACCTGACGACCCTTCTTGCCGCTGCGGGGAATGCGACCTTGCGCCGCCCAAGCCGTGACGAGCTCTTCCCGAGCTTCTTCGCGCAGCCGCTCGGTCTCCCGAGCCACCAGGGTGGCCGTCTCGCGGCGAGACACTGCCGGTAAGAGCAGGTCTCGGTGAAGCACATCCCGCCGATTGAGCACGATGGCGGCGGGGAGCGCCGTTCGGCCTCGCCAGGGCTCGAGCAGCTCGCGCAGCGTGTCCACATCTCGATCGGGATCCTGCCCGCAACGGGCCGCGACCTCGATGAGAAGCGGTTCGACTTGATTGCCGCGGCGCTGAAGAACGGCGAGAGACAGCTGCTCTTCACCGATCTCCAGGCCAACTCGAAAGGTGGACATCGCTCTAGACTCCCCGGATGTCGTCGCGTCAGAAGGTGATATCGTCCGCCGTGTACGGAATGCGATCCGGACCGGCACTGAAGACGGAGAGAGTTCCCGCTACCGAGATGAAGGGAGTCCCCCATCCGTCGTTGTCGTACTCGGCGCCCAGGCCCAGCCGATCGCGGTCGACGAGGGCCCAATCTCCGATCAACGTGGCCGGCTCGAAGATGAGCTGAGGGCCGCCGATACCATCGTCTTCGCCAGCACCATCGGTGGGTGGCGGATCCTCATCGGAGCCACTGCAGGATCCCAGCGTATCGCCGTGAGCGAGATGAGCCGGAAGCGCGGAGAGGTTGATCGTTATCTCGTGGCCGGCATCCGGATTGCCGGGCGGGCGATGGCAGATCGTGACGAGCTCCTCGTCGTCGTCCCCGCTATCGGGGCAGGTTCCGTCCGAGCCGCCGGTGTCGTCCCCACCGGTTGAGTCGTCGGTGCCGCCGCCATCGTCGGTGCCTGGAGTGTCTTCGCCGGATTCGTATTCCCAACGGACGATTGGGGCGATGTTCCGAATGGCGACGCGGATGACCTGGAGACGCCCACTCGTGATCTTGGTCGCGGGCAGGTCGCTCGAAACGAGAAGCTGAATGTCGTCGCCCTCGCCTTCCTCGTCGATCCCGTTCGGGCCGCGCGAGAAGAGAGTGACTGTCGGGGCTTCGCCGTCCTCTTGGGCCAGAACGTACTTGTAGCGGACGTTGGCACCCCACTGGTCGTTGAGGCCACTCTCACCCAGCGTCGCTCGTACGAAGCGCGTCTGGAAGATCTGGTCGTCGAAGTCTTCCGGATACTGCCCATGCTCGTAGTAGTAGAGCTGAAGGGCGTCGCCGATGAGCTGGATCTCTTCGCGCACGAGGCCTTCTCGCTTGTTCATCTCCTCACGAACCACGAATGGGAAGACCATTCCCGCAAGAATGGCAATCGTGGCTAGCCCAATCAAAATGTCGAGCATCATGAAGCCGGCTTCGGCGCCGGGTTCGGCTCGGTGTTGGGGAGCGTGTATTGCATGTTTCATGAGTTGGCACCTTTGCATGACCGGATCACGTCTTGCCGATGTAGCTGACCATCTTGAACATGGTGTAGAGCACGGTAATAGCCATGAAGCCGACGAGTGCTCCCATGCCGGTGATGATGGCGGGCTCCATCACGGCGAAGGCCTTTTGGATGGAGGCCTTGACCTCGCGGTCGTAGTAGGACTTGACCTTCTGAAGAGTGAGTCCGAGCTTTCCTGTCTCTTCCCCGACGCTAATCATGTTGAGAACCATCGGCGGGAGTCTGCCGGCCGCGCGCAGCGACTCGGAGATACCCTGGCCGCGGGTGACCATGCGCTCCGCCTCCTTGAAGGACTTGGCGTATACCTCGTTTCCGACCAGCCGTTGGCACATCTCGAGACCTTGCGTAATCGGCACGCCCGCATTGAAGAGGACCGCCATGTTCTGTGCAAAGCGGGCCAGTGCGATCTTTCCGATGACCTTTCCGAAGATCGGAATCCTCAGCTTGGCGGCATCGAGGTGGTAGCGACCAGCGTCGAAGCGATTGGTGATGGTGTATGAGAAGAAGAGAATGACGAGTCCGCCCAGTAGGAGCCACCAATAGCTCGTGAAGAACGCGGAGACGTCGATGAGAATACGAGTCGGAAGCGGCAGCGGCATCTGGGCCTTGATGAAGATGTCCATGAACGTGGGAATCACGAACGTGATGAGAAGGACTACCAACCCGAGCACTGCCGACATGATGATGGCGGGATAGATAGTAGCCTGCTTGATATGTCCCCGAATCTCCGCCTGCCACTCCATGTAGGCCGCAATCTCTTGTAGCGTGCCCTCGAGGTTTCCCGAAATCTCGCCAGCCGCGACCAGGCTGATGTAGATGGGAGGGAAGACTCTCGGAAACCGCTC
The DNA here is from genome assembly GCA_029260795.1 of Planctomycetota bacterium. Taxonomy (GTDB): domain Bacteria; phylum Planctomycetota; class OFTM77; order OFTM77; family OFTM77; genus OFTM77. The sequence goes on along the minus strand of JAJDCO010000130.1, from coordinate 62,966 downwards.
GAGAGCTTCCGAGAAGTTCGAGCCTTCATGGAGGTCTTCCGAGAGCTTGTCGACGACCTTCTTGAGACGGAGATCTTCGAGCTCGGCGCCGAGGAGGTCGAGGCTGGCGACCAAGGGCACTCCGGCCGCGATCATCGTCGACAGGTTGAGCGTGAACTCCTGGACGCACCGGGTCTTCACCTTGAGGCGACTAGACGCCGCTTTCGCGGCGGCAGGCTTCTTCTCCGCTTTCGACTCGAGCAGGACGAGTCCGTCCGCCGCCAAACGCTCCTCGAGCTCACGTTCAGAGCCGAGGTGCATCTCGCCGCGACGGCGCTTGCCGTCCGAATCGATGGCGCGATAGCGAAAGAGTGTCATGCGTGCCTCGTCATGAAGTGCGCTCGCCGGATCAACCGGCGAGCGTCTTCCCGTGTTCGTTCAGGGTGTCCGGGGTCAGCGCTGATAGACGAGTGCGAACACGTCGTCGTCAGCAGCCTCGTCCGTACTGTCCATGACCGACGGAGTCGTGAGCTCGCCGTTCGGGCCGGCCGTGATCACGACACACTTGTTGCCGTTGTCGTCCACTGAACCAGTGACCGCGACGATGTTGCACACGTAGGGACGGCCCCACGGATCCATGCCGACGGAGCCGAGGAAAGGGCCCTTCCAGCGGAACTCACCGGACTCGGGATAGCCGGCCGTGTTGATCGTCAGGTGATCCTCGAAGGTGCTGTTCTCGGTGCCGGTATACCAGGTCTCTGTGTCTTCGCCGGTATAGCGATCGAGGTTGTCCTCGATGTCAGCCGTCAGGCCGCTGAATAGGCGAGTGACGTCGCCCTCGGTCGGGAATTGACCGACGTTCTTGTAGAAGTTGCCAATGGCAGCCGCGATGACTTGGACTTCATTGCGGGCCCGAGATAGCTTCGCTTCGTCGATCTGCTGAACGACGAGCGGCGTTAGGATGGCGGCGAGCAACGCGACGATCGAGATCGCCACGACGCCTTCGACGAGCGTAAAGCCCGCTTCGCGCTTATGGACACGAATCATGTTTCGAGACCTTTCAACATGCCGACAGTCGAAACCCTGAAAACGCTGGACGGTCGGGTGTCCCGGTCGCGATCAGCCCTCGACAGACCCTGAGCGGGACGTCGCGCCGGATCCATGAAACGGACCGGGAGCGGGACGCTGCTGGTGGGCCTCTCATTGAGGCGGATTGACTTTTGGAACCCCTAGACCGCGAGGAGTATATCCCGCTCCTGGAGAAAGGCAAAAAAACGCAGCGGTTCGAGAGTGCGCAGATGAAAGAGGTCATTCAGAGAGGCGCGGTCGGGGTGGTTGGACCTAGGCCACTGCTTGCCGATGCCTGAGGGCGGGATATACTTCTGCCGGTTTCTGGGAAAAGGGGTGATTCGTGGGACTCGTCGATTGAGTAGATCCGGTCGGATCTACTGTTCGCTTGCGGAGGCTTCCGGACGGCATTGGGAGAGGCCGTCGGCATGGCATCGAGAGATGCGGCCTCGATGAGTGAGGGTCGACAGCTCCGAATCCCCTGTTCGCGTTCAGCACGTCCCCAGTGAGGGAACGTTTGCGGAAAGGGTATCCGTCGATGTTGCGAAGACTATTCGGCCGATGGGCCGTCGTGGGCCTCTCCATCTCCCTGCTTGCCTGCGGTGGCGGCGGTGGTGGTGGTGCAGAGGGAGGCGACGATGGTGGCGGTGGTGGCGGCGATGAGCCGTTCAGCTTCGAAACCACCGAAGAGATTCCGGTTTCGTTACAGGTCGCGAGTCGCGGCACTCCCATTCCGCTGGCCAAGGTGACCATCACCAACGCACTTCCCCAGCCGGGTGAAGGGCAGACGATCGAGGACCTCATCACCGGAAACGTCTACTTCCAGGGCATGACCGATGCCGAGGGACGGATCGATACCACGATTCAGGTGCCTGAGAAGTTTGGCCAGCTGGATGTGATCGTCATCAAGCGCGGCATGACCGGCCCCTACTCGGTCGAGGGATTCCGCGAGCTCTGGGGACCGTTCGGTCCGGCCGCTCGAGTCACTCTGTCTCGCCATCAGATGGGCGATGTGTCCGTCGACCTGGAGGACGAGCAATGAAGTCGATTCGCATCGGTGGCGCCGCGGCGCTGCTCGTCGCCTGTATTCTCTGTGCATCGGCGTCAGCGCAGACGATCGGGGAGCGCGAGTTCATCGACAGCTTTCTGACCATTCCCGAAGACATCATGGACTTCGTCGGGGGCGTCCTTCCCGAGAGCTCCAATGCCGGAGCGTCCTTTGTTTCGGATCTGTACTCGCCCAACCTTCTGCTCGACGAGGATGCCACCGTCCAGGTGAGCTTCCTCTGGGAAGGTGCAGGCTACAAGAATGCCTTTGGATACTTCACCTATGCCGAGAATCCCGATGGGTCGGTGACGATCCATGACAAGCAGCTCATCTTGACCAACTCGTCGTTCCCGGGCGCGGGCCAGCTCGCCACCGGCGACACGGTGACACTGCGCGACAAGGACAAGCTGGTGCGAGTGTTCCCGGCCGGGACGCGGATCGGCTTCTTCATCCTCGCGGACTCCTTCGGGCGTGACAACCTCGTCAGCGAGTGGGATCCCGAAACGGCCATTGCGCCGTCGACCGATCCTCAGGTGAACAAGACTCAGGTCAATCGCGCCTGCTACACGACGATCGACAGGATCAATCCCGAGGTGCACAACAACCACGCGGACCTCTCGCGTCACTTCGTCATGCTGCGGCTCGACGGTCGACCGGGCTTTCTCGATGGCAACGACTTCTTGGTCACCGGCCTCGAGGATCTCGATCGCTCGGCCAACTCCGACGACGACTTCAACGACATCGTCTTCCTCGTGACTGCCGACCCACCCACCGCGATCTCCGAGGACGATCAGTTCCACTTCTCGGAAGGCGATCCCGACGAGGACGGTGTCGAGAGTCCGGATGACCAGTATCCGACGGATCCCGAGCGTGCGTTCGTGACGCGGTATCCGACCCATGGCGAGTACACTCTCGCCGTCGAGGAGAGCTACCCGGACATCGGCGACTACGACTTCAACGACGTCGTCATCGCTTATCACATCGTCCTGGTCACCAACGCCGACAATGATGTTACCGACGTCATGGGGACGTATCACCTCGTGGCGCGCGGGGCCGAGCGGGATCACCGCTTCGGGCTTCACATCCCCGGGCTGCCGCTGGATGCGACCGGAACCGTTCAGGTCGAGCGCTTTGTCGACAGCGGCGAGCAGACTCTCGAGCCGGTCATCACCGTTCAGGACATCATCAGCCTTCACGGTCGACGAATCGACACTCTCTTTCCGTCGACGATCTCGGCCCTGCGGCCCGCACACCAGTCATTCACCAACACCAGCTCCGACGCGGGGCCGGATTGTGGCGCGGCCTCCGTGCGCTTCGTCATGACCTTCGATACGGCCATCGACCCGGCGGTTCTGGGCTCGGTTCCGTTCGATCCCTACGTCTCCATTCATCAATACCCCCACGAGTGGGACATTCACATGGTCGGCAAATCGGGCTTCTCCGATCGACCGGTGGATCTGCCTGCGGAGTCGGGTGACTCGAGCTTTCTCGACGATGACGGCATGCCGTTCATGCTGCACTTCCCGGGTCGCTGGCGATTCCCACTCGAGACCATCCCGGTTTCGAGTGCCTACGACGACTTCTCGACCTGGCGTCTCACCAACGGGGCCTCGCACTCGGACTGGTACGAGAATCCAACCTCGACCTCGGATCGGGTCTCGGCGGATCTTAGCCTCTACATGCCGCCTCGTGCTTGGACGATTCGCTTGCCCGCCCAGTGAGTCAGGAAAGGACCCACCGCCTGGTCGCCAGCCCGTCGTCGGGCGGCGGCCAAGCTCGTGGGGAGCTCGCACCACGCCGTGTTCGGAGAATTCGACGGCGGTCTTGGTGACGATTGCCCGAGCAGCTTTCTGCTGTGGAGCTTACCGCGAGGCCTGTCAGGGCTTTGTGGATGAAGGCGTCACCGGGGCACGCTTTGGCGCCCCGATTGCGTTTCCGGTCAGCCTGCCAGCGGATGGCGCAGACACCGATCCCTCTCGGCTCGTTGGCCACGAGCGTTCATTGGATCGGGATGACTTCATATATCGACGGCGGAAGCGGTAAACGCTTCCGCCGTTCTCGTTCAGCTAGGCTCTAGCGCCGACGGCCGCCGCCACTACCACCGGGGCCACCGCGACGTCCGCCGCCACCACCAGGGCCACCGCGACCTCCGCCGCCGCTCGAACGGCCGCCGCGGCTGCCGCCACGATCGTCACGCCGGCTGGACGAGGATGACGATTCGGCCTTGGGCTCGGCCTTGGGCTCGGTCACTCGCTTCCCACCCCGCATGCGCGGCTCCCAAAGCCGGTTCATCGGCTGCTCGTCAAACTCGACCTCTTCTTCGAAGGGCTCGAGAATGCCAGCACCGAACGGGAGGTCGTGAACAGAAGTTGGACCGTCTGCGGGCGCCTCGATCTTCTTGGGCACCGACTCGAACGCCTGCTCTTCGTCGACCTCGGGCTCGAAGGTGTCCGACCTTCGTCCGAGCTTTTCTTGGGCGGTCTCCTCGTAGAGACCTCCCCCAAACTTGTCCTCTTCCAGCTCCGCCTCGAAGGCCGAGGATCGACGACTCCTAGCCGAGTCACGATCTTCGGATCGACTGGCCGGCTCACCTCGACTCGTCTCGACGCGCGGACGCTGACGGGGCCGTGACGGCTCGTCGGAATCGCGTCGGTCTTCGTCACGGCCTCGCCCTCGGCGCGGTCGGTCGGCGTCTCGGTCCCGAGGAGCTCGGTCGTCGTCTTGCCCACGTCCGGAGCGACGGTCGTCGTCGCGTCCGCGTCCGGAGCGACTGTCGTCGTCGCGCCCGCGTCCGGAACGACTGTCATCGTCGCGCCCGCGTCCCCCGGAGCGGTCATTGTCGTCGCGGCCTCGATGCGGTCGATCATCGTCGCGGCCGCTGGCACGCTCGCGAGAATCGCGGCCACCTCTGGCGCTTCCGCTGCTGCCGCCAGACCGACGCCCACCTCGGGGCTGTTCATCTCGATCCGCGGCCGCCTTCTCGTAGAAGCTCGGCGACGACCAGTCGCTCTCGAAGGAGTCGTCCTTCACCTTTGAGCGTTCGTCGTCACCCGCTTGATCGAGCGAGTCGAAGTTCGACCGGCGCTGGCGGCCTCGTCCTCGAGGCTTTTCCGAATCGGCCTGCGAGCCTCGATCGGAAGCGACTGGACTGTCATCGATCTCGTCCAGGAAGCTTGGGACCTCGTCATCATGCTCTTGGGAGAAGATGTCCGTGTGCCAAGGCTCCTCGCGCCGACGCCCGCCTCGGGCATCGCTGCTGGCCGGCCGGGATCGACCTGTTTCGGAACGAGTGCGACTGTCGCTGCTCGAACGTCGGCTTCCTCGGGAGCGATCCTCACTCGGGCGATCTTCACTGGCTCGCGGGGATCGCTCCTGGCTTGCGGGTCCGTCGCTACCACCGGATCGGGATGGACGGCGTCGGCCGCCACGCCGCCGGGGCCCGCGATCGAGATCCCCGGTATCTCGCTTCGGATCACTTCCTTGGTCTTCACGACGCGGCTCGTCCGCGTTCGAGGACCTCTGATCGTCGTCGGCCCGCTCTTCTCGGCGGGGGCCACGCCAGGTTCTTCTTCGGGGACCATTCATGGATGGGTCACCACTTCCTCTCGAATTGTTCTGCGCGCGTCGGGGCGTGGATCCTTCATCCTCGACCTCTTCGATTCGGTCGCCGAGACGTCGGCGGATCCGAGCGAATCGTTCCCTCTCCTCCGGGGTCACGAAGGTCGTGACCAATCCGGTCCGTCCGGCTCTTCCGGTTCGGCCGATTCGGTGGACGTAATCCTCTACGTCCTCGGGAACGCCCCAGTTGACCACGTGCGCGATGTGATCGATGTCCAATCCTCTCGAGGCCACATCGGTGGCGACGAGCACTCGCGTTTCGCGACTCCGAAACCTCTCCATCACCTTGAAGCGTACCGACTGATCGAAATCTCCGGACAGCGCTGCGGTCGGGTATCCACGACCCCACAGCTCTCCTTCGATTCGGCGGACGTCCCTTCGCGTATTGCAGAACACGAGGAATGTGTCTTCCGCGTTCTCGTCGATCAGGTTGCGAAGGGCATTGAACCGCTGATAGGGCGACAGGCGGTGGACGCTTTGCCGAATCTTCGACGGGGTCTTGAGACCCGAAGCGGTCTCGATTCGGACCGGGCGCCGCATGAAACGTTTGGCAAGGCCCAAGATGGCCTGGGGAAGGGTCGCCGAAAAAAGTAGCGTCTGACGCTCCTTTGGAACCTTGCCCAGGATGGCGGCCACATCATCCACGAAGCCCATGTCGAGCATCCGGTCGGCCTCGTCCAGAACCACCATCGTGGCCCATTCGAGGCGGAGGCGGCGCATACGCAACAGATCGAGAACACGACCGGGAGTGCCGACGACGATCTGTCGGCCGGCCATCGCCAAGATCTGTTCTGGAAGGGGCTCTCCTCCGACCGTCAGTGCCACACCGATTCCTCGGTGCTTGGCCACTTCCTCAAGCTGGCTGGCCACCTGTTGGGCAAGCTCTCGGGTCGGTGCCAGGATCAATGCCTGAACCGCAACCCGTTCGGCGTCGAGTTTCTCGATCATCGGAAGGCCGAATGCCAGGGTCTTTCCCGTGCCCGTCTCGGCCTTGCCGATGACGTCTTGGCCCTTTTGGATGACCGGAATCGCTTCTTGCTGGATCGGCGTCGGATGAGTGAATCCGAGCTCTTCGAGCGCGCGGCGAACCTCGGGACTCAACTCCAGATCGTCGAAGCGTGTAAAGTTTGCTGCCATCCTGCCAAATCATAAGGTCCAAGGTCAGGATTGCAAGGTTCCCGAATGAGGCCTCCTCGGTCGCTTTCATTCGCGGAAACGTCGGTTACCGACTTGTAACGCCAAGGGGCGACCCCTTCGATCGTCGAGCCGCAGTCGGAGATCGCTAGTCGTTTTGAGAAAACAACTCGTGTTGATTGACCGACTTATTTCTTGCGTGGTCCACCGTTTGTTCTCACCCGGGGCAGCTCGTCGCGGATCTCCGATCTGCTCGGGTGACGAGGAACCCCTCGGCTTCAGTCGTTTCAGGTTGTTTTTGCGGGCATGCCGATTCGAAGCTGAGGGGTTTTCTCTTTGGTTCCTTGGTCGAGGCGAGCCGCTCGATCGATCGAGCGCCTCTCGATCCGCCTTGTCCGGAACGTCGGCGCCCGTGTTGCCAATGACCGGCGGGAATCGCGATCCCGCTCCCGAGCCGGTGCTAGCCGCCGGCCTTTACATAGCCGGGGGGGCCGAGCGAGCCGTCGAGGCGCGCGCGGCCCATCCGAGCCCCCTCCCGAGATCTTCCTCTTGCTCCTGTTCCCCTGCGGATGCGAGCCTGCAACGCGACGGCTCCCAGGCAACGACGGTACGGCGCGGGTCACGAGGGGAAAAATGGATGATTTGAGACAGGGGTCGATCGGACCCGGTCGACCACACGGAACACCGAGAAGGACTCTCGGGTGATGAGCGATCTCGATGCGGATCAAGCCCTCCGAGCACAGTGGATCGTGACGATCGCTGAGGCCTGCCGGCAGCTCTGGGGTGACGCTCCAGAAGCGGGCGCCGTCGACCAGATGAAAGTGGTGCACCGCTTCGTGGACGAGGCGATCGCTGGGGGCCGAGCCGACGGTCTCGCTTGCGAGGCCGGCTGCTCATGGTGCTGTCATCAGAAGGTCGCGGTGCGACCGGTCGAAGCTCTGACCATCGCCCGTTCCTTGCGCGCTCGAGCGGAGTCGTCGAGCTGGGTCGAAGCTCTTCAGCGCGATCGGAGCCTCGCATCGATGTCGCCAACGTGCGTGTTCCTCGGAACGAGAGGGCGCTGCCGCATCTATGAGGTGCGTCCGCTCTCCTGTCGCGGGCTCCATGCGTTCGATGCTTCAGAGTGCGAATCCGCGGAGGCGCAAGACGGGCAAGTCTCGATCTGTGCCGCCTCCGATGCGATCGCACAAGGTGCGGACGCGGCGCTCGAGATTGTCTCGATCGAGGGGGGATTCGACGCCGAGCTCTGCGAGCTTGCGAGCGCGGTGCTCATCGCTCTTCAGCCGGATGCCGAGCAGCGCTGGGACGATGGCGAGGACATCTTTGATTCGTCTCGTCTCGACTGATGCGCAGAGGACGCCATCATTCTTCGGGCTGGAGGCAACCCTCCCACCCGCGCTCGATCTCCTCACGCCGGAGATCGCGACCGATCAAGACGACGATCGACTCCTCCGGCACGGGGCCCTCGCCGGGGCCGATCTCGAGCCACTGGTAGACGGCTTGGAGTACGACCGGGGTGTCGAGGGTGGAGCATCGGAGCACGCCCTTGATCCGCATCAAGTCATGGTGCCGACGAGCCGCCAGGAATTGCAGCCAGATCTTCAAGCGATGGATGTCGAGCGGCCGGTGAGAGCGCAGAGTCAGCGTCCCGACTCCACAGCTGTGGGTCGTGCTGGCCGGGATGGGGTTCTCGGAGGTTCGACCGAGCAATGCCTGGGCTCCCCCGATTTCGAGCAGCTCACTCACGGGATGCGACGCGCGCTCGGTGCGTGCGATCGGAGCGATGGCGTTGCAGAGCCGAATGGACTGCTCGGCCGCCATCAGGGCCTGCTCGTCGCATCGATCGACATGGTTGAGCAGGATGCGATCGGCATAGCCGAGCTGCTCGCTCGCCTCCGGGTGCTCCTCGAGCTCACGCGCGATCTCGGCCGCGTGGGCGAGAGCGAGAACGCCATCGATGCGGACCCTCCCCGCGAGACCCGGATCGATCAGGAGGGTCTGGAGTGTCGGACCCGGCGAGGCGAGACCGGAGGCCTCGATGAGGATACGATCCAAGCGTTGGCGTTTTCGAAAGAAGCTCGGCTTGGTGAGGCGATGCATCGTGGCGCTGAGATCGCCGACGATCGTGCAGCAGATGCAGCCGTTGGACAGCTCGACCAGATCCTCCTGAGATCCGACGACCAGTCGACCATCGATCCCGGTCTCGCCGAACTCGTTGACGATGACGCCGATCCTCTCGCCGTGCTGCTCGGTCAAGATGCGATTGACGAGCGTGGTCTTTCCGCTTCCGAGGAAGCCCGTGAGCAGGGTGACCGGTGTCGGCACGTGTGCGATCCGAATCCGTGGATGGAGGGACGTTTCTCTTGCAGGGTGGAGGATAGCACGAGACGTCGATGGACCGGCGGCGTCGATGGCACTGGCATCCCGTGTGCCGGCTCGGGAATAATGGGCCGCGCGGGCGCCCAGGTCGAACGCCTGCTTTCTACCGAGAGTCACTCTTCTGCCTGAGGTCGCTTCGTGTCCGATGTCGCGCCCGAGTCCTCCACCGCTCCGAAGTCATGGCGTCGGCGTTGGGCCTTCCGAGGAGGCGCGATGCTCCTTGGATTCGTTGTGGTCACCGTCGGTATCGAGCTGGCCTTCCGACTCATCGACCCGAGTGGCGTCAGCTACTTCGTTCACCTGCGTCAATACAGCCGCGAGCTGCTTCGAGCTTCCGATGCCCCTGGTCTGGTCTTCGAGCATGTTCCGGAGCATCGGATCGATGTCGGCGTGCGACTCGAGACCAATCGGCTGGGGCTCAGAGGTCAGGACTTTCCCGAGCGGAAGCCGCCGGGTGAGCGGCGATTGCTCGTACTCGGCGACTCGGTGGCCTTTGGCTGGGGCGTTTCCGAGAGTGAGATCTTCTGTCGACTCTTGGAGAAGCGCTGGAGCGGGACGGAGACACCTTGGCGGGTGATCAACTCGGGTGTCGTTGCCTACAACACCGTGCAAGAGCACGCTTACCTGGTCGAGCGTGGGTTCGCGCTCGACCCGGATGCCGTGTTGCTCGTGTACTGTGGCAACGATGCCGACATTGCCTCCGATCTCATTCTGAAAGAGAACCGGAATCGACCCGAGCGGCCCGCCGAGCTCGAGGGTCGGGTGTCGCACCTGGAGTGGTGGCTCCTCACGAATCGTTGGGGCCTGTATCTCACGCACTTGATGCGGTACCAAACGATGAGTCGCCTGCAAGATCGACTGATGAAGCTGCAAGCCGAGGGAGATCGAGAAGAGCTGCGAGCCTGGAGAGAGATCATTCGACTCGCCAGCCCCAGGCGCGATCTTTCGGCCAGCCTGGCGGCGCTCGAAGGCTGTCGACGCGCTTGCCGGGAGCGAAACCTGCCGTTCGGTATCGTTCGTTTCTCGGGCCCGAGCGAGCTGGCCGCTTTTTGTGAGGAGAAAGAGGTTCCGTGGGTCGACACGGGCTTCGACGAGCTCTCGAAGCAGGCGCGCTACCGACTCAGCGCAGTCGATAGCCATCCCAACGAAGCCGGTCATCGTCTGTTGGCCGATCTCATTGCCGAGGGCCTGGAGTCGTTCGGCTGGATCTCCGGGCGTTGAGCTCGCTCATCGGCACGTGCGGAGTCGACACGACTCGGAATCGAAGGAGGAACACCGTGAGCTCTGTCACCTGTCCCGACTGTGGCCATCGTCAGTCCGTGACCGAGTCCGACCGTGAGCACGGACTGACCTGTGGGAGCTGTGGCCGCGTCGGTCGCCTGTCCTCGGGCGTCGGTCGGTCGGAACCTGAGCCGGCGAGCTTCAATCCGAAGCGATGACCTGACGATGGACCCCGACCCTGGATCGAGGCTGCAAGACCTCGAGTCGTCCCCGACCCGCAATCGATGAGACGGGTCGGGGCATTCGCTCGGAGACGGTCAGCGGTCGTCGTCGCCGCCGTTTTCCAGTCGGCTCATGGCCGGGTGGTCGGGTGAGTAGCGAGTGGCACGGAAGACGGCCACCGGGTTGCGAGGACCTCCTCTGGGAGGTCCGCCTCGCGGCGGACGGTCGCCGCCGGGAGGGCCTTCTCTCTCGGGCCTCCCCTCGGCCTGGCCGAACGGATTCAGGTAGTCCCAGACGATCTTGCCCTTGGGCGAGACCTCGAAGAAGCGACCGGCCTCGCCATCGCAAATGAGTGTGTTGCCGTTCGGCAAGCGCTCGGCACCCGAGATGTGTCCGGAGTAGAAGGACTCCTTCTCGGGAGCCTGGTAGGACCAGACCGAGTACTCCGGACCCCAAGCCATCCGACCCGCAACCCGCAGATAACGACCCTTTGAGTTGAGCGCCGGTCCGAACTCTTCGATCGAGGACCAGGATCCGTCGGGACGGCCCTCGCCATTGTTGAAGACCATCAACCTTCCCGCGCCCGGTCGGCCCACGGGAACCCACTGGACGTCGTGCTGCCCGAAGAAGCGTTGGTCTGCCTTCGATCCGGCTCGGTAGGCGAGCGGATTCCCGTAGCGATAGAGCAGATCGCCGCCCTGACCGGACTTGCCGCCTCGATGGCCAGCGGCCTCTTCCGTCGTCGTGCTGTGATCCAAGATCCAGATCTCGTGAAAGCGTCGGACGCTGATCGCGATCTGATCGAGCTTCGGGTTGTAGTCGATGGCGTTGGTGTGCATCCAATCGGCGCCCCGGACGCCGCGGTCCCGACGGCGATCGCCACCCAGATACCCGAGTGCGCGCAGGCGCTTGCTCTGCTCGTCGTCCTCGGGCTCTCGAGCGTCTGGGCGAGGGCCCGCGGTGCCGGCTGCGAAGTTGAGATCGACGAGCTCGGGGTGGGCTGCGGGATCTCCATGGTTCGCGCGGCCTTCATCGAAGTCCTGGATCAGGTGATCCCAGACGTGCCATTCCCAGACGACCTCGGCACCGTTCGGTGGCATCGGCCGGACCTCGACGATCTTGTCGGGCCACAGCTCGCGTGCGGTGAGTGACTCAGGATCTCGCCCGGCGGCCATCGCCTCGGCTGCGCTCTTGCGCTCCCATGCGATGAGCAGCACGTTGCCGTTCGGCAGCAGCTCGATGTCGTGGTGGTGCATCTGGTGCTCATCGGAGTACTGGAAGTCCCAGACGAGCTCGCCGTCCCAGGTGAGCTCCTGGATGCGCCCTCCTTGACCACCACCTTGGAAGACGCTGTTCTTCGGCTCACGGGCGCAACGGACGAGATTGCCGTTGTCCCGCAGGAAGGCGGAGTTGCCCGGGCGGTACTCGCCGGTCCAACTGTGGACGACCTCTCCGTCGAGATCGATCAGATAGGTCGTCTCGGATTGAAGCGGGGCGAAGAGCGTGTAGCCGGCCGAAGCGCTGGCGGTCTTTTGTTGGAGGCCACGGTCTGCGCGAGGTGGCGGCTCCTCCTGAGAGTGACCTGGCGGAGCTCCGAGCAGGAGGCACCCGATTCCGAGCAGGATTCCGAACGTGTTGGAGCGGAGCATGCGAGTTCTTCTCCTCGAGTAAGTGGGGAAGGGCGAACCCCGATATTGTGCGGCGACGACCGAGAGGCGCCAAGCCTCGCCCTGGTTGCGAGGAAATCCGAGGCCGGTGCTCCATGCGAACGGTCCGACCGATGACGCACACTCGCGTCCGCGCTAGGATGGGCCCGAACGATTCCGAGGACGAACCGCGAGGAGGTCGTCGTGAGGTCAGGTCGAATCGCGATCGCGCTGCTCCTGTTGGCCACGGGTTGCCAATCCGCGCGCTGGCTGCGCACCGACACGCTCGAGGACTCACGAGAGCTTCGCGTCGAACGAGAGCAGTCGATCGTCGACGGCAAGGCGCAGGTCGGTCTTTTTGCTCATCCGGCTCAGCTCGAGCCCGACCTCGTCGTCTCGTTGCTCTCGGAGCTTCACTATCGGCGCTCACGGCTCTTCCGGGAGGACGAGAACGGTCCGGTCGTACCCGCTGAACGTCGATCCGCTCTCGCGCGAGCGCTCAGCGAGGCCTTGCGCGAAGCCGACAGCTCGGAGCGAGTTCGGTTTCGCCTCCAGTTGTCGAGCGGGTCGATCTTCGGCCTCGATCGCATCACTCGGGGCGTGGCGTTCGTTCAGCCAGCCGGAGTTCTCAACATCGCGCTCGATCACATCGAGGACGTGCCGGATGATAACGAAGCGGCCGGCTTCCGGGATCCGACCGTGCGCAGCTTGACCCAGGCGGATCTCGATCCGGCTCCCAACTGGAGGCGCTCCACTGCGCGCGGTGCGGAATCCGTGCTCTGGGTGTTGGCACCGACCGATCCCGCTGCGTTCGAGGCGGCCCCTCCGGAGGAGCCGCCTTCGATCGCGGATCCCAGCCTTCGTCCGGAGACGTCCGAGCCCGACCTCGAGTCCCGAGAATCCGACGCCGAGATGCTGGCGCAGCTTCGACTCCTCGAGCGACTGCACCGAGACGGCGCGATCACGACTGAAGAGTTCGACCGGCGTCGTCGGGAAATCCTCGAAGGTGACTCGCCGAGACCCGATCGCTGATTCAGCCCTAACCCTAGCGTTGCAAAACGAATGCTCCTGACCGTCGCCTCGGAGGCCCGAATTCATTCGGGTGGGAGGTCGTTCGCCCTTCCGAAGCCGTCGTGATCGCCGAGGGCGTATCCAGCGGACTGAAGTCCGCCCTCCGGTTTGGCCATCGTGTCAGTCCGCTTCGCAGTCGGTCTCGAGTGACGATTACCGTCGGTGGCTCTGCGCTCTTGCACGTGCACGCGGTACAGAGACCCGAACGGAGTTCGACAGGTCGCCCCGATGCAACGGGCGGCAACTCGGGAACAACTCGGGACCGCTCGCTTGACGGCGCACCTCACCTGGGGCGAAATGGACCTCGAGTTCCGAAAGAACGCACCCGACGAGGAACCGACATGCCCGTTCGATCGACCTGCGCTGCGTGGCTCGTGATGGTCGTCGTCTGTCTGGGCACTTGGGGGACACTCTCCTCGAGCGCCGATGCCCAAGCCTTTCCCGAGGGCTTCGAGGGTCACATCGTCTTCGAGGGTCTCCTTTCGCCGACCGCCGTTCGCTTCGCGGCCGATGGACGGATCTTCGTTGCGGAGAAGAGTGGCCGAGTGCTGGTCTTCAGTGATCTCGAAGACGAGGCACCCACGCTCGTGGCCGATCTGAGCGAGCAGGTCTACGACGCTTGGGATCGTGGGCTGCTCGGGTTGGCGGTGCATCCCGGCTTTCCCGCCGAGCCGTGGATCTACGTGCTCTACACCTTCGACGCCGCCATCGGAGGATCGCCGCCGCGCTGGGGCGACACTTGCCCCGATCCACCCGGCTTCACCCGCGATGGCTGCGTCGTCAGCGGACGCTTGTCCCGGCTGCAGATTCAGGGCGACGTCATGGTCGGGGACGAAGAGGTGTTGATCGAGGCGTGGTGCCAGCAGTTTCCGAGTCACTCGATCGGCGATCTCCAGTTCGGGCTCGATGGTGCGCGACTCACACCACCACCGAATCGTGATGATTGACAGGAGTCTGGGGAGCCGAGGACGGTGAGCGAGAAGCAGGACCTCGGACCGGATCGGATTGGCAAGAGCCTTCCTCACGATCACAGCTTCGGGCAGGAGGAGCGGCGATCTGGTGAGCGGCGCACTCTGATCGTCATCGCGCTGACGGCTACCATGATGGTCGTCGAGATCGCGGCGGGCTGGGCCTTCGGATCCATGGCGTTGCTCGCCGACGGGCTCCACATGGCTTCCCATGCGGCCGCGCTGACGATTACCGCCGCCGCCTATGTGTTCGCGCGTCGACATGCCCATGACGAACGTTTCAGCTTCGGCGTCGGCAAGGTCAACGCCCTCGGTGGTTTCACCGGCGCGATCCTCTTGGCACTGTTCGCCCTCGTCATGGCATTCGAGAGCGTGAGCCGGCTGATCGATCCCGTCAGCATCGCCTTCGATCAAGCGATCGCGGTCGCCGTCATCGGGCTCGTCGTCAACGGAGTCTCGGTCTGGCTGCTCGGACACTCCCACGGCGACGATCACGATCATCACCACGATCACAACCTCCGATCGGCCTACCTCCACGTCCTGGCAGATGCCCTGACCTCCCTGCTCGCGATCGTCGCGTTGTTGGCCGGCAAGTTCTTCGCTCTCGCTTGGATGGACCCGACCATGGGGATCGTCGGAGCGGTTCTCGTTGCCCGGTGGTCCATCGGGTTGCTCCGGTCGACGGGCCGTGTGCTGCTCGATGCGCAGGCTCCCGCCGAGCTTCGCGAGGAGATTCGCCGGCACTTGGAGAGCGGCGAGGACGTCCGAGTCGTCGACCTGCATGTGTGGAATATCGGGCCGGGTCTGCGGGCCGTCATCGTGAGCCTGGTCGCGCGCGAGCCTCATTCGGTCGAGCACTACAAGGCTCGCCTTCCCGAGGGTCATGGCCTGGTCCACGTCACGGTCGAGGTGCAGCCTGGCGAAGGCGACGTGTCGGAGCTGCGTGAGCCACATTCGGTACTCGACGCCGACTAGCCCGAGCCGGATCGATCACGCGGAGAAGCTCGAAGTGATCGGTTGCCAGGTCGTCGACATTATGTCAGCATAAGCTGACATGTTGCCCGCTCGAGACCAGAACGAACGTGTCTGGCGCGCGCTTGCCGACGGGACTCGGCGCCAGCTTCTCGATGCCCTCGCCGAGCGTCCCATGACGACCGGCGAGCTCGTCGAGAGGCTGCCGGATCTCTCACGAACGGCCGTCATGCGTCACCTCGACGTTCTGGACGAGGCCGGTCTGCTGATCGTGCGCCGCCGTGGCCGCGTGCGGTGGAACTCGCTCAACCCCGTTCCGATCGAGCGAGTCTGTCAACGCTGGTTGAATCGAAATGCTCGCCGCTGGGCGAGTGCGTTGAATCGGCTCGACCGCCTCATCGGTGACGAAGAGACGCCGAGACCTGGACGAGAAAAGCAGTAGGAGGATTCCGCGATGAGTACCTTGAAGACCGAAGAGTGTCGCTCCGTGCAGTACGAGCTCGAGATCGACATCGCCGCGGACGCTGATCGTGTCTGGAAGGGAATCACGGACCAGCTCACCGATTGGTGGCTACCGGACTTTCACATCTTGGGCGAAGGGTCGCGCGTCGTCTTCGAGCCTTGGGCGGGGGGACGCCTCGCAGAGGAGAACGGCGAGCGAGGATTGCTCTGGTTCACGGTGCTCATGGTCGATCCGCCGTGCTCGATCGTGCTGGCTGGCCACACCGCGCCCCAGTATGGCGGTCCCGCGACGACCTTGCTGACGTTGACGGTCGAGAAAGAGGGCAAGGGCACGCGACTGCGGATTCAAGATGCCATCTTCGGTGAGGTGAAGGAGAAGACGGTCGCGTCCACGAAGGACGGTTGGAAGCAGCTATTCACCGACGGCCTGAAGAAGTTCGTGGAAGCCCAGTGAGCCGTCGAAGCGGGGAAGCCACATCGGCCCGAGGCGAGCCTCGGGCCGAAGGTAGCAGGCCTGCGATCGACCTCATTCGACGACCGTCGTCGGTGAGCGCGTCGCCTCGGTGCCGTCAGAGCAGAAGTCCTCGCTGGTCTCGAATCCCGAGAAGTTGTCGACCACGATGTCGCAGCTCCGCGGCTCGAGGAGCATCGGACGAATCACGGCGCGTTCACCGGCGAGCGGCGTGTTCTCGATGGCCATCCTCGGATCCTCCCGCCGAATCGACCGCGGGCGGGCGAACCGTTCTTTTCAGAAGGCCGCGGCCCGAGTTCAATGGAGCCGGCTGAACCCACTCAGCGACGACGGCCTGCCGGCCCCTGCTCGAACGGAGCCGACGATGTTGCTCGCCCTCTTGCTCGCCTCGGGCCTCCTGGCCCCGCCTTCCGACGACCTCCTCGATCGCGTGACCCATCACACCGTCGAGAACGATGGCGTCCAGCTGCACTACGTCACGCTCGGCGAAGGCCCTCTGGTCGTGATGCTTCACGGCTTCCCCGACTACTGGTACACGTGGCGGTATCAAATGAAGGCACTGGCGGAAGACCATGAGGTCGTGGCGATGGACCTGCGGGGCTACAACC
This sequence comes from Planctomycetota bacterium, assembly GCA_029260795.1. Classification (GTDB taxonomy): domain Bacteria; phylum Planctomycetota; class OFTM77; order OFTM77; family OFTM77; genus OFTM77. The sequence goes on along the minus strand of JAJDCO010000130.1, from coordinate 46,098 downwards.
GTAGCGATGCGCCGGAGGGCGTCGATGCATACGCCATGAAAGCCCTGATCAGCGATGTCGCGGCCGTGATTCACGACCAGGGTCGAGAGCGCACGATTCTCATCGGTCACGACTGGGGTGGGGCGATCGCCTGGCAGGTCGCGATCCATCGGCCCGCGCTCGTCGAGCGTCTCGTCATCCTGAACGTCCCGCATCCCAACGGGCTGAGCCGCGAGCTCTCGGAGAACACCGAGCAGCAGAAGAACAGCCAGTATGCGGCCGACTTCCAGCAGGAAGGCGCTCACGAGAAGCTCACCGCGCGTGGATTGGCTTCCTGGGTGAAGGGTGAGCAGGCCCGCGCTCACTACATCGAGGCGTTCGAGCGTTCGAGCTTCGAGGGCATGCTCAACTACTACAAGGCCAACTACCCCAAGCCCGGTGCCGCTCGCCCGGCGGCCCCGGGCGCGGCTCCACCCAAGATCGCCGCTCCGGTTCTCATCCTGCACGGCTTGGAGGATCGAGCCCTCCTCGTCGACGGGCACGTCGGAACTTGGGACTGGGTCGAGCGAGATCTCACGCTGGTCACGATTCCCGGCGCTGGACACTTCGTTCAGCAGGACGCCTCCGATCTCGTGACCCGTTCCATCCGAGCTTGGCTCGCCCGCTGATCGTATCTCAATGAACTGTAGTGAGTTGAATTCCCAGCTTGCGTTTAATCAATCGATTGATTAATACCGCGGTCCGTTTTCCCGGTCGATCTCGGCGGTCCGCTGCGTCGACTCCTCAGTCTCCTCGCCGATCGCCTTCTGCTTCCGAGGATCTCCCTGCGTGACCAGCTATCCCTCTCGACCCGGCACGTCGACTCGCGACGCCTTGCTCGATGCGGCCGAGCAGCTATTCTCCGAGCGCGGCTACACGCGTGTCGGGATCCGTGAGCTGGCGGAGGCGGCCGGCGCCAACATCGCCTCGATCAAGTACCACTTCGGCAGCAAGCTCGATCTGTATCTCGAGACGGTGCGGCGAGCAATGCAGCAGCGGCCGGCCGCCCGCGCCTGGGAGGTGCTCTCGGAGCCGGCCACCGATCCCCAGGCAGCAGCGACACAGCTCGGTCTCTTCATGCGTCTCTTCTTGCGACGAGTGTTCACGGAGCCGGACGACTGCGCGACCTGCCTGATGCTGCGGGAGGCCAGCCAGCCGAGCGAAGCCGTCGACGCCGTGGTCCGCGACTTCGTCAAGCCGCACCAAGCTTTGCTCGCCGAGCTCATGCGCTTCTTGCGTCCCGACGTGACGGAAGCGGATCGCCCGTTCCTCGCACACTGCGTCCTCGCGGTGATGCTCCACTACCGCGTCTTCCGTCCATTCTTGGAACGGCTGGAGCCGAGCCTCTACGAGGTCGGTGTGCGAATGCGCCAAGCGGAAGATCAGATCCTCCAGTTCGCCTTCGGCGGGCTGGGTTGCTCCGCCGAGCTCGTCGACGTTGCCATCGCCGAGTCGGCTCGCCTTTTCAAAGACGAAACGAACGATGCTGAATGAACCTCCATCGCACTGCAGGCCGGGCCGAGCGAGGCGCCGCCCACCTGCCGGTGTCCCTCATCCCCTGAGGAGAGAACCCATGTCGACTCCTTCCGAACCGAGACGTCGCTCGCTGGCGACGACGAGCTGGGTGCTCGTGAGCCTCGGCCTGCTGGGAGCGTTTGCTCGCCCGACCCTCGCTCAGCAACCTCCCACTTCCGTCGTGGTCGAGCCGGTGCGGCGCGAAGAAATTCGGGAGAGGCGTTGGATCACCGGCGAGCTGCGGCCAGTACGTCGAGCCGAAGTCGCGGCGGTGGAGCCGGGTCGTGTCATCGAGCTGCTCGTCACCGAAGGTCAGAGCCTGAAGCGGAATGATCTGATCGCTCGCCTCGAGAGCCAGCGCCTCGAGCTCGATTTGAAGCAAGTTCATGCGGAAGAAGCTGTCGCCCAAGCGACGGTCGAAGTGGAAAGGGCGGGCGAGCAGCAGGCGCGCAATGATTTGGATTCGATCCGAAGCCTGGAGCAGCGCAGCGCCTCGCGCCCGAAAGAGCTCTCCGATGCCGAGTCGGCGTTGGCGATCGCTACGGCGCGGCGGTTGGCCGCCGAAGCCCAGCTTGGCGTGCTGGCTGCGCAGGCCGCGATTCTCGACGACCGCATCGAGGACGCCGAGATCCGTGCGCCCTTCGATGGAACGGTGCTGAGCAAGCTGACCGAGGTCGGGCAATGGCTGGCCGAAGGGGATCGCGTGGTGGAGATCCTCTCCGATCAAGATCTCGAGGCCTGGTTGGCCGTTCCTCAGCAGTATGTGGCCGCGGTCATGGTGGAGGGCATCACGCTTCCGATCCGAGTCGAGGCGACTCGACAGACCTATACGGCCTCCGAGCTTCGATTGATTCCGTGGGTGGACTCGAGCGTGCGCAACTTCGCGCTCGTGGCCAAGCTCTCCGTCGGGGACACGCCGCTCCTGGCCGGGATGTCGATTGCCGCCGCGGTTCCCACCGGGACCGAGGCGACTCACTTGACCGTGAATCCTGATGCCATTCTGCGCAGCGAGATCGGGCCGTACCTCTTCGTCGCACGCTCGGCCGGGCCCAGTGGGCCGGCGCAGGCGATGCCCGCCACCGTCGAGGTGCTCTTCACCCAAGGCGGACGAGTCGCCGTAAGAAGCGCAGCGCTGCGCGAAGGCGACGCCGTGATCATCGAAGGCAACGAGCAGCTGTTTCCCGGGATGCCGGTCGCACCCTCCGAGGTGCCAGTGAACGCGGCGCCCAAGAAGGCGGATGAGCGATGAAGTTCGTCGAGACCTTCATCCGGCAACCGGTGACGGTTGCGGTCGGCGTGATCCTCATCGTGATGGCCGGCATTCTCGCACTGCAGCGCATTCCGATTCAGCTGACGCCGAACGTCGAGGACACGATCATCGCCGTGACCACGCGTTGGGAAGGGGCGAGCCCGCAAGAGGTCGAGCAGGAGATCGTCGACAAGCAGGAGGAGAAGCTCCAGGGCATCGCCAACCTCCGTGGGCTGACGAGCACCAGCCAGCAGGGTCAGGGGCAGATTCGGCTCGAGTTCGCGGTCGGCACGCGCAAGGAAGACGCCCTGCGCGAGGTGAGTGACAAGCTCCGCCAGGTGCCCGACTATCCGGACAACGCCGACGAGCCGGTCATCGATGCCTCGGATCCCGATAACCAGGACTACATCGCCTGGATCATCTTCGAGACGACGGATCCCGACCTCGACATCCGGACGTTGCAGGACTTCGCCGAGGACCGCATCAAGCCGACCTTCGAGCGAGTCGAGGGCATCTCCGACGTCGGTGTCCTCGGTGGTCGCGAGCGCGAGGTCCAGATCCGCTACGACCCGACGCTGCTCGCCCAGCGCGGGATCTCGCCGACCCAGCTCTTGACCGCGATTCGGACCACGAACCGCAACGTCTCGGCCGGTGACGTCGACGAGGGCAAGCGGAGCGTGCGCGTCCGGACCATCGGTCAATACGATCGCGTGTCCGAGGTCGAGAAGACGATCGTCGCCTACACGGCCGGTGGACCGGTGATGCTCGGAGACGTGGCCGAGGTCCTCGAGACCTACAAGGAGCCGCGTTCCTTCGTGCGCTCGCGCGGCCAATCGGTCATCGCCATCAACGCACAAAAAGAAGTCGGTGCGAACGTGATGGCAGTGATGGAGCGTCTCCGCGCCGCCCTCGATGAGCTCAATGTTCCAGGAGGCTTGCTCGCCACGGAGGCCTCACAGCGCGGTCTGAATGGCGAGCTGAGGCTGACTCAGGTCTTTGATCAGACGATCTACATCGACGACGCTCTCGCCCTCGTTCAAGACAACATCTGGCTCGGCGGCGGGCTCGCCATGGCCGTGCTGCTGCTGTTCCTCCGCTCGATCCGCTCGGCGGGTGTGATCGCGTTGGCGATCCCGATCTCGGTGGTCGGGGCCGTCGTCGTCATGGTGGGGCTCGGCCGCAGCATCAATGTCATCAGCCTGGCCGGAATGGCGTTCGCGGTCGGGATGGTGGTCGACAACGCGATCGTCGTGCTCGAGAACATCTATCGCCATCTCGAGATGGGGAAGCCGTCACTCCGGGCCGCCATCGATGGGGCGAACGAAGTTTGGGGAGCCGTCCTGGCCGCCACCCTCACGACCATCGTCGTCTTCATTCCGATCCTCTTCATCGAGGAAGAAGCCGGGCAGCTCTTTCGAGACATCGCGCTGGCGATCTGCGCCGCCGTGGCCCTCAGCTTGATCGTCTCGATCACGGTCATCCCGACCGTCAGCGCTCGCCTCTTGAAGCCGAAGAAGATCACCGGACGACCGGAGCGGAAGCGTTCGTTTCTGTGGCGCCTCGTCACCCTGCAATGGGTCCCGGGGTTCATCGCCGGTACCATCCACTGGCTCTGTGGCAGTGTCCTGGCGCGGCTGGCCGTGGTGACGGTGTTCACGGCGGCGGCCGTGATCGGGACCAACCTCCTGATGCCCGATGCCGATTACCTACCTCAAGGGAATCGCAACCTGGTCTTCGGGGTCATGATCCCGCCGTCGGGCTACAGCCTCGACCAGCGAAACGTGCTGGCCGAGCGAGTCGAGGAGACGATCCGGCCTTTCTGGGAAGCCGATCTGCTCGAGCCCGGCTCCCCGGAGCGTCGTCGGGCGGAGGAGAACCTCCCCGAGATCCCCACCTTCGACTTCCAAAAGGGCGCGCCCGGACCGCCGGTGGTCCCGCCGCCCGTCGAGAACTACTTCTCGGTGTCGCTCGAGAACGCGATGTTCCACGGTGGGATCTCCGGCGTCGCCGAGCGCGCGGTCGATCTCAAGCCACTCTTCGCACACGCGACGCGCTCCGAGGTCTTGCCCGGCGTCCTCGCCTTTGCGTTCCAGGTTCCGCTCTTTCAGCTCGGCGGAGCGACCGGCTCGGCCGTGAAGGTCGATTTCTCGGGCGACGATCTCGATCGCGTCGCCGCTGCCGCCGAGGCGGTGTTGATGGACCTCGGACAACGCTTCGGCTTTCAGAACGTCCAGCCGAGTCCCAGCAACTTCAAAGTGCCCGGCCCTGAGTTCCAGGTGTTTCCGAATCGAGTCCGATTGAGCACGGCCGGCCTGACGCCCGACGACCTCGCGCTGGCGGTGCAGACGAGCGGCGATGGCGCGATCATCGGCGAGTACCGCGTCGGCGGCGAGACGATCGACCTGAAGCTCATCAGCCAAGCGGCCAAGGGCGAGCGACTGGAGAGTCTCGAGGACATACCCATCTCGACGCCCGGCGGACAGATCGTCAGCTTGGGCAGCGTCGCGCGCTTGGAGCGGACCTCCACGCCCCAGCAGATCAACCGGGTCGGACGGCAACGGTCGGTGACGTTGCTGTTCACAGCGCCGGAAGGGCTCCCTCTCGAGCAGGCCGTCAGGGAGATCGATTCCTTGCTGACTGAGAAGCGTCGGGCCGGTGTCATTCCGTCCGACGTCCAGACCGGCTTTGCGGGTTCGGCGAGCAAGCTGGAATCGGTTCAGACGGCCATGCTCGGCGACGGAACGATCCTCGGAACGCTCAACAGCTCCCTGGTGTTGGCGTTGATCGTCGTGTACCTGCTGATGTGCGTGCTGTTCCAGAGCTTCACCAGCCCCTTGGTGATCCTCTTCAGCGTGCCCTTGGCGACTCTGGGTGGTTTTGCCGCGCTCTACGGGGTCTCCCTGTGGAGCGAGAGCGATCCCTACATGCCGATCCAAAAGCTCGACGTGCTCACGATGCTCGGCTTCGTGATCCTCATCGGCGTCGTGGTCAACAATGCGATCTTGATCGTGCACCAGTCGCTCAACTTCATGCGCGGCACGGCGGACGTCGACCAGCCCAGCTCCGAGCCGCTCCGTCCGCGTCAAGCGATCACCGAGGCCGTGCGCAGCCGCGTACGCCCGATCTTCATGTCGACGCTGACGTCGATCGGTGGCATGGCGCCGCTCGTCTTCATGCCAGGCTCGGGCTCCGAGCTCTATCGCGGCCTCGGGAGCGTCGTCATCGGCGGCCTCTTGGTCTCGACCTTGTTCACGCTCTTCCTCGTGCCGTCACTCTTCAGCTTGGTGCTCGACTCGCAGCAGCTTTGGGCCCGCTGGCGAGGGCGACAGAGCACTCCGGCCTCGAGTGGTCGAGTGCCACGCGGTGTTCCGGCTAGCTCGGCGATCGTGCTGATTGCGCTGGCGGCCTCGCTGCTGCTCTCGAGCTGCACGCCGCCTCGCACCCGGGGGCGCTCACCGCGAGTCGGCCAGCTCGTCGACCAAATCGTGGCGACCGAGCTCGATCCGGTCGACGCCGGGGGAGCCTGGGCAATCCCGCCGGTGGAGACGCACGACATCGAGCAGTCCCTCGGAGACCGACTCGAGCAGGTCGAGTCGAGCTCGAGCCCCGATCGGCTCGTCGAATCGTCGCCCGATCCGGGACCGAGCCTCGTGGACGCGTCGACGACGAGCCGGAAGATCTCGCTCGCCGAGGCCGTTCAGAGAGCCTTGCAGAACAATCTCCAGATCCGTCTCGCACGGCTCGAGCCGGAGCGGAGCGGTGAGGATGTTCTGATCGCCGAGGCCGACTTCGATACGTCCTTGTTCGCGGGCTACGGCTTCGAAAAGCTCCGCAACCCTGAGACTGTTCCGGTGCTCAATGGTGTGCAGCTCGGGACGCCTCGAAGCGCCAGCGAGCGCGAGCGCTGGGACGTCGGCGTTCGCAAGCGATTCCTGCCCGGCACGAGCGTCGAGGTCAGCACGTTCTTGGACCGCTTCAACAACCAGACACGCGGCTTCGACTTCCAGCCCGACCCGGCGTACCGCTCCGGAGTGTCAGTGCTCCTGCGCCAACCCCTACTCAAGGGTGTGGGATCGACCGTCAACGGGGCCGACATCGCTCTTCGCGAGAACGAGCGGCGGCAGGCTGAGCATCGCATCAAGAGCTCTCTCTTGGTCGTGCTGGCGAGTGTCGAGCAGACCTATTGGGATCTCGTGCTGGCAAGGCACAGCCTCGTCGTTCGCGAGGAGCTCCTGCAGCAAGGGCTCACGGTGCAGGAGGTGCTCGAGCAGCGTCGTCAGTTCGACACGACGCCCGCTCAGTACGCGGATGCGCTCGCGACCGTCGAGCAGCGTCGCACCGACTTGATCCGAGCTCGACGCGATGTGCACGCGATGTCGGACCGCCTCAAGCAGCTCTTGAACGACCCGGAGCTTCCGCTCGGCTCGGAGCTCCTTCTCGAGCCCGCGGACTCGCTCGAGACGCCGGCGCTGGAGACCACCCTGAAGGAAGCGGTCGCCACCGCGCTTCGCGAGCGACCCGAGCTGCACCAAGCGTTGATCGACATCGAGAGTGTGGCGCTCCGAGAAGAGGTGGCCGAGAATCTCCGACTCCCCCAGCTCGATCTGACCGGAGAGGCGTCGTGGGCGCCTCTGGAGAGGCGGGCTGGCCGCGCCTTCGAGGAGTCCATCAACGATGACTTCTTCAGCGTCCTGATCGGGCTCGAGCTCGAGTTCCCCCTGCTGAATCGTGCGGCGACGGCCGAGCACCGCCGCACCATCATCGAGCGCCGCGAGTCCCTGCTCGCCTTTCGGGCCGTCGCTCAGGCCATCATCGGTGAAGTCAAGGGGAGCCTGCGAGATCTCCAGACGGCCTATCGGTTGATCCCGGCCACGCGCTCGGTCCGGATCGGTCAGACCGTCAACCTGCAAGCGCTCCTGGCCGAAGAGGAGCTGAGAAGCGCGCCCACTCCCGAGTTCCTCAACCTCAAGTTCCAGCGACAAGAGGGCCTGGCCTTGGCTCGCGTCCGAGAGCTGCAGGCCCTCATCGACTACCGAAAGGCGCTGGCCGCCTTCCACCTCGCCACCGGCACCGGGCTAGAGCAGAGCCGCATCGAGCTTCGCGACACGGGCTCGAAGTGAGGATACCTCGCGCGGCGAGGCTCAGACCTCGAAGCGGCTGCCGAGCGCCCGAAGGAGTGCGGTACCGTCGCCGGTCCACGCGCTTCTCGATCAGGCTCCCGGCTCAGCCCTGCCAGCTCGTCAGCTCGAAGGACCAGGCCTTCCAGCTTCGAGATCCTCGAGCGTCTTTGGGTCGAGCTGCTGCACCTTGACCCGGCGCCTCCGCTTGCGCCGCTCCGGGACGAGGTCGCGCATCGACTCGAGCTTACCGTAGCAGAGCAACCGGTCTCCGGCTTCCAGCACCCGCGACACCTTGGGGTTCGAGATGACGGTCGTGCCACGGTGGAGCGTCAGGACGACGATGTCCTTGTCGCGGAGCCCGGTGTCCGAGATCGACTTGCCCACCAGCTCGAAGCCTTCGGGAAGCATCAGCTCGGCGACGCCGTAGCCGGAGGTCACGGTGAGCTTCTGCCGGATGTCGAGCTCGGGGAACGCCACTTGGCCGGCGATGTAGTCGATGACCACACCTGCGACATCGAGGCCGGTCGCGCCCTCGATGCCTTCGAGTCCAGGAGACGAGTTGACCTCCATCACCTGAGGGCCCTTCTTGCCCTCGAGCATGTCGACGCCTGCCACGCGCAGTCCCATGATCTGAGCCGCCCGGACGGCGGTCTCCTGGAAATCGATCGGCAGCTGGATCGCCTCCGCCTTGCCACCGCGATGCACGTTGCTGCGATACTCGTCACCTTGAGCCACGCGCCGCATCGATGCCACGACCCGATCCCCGACCACGAAGGCGCGAATGTCCTTCCCTCGGCTCTCCTTGACGAACTGCTGGATCAGCACGTTCTGACGCGTGCTCTGAAGCGTCTCGATGATGGCTTCGGCTACCTTGGACGTCTCGGCCAAGATCACGCCGATGCCCTGGGTGCCCTCGAGGATCTTGATGATGATCGGTGCGCCACCGACCCGCTCGATCGCCGGTAGGACGTCCTTGCGGTCTCGGACGTAGGCGGTCAGGGGAATTCCGACGTCGTGACGGCTCAGGATCTGGAGCGAGCGAAGCTTGTCGCGGGAGTTCGTGATTCCGTTTGCCGTATTGGGCGTGTAGACGTCGAGCTGCTCGAACTGCCGAACGACCGCCGTCCCCCAGTGCGTGATCGAGGCGCCGATCCGCGGCAAGATCGCGTCGTAGTCGCTCAAGTGCTTCGAGCGGTAGTAGAGGTCGGGCTCACCGTGCTGCAGCTCGATGCCGAAGCGCAGCGTGCTCAGGACCTTGACGTCGTGTCCGCGATCCGCGGCCGCTTGCCGGAGCCGCCGGGTGCTGTAAGCGCGAGGCGCGGCGGACAAGATGGCTAGCTTCACGACTGGATCTCCGTACGGGGACCGATGGAAGCCGCGGCGCCGGGCCGACTCGGCCCGGCGACTCAGCGCGGCGCGAGGACCGCTTATATGCCATGCGAGGCCAATCCCAAAAAGGCGAATGCTCCGAGATTCGAAGTGCGGAAGACCGGTCAGGGGGCGGTGAAGTCGATCGACTTGTGAGCGCCATCGCAGAACGGCTTGTTCTCGGAGGCTCCGCAGCGACAAAGCGCCGTGCGCTCGCCTTGCCAGCCCGCTCGGCCACTGCCGGTCCTCAAGGTCACGTTGCCGTCGATCAAGAGCGGACCGTTCGCCTTAGGGATGATCTTCAAGGGGCCACCGCTCTCCGCGAGGCTCGGGCCGCGATCCCCGATCGCCCCACAGTCCTGGAAGCCGACGTCCTCGTGGCTGTTGTCGCAGAAGGGCTTGCTCTTGGAATGGCCACAGCGACAGAGCGCCGCTCGAAAGCGGACGCCCGGCTGATCGTCGGACCCACCGGTGATCTTCAGGTCGCCTTGTGCATAGAGGGGACCGTGCTGGGCGACGGTGATCGTGTTCTCTTCCACCGGGGCCTCCTCCGGCCCTCCGTCTTTACGGCGATAGGTCAGGGCACCGGTCGGACAGCGACCCACGACTTCGGCCACGACGTCGGCATCGGCCAGGTCCGGCTGGCCCCAAGGCTTGCGCCCGCTGACGAACAGCGATTCCTTCGCCCGCGTGCATTCACCCACATGGATGCAGAGCCGACCGTCCCAGACGGTGTCGATCTTCTCGCCCGGAAACTCGTGGACGCGACGGTCTTTGGACATCGGACGGCTCCTGTCTTTCGGGATGGGCCAGGTCGAGGTCTCGAGACTAACGCTGGGAGCGGCGGGCCGCCACCGACGAGAGGCCAATCGGTGACGGAAACGAGTGTCACGATCGATTCATGGGGTCGTACGCCTACGAACGGGTCTCGGCATTGCCGGCGGCATTCGGGCGTCGAGCTGGCTCCGTCTAGGCGAGAGCGCTAGGCTGCGTGCTCGAATGAGCGGCTTGTCTGAGACGAGAGCTCCGGCAGCATTCGATTGCAATCTGTGACACCAGGAGTGAGTGGGGATGGCCGAGCCGAAGTGTCAATGGTTCAAGGTGCTGGAGCCGGACGAGCTGCTTCCGGGCCGCGTGAAGACGGCGACCGCTGGCCATCAGAGCCTCGCCGTCACGCACCATGACGGAAAGATCAGCGCGCTCGAGAATCGATGTCCCCATCAGGGTGGCCCGCTCGGTGAGGGCTCCATCGAAGGCGGTTGGCTCCGGTGCCCGTGGCATGGCTGGGACTTCCACCCTTGCACCGGCAAGCCGCCGGGCGGCTTCGATGACGGCGTGGCGACGTTTGCCGTCGACGAGCGCGAGGACGGCGTCTACGTCGGTATCCCGGTCGAAGAGACGCGAGCGCGCACCGTGTCCGACGTGATGGCCGAGACCCTCGTCGCGTGGGGAGTGCGCCACGTGTGGGGAATGGTCGGGCACTCGAACCTCGGGCTCGCCGACGCGCTCCGCGTCCAAGAGGAGAAAGGGACGCTCCACTTCTACGGCATCCGCCACGAGGGCGCCGCCTCCTTCGCCGCCTCGGCCTATGGGAAGCTGACGGGTCGCCCGGCCGCGTGCTTCTCGATCGCCGGGCCAGGTGCGACGAACCTGCTCACGGGGCTCTGGGACGCGAACGTCGACCGCTCGCCGGTGCTCGCGTTGACCGGACAAGTCGATACGCAAGTGCTCGGTCCCGGCGCATTTCAAGAGGTCGATCTCCAAGCCGCCTTCGGGCGCGTGGCTTGCTGGGCACAGACGGTCTTGCCTCAGAGTCGCCACGCGGAGCTGGTCAACCTCGCCTGCAAGAACGCGATCCTCGAACGAGGTGTCGCGCACCTGATCTTCCCCGACGAGGTGCAGCGAGTCCCGGCACCCGAAGCCGAACCGGGTGGTCCAGAGGGGCGGCTCACCCTGCGCACGATCGCGCCACCGGCGGCGTCGCTGGACCGCGCCGTCGACCTGCTCACCGCGGCCAAGCGTCCGGTGTTCGTGGTCGGTCACGGAGCGCGATTCGAGATGGACTCGGTCACGAAGCTTGCCGAGCAGCTGAAGGCTCCGGTGCTGACGACGTTCAAGGGCAAGGGGCTCATCGCCGACGACCACCCGCTCGGTTGCGGTGTCCTCGGTCGAAGCGGAACGCCGATCGCCAGCTGGTTCATGAACGAGTGTGATCTGCTCGTCGTGCTCGGGGCCAGCTTCAGCAACCACACCGGCATCACGCCGAAGAAGCCGACCATCCAAGTCGACAGCGATCCAATGATGCTCGGGAAGTTCCACCCGGTCGAGGTACCGGTCTGGGGCGAGATCGGCGTGACGACGCGCGCCTTGGCCAAGCGGCTGGCCGGACGCACGGAGACAACCGATCAGCGCCCCGAGGTCGCGGAGCGGTGGAGCATCTGGCGAGAAGAAAAGACGCGGCGCGAGCTGGACGATCGGGGGCAGGGCATCGCATCGGCCGCCATCTTCGCGGCGCTCACGCGCCAGGTTCCCGCAGACGCGATCCTCGCCGTCGACGTCGGCAACAATACCTACTCCTTTGGCCGCTACTTCGAGTGCCAACGTCAGGCGGTCTTGATGTCGGGCTACCTGGGTTCGATCGGGTTCGCACTGCCGGCTGCGCTCGGCGCCTGGGCTGCCACACAGGAAGACGACGAGCGCTTCGCAGGCCGGAAGGTCGTCTCCGTCTCGGGGGACGGCGGCTTCGCACAATACATGGCCGAGCTGACCACCGCGGTGAAGTACGGCATGAACATCACGCACGTGCTGCTCCACAATCGTGAGCTGGGCAAGATCAGCAAGGAGCAGCAGGCGGCCGAGCTCGACGTCTGGCAAACGTCTCTGCACAACCCGAGCTTCGCGCAGTTCGCGGAGAGCTGTGGAGCACTCGGACTCCGCGTCGAGAAGACCGCCGATCTCGATGAGTCGCTCGCCCGCGCCCTCGCCCACGACGGCCCCGCGCTCGTGGAGATCTTGTCCGATGCGAAGCTGGTGTAAGCGACGGGCGGCGCCGTCGAGCGCGACCTGAGGATCATCCCCGATGACCGGATTCTTGGCACTGCTCGGATTGGGCCTGCTCGCGTACACCGTCGTCTCGAAGCGCGTGGAGGCCGGTCCGCTGACGGCCCCGCTGTGCTTCACCGCCCTCGGTGCCGCGTCCACACTCCTCCTGCCGCGGGAGACGGGACTCGAGGAGGCCGCGAGCTGGGTGCACGTCTTGGCCGAGATCACGCTCGTGCTCGTGCTCTTCAGCGACGCGAGCCGAATCTCCTTGCGGGGGCTCTGGCGAGAGCACAATCTGCCCGTGCGGATGTTGTTGATCGGTCTGCCGCTGACGATCGGTCTGGGAACCCTGGCCGCCCGGGGGCTGGTGCCCGGGCTCGGCTGGTGGGAAGCGGCACTGCTGGCGGCGATTCTGGCCCCGACCGATGCGGCTCTGGGACAGGCCGTCGTCACGAGCCCGGCGCTGCCCATCCGGATTCGACAGACGCTGAACGTGGAGAGCGGTCTCAATGACGGCGTCGCCTTTCCGGCGGTCTTCTTCTTCCTCTGTGCCTCGGACGCGGCCCATTTGGCGAGCACGAGCTCGTCGTTCTGGGTGTTCTTCGCATTGCGGCAGGTGCTGCTGGGTCCAGTCGCCGGGGTCGCGGTCGGATGGGTGGGTGGCAGAGCGGTGACATGGGCGCAGGAGCGTGGCTTCACGCTTCCGACCTTCGAGAAGCTCTCGGTGATCGGTATCTCGGTGCTCGCCTTTGCCTGCGCGGAGCTGATCGGTGGCAATGGCTTCATCGCGGCCTTCGTGGCCGGGCTCACCCTCGGCAACACGGCGCGCTCGATCTCGCGTTGTCTGGTGGAGTTCGGTGAGACCGAGGGCCAGCTTCTCTCGCTGCTGACCTTCTCGCTCTTCGGTGCTTGGGTCGTGCCGCCGGCGCTCGCGAACGCCGATGCGAGCTCCTGGATCTACGCGATCCTCAGCCTGACGATCCTTCGCATGCTCCCGATTGCCATCTCGCTCCTCGGCCTCGGCATGCGACCTCGCACATTCCTGTTCTTGGGCTGGTTCGGCCCACGCGGCCTCGCCTCGATCCTGTTCTTTCTCTTGGTGCTGGAAGAGGCGAGCCTGCCCGCGACCGAGCGCCTTCAGACGGTGATCGGCCTCACGGTGCTCTCGAGCATCGTGGCACACGGAATCACGGCCGGTCCATTCTCGCGCTGGTATGGGGCGAGCTTGGGTCGCGGCGAGCTCGAAGCGCCCTCGACCGAGCATCTCGAAGTCGAGCCGATGCCGCTCCGCCACGGCAACTGATCGACGCTCGCGCGTCGGCCTCGACCGTTCCGAATCGGTCAGGCTTCTCTCGGTCAGCGCTGCTCGCCGAGCCAGTCGACCTTCACGAAGTAGGCGCCGCGCTCGCGCTCTCCTTGGCGAAGCACGGTGTGCAGCTCGGTGGGACCGGCCGGTAGCGTGACCTCGAAGGACACCCGCGATGTCTCGGCTGCAACCTCGATCGATCGCTCGATTCCGCCGACGCGGACCTGGGCCATGTCGGCTTCGAGGGAGCGGTCGTCCCCGAGGGGCCAGCGGCTCAACGTGATCGCGTAGCGCCCGGCTCGGGCGACCCGGAGAGCCCAGAATCCGTTGGCATCGATTCCCTTGCGGACATGGCTCTGATCCCAAGGGACGCCGCCGTCGTTGGTGTGCCAGTCGTGACAGGTGAGTCGGACGGGATCCTCGGCCGGATCACCGACGTCGATGCGGGCGTACCCTTCGAAGCGAGGCTCGAGGCTCGCGTACCACTCCAGATAAGCGCGGCTCAGCTCCTCGACCGTTTCCGAATGCTCGCCGGCCACGTTGGTCTTCTGCCCACGGTCGGCGGCCAGGTCGAAGAGCTCGTTGCCGTTCACGAGCCGCCAACGCTCGGTCATCACGGCGCACTTCCGCCAGGGCCGCGGTGTCTCGATGCGCTGCGAGTGCACGAAGAGCGTGCGGTCGAGCGGCGCGTCGGAGTCGCCGGTCAGCCAGGGCGCGAGGCTGGCGCCGTCGCGAGGCAGCCCCTCCTTCGGGAGCTTCAGCGCGCAGAGCTCGGCCAGGGTGGGCAGGACGTCGATGTGTGCCGAGAGAAGATCGACATCGCGTCCTCCGTCGATGCCTCCACCCGGCCAGCGGATGAAGAAGGGCACTCGGTGACCGCCCTCGTACTCGGATCCCTTTTTACCCCGAAGCCCCGCGTTGAAGCCCGGCCAGCGCTCGTTGCCCCCCGTTCCGGCGGCGGTTCCGTTGTCCGTCATGAAGATCAGGATCGTGTTCTCGGCGATCTTCCACTCCTCGAGCTGCTGCATCAGGCGACCGAGGTTGTGGTCGATGTTGGAGATCATCCCGTAGAAGTTCGCCATCGGCTGCGGGACGCCTCGTTGGACGTACGGTGCCGAGTAGGCGTCCGGGACGCGAAACGGACCGTGGGCCGCGTTGGTGGAGAGGTATACGAAGAACGGCTGATCGGACTCGCGTTGGGCCTCGATGAAGCCCAGCGTCTCCCGAAACCAGACATCAGTGCAGTAGCCCTCGAACTGCTCCGGCTTGCCGTTCCGGAAGTAGGTGTCGTCGAAGTAGTCGTTGCCGAAGAAGTCGGGCGTCTGCCCGACACCGCCTCCGCCGTGATACAGCGCCGATCGGAAGCCGACATCGTGGGGACGAGCGGGATGGTTGTCGCCCAGATGCCACTTCCCGAACATCGCCGTTCGATAGCCGTTGCTCGCGAACACTTGCGCGAGGGTGGTCTCGTCGCTCCGGAGGATCGAGCGACCCATGATCGTGTGCCAGACGCCCGTGCGCGAAGAGTACCGTCCCGTCATCAGTGCCGCCCGGGTCGGGGAGCAGGTCGGGTCGACGTGGAAGTCGGTCAGGCGCACCGACTGCGCATGCAGGCGATCGAGGTGAGGCGTTTTCAGCATCGCATTGCCGAGCGCGGCGATGTCACCCGGACCTTGATCGTCGGTGAGGATCAAGATCACATTCGGTTTCTCCGCGCCGGCGGCTTCTCCCGCGAGGCTCGCGATCAGCCCGAGTGCGGCCCATCCGAAGCAGACAGCGCCCAGCCCAGCGGCGAGTCGACGAAGGCAGTGCATGGAGACGTCCTTTCGAGACGGGTGGGGAGACGCGCTCAGGAGCGC
Organism: Planctomycetota bacterium; assembly: GCA_029260795.1. Taxonomy (GTDB): domain Bacteria; phylum Planctomycetota; class OFTM77; order OFTM77; family OFTM77; genus OFTM77. The sequence continues at coordinate 30,621 of JAJDCO010000130.1, read as the reverse complement.
GGCGCGAGCGGCCAGTGGCTCTCGATGCGATCCGTCAGCTGTCGAACGCGGTCGGGCTGTTCCGCGGCCCGATTCTCTTGCTCGAACGGGTCGGCGAGGAGATCGTACAGCTCGGGCGCCACCTGCGGGTCGACCGGCAGGATGAGCTTCCATCGCCCTTCGATGCACCATCGAAACAGTAGGCTCGCCGCCGGATCGTCCAAGTCCACGGCGTCGTGCGAGAAGATCTCCCCGAAGATCGCCGTCGGTCCGCTCATCTCACCCCGGGCGACCGGAAGGAGATCGATCCCGCGCAGATCCGTCGGCGGTTGAATGCCGCAGGTCCGGAGGATCGTCGGCGCGAGGTCGAGGCTCGTGATCAGATTCGTGTCGTCGTCGACGGGCGTGATCCTCCCGGGCCAGCTCAAGATGATCGGTGTGCGGATGCCGCCTTCGTAGGGCGAACGCTTGCTGCGAGGCGCGTAACGAGACGCGTCGGCCCGATTGATCCAACCGTTGTCGGTCACGAACACGACCAGCGTATCGTCGGTCAAGCCCTCCGCGTCGAGATGACCGAGCAGCTCTCCGCACGTCTCGTCGAACCACTCACACATCGCCAGGTACTTGGCGATCGGCAGCGGGCGGTCCGGAGTCCGGTACTTGGCCAGCAGGCGCTCGGGAGGGTTGTGCGGTGTGTGCGGCAGGAAGGGGGCATACCAGACGAAGAACGGTCGCTCGTCCTCGGCGTCGATGAAGTCGAAGACGGGCGCCAGGCCTTGCCGTCCGATCGCGAGACCGTCGTCGCCGTGACGTCCGCCCCGCGCGGGATCGCCGTGCGTCATGCCCGCATCGAAGCCACCGCGCTCGAAGCCGCCTTCCCACCATTTGCCGCTCTGAAACGATCGGTAGCCCGCGTCCTGGAGCAGATCCGGCAGCGTCACAGCCCGATCGATGTGCTTCAGCATCTCCGCGCGATCGACCCCCGGCGGTGGGTCGTTCGAGGTGATGCCGTGCTCGTGCGGGAGCCGACCGGTGATGATCGAAGCCAGGCTGGGCCGGCAGAGGCTCGCCGGCACATAGGCGCGCCGGAAGAGGGCGCCGCCGGCGGCAAGCCGGTCCAAGTGAGGCGTCGAGATGGCGGGATGCCCCATGAATCCGAAGTCGGTCCAGGCCTGGTCGTCGCCGATGATCAAGATCACGTTCGGCGGCCTGGGCGGCGAGGTGCAGCCGAAACCGATGGCCACGATCGTGGCCAGGGCCAGCCGGCGCCACCCTGGGTCTCGAAGCATCGCGGTCTCCTGAATGAGCCTTGTCGTCCCAGAGGCTCGGTCGAGTATCCGCTTCGGACGGCAACCGGCAAGCCTCGTCCGCCGGGACAGCCGAGCACCGGGCAGTGCGGGCATCGGTGCGACGACCTTCGAGGATGTCGACACACCTCGGCGTTGAATCGACGAGTGTCCGCTACTGGCCCGTTTCGAGCTCGTGGAGCGTCAGGATCTCGATGTCCTTGACTTCGATGTCCATATCTTGTCCGCCGTGGAGCTGCAGCGCGAAGTGACCTCGTCGGCGGCCGGGATCGTTCTTCAGCTCGGCGGTCTGGTGGCCATTGACATGGACGACGATGCGATCGCCCTTCGCGATGACCGACATCTCGTTCCATTCGATGGGCTCGTACCAGCGCGCGACGTCCTCGGCGCTCGGCTTGACGACCCAGCCTCGGCCGCCCGTTTCGTACAGGCCGCCCGCATCCTTTTCGGGATCGATCTCGGCCTGGAAGCCGAGCACACCTGGATTGCCGTCCCCCTCGGCGACGCGAAAGTAGAGGCCACTGTTGCCCGTGTGCGCGTGGTACTTCAGGCGAATCGCGAAGTCGCTGTAGACGGCGTCGCTCACCAGATGACCATGCGCCGCCTCGTCGTGGGACGAGCGACCTCGAATGAGCCCGTTCTCGACGGTCCACGTCCCGCCTCCGCGAGCATGCCATCCGGCCAGCGTCTTCCCGTCGAAGAGCGGTTGCCAGCGGTGTTGTCCCAGGTCTCGGAGTCGAACGTTGCGCCAGCGCAGCTGGCCTTCGCTGCCATTGTGGACCTGGAGTGCGATGAATCCCTCGAGATCCATCGGGTCGAGGAGATCGGCGCAGGGAATCCCGTTGACCCAGGTGCGGAGGTGCGGACCGATCGCCAACACGCGCATCGTGTTCCAGCCGTCCCGTTTGAAAGCGCCGCGGGCCGCGTCGTCGCCCTCCAGGGGATCGAGCCAGCCCCGTCGACCTTCCTCGAAGATCCCGCCCGTCCACGAGCGCTCCGAAGGATCGATCTCGCATTGGTACCCGAACACGCCTCCGGCGTCGGTTTGATGCGAGCGAATCTGGATGCCCGAGTTGATGGTGACGTCCATGCGGAACTCGAGCTCGAGCTCGAAGTCACCGTAGGTCGCCTCAGTGCACAAGAACGAATTCGGTCCCGGCCCGACCTCTCCGACGATGCACTGGTCTTCGACCCGGTAGGTCGCCTTGCCGCCCGCTTGGCGCCAGCCGTCGAGTGTCTCGCCATCGAAAAGAGGGCGGAGCTGAGTCTTCGACGCGGGATCGGCTTGCTCGGGCTGGGTCCAACCGGGAGACGAGCAACCGAAGCAAAGCGCGAGGACGGTGAGCCACTTCATGGGAGGGACCTTTCGATTGCGGCGCGAGGCCGGAGGCGATCTCTGTCTCGGGGGAGGCCAATCAGATTGCCAGCTCGAGCGGGCCGCGTCACGCCTTCACTGCCGTGGCGGGTGGCTCAGCTCCGGAAGGTCGGCTCGGCTGGAAGCGTCACGTCGAGCAGCTCCAGATCGGGAGTCGGATCGGTGAGCGTATGAGACAGACCGCCCGGAATCACGAAGGCGTCGCCTTCGGCGAGCTTCTCGGGAGCATGCTCCGCGGTTCGGAGCGTGATGCCGCCTGCGCGAACGAACCCGAACACGAGCTCGGCCTCGTGGGTCGATTGAGCCGCGGACGGCGTTCCGTCGGCGCGCACGAAGCGTACGCCGGCGAGGCCGCCGGTGGCCTCGGTGATGCCGGTGTCGCGGCATTCGAAGCCGGTATGTCTCCAAGGCGACCAGTCGGCACCTTCGGCTCGATGGCGCACGAAGCGCTGGCCAGCGAAATCCCGCGCGTCATTCCGAGTCGGCGAAGGCAGGGGGGCCTCGTGATCGGCGAAGGTCGGGTGCTGCGCCGGGCTGCCGAGCTCGACGACTTCGAGGTCTTTCGAGCACTCGAGCACACGATGGCGAATCTTCGGCGGCTGAAGAACGCAGTCTCCGGCCTCCATCACGAAAGGTGGACCTTGGTCCTCGTAGACGACCCGCACCCAGCCGCGATGGCAGACGATCACCTGAAAGCGGACGTCGTGAAAGTGTGGATAGTCGGGGACGGGACCCGCTTCGGGGATGTGAATGTGCGAGGCGATGACGCGCCCGCCTTGCCGGTCGGGAATCAGGTCGCGGTATCGCATGCCGGCGCGCCCGACGTGCCAGGCTGAACCCTGGCGTCGCGTCACCACGAGAGACGGTCGCAACGGTGGAATGACCAGGGTGGGTTCCGCGTCGACCCAGAGGACGCGTGTGCCGTTCGGTGCCGTGAGCTCGAGCGTTCCCGACGCGATTCGCTTCAGGTCTGCGCAACGGAGTCGGAGAACGCCCCGCGCACCTGGACCGCCGACCTCGAGTCGCAGGCGCAGACCGTGACCGGACAGCACGGCCACGGTGGGAGCGTCGGCGGGGAAGATGGCTTGGATGCGAAAGCCCAGCCCGCTGAAGAAGGCGAGCGTCTCGTCGAGCTCGTCGCAGGCCAGGGCCACCTCGGCGCCGAGAATCTCGGCCGCGAGAGGCGTCGTCGGTTTGGGCATGGCAGCAGGCGTCCCTTCGAGGCTCGCGGGGAGCGGCGAATCACGAACGGGCAGCATATCGCGGCACCCCCCTGGGTGCTCGCCTCGGTCGATGGTTCGGTGAACGTCCATATTTGACAGTGACTGGGTGCGACGCTGTTGAGCCCTGCTCCCCTGGCGCGGTCGCGTCGTCTTTGGCGGTCCCGAAACGAAGAGCCCCGACCGAGGTCACTCGGTCGGGGCTCTGCTCGAGCTTGCTCTGCGAGCTCGCCGTGAAGCTCAGAGATACTCGCTCTGAAGGTTGCTCAAGACGAACAGAACGCCGTCGATCGAGAACTCGACCTGCTGGTTGTAGTAAACGGGAGGCGGCGTCGCACCGCCCGGCTCGGCGCGTCGGGCCCGCAACTCACCGAAGGTGTGGGTCTGCGTCATCGTCGGGTCGTTCCAGTTCACCCAAGTCACCGTGTTGATCGTCCTGTTCTGAAGCCTGGGTCCAAAAGGTACGTCGATGGCACCGGGAGTCAGCCACGAGCCCGCGGCGGGAATGGCGAGGGCACCAGGCATGAAGGTCCAGGTCGGGACCTGAGGGATGCCGAATCCCGTGTACGTGTAGTGGTAGCGAATCGTTCCGGCTGACGGGAAGATCATCGTATGGACGTCCGTCCCCGCCGCGATGAAGGGCAAGCTGGCAGGCCGCGGGTCCCAGGGAATGTTGAAGCTCTTGGTGTCGTTGCCATAGCCTTCGCTCACCAAGAACAGATCGGTCTCGTCGAATCCGATGTCTGGTCCCGCTCCAACGATGCGCGGGTTTCCATGCACCTCGCCGTCGAAGTCGAAGCTTCCGATCAGCCAAGCGAGCGATCCGCCCGAGACTCGAGGCCGGTCGATGTACTGGTGTCCACTGTTCGATCTCAGCGTGCCGACGCACGGATTGACCGTGAAGACCGGAGCCGAGCCCAAGTCGACGAGCCCGGAGTCGGGAAGCAAGCGAAAGTCGCGAACGGTCGTGCCGCGTCGGCTCGTGATCATCTCACCGACGAAGCCAGGATCGAAGGTCGACAGATCGGCGCCGGGATGCGGCACGGGCGGGGTGGACCCGACGATCTCCGAGCGGAACGTGCCGGCCGGGTCGATGCTGATGCCGTTGCTCGGGGCCGTGACGGGATCGAAGGCGTTGGTCGGTCCGAACACGGTCCCGATCGCGACCGACGTGTCATCCAACCCGACGCCCAGGAACGCCGTTCGAAGTGTGCCCGGCAATGACCGCATCAAGTTGTTCTGAATGTTGTGGGAAGCCACTCCGCGCTGGCGTTGATCCGGATCCTGAAGGCACTGCTCGAAGCCGCAGTCCGGCGAGACGACGTTGACGTCACAGATCGCCACGTTCTGCGGGAGTGCCACCTCGGTGACCGTCGGCGATACCCGCCAACCTTGGATGAACGTGTTGTTGAAGACGTTGAAGTGCGGAGATCGGTATGGCGTCAGCTCGCCGAAGTAGATGCTCACGGTGAGGATGCCGAAGGATGGACCCATCAGGCCCTGCGAGCCGCCGACTCGCATGTCGAACACGCAGTTCGAGACGCGCCCGAAAACATCGGTCGTCTCCGTCTCGGCATAGACCTGCACGTCACCGCCCTGCAGTGTGAATCCATCGAGAGAGGGCTCGCTGGCCGAGGTGCTCCGCCAATCCACCAAGTTCACGCGCTGTTGGCGGAACCCGGTCGGGTTCAGCGGCCAGAAGTCGTTGACCGTCAAATCGGTCGGGACGCCGCGAATGACGGTCTCCTTCGCCCCGGCACCCTGCACGTGCACGAAGTCGATCATGAAGATCGGAAGCACCTCGCCGTTGCTGGCGGCCGAGTACAAGCCGGGCAAGGCGTGGACGAGGCCGTGCTTGTTGGCATTCGCGACAGGAAACAAGGCTCCGATCGCGCCGTTGATGGTCCGGAAAGGCGCGGACGGGTTGTCGATCCGGCCGGCGCTATCGCTGCCGTCGAACGGGTCGACCCAGGCTTGGAAGGTGTCGAAGGTGGGACATTGCGCGCTGGCAATGGGCGCACCGAGCAGGAGTGCCAACAAGCCGAACAGCAGAGTCGGCCCGATCCGGGACGGGTTTCTCATGGGAGGAAGCTCCTCGCGTCTTGGGAAGGGTGGCCTTGCGAATTGGGATCAGCTCGGCTGACGCCCGGCGGGAAGGAGCTGCAAGGTGCGACGATCTGACTGGAAAAACCTGAGGACGTTCGCGAGTCCCGAGGCTCGGCTCATTGCCAGTGACGCGCGCGCACGCGTATCATCGATCGAAAGCCTGGTTCGATCCGACCTCGGAGCTGCTCATGTCACACCGGTGGACTCTCCGCCTCGCCTGCGGACGTGTCGCGCGTTCGACCGTCCTCGTGCTCGGTCTCGCGGGGGTGGGCTTGCCGGCACCGGGGCCCGTCCAGACGGAGGACGCCTCCGAGCCCGACGACGCCGTCGCGGCGCTCCTCGAGCTCGGTGGGCGGATCCGGGAGCTGGAGGCTCGACGCGACTACGCCAGCTGCCTCCCACTCCTCGAGAAGTACCGGACGCTCCAACAGAAGCGCTCCGGTGCCGCGTCTTGGGGAGTCGCCGATACGACGCAGCTCATCGCCACTCTCGAGCGCCAGATCGGTCTCTCGGAGCAAGACCAGGAGAAGGTCGTGCTGGCCCAGACCTCGAGTGATCGGGTCGCCGAGCTCTACGGACAACACCACTTCGATGACGCCCTCGCCCTGAACAAGAAGATCCTGACGACTTTCGAGCGTCTGTTGGGGCCCGACGACATCTGGACGCAGAGCACGCTTGGAACGGGGGCGCTTCTGCTGCTCGAGCTGAAACGGTTCGAGGAAGCGGAGCCGCGATTCCGACAGGCCATCGCTGGGCTCACCGAGACCCTGGGCGCTGTTCATCCGACGACACTGACGACGCGCGAGAACTTCGCTCGACTGCTGGAGACGGAGACCCGAGTCCGGGAAGAGGTGCCGATTCGTCGCGCCGTTTGGGCCGGCCGCCGAAGCGCGCTCGGAGTCGACGATCGCAACACGCTGATCGCTCTGCACGCGCTCGCCTCTGCTCTCACTCGCGTCGGCGAGGTGGCCGAGGCTCAACCCCTCTATGAGGAAGTGGTCGAGAGGAGGACGCGTGTTCTCGGCTCCGAGGATCCCAGGACACTCAGCAGCCGCCTCAATCTTGCGACCTTGCTCCACAGCCAGGGCCGCACTAGCGAAGGGCTGCCGATCCTGAGAGAGATCCTCGACATTCGGTTCGCGCGCTGGGGACCCGAGCACGCGAAGACACTCGCGGTTCAAAACAACATCGCCGTGTTTCTCGAAAGCCTCGGTCAGCTGAAGGAGGCCGAGGAGACCCTCGCCTCCCTCGTGACCCGCGCGCAGTCTGCGCTGCCTGCCGATCACGAGTTCGCGCTCAAGGCCCGCGTCAACCTCGGCGCCGTCGCTCGGACGCGCGGTCGGTTCGCCGAGGCGGCCGAGACCCTCGGCGCCGTGTACCGAGACTGTCGAGAGTGGCTCGGTGCTGAGCAAGAGCTGACGCTCGCCGCCGCGAACAACCTCGCGCTCGCTGAACGCGATCTGGGTCGGTTCGCCGAGGCCGAGGCGCGAATGCGCGAGGTCTTGGCGATCCGCGAGCGGACGCTCGGCGAGCGCCATCCGACGACGATCGACACCCTCAACAACCTCGCTCTCATTCTGTTGGAGCGCGATCTCACTCGCGAAGCCGAAGCCTTGCTCCGACGGGCGGTGCCCCTCGCCGAGTCGACTTTGGAAGCAGATCATCCCGTGATCTGGGTCGCCCAGGCCAGCTTGGGACGCACCTTGATGCGCCAGGGCGACTTCGCCGAGGCCGAGGACCTCTTTCTGCGCTCGCTGGCGGCCCGCCGGCGAGTTCTGCCCGCCAGTCACCCCGATCTGATCTTCGGCCTCTCCCAGCTCGGAACGCTGCTCTCGACCGTGGGCCGCTTCGCCGAAGCCGAGCTGCTGTTCCGCGATGCCGCCGCGATGAGCGAGATGGTGCTCGATCGAGAGCACTTCAAGACGGCGCTGGTGCTGCAGAATCTCGGAGCCACCCTGCAAGCGCGAGGTCGCTTCGAGCAGGCGTTGTCCATCCAGCAGCGCGCGATCGAGGTCTTGAGCTTTGCGGTCGGTCCGACGGCCTTTCAAACCCTCGAAGCTCTCGATCACTCCGTCCTGCTGCTAAGGGATGCCGGACGCCTCGAGGAAGCCGAGCGCGTCGCCCGCCAGGTCGTCGCCCAGCTGGCCGAGTCGATCGGGGAGGATGCCTCGCGGACACTTCGGGCGCGGCTCAACCTGGCACGAGTGCTGCACGATCGTGAGCAGTCGACCGAGGCGTTGCGGCTCATGAAGGACGTGGCCGCGATCCGAAGCCGGCTCTTGGGTGACGAGCATCTCGAAACGCTGACGAGCCGTTTCGAGGTCGCCGAGATTGAGGACGCACTGGGACGAACGGCGGACGCCGAGACGGCCTTTCGCCAGATCCTTCCCGAGCTCGTGCGCCAAGTTGGCGAGCATCATCCGAGCACTCTCGCCTGTCGAGTGTCCTTGGCGTTGAATCTCTATCTTCAAGGGCAGTTCGAGGCGGCGAAGGAGCTGGCGGGCCGGGCGGCCGAGACCTTCGAGATCGTGCGTCGTCGCGCGAGTCACAGCGGACTCGAGCGCTCGTTCTTCGACGCGCCTCGCTCTCCAGCCGGCCTCCTCGCGATCTGCCTGCTGCGCACCGGTCGAGTGTCGGAAGCTTGGGAATCGCTCGAGCGAGGACAGTCGCGTGGCTTGCTCGACGAGCTCGAGCTGCGCCGACTTCAGCTCACGGAGGAAGAGCGTCGGCGCGAGCACGTCCTGAGCTTTCGCCTCGACGAGCTCGAAGAAGCGCTCGACGCGCTCATCGGGACACCACCTCGGAATACCGAGGAAGAGGATCGCTTCCGAGATCTGCGCGCAGCGCATGGCGCCGCGCTCCGAGATTGGATGACGTTCGAGACGGACCTCTCCGAGCGGTACGACCTGGCCGGTGGACGAGCTCTCGACCTCGAGGCACTGCAGAGGCAGCTTCCTCCCGAGGTGGCCCTCCTGACTTGGATCGGCGATTGGATCGGGCCCGACGAGACCCTGACTCGGTGGGCTCTCGTGCTGAGGTCGCAGGGATCGGTGCAGGCCGTCGAGCTGCCGATGACGCGGGAGTCCGAGAGCGAGCTGAAACAGCTCGAGCTTGCCCTCGCCCAGCCACCGGTGGCCGCTCGGGTCGCCACGGCTGGTGGACCGACCTTGGTCCAGCGTTCGTCCGAGCAGCGGCTCGCTGCTCGAGGAGTCCTCGACCAGCGAGCTCGAGACCTGTCACGACGACTGATCGATCCCGTGCGTGTGCATCTGCTCGCGACCGACGACCTGCCGGCCGCTCGTCATTGGATCGTGGTTCCCGGCCGCCTGGCCGGGCTTCCGCTCGAGGTCCTCGCTCCCGAGGCGATCATCAGCTACGCGCCCTCGGCGACGATCGACGCGCGACTTCGAGCTCGCGACGCCAGCTCGGCCGCCGGCTCGATCCTGGCAGTCGGCGATCCACTGGATCTGCCAGCGGCGAACGCCACGCCCGAGGAGCTCCTGGTCGAAGGGCCCGACGAGCCCCGTGCACGCAACGAAGCGGGAAGGCTGCGTGCGGCTCGCCTCGAGGTCGAAGCCATCGAGAAGTGGGTCCGCCGGACGAGTGTCGAAGGTGACGACAGCGCCGAGATCTTGTTGGGGCGCGACGCCAGCGAGCAGGCGCTCGAAGAGATGGCGGGCAGCGATCGCCTCCGAGGATTTCGTTGGCTCCACTTCGCCACCCACGCCGCGATCGACGCGCAGGAGCCGATGCGCTCGGCTCTGCTGCTCGGAGCCCCCTCGAGCACGGAGACCGTCGACGCCCTTCTCGCCGGGCGACCGGCTTGGGACGGGCGCCTGACCGTCGATCGTATCCTGCGCACGTGGAAGCTGGACGCCGACGCGGTGGTCCTGAGCGCCTGTGAAACGGGGCTGGGAAGGCCTGCCGGTGGCGAGGGCTACCTGGGGTTCGCCCAGGCGCTCTTCGTCGCGGGAGCTCGGAGTCTCGTCCTCAGCTTGTGGCGAGTCGACGACGTGGCCACGTCCATCTTGATGGCGCGCTTCTACCATGAGCTGATCGATCGCCGTCGGTCGAAGGCCGAAGCCTTGCATCACGCCAAGCGCTTCTTGCGCCAGCTCTCCGAAGCACAATGCGAGCTCTTGCGTGAGGACCTCGGCCGCGCCGGGACGCTCGAGGCGTCGTCGGCGGAGGATGCGTCACGCCCCTTCGCCCATCCTCACTACTGGGCGGGCTTCGTGCTGATCGGTGAGTCCCGAGCGGGATGGCAGAGGTCCCGGGTCCGCTGACTCGCGGAGACCACACCGAGGAGACAAGTTTTTCTCGAAAGCTCCGTCAGGTCTCGGACTCCGTCGGCTCCTGTCCACGGATCCCTTCCCGATTCGCCCCCCGGCCCATTCGGAGCTGAAACCATGATGTCGAAAGCCGTCGCACCTCTTCTCGCGGCGCTGTGCTGCGTGACGCCCCTCCTCGGTCAAGACGGGCAACCCCGCCGACCGCTGCCGCAAGGGCCCCTCGCGCTGAGCTCTGCGGGCCGCCTGTACGTGAAGTTCGTCGATGATGTTCGGCTTCGAGTCGATGAGGGCGGAGCCGTCCGTTCGGAGTCGGAGAGCGACGTCCGGCTCGTCACGCAGGTGATGGCGCTGTACTCGGCGACCCTGATTCCCTGGATCCAACTTCCCGCCGTCGATCTGCGAGGACTCGAGCGTCGAGGCGAAGCGCTCTCGGGCGTTCGTCAGCCCGACCTGGCCGGGATGTACGAGGTCGACGTCGACGTCTCGGTACGCGACGAGCTGGCGGAAGTGTTGCAGACGTTGCCCCAGGTCGAGTTCGTGACGATCCAGTCGGGAGCGGTGGGACTTCCCGAGGACATTCCACCCAACACCCCGTGCTACCTCCCGAGGCAGGGATACCTGACATCGGATCCGGGGATGGACGTCCACTTCGCCTGGTCACACCGAGGACGTGGCGCCGGGGTCAAGCTCTCGGATGTCGAGGGCGGCTGGCGATTCTCGCACGAGGACTTCATGGGTGCCTCGATCACGCCCGAGCCGGGCGTGACGATCGCGATGAACTACCTGAGCTACGGCTCGGCCGAGGATCATGGGACGTCGGTGTTGGGAATCACCAGTGGCGTCCGAAACGACTTCGGGATTCACGGGATCGCGTCCGATTCCGTCGTCGAGACGTTTCCGGTTTGGGAGCAGCGCCCCGGGCAGGGACCGTGTTGCCCGTATGCGGGTCAAGGTCTGCCCTGCGACTTCTTCGTCCGCACACCGACGGCGATCGCGAATGCCGCGGCCGGGTCCCAGGTCGGGGACGTCGTCCTCCTCGAGCTGCAACGGGCTCAGAACATCGATCCTTGTCCTTTTGTCTCAGGACCGTTCTTGGGTGATCCGATCGAGGTGAATCCGATGATGTTCACCTTGATCAAAGCAGCGACGGACGCCGGCGTCATCGTGGTCGAGCCGGCCGGGAACGGTGCACAGAACCTCGACGGCAACGGGCCCAACAACGAGTATCCCGCCTGGCGCAGCTTGGGCGACAGCGGCGCCATCCTCGTCGGTGCCGGAGACACGACGATCTGTCACAACCCGATGTCGTTCTCGAGCTATGGGTCTCGAGTCGACGCCCAGGCGTGGGGTGACCTCGTGTTCTCCACCGGCAACGGCGACGTGACGCCTCGGCTCGGAGATCCCGATCAGGAGTACACGGCCCTCTTCGGAGGCACGAGCTCGGCATCGGCGATGGTGGCAGGCGCTTGCCTCGCGATTCAGTCGCACGCCATCCAGGCCAGCTTGCCCCGTCTCGGTCCTATCGCGATGCGAAGTCTACTGTCGTCGACGGGCCGTGGTCAGTGCAGCGGCAATCCGATCGGTTCCTTCGTCGACTTGCGTGCGGCCATCACCGCACTCGGGGCGCTGCCGCCGATCTCGGTGGTGGTGCGGCCTGGCTGCTCGGTGAGCCCCGGAGGCACCGTCAGCTTCATGATTCAGGTCATCAACAACTCGGGGCCGAGCACCTTCGACGGCTGGGTGCGCCTCCTCAAGCCAAACGGAAACCCATCGAACCAAGATCCCTACTTGGGTCCGCAGACGGCGACCAACTTTCCGCCCGGATCTCAGGTGACGCGTACCGTCACGATTCCGATTCCGGTCAACGCTCCCCTATCCGGGCCCTACACGGTCGAGGTGAATGTCGGCACGTATGCTTCGCAGGCGATCCTCCACTCTTCGAGCTTCCAATTCTGGATTCGTTGAGTCATGGATGATGTCTCGGAGGTCTCGGCCCAGGGCTCGGGTCGAGATCGCTCCGCTCCGCGGTCGTTTTCCAGGAGCCTGCCCCGTGACGTCGCCGGCGAGCACGTCCCACCCGGATCGAGCCGCGATCTTCGCGAGCGTTCTGCATCGAGAAAGTCGTGCCACTTGAGAGATCCGGCCTCGAGCGCGGCAGCCTTGGAGCGCGATCGCCAGCTCCTTCGGGAGTGGCAGGCCGGTGACTCGGAACGGGGCCTGGAGCTGGTCCGTCACTATCATCCGCTCTTTCGGCGCCTGTGTCGGGAGGCCGGTCTGGGCACGCAGGAGCAGATGCTCGATCTCTATCAAGAGATGCTCCTGCGGCTCCTGCGAGTGCTTCCCAATCTGGCACTGCAGGAATCGTTCGGAGGATACCTTCGCAAGGTCATCCGAACGTCGCTGCGAGAGCTGCGGCGCCCGGACTGGGTGACTCCGTCCAGCCTTGACGATGAGCTGGCCACCCAGGAGCCCTCCCCGTCTCGGGTCGCGACCGACCATGAGCACGGCGAAGCGATCCGTGCCTGCCGAGATGAGCTGGAAGCCCGCGAGCGACGGCTGTTCGACGGACGGCTCGTCGAGAGCTTGTCTTTCTCGCTTCTGGCCCAGGAGCTGGGGGTGAGCCTCGACCATCTCTACGTGCTCTACTATCGAGTTCGGAAGAAGCTGCGCGCCTGTCTGCTTCGGAAAGGAATCGTCGTTGGCTGACGACCGATCGGATTCCTCACCCCCCGTTTGCCCGTCGAAGAGCGACCTCCTGCTGTGGTGTGACGGCGAGCTCGAGGCCGATTCGCGGGCCACCGTCGAGGCACACGTGCGGGCCTGTGCCCGATGCCGAGAGGCGGCTGAGGAGCTGCGCGGCTTCGAGGTGTTCGCACGCGGGGCGTTGGACCGGGACACGCCGCCCGACGATCTCGAGCCTCGATTGGAGGCGGCATTCCGGACGACCGTCGCGGCGAGCTCGTTCGGTTCGCGTCGCAGCTGGCGTCGCTTCGGGCTCGCCTGGGCGGGAGCCGCGGCCGTGTTGCTCACGACGTGGCTCTTCATGCGTTCGGATGGCGAGCCCACTCAGCCGCGCTTCGAGGTCGAGCTGGTGGATGTCGAGCGAGCCGAGGGCGGACCCTTGCGCAAGTTCCGCATCGAGGTCGCTCTCACGGAAGCGCTCCACGTCGCGATCCTTAGCTTCGACGGAGACCACGCCCTCGACTTTCTCTTCCCGTTCTTCGATGTCGCGGATGGCAGCTGGAGCTGGTTGGGACATCCGCGCAGCGTCGTCGCCCGGCCGCCCTCCTTGACGGTGCCCCGTGAGACCTTCGGGAGCTTCGAGGTCTCCGGAAAGCCGGGCGCGCGGAAGCACGTGCTGGCAGCCGGCCGACGCACACCGCTCACTGACGGCGAGCTGAGCCGGCTGCGCCGGGAGCTGGCGAACGTCTTGCGGGGAGCCCGCGACTCCGGTGCCTCCTCGGAGCGAGCTCTCGAGCAGATCGTCTCTTCCCTCGAGCGAGAGTTCGACTGGGTCGCTCAGACCGAGTACGTCGTTCCGGGCTAAGCGCATCGTCGGCTGAAGATCGTGGCGAGGGCGAGCCACTTGCCGAGGGGGTCGGGCCAAGAACGGGAGTTCCGGCGCTTTTTGGCGTGCGTACCGGTAGAGTCTATGCGACCGGAGACCGGAGAGGTGAGCATGCCGATGACAGAGCCGATGCTGTTCGAGCGAGACCTCCAGGATGCCCGTGACGTCTTGAGTGACCTTCGACGGTCGCTCTCCCGCCGTCTCGAGAACGAGACGTTGATCGTGATCTCTGCCGGCGAAAAGAGCGAGGCTCACCTGGCCCGGACGGTGCCAAAGCTGGCTCGGCAGCTCGCCGCGACCGGCAGGACGCCGCGGTTCGTGATCGGCTTCAATGCCGGATACGCGCCTGCCTCACTGCTGGAGCGTCTCGAGGCAGCGAAGCTGCACGTCCGGCGGGCCGAGTCTCATCGAACGAGCGCGGTCGAGCCCGGTCCGGTGCTCGGACTCGATGGCCAGCCACCGCCGCTTGCAACCAGCGACGAGCCGAGCTGTTTGGCGATCTATCAGCGAGCCACTCCCGAAGCCCTCGGCAAGATCCGCATGCTCGGGGACATCTACGCCTGGCTTCAGGCGCGCGTCGAAGTCGGTGACGGGTTGCCCGCTACGCTCATTGCTTGCGACGCCGAATCCGAGTTCCATGCTCCCGACTGCGATCTCACCGACTCCGATCATGACTGCCTGCCGCTGGGGAATCTGATCGCACAAGCGACGGAGCAGTGCGTGGGGACACGCAACCTCTTTCGTTGCTACACCGACCGCGACAGCATTCAGGTGCCGACCGGACAGCGGATCTCCGGCATTCACGAGTTCGTCAACTTCATCCACGGGCGAGCGGTCGGCTTCCAGTGGCTTCCGGGCGGGGGAACCGCCGGTCCGGCTGACGCGATGATCGCGCTGAAGCGAGTGCTCACTCGTCTGCCCGGTCTGCGCGTCGAGGACGTCGCTCTGTCCGTGCTCGCGGAAGGTCTGGAAATCAACGGCGGCGTCAGTCGAGAGGTCTTCTCGCTGAACCGGTGTGCGCCGGCGGGCTCCCGCTCGTCTCGACAACAGATGATGCGCTGGATAGCGGGCTACCGGAGCATGCAGGTGCGGTACGCCGGCGCCGGCAGCCCGCTGGAGAGCGTCACGAGCCCGACCCTCCCCAAGATCGTCTGGCAGGCCACTCGTCTCTCGCTGCGCGATGCCGTCTCGGCTGATTCTTGGCGGGGAAGGTTGAGCGCGCTGCATCGCTACTTCCGAATGACCGCCACGCTCCCGCTCTTCGTGTACATCATGTCCGCGGCCAGGCCGGACGACCTCGAGCATGGACAGGGTCACTGGCCGAGTCCATGACATCTCAGATGTGTCCGCCCGCGCGCAGCACGGCGGCGAGCCCGCGAGCGTCATTCGGCACTCGAGATCGCGTTTCCTCGGAGGGCGGGCTTCACCCCGCTGGTGCAGCGGGGTGTGTGGGTTCAGTCGGTCGAGCTCTTCGGGAGCCAGACAGCGGCGCCGTCGACAGGTACTACTGGCTCACCGGCTCACTCGCGATGAGTTAAGCGGACGGCGGCAAGGAAAAGCGTTGGAGCAAGGCGCTCGCCAAAGCCCTCGAGGGAAATCAGTGCAAGGACGGTCACCTCGAAGGCTCCTGGGATCCAGTCGGACCTTGGGGGGAGACGGGCGGGCGGGTCTACTCGACGGCGGTCTCGGCGATCAGCTTGGGTCCGGCGACGTTGATTCCGAATCGGACCGGAGACTCGCTGCCGGTGCTTCGGAGGGCGGTCGAGCTCGCGTCCTTCGATCGAGCTTTCTTGGAGCCTTCGAGAGCGCATCCCCTTCAAAGGGCTGTCGAAGACGCATCCGAGATTCCGAGAACCTCCGTGTCGGCGCGCGACTTCCCACCAGGCTGAAGCCTGGCCTCCGAGGGAGCACAGCCTCCGGATTGGCGGCTCAACCACCCACCGGCTTGCAACGCTCGGCTGAAGCCAGGCTTTCGAAGCGGCCATGCCTCGGAAGCGACAGAGGACTATCGCCCGCGCCGACTCGCGAAGTGCTCGACGGGAAAGTCTTCTGGCAAGCGCACCATCTCGAAGAGCGTGGCGATCAGCTCGCCTCGGCGTCCGGCTCGATTCGGGTTCACGTACTCCCAGACGATCTTCCCTGAGGGATCGACCTCGAAGGCGCGCCCGTAGTCGGACTCGGTGATCAGCGTGTTCCCGTTGGACAGACGTTGATTCGATCCGCAGAACCTCGAGTAGAACGGCTCCTCGGCCGTGCCCTCGTAGCGCCAGGCGATCGCGTGGGTGAAGGGATCGAGCTCGACGACGCGCGATCGCTCGGGGCCGGCCAGGTTGTCGAAGACGAGCAGGCGTCCGGTGTCGAGGAGCACCGGCTGGTGCTGGCCCCGCCAGAGTCCCGTCAATGACCAGGTCACGGTCCGTTCTTTCGGGTCGATGATCGCCACGGTGTTCAGCTCCCGTACCGAGATCAGCAAATGCCCCGCTTGATCGAGGGGGCTTTCGGTCTCACCGGAAAGAAGCGTGATCGTGTTGGTGTGGTAGATGTCGCCGAAGTTGCGAGCGCCGTCGAGCACACCGGCGTATTCGGAGCTCCGAAAGCACTCGGGAATCGAGATCCGCTCGAGCTCGGTGCCGTCGGGCGAGAGGCGAGTGATGAAGTCCTCGAGGATCTGACGCTCGGGCAAGCGTCCTTCGGCGGGCAGCTGCTTCGACGCTCGCGTGAGGACCCAGATGTCACGACCCAGGTCGACGTCGAGATCGTGATGCGCGCCTCCTCGGAAGCTCCAGAGCAATTGCGACCCCGCATCGATGCGGATCAGGCCCACGCCTTCGTAGATCGCGAGCAGGTCACCGTTCTCGAAGAGGTGCACGCGCCGCCAGAACTTCAGCTTGGGCGCCAGGGCCGTGCTCGCGATCTCCGGCCAGACATCCTCGCCGGCGAGGCGCCAGGTGTGCCGGACGGCGCCTTCCGAGTCGATCAGATACGCGACCGGTGCGTGTCCGGAGCTGAACACGTTGTCGCCGGGCGCGACTCGGGAGCGAACGTGTCGTCGCACGCCACCTTCGTCATTCGCGCCGTGCGTGCCCTGCGCGTACGGGATCGCGAGCAGGTCGCCGAGGTCGTCGGGTAGGAGCGCGGGATCTTGGCCGAACTCGCGCGCCACGTGCCAGCGGCCGTCGACATCGCCACCCGTGACGAGCCCACCGCGCGGGCGCTCGCTCTTCGGAGTCGTCTCACTGCGCTCTTCTGGTGACGAGGATCCGGGAAGCCACGCGTTGCGCTGCGTGATCACTCCGAGCCCAAAGGCGAGGGCGAGTGCAGCGACGACCCCGATCGTGCGCAGCGTTTTCAAGAAGCGTCCCCCGGTGCGGTGAAGCCGGCCCGATGTTCGCGTTCGGGCGCTGCGGCCGCGATCTCTCGTCCTGGGTCTCGTGCTTCGAGACTGGCGGGATGGTACCCGAATCCACGGTCGGGGGAAACGCTCGCACGCCGCCGAAGGGGCGGTGAGCACCGTCGGAAGGCTCGAAGGACCGACGTGCCGCTCGCCGCGAATCCTAGCCTACGCTTCGCGTGCGCTTCACAAAGCGCGCCTAGACTCCGCACTCCAAAGCCGAGGCCCGAACGCTTCGCGGCCCGTCCCACCCCCGAGGTGACGACGCGTCGCGAGCCGGCCTCGGTCGAGGACTGGATCCCGTTTGGCCCCAAACCCAAGTCAGAGCCTCGAGTCCTTTTTTCCGACTCACGATGGAGGAGACCATCCCATGAAAAGCTGCGTTTCGAAGGCGGTTCTCGGAACGGCGCTCGTCGGCCTCGCCCTGCTGGGCGTTGCCGGTTCGAGCCAGGCGGCCGAGATCTTCGTCATTAGCGACATCTCGACCTCGACGACGTGGACGGCGAACAACACCTACAACCTGCAGCAGCAGATCTACGTGCTTCCGGGTGCGACCTTGACGATCGAAGCCGGCGTGGTCGTCGCCAGCACCACCAACCTCGGTGGCAGCCTTGCCGTCACCCGCGGCGCCCAGATCTTCATCAACGGTACCAAGGACAAGCCGGTCATCATGACGTCCAAGGCGGACGTCGCGACCTGGACGCCGCTCGGCTCCCATCCGACCGGTGGCAATCCGAAGACCGGCGCCTGGCGAGAAGCGGCCAACGAGTGGGGCAACCTCACCATCATGGGGAGAGCCTACATCGCCGAGAACGCCATCGGCAGCAACGTGCCGACCTGCAACGCCAACAACGTCGCCGACATGGAAGGCCTCACGCGAGGCATCTCGACCGATCGTTACGGCGGAGGCAATGACGACGACGACAGCGGCTCGATCAGCTACCTCTCCCTGCGCTACGGCGGCAAGGTGATCGGCCTCAACAACGAGCTCAATGGCCTCTCGCTCGGTGGCATCGGCCGCGAGACCGACCTCCACCACGTCGAGATCATGAACAACGTCGACGACGGCATCGAGATCTGGGGCGGCACGCTCAACCTGCAGTACATCAGCATCTGGAATGTCGGCGACGACAGCTTCGACGTCGACCAGGGCTGGCGCGGACAGGCCCAGTTCGGCCTGATCGTCCAGGGCTACAGCCTCGACGCCGCCCAGGGCTCGGGTGTGGGTGACAACGCGATCGAGACCGACGGCGCCGAGGACTCCGACTGGCAGCCCGTCACCACGGCCACCATCTACAACTTCACCGTCATCGGCCAGCCCGTCGACGGCGACGGACTCACCGCCTGGCGCGACAACGCTCGCGTTCAGTACCGCAACTGCATCTTCATGGACTGCGGTGAGCAGGTCATTCGCTTCGACAACCTCGATGGCGACGGCGCCAACGGCTACGGCTTCGGCGGTACCTTGAGCTGGCCGGCCACCTGGGCGACGGCCTACAACGCGGCGCCTCCGCACGCCAACGACTGCCCTCCCTCCGTCTACCAGGCCCAGTCCGATGGCAACCTGGCCGACATCCGCGACAGCGTCTTCTACAACAACCAAAACGCCGCGGCCTACACCGAGGCCGAGAACATCGGCGGCAGTGGCCTGAACATCTTCACCGCTTCCGGCTACGACAACGTCAAGGAGCCGGGCACGTCTCCGATCGTGTCGATCACCCGCGGCGGTGTCGTCACTCGGGGTGGCAAGCTGATGGTCCCGGTCGTCGGCCTCAACCCGCTGCCGAATGGCTCCGGTCGCAACAGCGTCAACTTCGCGCCCGACAACGGCTTCTTCCGCTCCCACAAGTACCGGGGTGCCTTCGGCCCGAATGCCAATCTGTGGACGGGCAACTGGACGGCCGCGACCGCCTTCGGCTTCCTGAACAGCGACGCCAACTACTGCGACGAGGGCAACGGCCTTCCGGGTCTCAACGGCGAGCCGCTCCTCAGCGGTTCGGGCGTCCCGGCCGGTGGCAACACCATCACGCTCCAGCTTCGCAAGGGTCGCGCCAACGCGGCCGCGACCTGGATCGGTGGCCTGGGTCGCATCGACCTGCCCTTCAAGGACGGCGTCATCGTGCCAGCTCTCACCTTCCTGCTGAGCATCCCGCTGGATGGCAACGGCAACCGGGATCTTCCGATTCCGCTGCCGGCGAGCCTCCCGGTCGGCCTGAAGGTTTTCGGTCAGGTGGCGATCGTCGACACCTCCAACCCCAAGAGCTTCAGCTTCAGCAACGCGATCTCCTTCCGCGCCCAGTAAGGCGATCGGTCTCGCGAACGGGACGGCCTCACGGCTGACTCCCGAATGACTCGCGCCAGGCGGTCGCCTCTTCCGAGGCGGCCGCCTCTTGCCGTTCGCAGGACCCCGGAACCCAACCCTCTCGGAATAGATGGAATGAAGACCATGCCGATCGCTCGCTTCTCCTGGACCGTTCGTCTTCTGCTGGTCCTTGCCAGCGCCTCGTGGAGCGCGGTGGCTTGCTCGTCCGACGAGGCCGTCGAGACGGACTCGGCCGCGACGATGAAGACCTCTTCCTCTTCGGCCGGTCAGGCGCCGGCATCGGGTGATCCGGATCGAACCGAGCCCGCCGTCGAAGATCGACTCGCGCTGACCGACGAGACACTCGAGGAGTACCGACGAGACCTTCTCACCCTCGCCTATCGCACCGCCAGCGCACTTCCGCTGCAGCCTCACGTCAAGACCCGCTCCCGTGCTCAGCAGTCGGTTGTCGAGGCTTGCCTCGAGCTGGGCCAGCTTCGACGAGCCGAGACCGTTGCCGCCGGGATCGAGCACTGGCGTCAGGGGATGGCTTTGGCACTGCTGGGAACCGAGCTGGCCCGTCAGGGGCGACCGGTCGAGGTCGTCGAGCCTTGGCTCGAGCGCGCGAGTCGCAACGCCGAGGCCCAGGCGCGGCAGCCCAACTCGCAGGCTTGGCGCCGGGAGCGGGTGCGTGCCCGGATCGCCCAAGCCTATCGCCTTCTCGGTGAGGCCGAGAAGGTCGCGACCTTCGAAGCGGGCATTCAGGGCTCCGAGTCGGGTCGCCTTCTGGCGGGTCGCGCCGAGGTGATGGAGCGCGAGCAGGTGCTGGCCACGATCGACTCGTTCGAGTCCCTGTTGGCCGCCGGTGATCTCGATCAGGTCCGCGGGGCCCTCAAGGGCTTCGAGCGCTTCTACGGGCGCTTCTATGAAGAGGACGTGATCCGTGAGGCGTTGGAGGTGACGATCCAAGCTTCTTGGAAGAAGGTGCCTCGAGAGGTCGCGATCGACACGCTGATGGGCTTCGCCGAGATCGCGCTCGCCCACGGCGACTCCGATCGGGCGTTGTCCCATGTCGGGGAAGCGCAGCAGGTCTTCGACGCCGCCGTGTGGCTGCCTGAGCACCGCGTCCCCCGGATGGCGGAGATGGCCGAGTTCCGCCATCGGGCCGGCGACGTCGAGACTGCTCGCCAGGGTCTCGAGGCCGCGCGCGCGATCTACGACGCCGAGCGCGCCAAGATCGTCGACATCGATCGCGCCGGCGCCTTGCGACCCTTGGCCGAGGCCTATCAAAGCATCGGTGAGCCCGGCGTGGCGGCGACGCTCTACCGGCGAGCGATCGAGGACGGCAACCGCAATCCGAACTCGCGGCCGCGAGCGGAGGACCTCTGCGCGACCTGTCTCTCGATGGCCCTTCACGAGCTCGAGCCCGATGCCACCTTGTGGGCTCGGCTGAAGCAGGTCTTCGACGCGCTGGCGGAGCCTTGGTGAGCGAGCCTCGATCGAGGTCCATTCGGGCCGGTCTCGCCTTGATGAAGACGACCGGCCCCCAGGCCCCTGAAAGGCCCGCCCTGCGGGCGATCTCCCCCAACGCCGGCACATTCATTCTTCCTTCATGCGCCCCTTACAGACCTGCGGCAAGGTTCCGCGATCGGGGATCGCTTTCATTGCTCGCCTTCCTTCGCCTGAACGGGGAACGACCCATCGTGGTTTCGTGGAGATCACTCTGGTTGGCAGGTGTCGCCTGGTTGCCGATGACCGCGTTCGCTGTCGCTGCTCCTCAAGAATCGGGAACGATCCGCGGGGTCGTGTCCGATCGCGACTTCGAGGCTCCCTTGCCGGCCGCACAAGTGTTCGTCGCGAAGCTGAACGTGAAGGTGCCGACGACGACTCGAGGGACCTACGTGATTCGTCAGGTGCCGCCGGGCGAGGTCACTCTCGTCTTCTCGAAGCCGGGATATGTCAGTCAAGTGAAGACGGTCGTGGTGGTCGCCGGGCGGTTGACGGAGGTCGATGTCTCCTTGGCCGGTGACTACGCGGAGATGGACGAGTTCATTGTCGAGGACGTGCTGCAGGTCGGCGCGGGCACGGAGGAGTCTCTGCTCGAGCTGCGATTCGAGAGCCCGGCCTTGGTGGACTCGATCAGCTCCGAGCTGTTGAGCCGTGCCGGTGCCAGCGACGCCGGCAGTGCACTGCCTCTCATCGCGGGCGCCTCGGTGCGGGACAACAAGGCGGTGGTCCGAGGATTGCCCGACCGTTACGTCAGCTCCCAGCTCAACGGACTGCGCTTGCCGTCGGCGGACGAGAACACTCGCTCGGTCGAGCTCGACCAGTTTCCGGCCGCCGTCATCGAGAGCATTCAGGTCAGCAAGACCTTCACGCCCGACCAGCAGGGCGACGCCTCCGGCGGGGCCGTCGACGTGGTCCTCCGGGGCATCCCCGAGAAGCCGTTCTTCGTGACCTTCCAGAGTCAGCTCGGCTTCAACTCCAACGTGCGGGGCCGGAGTGACTTCCTCAGCTACGATGGCGGCGGGGTCAGCTTCTGGGGCAAGGATCGGGGAGGGCGGGACCCCCAGTTGGATCGAATCGGCCAGAACTGGTCCGGGGCCGCAGGCGTGTCCACCAAGACGGCGCCCACGGACTACAAGTGGTCGTTGGCTTCGGGGGGGCGAGTCGAGCTCGAGAACGGGCTGCGCTTCGGCGGGTTCGGGAACTTCTTCTACGAGCGTGACAGCGCGTTCTACGACGATGGCGTCGACGACTCTTACTGGATCACGGGTCCCGGCGAGGGCCTCACACCGCGCACCATCCAAGGCGTGCCGCAGCCAGACGCCGATCCGCCCGGTGCGTTCGGTCAGTTCAAGACGTCGCTCTTCGACGTCACTCAGACGACCGAGTCCGTTCAATGGGGCGGCTTGCTGACCGGCGGTGTGGAGTGGGGCGGGCAATCGCTCGACGTCGCCTTCTTTCAGACGCACACCACCGAGGACACCGCGACCCTCGCCGTCGACACCCGAGGCAAGGCCCACTTCTTTCCCGGCTACGATCCTTTCGATCCGCGCGGCACGGGAAACGAGCAGGACAATCTCGATGCCGCGCCGTACCTGACGACCGAGACGCTGCAGTACACCGAGCGCCAGATCGAGACCTTGATGTTTCGCGGCCGGCATGTCGCGCCGACCGGCGACCTCGAGATCGCCGACTTCTGGACGTTCGGAGAGCCCGAGCTCGACTGGACCGTCGCCGACAGCTCGGCCCGGCTCGACCAGCCCGACAAGCGTCAGTTCGGTGCCTTGTGGATCCCCCCCTCCTTCCGGGAGGGCGTCCCACCCTACACCGAGGACGAGATCACGCCGCCGCGCTGGGACCCATTCAAGCCGGGCTTGAACTTCACGCTCGGAAACTCGCAGCGAATCTTCAAGCGGATCGAGGAGAACAGCGACCAGTACTTCGTCAACTTGAAGCTTCCGTTTCGCCAGTGGACCGACACGCCCGGCTACTTCAAGTTCGGTCTCTTCGACGACGACGTGCGCCGCCGCTTCGATCAGAACACGTTCAGCAACTTCAACGACAACAGCGGATTCGAAGGCAACTTCGACGAGCGCTGGAGCGGAGAGTTCCCGTTCGGCGATCACCCGATCTCGGACGGGCCGCCGTTCGTCGATGTCGACTATCGAGGCGATCAGAAGCTCGAGGCCTGGTACGGCATGATCGACTTGCCGATCGTTCCGGAGCTGAAGCTCATCGCCGGCGCGCGCGTCGAGTCGACTGACATTCGCATCGTCAACATCCCCGAGGCCGAAGCCACCTGGGTGCCGCCCGGCGATACCGCGGCCCGCGATCTGGAGCCCGGCGTCGCGGACGTCGACTTCGATCAGGACGACACGCTCCCTTCAGCCGCGCTGGTCTACACGCCCATCCCAGAGCTGACCTTTCGCGGGGCCTACAGCGAGACCGTCGCGCGGCAGACGTTCAAGGAGCTCACGCCCATCCTGCAGCAGGAGTTCCTCGGCGGACCGATCTTCGTCGGGAACCCCGAGCTCCGGATGGCCGCACTGAAGAACTACGACCTCCGAGCCGACTTCAGGCCCACTCCCGGCAGCTTCTACTCGGTGTCGTACTTCTACAAGTCGATCGACGATCCGATCGAGTACGTCCAACGCGTGGTGTCCTTCGATTTCACGACGCCCCTCAACTTCCCCAGCGGTCGCCTCGAAGGCTGGGAGATCGAGGCGCGCCAGGATCTCGGCGAGGTGCTCGATCCGCTGGTCGGCTTGTCGGTGGGGGGCAACGCCACCTTCATCGACTCGGAGGTCCGTCTCCCGGTCTCCGAGCGGCTGCAGTTTCAGCTTCCGGGTATCGCGTCGCCGCGGGACAAGCGCGACGCGACCAACGCTCCCGCGTTTCTCTACAACCTCTTCGCGACGTATGACCTCGACATCACCGGCACACAGCTCGGCGCCTTCTACTCGGTCACGGGAGACACGCTCGTGGCCGGAGCCGGGCAGGCGGATGGCAATCTCGTGCCCGATGTCTACGCCAAGCAGTACGACTCGCTCAATCTGACGCTGACTCAGAAGCTCGGTCAGTACGTGAGCGTGCGTTTTCAGGCGAAGAACGTCACCAACCCTCGTATTCAGACCGAGTACCGCACTCTGACCGGGCAGAGCGTCACGAAAACCTCGTTCACTCGAGGCATCGACTACTCGATCGCATTCCAGGTCGCCATCAACTTTTGAAGCACTCGAATGCGCGCTGCGCTGAAAAGGCAGGACCCATGAAGACAAGCAAGACGGAGAAAGATCGACGGGACACCCGTCGGCTCGGACGGATCGCCACCCGCGCGATCCTGATGATCGCGGTGGTATGCCTCGCCACCTCGGGCGCCGCTTCGGCCGTTCGAGCGGATGACGACATCGACGGCACTCGCGCGGCCCTCGAGCAGTGGATCGAGAACCGCCGCTTGATCTCCAAGGAGAAGCGGGACGCCGCGCTCGATCGTGAGACGATCCGAGACCGCATCGCGTTGATGAAGCGCCTCATCGAAGCCCGAAAAGCGGACGTCGCCCAGGCGCGCCTGGACCTCGAGAAGCTGGGCGAGACGCAGAAGGACCTCGAGCTGCGAGGTCGAGCGCTCGGCGAGTCCATCGGGTTCCTCGAACAGCGGATTCCCGAGCTCGAGAACCGAGTGCGCACCTTGCTCGCTCGCCTGCCCGAGCCCGTCCGCGAGAACGTCGAGCCCTTCAGTCAGGGCATCCCGGAGAACCCGGGCGACACGAAGGTCTCGCTCTCCAATCGATACGCCTACATCGCTGCCATCCTCAAGGAGCTCAACCGCTTCAACCGCGAGATCTTCACCCGCCGGGAGCGTCGGACGTTGTCGGATGGATCGCAGGTCGAAGTCAACGCTCTCTACGTGGGTCTGGGGCAAAGCTACTACGTCACCGATCTCGCGGATGTGGCCGGGTTCGGCACCGTCTCGACCGAAGGCTGGGTGTGGACGCCCGCCAACGACTCGGCGGCTGAGATCGCGCGCGCGATCGCCATCTACAAGGATCTCGAAGGGGCCGACTTCGTGCGTCTGCCGATTCGAATCCGATGAGCGAGAGGAAGAAGACCATGAGGATTGAGCGTCTGATCGTCCTCCTGCTCCTCGTGGCCGGCTCCACGCAGGCCCAGAGTGGGGATGGCGAAACCTTTTCCCGGGCCGCCAGCGACGTTCGGCAGCAGCTCGAAGAGAGCACCCGAGAGCTGGTCGAGCTCCGAGCGCGCGTTGCGGAAGAGACCTTGCCGCTATCGGAAGAGCTCAGCTCGCTCGAGGCCGAGCTGAATGCCGTCAAGGCGGAGCTGGATCAGGTCAATCGCGAGATCGAGACCCGTACCCTGGACTTGAGCCAGCTCGGCGGCACCATCGAATCGCGGGAGAAGACGAACGACTATCTCGCGCGGCTCCTGAGTGACTACATCAGCGATTTCCGAGCGCGCCTGCACATCGTCGAGCAACCTCGCTACGAGGCCGGGATCGAAGCGACTCGCCTCGCCGGCCAGAACGAGAACCTGGCGCCTCGCGAGGTCTACGAGCTTCAGCTCGATCTCCTGCGAGCCTCGCTCGACCGTCTCGACGCCTTGGTCGGGGGCGAGATCTTCTCGGGTGCGGCCGTCGATCCGGCCGGGCGAGTGAAGGAGGGGATCTTCGCTCTCGTCGGCCCAGCGGCGCTGTTCCGCTCGCGCGATGGCCGCGACGTGGGCACGGCCGAGGAGCTTCCCAACTTGCTCGGACCGGCTGCGATCACCTTCCGGGAGCCCGTGGATCGTCAGGCGACCGAGGCGTTGCTCGAGTCCGGAGACGGAACCTTCCTGCTCGACCCGACGCTCGGTATGGCGCACGAGCTAGCCGCCAGCGAAACGACGCTTTGGGAGGAGATCCAGGACGGCGGTGCCGTGATGGTGCCGATCTTCGTCTTGGCCGCCACGGCCCTCCTGGTGGCGCTCCTGAAATGGCTGAGCATGGTGCGGCTGCGGCGACCCTCACCGAAGAAGATCAAGGGTCTGTTGAAAGCCCTGAGCGAGCGCGACGCCGACGATGCCACGCGTCGGGTCCAGGCCATTCGCGGCCCGGTCGGCACAATGCTGCGCGCCGGTGTCGATCACGTCGAGGAGCCGCGGGAGCTCATCGAAGAGGTCCTGTACGAGCGCGTGTTGACGACCAAGAACCGCTTGCAGGGTTACCTCCCCTTCATCGCGATCTGCGCGGCTTCGGCACCGCTGCTAGGGCTGCTCGGGACCGTGACCGGAATCATCAGCACCTTCGACCTCATCAAGCAGTATGGCTCGGGTGACGTGAAGATGCTGTCGGGCGGCATCTCGGAAGCGCTGATCACGACCAAGTTCGGCCTGATCGTCGCCATTCCGTCGCTGTTGATTCACGCCTACCTCTCGCGCAAGGCGCGCGCGATCGTGGGCAGCATGGAGACCACGGCGGTCGCTTTCGTCAATCAACTCGCGAAGACCCCCTTCCGTCCGAGTCAGCGAGTCGCGGCGACGCACTCGACGGGAGAGGCCCTTCACATGAGTGCCGTCGCGCCCGATCCCGAGCTGGTCCGCGAGCAGGTGAACGACATTCTCAGCCAGCTCCTCGGCCCCTTGGTGGACGGGAACCATGCGAACGACCTCGTGCGCGAGAAGGCTCCTCAGCCGGGATGACGCAGCCACCGAATGGGAGCAATCAACGAGATGAGAAGCCATGACGAGTCTTGACGGCCTCGCGGACAAGGTCGCGTCGTTCTGGGGAGACGCGCTCGAGATCTGGATCGCGGGTGGGTGGGCGATGGTCGCGATCGCGCTCATCGCGCTGAGTCTGTTCGGCTTGGGCATGCACGTCTGGTTGAGCATTCGGGCCAGAGGATTCCTGGCCGTGCCGGAGCGAGTGTGGCGGCGCTGGATCGATCACCCGAAGGAACGGCGTGGACCCATTGGCGGCATCATCGGCTTGGCGACGGGACGCGAGTCCCTGGCCGAGACCGTGAAGTACTTCCAGCAGGTCCGATCAGCCGAGACCAGCGCCTTCGAGCGCGATCTGCGGGTGATGAAGATCTTCGTGAGCGCCGCCCCACTGGTCGGGCTGCTCGGAACGGTGACCGGCATGCTGACGACCTTCGGTGCGTTGGGCACCGGATCCGGGGGCGATCAGACGCTCGGAATGGTCGCGGCTGGAATCTCGGAGGCGCTGATCACGACCGAGACCGGACTGGTCATCGCCTTGCCCGGGCTCTTCTTCCAGTACCAGCTCTCGCGCAAGGTCGACCACACCCAAGCCTTCCTGGCGCATCTCGAGAACGTCGTCATTCAGACCCTCTATCGGCAGGAGAGTGCTCGCGAGCGGACCGAGCTTCGGGAGCGGGCTCGTCAGCAGATCGCTCAGCGGCTGCGGCAGGCCGTTTCGTGAAGTCGAAGAAGGCAATCCGTCGATGACGGCTTCTCGTGTGAAAACCGAATACCTCCCGGGCGCTCGATCGACCGGGCAGAAAGGATCATGACATGGGACGTTTTCGGGAAACGATGTCCGACGAAGGGACCGAGTCGTCGATCGACATCTCGCCGCTCATCGACTGCGTCTTCATCTTGCTGATCTTCTTCATCGTGACGACCGTGTTCGTGGAAGAGACCGGCGTGGAGGTCGACAAGCCGAACGCGGCCTCCGCCAGCCAGCTCGAGAAGACCAGCATTCTGATCGCGGTGACCGCGGAAGGGCGGGTCTTCTACGGAGGTCGCGACATCGGAATCAGCAACGTGCAGCCGACCGTCCGGCGACTGATCCAGAAAGAGATGCTGCCCGTCATCGTCCAGGCGGACACCCATGCGCCGGCCGGGCTCATGGTGCGAGTGATCGACGAAGCCAAGCTGGCGGGCGCCGAGAAGATCAGCATCGCCAGCAAGAAGAGCAGTTGAGAGGGGTCCGATGAGCCCACGCAAGAAGCGATCTCTCGGACGCAGGGTCCTCCACGATCTGGGGGTCCTCGTCGGATCGATGACTTTCACGGCGGCCTTCTTCTTGGTCCTACCGCTGATCCAAGCGATCAGCCCCGCACCGGGGCCCGACACCGTGCTGCGCTCGGTCGACCCCGGATTCATTCCGCCTCCCGAGGAGATGCCTCCCGAGCCGGAGCCGGAAGAAGAGGAGCCGGAAGAAGAGCCCCTCGAGCTGGAGGAGGCCGACCCCCTCGACTTGGACCAACTCTCGATCGTCATCAACCCGAGTCTCGGAGGCTGGCTGGGCGGCGGTCCCGGCTTCGACCTCGAAAGCCTCCGGCCGCAAGGCGGGCCGGGTGGTGACGCGGGTGCCTTCTCCCTGGGAGACCTCGACCAGGAGCCGCGCGGGCTTCAGCAGCCCCAGCCGGTGCTCAGCGCCAAGATCCGTCGGCACACTCCGGGCTGGGTGGTCCTCTCGGGCGAGGTCGACGAGCAAGGCCGAGTGCAGGATGCCAGGGTCTTCAAGTCGAGCGACCCGATCTTCGAGAAGCCGGTCCTGGAGGTGATCAAACGATGGCGCTACGAGCCCGGCCGACGCAACGGCAAGGTCGTGCGATTCAAGATTCGCCAACGGTTCACGTTCAACGAAATGCGATGACCATGAAACTCTCAACGGCTGCCCTCCTGATCATGACGCTCCTGCTCGGAGCGTGCACGTCCTTACCGAAGAACGAGAGCACGGAAGGCGCGGAGCCGCCTGCCGGAGACGAAAGCCCGATCTTTGCTTTGGCGCCCACGCCCACCGAAGCGTCGAACGAGACGGCCTCGACTCCGTCGTCGAGTCTCCGGTCGTCGCCGCGACCCGCTTCGGCCGCGCACTCGATCTGGAATGATCCCGACTTTCGGCGGCGGCTCGCCGAGAGCTACTTGTCCGAGACCGATGTCGAGCCACCGCTTTCCAAGAGTGAGCGCCAGGATCTCTTCGAGGCGATCGATCTGATCGGGAACGGAAAGCTGCCGGAAGCCGTGGACCTCCTGCTTGAGCTCATCGAGGATTCGGGCAACGCGACTTTCGATTGCACGCTCGCCAACGTGTACATCCAGCAGGAGAAGCTGGACGAGGCCCGCCAGGCGTGCCAGGCCGCCGTCGAGAAGTTCCCTCGCTTTCGACGCGCTTGGCGCCTGCTCGGGCAGATCCAAGCCAACGATCAGCGTTGGACGGAGGCGGTCACGTCTCTGAGTCGGGTCATCGAGCTGGGAGGCGGAGACGGCTTCACCTATGGAGCGCTGGCGAACGCGTACTTCAAGCTGGGCCGATACGTCCCCGCCGAGACGGCCTTCCGACGCGCCAACCTCATGCAGCCCGATCGGGTCCAGTGGATGGTCGGTCTGGCCGAGAGTCTCTTTCAGCAGCAACGATACGAAGCCGCCATCGCGATGACCGAGACGTTGATCGCCGAGCAGCGGGAGAGCCCCGAGCTTTGGGTGGCGCAGGGAGAGGCCTACGCTCTCATCGGTCAGCCGATGCGGGCGGCCGAGAACTTCGAGATGGCCGCGCGTCTCGGCGGAGCCAATGCGAAGTGCCTCAACAACCTGGCCATCCTCTACGCGAACAACGAGATCTACGATCAGTCCGTGAAGTACTTCCTCCGGGCCATGAAGAAAGACCCGGCCGCCGGGCCCGGGACCGCAATCGAGGGCGCCGGCTTTCTCTTGGGCAAGGGCGCGCTCGTGGAGGCCGCCGAGCTGATCGACGGCATCGAGGCCTCGCTCGCCGACGGTCCCGACGATCCCCGCCTCCAAGGCGCTGATCCTCTCGCGGCCGCTTCGCCCGAGGACCGCAAGGAGCTACTGCGCCTGCGAGCACGGGTGGCGGGATTGCAAGACGACGTCGAGACGCAGCGACTGACCTTGGTGGAGATCGTGGACCTGGATCCGCGGGATGGCACCGCTCTGATCCAGCTCGGCCTGATCGCCCGGCTCGCGGAGAAACCGGAGCAAGCGATCCTGTACTTCGAGCGGGCCGCCAGCGTCCCCGACTTCGAAGGGGATGCCAAGAAGAGCATCGGTCAGCTCCTGGTCAGCCAGGACAAGTATGCCGAAGCCCTGCCGTACCTGCGCGACGCCTACAAGATCGACCCTCGCCCGGAGCTCCTGAAGTTCATCGAGCAGGTCGAGCGTGCCGCGGCGAATCGCTGAGCGGCGTCTTCGGATCGATTGGAGACGCTGAGAGTCGATTCACGTGCCGGTACTCGTGAGGCGCCGTCCGTCGGGAGTCGAGGCCTGAGGCGGGCCTTCTGAAGGCCCCGGCGAAGCCCAGGGGACGGTGACGTTCATTTGTTCAAACCTGCAGCCTGCGTCGCGCCAGCCCGGAAGAGGCGGTGAGGACGGTCTGGAAGCACCTTATTCTGGACCGCGGGGGTTCGCGAAGCTTCCAGAGCCTGATTGCTGATAGGGGTAGGGAAGCCAGGTTGTCCCGGGCTCCCCTCCCTCCGAACCGGACGTGCGGATCTCCCGCATCCGGCTCTCCGGTTGGTGGTCTTACCACAGTGTGGACTGGTGTCTTTGATCCCGGGCCACTTCCAAGGAGAAGAGCCCGAGACTCGCGAAGAGAG
>JAJDCO010000129.1 GCA_029260795.1 Planctomycetota bacterium | reverse complement strand
CATCTACTGCGGCGCCGAATCTACCCATGCCTGCTGCGTCAAGCTTCCTGCGCCGCCTCGACGACCTGCAGCGAGGTCGACTGCGGCGTGCTCGGTCGCTTTCCTTGCATCCACGGGCATCTTCGACGCCTCGCGACGATGCCTGGTGAGAAATGCGGGTTAGGACGACCCAATCGAGAGAGCGGTCACCTCTCCTGCCGCCCCTCACGGGTCCTGGCAGAAGAGTCGACTCCCGGCGTCTCCGAGCCTAACGGACGGTTATTCCTGCGCACGGGCCCGCGAAAGGGCTCAAACGTCCATCAGATAGGCGTCTGATCCACCTTGCTTCGGCGGTCTTTTGCAAAGCGAGGGCTCAATCCCCGCGCACGGGTTGGAGGCGAATTGGGGGGAGCGTGATCGTTTGGCTCTCGATCTTCTCGCCGCGTAGGAAGGCATGCACCAGCGCTGGATACTTCTCGGACATCAGCTCACGTGAGTCGTGTCCGGTGCCTTCGACCACCAGGTGCACATGATTAGTGAAGCCGCCGCGAATCTCTTCGACGTTGCTCGGTGGAGTGCGTGCATCCAAGTCGCCGCTCGCGAACAGGACGGGCACGTCGCACTTCAGCGGTCCACGGAAGACCTCGCCGAGGTCCGGGTCGTCGCAGGCCGCGCATGTCTCGGGATAGAACGGGAAGTTGAGCACGTCTCCGAGCAGGTTTGCGGGGTCCCTCGCCTCTTTCGTGATGCGAGCTCGCCGGGCGGGTGAGGCTCCCGAGGCGCAGTCCATCATGACGGCCATCGCGGAGCCGATGTCGCCCCGGCGAAAGCGGGCGAAGGATCCCGCCATCGGCGCCCATTGGCCCTTCGACATGTAATACACGGCGGCGGGCATGCCCGAGAGGTTGTTTGAGGAGGCGAGTCCCAAGGCGATCAAGAGCTCCAAGTCGTAGCGACCGATCGTGATGCTCGCATTCGGCCCCCACTGCTTCATGGGCACCGTCACGGGCTCGCTCTCGAGCTGCTCGAGCACTTGACGCAGCAGACCCACGAAGTCCGGAATGTGCTGTCGAAGCCCTGGATCGGCCGCGACCATCTCGTGGAGCTTGACGAGCTGACGGTGCACGTTGCTCGGAAGCTTCCAGGTCTGATCGGGGCCTTCGACCTTCAGCATCACCGCGCGTGAGACGCGCTCCGCGTGACGACGCAGGATCGCCAAAGAAAGATGTGATCCGTAGCTTTCGCCATAGGTGACGATCTTCTCCACACCGAGTGCGCGACGCACGGCGTCGATGTCGTCTGCGCTCTCGATCGTGTTGTACGCCGACACGTCGACGCCCTGCTGCTTCCAATGCGCCATGCAGCGTTCCGAGGCTTCGGTGACCGCCGCGATGACGTCGCCCCGACTGACCGCTCGATCGAGAGGCAGCTCGTAGAGAAACTCGGGTGCTTCGGAGAGATTGGGGCGGCTCAGACCCGTCCCGCGCTGATCGACGCCGATGACGTCGCCGTGCTGCAAGAGCCCGATTCGCGGATCCGTCGCTGGTCCGACGCAGTGAACGACGCCTGATCCTCCGGGCCCGCCGGCCAGGTAGAAGATCGGCGGCCCCGGGTCGGGATTCGTCGAGGGATACACGACGAACGCGATCTCGATCATCGGGCCGTCTTCGACGCCGCGATTCTCCGGAACGCGGATGCGTCCCAGTCGGCCGTGCAGCTCCGAGCCGTCGACGGCCTTGGCAGAGTAGGGCTCCCAGAGAATCGGTGCCCCGCCTTCGATCGCATCTTGAGCGACACCGTGCGAAGCAAAGAGAAAGAGGCAGAGCGAGAGGATCGGCAGACGTTGCAACGACATGAGATGTCCCTTTCGGGCAGAGAGGTGGCGAGAGAAAAGTGTCAGGAGATCAAGGCTCAGATGGCGGGAGGCCTCGCCCCGAGCGAGCGGCGAGAGAGACGGGCAAAGAGCCAGGTGCCGCCATAAGCCGCAGCCGGGAGTCCGAGCACACACACCAGCACCTCGGCCCAAGGCATCGCGAGCTCGAGGGGGAAGTTGGCGAGGGGCACGAGACCCAGGGCCGGAATCAGGCCGGCCGGTACCGAGAGCAGACAGCCCAGCAAGGCAAGGTATCCTGCGTGCGCCGCGAGATGGCCCCGCATGAGCGCGGGCGCGGCGCCGACCGAGTGCAGCACGCGCGCATCGGCCGCGGACTCGACCGACGTCAGCGCCGTGGCGACGAAGATCACGATGAGACCGGTCACGATGGAGATCAGCAGGACGACTTGAAAGAACACCCTCTCGGGCCGGCGGTGCAGGAGCTGGGCGTCGACACTCGTGCCGACCGAGCTTGCCGCGATCTGGCGCGCCGTCTCGAGCTGGGCCTCCGTCACGCTCTGCTCGAGGCGGACCAGCCAGGGAGCCAGGTTACGCCGCGGCGGTGGACCCTTCGTCATTCCCAGCGCTTCGACCTTCTCGCGACCGATCACGAAGACCGGCCCGTCGACGGACCGGTCGGGTTTCACTGCTGTCGTCGACAGCTGCCCGATCTCGTGTCATGCGTCGCCTCCAACGCGGGTGGAGGACTCTCGGGTCGCGAACGTCTCGTCGACGACCTCTCCGTCACGCAGGAACAGCACACGGTCCGCCCAAGCCGCATGTGAGGCATCGTGCGTCACCAGGACCGTGGTGCGACCGCGATCGCATTGTGTCCGCATCAGGCGCATGATCAGCTCACCGGTGACCGAGTCCAGCGCTCCGGTCGGCTCGTCGGCGAGGAGCAGGGCGCGGGGACCGACGAAGGCCCGAGCGATGGCGACACGCTGCTGCTCACCACCAGAAAGATCGTCTGGAAACCGATCGGAGAGTGCGTCGAGGCGAACGCCTTCAAGTGCTTCGATCGCCTCGCGGCGTGCCTCCCGGAGCGGCGTGCCGTCGAGCTCCAATGGGAGCGCCACGTTCTCGAGCGCCGTGAGGCCCGGGAGCAGGTTGAGATCCTGGAAGACGTATCCGATGACGCGACGGCGCAGCTCGGCGAGCGCTCTTGGACCGAGCGTCGAGAGATCGTGTCCCTGCACGAAGACGTGGCCTTCGGTCGGGCGATCGAGGGCACCGGCCAACGACAGCAGGGTCGACTTGCCCGAGCCCGAGGGGCCCATGATCGCGACGAACTCACCGGGCTTCACATCGAACGTGATCGGGCCCAGGGCACGGACGGCGCGGGGTCCCTCGCCATGTACTCGGCCGATTCTCTCGAAGCGGAGCAGGGGTGTCGACTCAGGGGAGGCGGGCACGAGCTGCATCAGACACTCCTCTGTCGCAGGCGCTCTTCACATAGATCGAGCCACTTCACTTCCGCCTCCGCCTTGAGGATCAGGGCGTCGAGGAGCAGGAGCCAGGGAAGCTCGGCCTCGGGATCGGCCTTGCGCTTGTGACGCGTGAGTTGCTGGAGGCGCTCCATCGTCGCGACGCGTTGGCGCTGGAGGATCTCGCTGACGTCGACGGCGTCGGCGGCCACGGCGAGGAGCACCTTGATGGCGAGCTCGTCTCGAGACGGCGGGTCATCGACGACTGGGGAGGCGTACCATTCCTCGAGGGCCACGCGTCCGCTCGAAGTGAGCTTCCAGGTCTGTCGCGGGCCATCACCGACGCCCTCGGGCTCGACGAGGCCGTCGCGCTCGAGTCGCCCGAGAGTGGTGTAGACCTGACCCACGTTGAGGGGCCAGGTACCGGCGGTGCTCTGCTCGAATTGGGTCTTGAGGCCGTATCCGTGGGCGGGTTGCTCGGCGAGGATGGCGAGGAGGCTGTTTCGAACGGTCATGAGGGCTCTCGGGGCCGGTTCTCGAAGGATGGCATACCGAGTATGCATACTCGGTAGCGGATCGTCCAGCCCCTACTCGGGGAGCCGAGGCATGCGTCGTCAAGAGCAAGTCCGCCGCGACGGAGTCGAACCGCTCACCGCGAGCGCGGCTGATGAGGAAGAAGTGGACCCGCGGGCTCGATTCCGACGGCGTCGAGACAACCCACTGGACAGGTCCTCGGCTTCGCCTGAAAGTGGGAAGGACCCAGCCTTTTCCCAAGAAAGCCGAACTCGTGAAACAGCTCACCGACGCGCCGAGGCGGGACCCACGATACCCGTCCACTGCTTGGACTGTGATTCGGGGCGCTCAGGGCGTCGACACGCTCGAGCGCTCGCGTGCTCTGGAGCGGCTGCTCTCCGTCTACTGGCGGCCCATCTACTGGACCTTCCGCCTCGACTGGAATGCGCTGCCCGACGAGGCGAAGGACCTGACTCAAGAGTACTTGGCCACGTTCCTCGAGAAACGCATGGTCGTCGACGTCCAACGCGACCGGGGACGCTTCCGCGCCTACGTCAAGGCCACCATCAAGCACTTCATGCTCAGCCATCGCCGCGCGCACGCCACGCGCAAGCGAGGCGGCGGTCGTCGCTTTGTGGCACTGGATCAGCTCGACGAGATCGAGGCTCGCTCGGAGGCCCAGCACGCCTCGCCGCCGAAGCGCTTCGAACGCGAGCTCATGCGCTCGATCATCGACGCCGCCCTCGCGGAGCTCGAAGCCGCCTGTCGGCGCGAAGGGCGCGAGCGCGACTACACCCTCTTCCACACGTATTACCTCGAGCAGGCCGAAGGCCGCGCCCCTCGTTATGACGACCTCCGCCGCCGCTTCGACCTCGGTGCCCACGATGTCAAGAATCGCCTCGCCGTGATGCGAGCCCGCTTCCGTCAAGCGGTGCTCGATCTGCTGCGCGATGGCACGAGCTCTGAAGAAGAGCTGGTGCGTGAGATCCGGGAGGTGCTCCAAGCATGAACGAGCCCCGCAAGAGCACGATCCACGATGTCCTGCGCGACATGCTCCTCGAGGATCTCGGCATGGCCGAGGAGAGCACTCGGGAGAGAGACACCACGACCTCCGCCGAGGAAAGCCTGCGCACCGTCGGCAGCTACCTCTTGGTCGAAGAGCTTGGCCGAGGTGGCTCGGGCCGCGTCTATCGCGCCCTGCATCGCGAGCTCCTCAAGCCGCTCGCCGTGAAAGTCGTCGATGCCGATCCACGGACACCTCGCCTCCAACGCGAGCGCTTTCTCCGTGAAGCCAAGATCGCGGCTCGCTTGCGCCATCCCAACATCGTCGACGTGCACGACGTGGGCAGTGACGGCGACGAGCTCTTCATCGCGATGGACCTGATCGAAGGCGAGACGCTCGACGTCTGGCTCAGTCGTGGCAACGTCTCGTTGGCCCAGCGCCTCGAGCTGGTCGAGAAGGTCGTGCGTGCCGTCGACTTCGCACACCGCCAAGGGGCGCTGCATCGCGATCTCAAGCCCCAGAACATCGTCGTGAAAGCTTCCGGCGAACCGGTGATCGTCGACTTCGGCTTGGCGCGGCTCGAGACCGACCGCACGCTCACCCACGACGGCTCCGTCATGGGCACGCCCTCGTACATGGCTCCCGAGCAGCTGCGCGGCGAGTCGGACGAGATCGGCTTCCACAGCGACGTCTTCGCCCTCGGCGTCGTGCTCTATGAAGCCATCACCGGCCGCTTGCCGTATCCCGGCGAATCGACGGTGAAGATCTACGAGCGTATCGAGCGCGGATGTCCCGTGCCGCCCAGCCGCGTGCAGCGCGGGCTCCCGTCGGATCTCGATCACCTCTGCGAGCGCTGCCTCGACCCGTTGCCCAGCGGTCGGTACCGCTCCGCCGCCGAGCTCGCCGAGGACCTGCGACGTGTCCGTGAAGGCGTGCCTCTGTCGACCAGCCGATTGCACCGCCGAGCTTCGCGCACGCTCGCTCGCTGGAAGCGTCGACCGATTCTCGTCGCGACACTGAGCGTGATCATCGCCGTCACGGCTCTCGCCTTGAGCATCGAGCTCCCCTCGAAGGTCTCCGTGCCGGAGGCGGGGCTCGTCCTCGCCCACGAGATTCAATCGGCCCTCGGCGTTCTCGGACCGCGGCTCGACTCGCTCATCCAGAGAGCGGAGGAAGCTCGCTATCAAGGTGATGCCGGCGGGCGGGCCACTCTCCTCGCCGACGTCGACCGTCTGGTCGATGGCAGCGGTGACCGCACGGGCGTGGGCGCCGCCTATCAGATCTGGGCCCGCTTTCTCCTCGGTGCCCCCGACGTCGAGGAACGTCTCGTGTCCGCGCGCACGAAGTTCTCGAGCAACCCGGTCGTCCCGCTCATGTCCGCGCGGCGCTTTCTCCGCCACTACGCCGAACGCGTCGAGTGGCCGGGACAGAGTGGCGTGCTGATGCACCCGGTCGAGAAGCCTTTCGCTGAGCTCGCCCCGCGCGACACCGAAGAGATGCAGAAGCTCCTCGCCAAAGCGCTGGAGGAGCTCGCGCATGTACGCGCCGCGGCCGCTTGGCAGCGGCTGCCTGCACTGAGCTGGATCGACGACCTCTGCCGCGGCTACGAGCTCTTCGCGCAGCGAGACTGGGCGCGGGCTGTCGAGGTCCTCGAGCCGCTCGCCGAGCGCTCCGATTTGACCCTCGAGGCGCGCCTGCTGCTCTCCTTGGCCTACTGTCATCTCGGCGACGAAGCCGGGGCGTGGCGGACAGCGGCGTCGATGGTCGAGGCGCGCCCGCGACTGCGGCCGGCGGTTCGGACACTCGCGGAATACCACCGGCTGCGCGCCTTGAACCGACTCGTGCGCGAGGAAGATGCGACCGAAGATATCGAGCAGGCTCTCGAGCTCTTCACTCGAGTCTCCGACGACCTCGAGGCTGATCCGACGTTGGCTGGGCTGCTGGCGGCGAGAGCGATGGCCGTGCGGCGCCGCGGGGACGACCCGACCGGGGACTACGAGCGGGCCATCGAGCTCTTTGAAGGAGCCCTCGCGAACGATCCGAGCAGCTACCAGCTCGCCGTAAACCAGTCCTCGGTGATGTCGCAGCTCGCCAAGCTGTCACCGAAGCGTGCCGAGCTCACGGCGCGTGCCCGAGAGCGGCTCGAGGCGGCACGGCGCACGGGCGGGGATCATCCCTTCATCATGGGCGGGCTCGTCCAAGTCGGCATGCTCGAGGTGCAGCACGATCTCGAGCAAACCCTCACCCTCGATCGCGCCCGCTGGGAGCGCGTAGGGGCGGACGTCGATCGGCTCGAAGAGGTCGGCGGCGATCGCGCGGTCGCCGCGCTCTACCGCGCACAGCTCGTCTATCTCGAGGCGGAGGAGGCGCGCCGGAACCGCCGCCCTCACGCCGAGCCCTACCGTTGCACGGCTGAACTCGCCGATCGGGTGCTCGAGATCGCGCCGCTGCCCGAGGCGAGGATGATGCGTGTCGTCTCTTTGATGTATGCAATGTTCGAGGAG
The DNA here is from genome assembly GCA_029260795.1 of Planctomycetota bacterium. GTDB lineage: Bacteria > Planctomycetota > OFTM77 > OFTM77 > OFTM77 > OFTM77. The sequence continues at coordinate 21,346 of JAJDCO010000129.1, read as the reverse complement.
CGTGGACCTCGCGAGGACGTGCTCGGCCTGGTGGGAGAAGCTCTCGAGCTCAATGAAACATCACCGCATCTCGCCATCCCGCTGCCTCGCCTCGCCGCCTGGATCGACGAGCTGGTGGCGCGGCGTCGGGACGCCACGGATGCCGAGCTGGCGGCGATCGCGGTGTCGGTGTGGGACCGGATCGACGAGGACGTGCTCGCGGCCTCTTCGTTGCAGACGGCGCGCACGCGATCACTCTTGCGGTGGAGCCTCCTCGACGATGCAGTCCCTTTGGACCGTCTCTTGACGGAGCGGCGCCACCTGGAGGACCTGTCGACGACCGAAGCACACCAGCTGGCAACGGAGATCCAGCTCACGATCGCAAGACATCCCGACGTCGAGGCGAGCGACCGCGAGCTCGCCCTGGCTGTGGAGATGTCGGCCGCGCTCGACGACTCCTCCGCAGCCTCTCGCCTCCTGCGCGGTGCCGTGCAGGCAGAAGCCGGCCGCGCCGACGAGGCGTCTCGAGAGTCTCGAGCCGCTCTCCAGTCGATTCGTGCCGGTGCCGCGCGCAGCTCGCTCTGGACTTCTTTCTTGAACGACTGCTGGCTCGTGGTCTCGATCGAGGGCCGGCACCCCAACGCGGTCGGAGCCACCGTTCGGCGGGCGCGCGCACTCTGCGAAATCATGCCGCAGGATGGAGCCTTGCTGAACACGCTGGGAGTGGGTCTGTACCGGGCCGGCGAGCTGGACGAAGCGGTCGAGGTCCTGGAGCAGTCGCGGCAGCTCAACGCGCAGAGCTTCGGACAGGAGCATCCCGCCGACCTCGCGTTCTTGGCGATGGCGTGGTATCGGTCGGGTCGAATCGAGGAGGCCGTTCGAGCGCACCACGACTTGCTCGAGAGCATGAAGTCGCCGACGTTTCGAGACGACGCCGAGTCGAAGCGCTTCCTGCAGGAGGTCGAGCGCGTGCTCGCGGGTCGGTGACTCGGACTCGGTCGATTCGAGACGACGAAAGCAAGGCGAGCTCGGCCGGACTCGATGGGTGCCGACCGCGTCGCGGCGAGAGCCCGGCGGCCATTGGGGAGAGCGACATCGGCGCCATCTTTTTTCTGGTTCACGTCGATCGCCGAGGAAGCGCTTTACTTCTCGGAGGCCCTTACATCGATCTGGTGACTCGCGACAGAAGGAGACTCGCATGATTCATTCACTCGTGCCCGCCACCATAGCCTGGACGATACTCACGGCGATCGGCATGGCTCAAACCACGTGGTACGTCGACTGCACGAACGGCAACTGCGCGGGAGCCAACGGCAGCGCCGCGCAACCTTTCTGCACGATCCAGGAGGGCATCAACGCGGCCATCGACGGCGATACCGTCCTGGTTCTTCCGTGCACGTATGTCGAGAACATCGACTTCTTGGGTAAGGCGATCACTCTGAGGAGCCGAGACGGTGCGGCGGTGACCACGATCGATGGAGGCAACAGTGCCACGGTCGTGAAGTTCGAGAACGGCGAGCAAGCCACATCCATCCTGGACGGTTTCCGCATTCAGAACGGACGCGGCAGCTCGGGCATCAGCGGATCTGCCGGCGGTGGAATCTCTTGTCTCAGCTTCGGCCCTTCCGTTCGGCCGACCATTCGAAACAACACGATCACCGGGAACCGGGCCACAGCCGGGGGTGGCATCTACGGATACTCGTCACGGGCCTCGATCGAGAGCAACCGCATCTACGGGAACACCGCAGGCGTCGGTGCCGGCGTGTTCGACCGACTGGGTGGCGTGACGCTGTTGGGCAATACCATCCGAAACAACGGTTCAGGAAACTCCGGCGACGGGGTCTACGGCTACTCCAGCTCGACGAACATCGTGAACAGCACGATCATCTCGAACGCGCGCTCGGGCTTCCGATTCATCTATTCCTCTCCCCTCGTGCTCAACAGCACGATCGCGAACAACTTCGGCCCGGGTATCTCAGGCAAGTATGGATTCAGCGCTCGGGTGACGAGCTCGATCGTTTGGAACAACTCGGGCTCAGAGATCTATGCCGACGGGTACACCTCGATGACCGTCACCCACTCCGACGTCCAGGGCGGATACGTTGGCACCGGCAACATCAACGCCGACCCACTCTTCATCGACCCGGCGAACGGTGACTTTCGACTCTCTTGCAACTCTCCGTGCATCGAGGCGGGCACGAACACTCCTCCCGCCGGAACACTCCCCGTGGTGGACGTCGAGGGTGACGCCCGCATCGTCGATGGCGACTCGAACGGTACCGCGACCGTGGACATGGGATCCGACGAGTTCGACCTCCTCTGGATCTTCAACGGCCCAGCGACCTCCGGTGGCACGGCGAGCTTCACGGCCCAGGCTCCGCCGGCTCAAAACGGATTCAAGGCATTCGTCTTCATCAGCCTCGGCGAAGGCTCGAGCACAGGCGGAATCGTCGTCCCCATGAGCGGCTCCAAGAAGATTGCTCTCGACCTCGACTCCGTCTTCAACCTCTGGGCTGGCCTACCGATTCCCCTGCGCCAAGTTTCGTTGACCAGCTGCCCAGGAGCGACGACGGTGCCGGTCTCCCCACTCCCGACGATTCCGGTTGGCCTGTCCGTTTACTTCGCCGGATTCTCGATCGATGTCGGTGGAGCAGTGCCGTCCGTCACGCCGACCCGGAGCTTCGTGACGCAGTAGTAGGGGACGAGCGAGGGTTCCCCGGTCGACGGTCATCGGCCGGGGAGTCGAGTCACGCTAGCAGACACGTTTTTTTTTCTCGAAAAGGTCCGAGAAACTCCTCCTCGGATCGCTCTCAGGGTCTTCGCCACGGAGAAGAAGTCGTCCGACATTTCCTGAGGAGGAAACCATGAGATCCGATCTGACTCGCCTCGCGGCGCTGCTCGTCGTCCTCATCGCCTTCGGGTCCAGCGCGCTGGGCGCCGAGATCCGCGTGCCCCAAGACCATGCGACGATCCAGGCCGCCATCGACGCGGCTCAGAGCGGGGACGTGATCCTGGTCGACCCGGGGACCTACGTCGAGAACATCGACTTCTTGGGCAAGGCAATCACGGTGCGGAGCACGAAGGGGCGCCGTGCGACCATCATCGACGGCAGCGCGATCGGACCGGTGGTGACGTTCAACAACGCCGAGGGGCTCGGATCGATCCTCGACGGCTTCACGGTTCGCAATGGCCGCTCCGACAACCTGCCCGGTGTCTTCGGCGGTGGCGTGTCCATCACTCAGGCTTCGCCCACGATCATCAACAACACGATCACGGGCAACATCTCGGACATCGGCGGCGGCATCTCGGTCTACTACAGCTCTCACCCGTACATCGGTCACAACGAGATCGTCGACAACCAGAGCACGGCGGGAGGAGCGGGAGCGGGCATCGGCGTGAACGCGCTTTCGGACCCCGTCATCAAGAACAACTTGATCGCGCGCAACGTCGGCGAGGGGCTCGGCGGCGGCATCAACGTACTTTTCGTGTGCAACCCGCTGATCATCAACAACACGATCACGCAGAACTCGGGCGGCACGGGCGGCGCCATCAACGTCTTCGCGGCGAACCCGACGGTGCAGAACAGCATCCTCTGGGGCAACAGCCCGGACGAGATCTACGAGCTCGGTGGCACGGGCAGCACGACCATCACCTTCAGCGCCGTCCAGGGCGGCTACTCGGGCACCGGCAACATCGGCTCGGATCCCCAGTTCCTCGATGCGGCGGCCGGTGATTTTCGACTCGGCTGCGCCTCCCCTTGCATCGACACGGCGCAGAATCTCGCGCTACCGCCCGCCTTCGACGTCGAAGGGGACGACCGCGTCGTCGATGGCGACTCGACCGGAACCGCCACCATCGATATGGGCTCCGACGAGTTCGACACGCTCTTCGCCTTCAACGGCCCGGCGACCGGTGGCGCGACGGTGAGCTTCACATCGATGAACCCGCCGCTGAAGAACGGCGCCTCGGCACAGGTCTTCCTCAGCCTCTCCGACGGCAGCCTCACGGGAGGCATTACGATTCCAGGAAGCGGCGGCCAGAAGCTCGGGCTCGGCGTGGACCCGGTATTCAACCTCTGGCTGTTACTGCCGTCGGTGCTGAGATCGACGACGCTGGCCAACTGTCCCGGCGCGAACACCTTTGGGCTCACGCTCCCCGGCGCGATCCCGATCGGGCTGCGGATTCACTACGCCGGCTTCACGACCGTGAGTGGAGCGGTCGCCGATATCACGCCGACCAACTCTTTCATCACGCAGTAAAGGCACTCCGCTTTCAGCGTCGGATCGAGGCGGCAGCTCCGCTACGCCTCGAACGACGCACGGAACGTCCGAGGGCGCATGACGTTGGTTGCTGCGGCGACCGCCGGGTTTGGAGACGTTGGCAGTCGGCTCTTCTGCCAGACCCGTGAGGCGTTGTCTATCGCGACGCGAAGATGGCGATCAACCACTCCGGGCGGGACTCACGCCGGGTCGCCGCCTGATCGAACCGATTCCAGGCGCGCGACCTCACACCCGAATGAATTCGGGCCTCCGGGTACGGTCTGGAAACACCTCGTCTTGCAACGCCCAGGGCTTTACCCGGCGGGCGCACGATCGATGACGGTTGATCGCTCGGCTTGAATGCTCTGGATCTCGGCGAGGCTCTTCGCGACGGCCGAGACGCCATTGAGGAATCGGAACTCCAGCCGATGGTCGCGGCCGATTCCGGGTCCGAGGACGGGCACTCGACCGTGGCGTCTCTCGATGCCGCGACCGAGCGGATAGCTGGTGCCGGGCTCGATGCCGACCACGTAGCCGTCGGCTAGGTCGGCGGTGCTCTTCCAGAGCGTGATGCAGGAAAGCTCGTCGCTCCGTTGTCGCATGAGGACGCCCCGATTGCCCGCGGCGTTGCTGAGCAAGGTCGGTACGCACCCTTCCGAGTCGGCAAAGGGCTGCAGGCAGAAGACCTCCTCAATGAAGCCGGGCGCCGGACCTTCGAAGATGTCGAATCGGTCGACGGCGGCCGCGGCATGCGCGTTGACCGGCGTCACTCGACCCAACGGCGCGAAGAATCGCGCGCCCGCCTCGATCAAGGGTGCCCCGGTGTTCACGTGGTACAGGAGCTGATACTCCTGCTCTTGTCCCCCGTGATTCGACACACGGTCTTCAATGATCAGCCGATCGCTACCGACCTCGGTCGAGATCACCGTGCGGAGCTCGAGGCGAGGTCCGTAGAAGAGGCGCTCGTGCACGATGCCGCGGACCTCGATCCGTGGCGGATCCGATTCCGTCACGACCACCTCGACCCGTGAGGCCGGTAGGTTCGCGATGCGCCCATGGAGCGTGAGGTCCATCTCCGCGCGCGCGCCGGTATTGGTGATGAACGCGTCCTTCCCTGGCGCGCCCGCCCATTCGAGGCCGCACCGAACGAGCCATTCGTTGAATCCCTCGAGCCAGCCCAATCCCCCGCGGCTGGCGAGGTCGATGGTGCTCGGGTGAATGATCTCTTCGACCGGTGAGCGCCAACCAAATCGCAGTCCTGCGTGCTCGACCTCGAGGATGCTCATGCCACGCGTCGGCACGATACGGAACCGCAGCACCCCATTATCGACCTCGATCACGTCGACGCCTTCTTGGCGCCCACCCCGAAGGGTCTGCTTGTCGATCCACCACGCCACGCCCCCGTCGTGGCCCTCGACGTTCCAGGCTTCGAGTCGAACGTTCTCACGCGAGCAAGTCAGCACCTGCTGAACACGTGGGTGGTCGGGGATCATGCGAAGGGCTCCTGGATGAGAGGAAGAATCGGCGGCGCGGAATCCTATCACAGCCGATACCCGGCGGAGGCCTGGCTTCACACCCTGTCGACATGCGTTCGCAAGAGGCCAGGAGGGAGGACTACCGTTTCGCAGGCAAGACCGTGATCGCTTTCTCGAGCGTCACACGACCTCTCGAGTTCGTCACCGTGATGTCGAGAGGTCGGCCGCCTTCGGCCAGGCGAGGACCGATGGTCGGTCCTCCCGGCCCGTCACCGGGTCGGATCGCATCGGGCGGAATGCGCGCCGTCGTCGTTTGGCCATTCACGATCACGACGCTGCGTCCGATCGCCGAGCCGAACCGCACCTCGGTGTCCCCGGCGTTCGTGAAGCCCCAGCCGCTCAGGGTGACGGTCTCGCCCACCCGTGCCCGGCTGCTCGAGACACTGTCGAGCTCGGGCCGGAAATCAAAGGTCATGAGCGGGTCGCAGGCGATCAGCGTCATCCAGCTCAAGTGCGGCAGCCCTTGATAGAACGCTTCACCGACCGTGTGGCCACGCGCGATCGCGCGCAGCACGAACTCGCAGTGGGTGACCGAGTCGGCGATCGGCTCGTAGACGTGTCCCGATCCAGCCGTCAGCCCCAGCTCGATCAGGCCCGCGATCAGCGACTGGCCATAGCTCTCGTTGCCGCGCGTGAAGGTCCGGCCGTTCGACGAGACGTAGGTATGACCGATCGCACCCGGCACGAAGCTGCCCGGATAGACGCTGCCCGAACCCGGAGGCACCTCGCCCCAGTACGGCGGCGGGGGTGCTTGGCCATCGTTGCTGCCCCATCCGAAGTAGCCGAGCATGCCCGGCACGTTCGTCACCATGGCATCCTGAAAGTCCTCGAGGACGTCGAAGCCGAGGTCGCGCATGAGCTGCGCCCCGGCTTTCATCTGGCGCTCGACACCGGCCGTGGGCTGCGAGTCCGCGTCGAAAACGAAGAGACCCTCGCGCGCCGGCTGCTGTGCACGATCGATGAGACGTTTGACGTCGATCGGTACACCATGCTGCGCATCGACCGGACCGTCGAAGGCGTCAAGCCGGAACACCAGGTAGCTGATGTTCGGGTGATCGAAGTCGCGAAACGGAAGATCGACGGCGAAGTACGGATTCGCGATGCGGCCACGATGGCCGTAGTCGGGCACAAGTCCGGTGAAGAGCTGCGTGAGCTCGCTGTCCACCGAGCAGGTGCGCGTATTGAGGATGTCGCCGCCCGCTTGGAAAAGCCGGACGGGCACGCCCTTCGTGAGGATGATGAAGCGAATGCGCTCGCGAAGCCCGCGATCGATCAGGTACTCGGAGATCGGGTCGCGGAACATCGCGTTGTAGGTCGCGCGATCGATCTCGTCGTCCGTGGGCGTCCACGGCACGAGGTGCATCACGTTCTCAGGTGGGATCGCTCGGATCGACGCGTAGTAGTCGCCGATCGCTCGAGAGTGCTCGCTCGCATCGTTGACGACGAGGAGCACTTCGTCGGGGTGAATCTGAGCAGTGGCGGTGGCGCCGAGGAGGAGAAGGAGATGAAACGAGCGGAGCACGGTGGCCTCCAATGGGAGTCTTCGAATCCTCGTCAGGATAGCAACTCCATGGAAGCTCGGAGACGCCCGACCGGAGACGTTTCTGTCATCGCAAGACCAATCCGATACGCTGGAGCATCGGAGGTGTCCTGACATGAGAGCAATCCCCTGGCTCGTGCTCCTGGCGACGATCACGCTTCCAAGCTGCTCGACCATGGCGTTGTGGGGCAAGACTGGCTGCTGCGCGGACCGCGACGTGACTCAAGCGCACGTGAAGCGCGAAGCCTCCGCCGAGGCCACGAACATCGCCTTCTGCCGAACCGACGACTGCCAGCGGGCGATCGCCCTCTCATATCGATACCTCTCCGGCGAGCTCGTCGAGGGGACGGTACCGAGGGATGACCGCCGGTATCACCTCGTTCTGGAGCCGCGCTCGAACGTGCTCGAGTACCGGGAGCTCGTCACCGACGCGAGCGCGATCGAGGCCCTTTCCTGGGAGTACCAACCAGGACGGACCAACCCGGCCTTTCTCTTGGACGTGGCGGGCCAGTCCTGGACCGGGGACGTGCAGCTGACGTGGTCTGAAGCCGAGCCCGAGTGGATCGCGGACCCAGCGCCGGCGCGTCCGATCGCGATCCGCGAAACGACCATCGAGACCTCGTACCTTCAGGTCCTGTGGCGTGGCGCCGTCACACCGTTCACGCTCGTCGCGGACCTGACCGTTCTTCCGGGTCTCTTGCTGTTTCCAGTCATTTGGTCACTGTAGTCAGGCGGCGTTTGACGCGAGCGCTGAAGATCGACCGTAGGTTGTCCGCGCGCGCACCGAGCTTGCTTCGCGTGCCTCTCGTCAGGTGATTCGGGGCAGTCGAATGAGACCAAGTCAGTCACGCATGCGAACAGCAGTACTTGCCATCCTTCTCCTGGGACTCTTGCCCTCATGCTCGACGATGGCGCTGTGGGGACTGTTAGAGCCGAGCTGCATGTCTCCCGGCGTCGGCGCCAGAGTGGAGGTGCAGCGAGAGGCGACGGCCGAAGCTCGTGCTGTCCGCTTCTGCGAGACAAACGACTGCAAGCGAGCGATCGCATTGACCTACACTTTTGACGCTGGCGAGCTCGCCGATCCGATCGTGCCGACCGACGACGGAACCTATGAGTTGGTCTTGGAGCCTCTCTCAAACGTGCGCCAGTACTGGGAGCTGGCGACCGAGGCGAGCGCGATCGAAGCCCTCGTCTTGGATTACGGACCTGAACGGCCTCTTCCGTGGCCTCTACCGAGGGTGAGCGCGACCGTCGAGGCCGGGGACGAAACCTGGTCTGGCTTCGTTCGATTGACGTGGTCCGAGGTTGATGTCGAGCCGATCACGAATTTGCCGGCGGTACGCCCGATCGTGATTCGCGAGACGACCCTCGAGACGTCAATCGTTCAGGTCTTGTGGCGCTCCGCCGCCACACCGGTGACGGTCGTCGCAGATCTCGCGATCCTCCCGGGGTTCTTGCTGTTTCCGCTCGTTGGCTCGTTGTGAGGTTGCCGCGCCTCCTCACCTCCCCGGCAGGCCCAGCTCGTCCTTGTGCTCTCTCAGCACACCGATGATGAAGTCGATGTGCTCGGTGAGGTCGACGCCGAAGAGCTCGGCGCCTTTAGTGACCTCTTCGCGCTCGACCTTGGCGGCGAACGATTTGTCCTTGAGCTTCTTCTTGACCGACTTGGCGGCGAGGGTGTCGATGCCTTCCGGGCGCACCAGCGCGCAGGCACCGATGAAGCCGGTCAGCTCGTCGCAGGCGATCAGGCCACGGTCGAGCGTCGTCTCGTAGGACACTTCCCACTTCGTGTAATGGGCACTGATGGCGTGGGCGATCTTCTCTTCGCCCATCTCGCGGAGCCGTCCGACGATCACGTTCGGATGTTCTTCGGGAAAGGCCTCGTAGTCGGCGTCGTGGAGCATGCCGGCGATGCCCCACTCCTCGACCTCCTCGCCCAGCTTCTCGGCGTAGGCACGCATGACGAGCTCGACCGAGCGGGCATGCCTCAGCAAGCTCTCGCCCTGGGTCAGCTCCTGGAGAATGGCGACGGCTTGGTCTCGGGTGATCATGCGGGCATTATGCTCGCGGGCCTCGCGCCGGGGAAGCCCGCATCCCGTCCCTGCTCGGAGATCGAATCCATGCTCGCCTTGACGCTGATCGTCTTGTCCACCGTCGGCCGCCTCGGCTTTGGGGACGACCTCCTCGCCCCGGGAATCTCGCGAGACCTGGCTCGAGCGCGCTCTGAGCAGATCGCCGACGTGAGCTACGAGGTCGGATTCGATCTCGAGCCGGGTAGCGACTCGGCCGAGGGAACGGTCGCAATCTCCTTCACCTTGACGGGCAACGGGCTGCCCGTGATCGTCGACTTCGACGGTGAGGCCTTGTACTCGCTGACGGTGAATGGTCAACGAGTCGAGCCGATCGAGCGCATCGCCAATCACGCCGTGCTGCCGACGGCGGCTCTTCAAGCCGGAAGGAACACGTGCGTTGCCGCCTTCCGCACGGCCATCGCTCAATCGGGCACGCCTCTCACGGTGTACCGCGACTCGAGTGGCTCACAGGACATCCTCTACACGCTCGTCGTTCCCGCGGACGCCCACCGCCTCTTTCCGTGCTTCGACCAGCCGGACCTGAAAGCCCGATTCCAGCTCTCGTTGGACACGCCCGCCGAGTGGCAGGCCGTCGCGAATGGCCCCGTGCTCCGGCGGCTCGAGCGCGAGACGCCGCGTGGGCTTCGGACGCGCTGGATCTTCGGGCCGTCGGCGCCGATCAGCACCTACGTGATGGCCTTCGCGGCCGGTCCCTTCGAGCGCCTCGAGGATCCCGACAGCGACCTCGTCCTGTACCTCCGTCCCGAAAAGGTCGAGCTGGCGGAGCCGGCAGAGCTCTTCCGCTTGCATCGGGCGGCCCTCGAGGAGATGGCGAGCTACTTCGGACGCTCTTATCCGTTCGAGAAGCTCGAGCTCGTTCTCGCACCGGGCTTCCCCTATGGCGGCATGGAGCACGCCGGCGCGATCTTCTATCGCGAGACCTCCCTGGTCTTCGACCACGTCCCGAGCGACCGTGAGCTGCTGGGCCGTTCGACCCTCATCTTTCACGAGGTCGCCCATCAGTGGTTCGGCAACCTCGTCACGATGGAGTGGTTCGACGACCTCTGGTTGAAGGAAGGCTTCGCGACCTTCATCGCCTACCGGACGCTGGCGAGACTTCGTCCCGACCTCTCCCCCTGGCTGCGCTTTCATCAAAGCGTCAAGCCGCGTGCCACGGCGGTCGATGCGACGCGCGGCACGACGCCCGTTTATCAGCCGCTCAGCAACCTGGCCGACGCCAAGTCGGCCTACGGTGCCATCGTGTACAACAAGGCGCCCGCCATCCTCCGGCAGCTCGAGTACGTTCTCGGCGAGGACACCTTCCGCAACGGCGTGCGGCGCTTCCTCGCAAAGCACGCGTTTGGCAATGCCACCTGGCGAGAGCTGATTGCGGCATTCGAGGAAGCCTCGGAGCGGTCTCTGTCCGCTTGGGCGAAGGCTTGGATCGAGTCGCCAGGCATGCCGCGTGTCGAGCTGCGCTGGCAAGTCGACTCCGCGGGAAAGCTCTCGGAAGCGCGCCTCGTGCAGAGCAGCGTTCAGGGGGACGGACGCCTTTGGCCGATTGCGTCGCGCGGTCTACTCCTCTCGGCGGACGGGGACGAAGTGCTGATCGACCTCGAGCTCGACACGGCCGAGAAGAGGCTGGACTCCTTGATCGGTGGACCAGCCCCGGTGCTCGTCTTTCCGAACGCCGATGATCTCGGCTACGGCGAGTTCCTCCTCGACGAGCGCAGCCAGCGCGTCGCGCAGGAGCAGCTGCCCTCGCTGCGCGATCCCTTCTTGCGCATGCTGCTCGTCACTGCGCTTTGGGAAACCGTGCGCGCCGGCGAAGCGCCGCCCGCTCGACATGTCGAGCTCATCGGCCGCCTCTTGCGCGAGATCGAGCGCGATCCTCTGACGGTTGACATCCTCCTCGGCCAAGCGCGCACGGCACTCTGGCGATACATGTCGGACAGCCAACGCCGCAAGCTTGCGCCTCGCCTCACCGGGTGGATCCGCGACCGGCTCGAAGACCCCGACACCCCACCCGCGCTGGCGATCACGCTCTTTCGCGCGCTCCCGAGCCTGCCGCTCGACGCCGAGGACCTCGAGCTCCTCGAGCGACTCCTGGCCGAAGAGGCCTCGCTTCCGGCCATCACGGTCAGCCAACGCGACCGCTGGGATCTCGTCACGGCACTGATCGCACAGCAGCATCCGCGCGCTTCGCAGCTTCTCCTGATCGAGAGTCAGCGCGATGAGAGCGTCGACGCTGAACGCTATGCCTACATCGCGGGTGCAGCCCTCGCCAGCGAGAGCAACAAGGCCCAGATGTTCGACACCTATCTGCAGCCGACCGACCCGCCAGAGCAATGGGTGGCGGGCAGCCTGAGCCGCTTCAACGCGCCCGGGCAGGAGTCGTTGACCCTCCCCTACCTGCGACGGGCTCTCAGTCAGGCCGAGTGGGTCAAGGCGAACCGGAAGATCTTCTTCATGCCGGCGTGGCTCGACGCCTTCGTGAACGGACACGACTCCGCCGAAGCACTCGCCATCGTGAACGAGTTCCTGGCCCACGACGATCTGGCTCCAGACATCCGCTCCAAGCTGCTCCAGAGTGTCGACGGGCTCGAGCGAGCAGTGCGAGTTCGTGCACGCTTCGCAAAGTGATGGCGAGGCTCTCGACTTGAAACCGATCGGCTCTTGGCGCTCAATGCGACACGAGAACGTGAACGACCTGATCAGGAACGAACGCGACATGAGCGAGACGCCCCGACTGATCGGCATCGCCGGGCCCTCGGCTTCGGGAAAGACATACCTCGCGACCGCCCTCCTCACCCGCATCGAGGCGACGGTCGTTCGTTGCGATGATTACTATCGAGATCACTCCGACCTCGATCTCGAGGCCCGCGCGCACGTCAACTACGACCATCCCGAGTCGATCGAGTACGAGCTGATCGTCGATCACCTTCGACAGCTGACCGCCGGTGAAGTAGTCGAGTGCCCGACCTACGATTTTGCAGCGCATGCCCGACTCGAGCCGACGCAACGGCGCGAGCCGGCCCCGATCGTGTTGATCGACGGCATCCACGTGCTGCATGTCGAGGACGTCCGTGAGCTCTGCGATCTTCGCATCTACGTTCACGCCGAGCACGACATCTGCCTCGAGCGCCGCCTGGCTCGAGACGTCACTCAACGAGGTCGCACACCCGAGAGCGTCGTGAAGCAGTACGAGCGCTCCGTGCGTCCGATGTGTGATCAATTCGTTCGCCCCTCGAGGCGTCACGCCGACATCGTAGTCGACGGACGGGCTCCCATCACCGGCGCCGTCGCCACCATCCTCGACGCGCTCGCCAGCCTCTGAACGGAGTCAGAGACGTGAGCGGAGCTGGCCCGCGTGGCGTTCGCGCGGATGAGATTGTCGGCGAGATCTGTCGCGTCGAAATGACATCGATGAGAGAGCGATCGCGGCCACACGGACGTCAGCTCCGCTGCGCCTCGAAGGATGCATGAGAGATTCGGTGGCGGCCTGCGGCTTCGCTCCGCGGACGCACTCCGGACATCAAGCCGGCCTGCGGCTTCTCTCCTTTCGACGCGTCAGCTCCGCTGCGCCTCGAAGGATGCATGAGAGATCGGTGGCGGCCTGCGGCTTCGCTCCGCGGACGCACTCCGGACATCAAGCAGGCCTGCGGCTTCGCTCCGACTTCGGGGACGTCCAATCAGATCGACAGCATGTCAAACCGACTCCGAATCGCGGTGGGAGATTTGAGAGAATGTTCGGAGCCTGGGGAACCCGGCCTTCGCCGCGATCGTCCGGATCTTGGGGATTTTGACGGCATTCGCCCTTTTTCATGGCGAGGCTGGCGTGGCTCGGACTTTTGCTACAATCCTCGTTGCCAAGAAGATTTCACTCTCGATTCTCCGACAATTCATCAGTGGCCGTCGGCCTCCCTCGCGCACGGCGAGATGCAGGCGCGGTCCCGCCGGGCTCGTGGCACATCCTGTGCTTCCACGGGTCGGTGGTTCCCCTTCCAACGTACGGCGCCCGAGCTCCCCTCGGTCCGCTCGACCCGACATCTCCGACGGCCCTTCTCCGGGCCGACGTGCGAAACGAAGGACATACTCGCCATGCCCACCAAACCGTATCTGATCGGCATCGCCGGCCCGGCCGCCTCCGGCAAGACGTACTTGGCCGAAGCGCTCTGCAAGGAGCTCGTCGACGCCACGATCTTGCGGGCCGACAGCTATCGTGAGAGCGAAGCCCTGACTCCGGAGGCCATCGATCACGAACGCTTGGCCCGCGACCTCGATGCCCTCGCGCGCGGCGAGATGATTCGGCCGCCGGCCGGCCCGTCCGCGATCGCCCCGCACACCTTCGTCATCGTCGAGGGACTCCACCTGTTCCACTCGGACACGATTCGCGAACGGCTGGGTCTTCGGGTGTTCGTCCACGCCGACCATCAGGTGTGTCAGGCCCGCTGGATCGCCCGCCTCGCACAAGAAGGCGAGGCTAGCCAGTACGACGAGGCCATCCGCCCGGTTTGTGACGAGTACGTTGCGCCGGCCATCAGCTTCGCCGACGTCGTCTTCGACGGCGCGAAGTTCCTCCAACGGAACATCCAACGGCTGGGCTCGCTGGTACGAGAGTATCGCGACAAGGGCTTTGGTCACGGCGCAACCGAGACCGTCACGCACTGAGCCAACGAGCACTCGACTCACTCACGACAGGCCGCCGAACGGCGGCCCGTCGCGTTCACCGATCGGCGATCGCGAGTAGCTGCTGGACCTCATCGAGGACTCGGACGTCCGCTCGCACGATGACCGCGGCCCGCCCCGGTATCTCCATGACGACCTGATGCCGATGGCGAGCATCAGGGACCGGTGGTTCGCCATTGCGCTTCTCGAGGAACTCCTCGACCAGTCGCTCGGCGACGTGCGGCGCGAGACGCTGCAGCTCATAGCGCCGAAACCGCACGGCCGGCCACAGCCCGGGATCGGCCAAGGCGTCGATCATCCTCGCCCACAACACGGCCTGCGGTGCCGGAAGCCAAGCCAGTACGCGGCCGGAGTCGGGCAACGCTTCGACACGCTGGATCATCTGGCCTCGCTCCCGCGTGATCGCTTCGGCGAGCTCCTCGGACGACAAGTCGCCGACCTCGTAGATCGTTTGGATCAACCATGCGGGTCGGTCCAACCACACCGAGGCGTTCTCGCGGAGATCCCGGGCCGTGACCATCGGCACCTGCATGAGCGTGCGAGCCGGAAGATCCTGGACACGCTGCGCAGAGAGAAGCCGGTACCGGGGGCTGCCGGACACATCGCTCGGGGTACCGACCGGGATGATGGCCAATCGCTCGGCGGCGATCACACGCTGGATCGCTCCCCAAAGCTGCTCCTTTGAAATGCTCTCAAAGGGCAGCTCATACATGTCATCCTCGCCGAGCTCCTTGCCCTGAATCTCGATGTCGAGAATCCGCTCGGTCTCGGCCAAGAGACCCATCAGGCGAGCGTTTCGGTCCCGACCGGCGAGGACTCGATCGCCTTCGACCCGGAGCAAGGGCTCATCTTGGGCAATCACCTCGAGTCCGCTCAGCAGCACAACCATCACCAGCCATCGAGCGCGGCGACTCATGACCCGATGACCTCGAGGAACTCAGCCAGCACGGCGAGCGACGAGGGAGCGGCATGCACGACGATGCGGCCGTCGGGCAGCGCGATCACGACCTCGGGGCGATAGTTTCGCACCGAGCCTCCTTGACGCTTGCGCAGGAACTCCTCGATCACGGGCACCAAGACCTCGGGGGCGAACGTCTTGGCCTCGAAGATCCGCGAGACATACGGGGTCGGTCGATCGGCGAGCTCGATGAAGTCTGCGATGCGCACCACGGCGGTCCCGACCGCGGTGACCGAGACGGTGTTGCCGTCGGTCAAGAAGACCACATGGTTCGGCGGCGATGAACCGACGAGCCCCCAAAGGACCGATCCCAGCTCGTCGGCCGACACGTGCTCGAGCTGCACCACGAGCGTCACGAGAGTGGCCGACTGGCCCAGGAAGAACTCGTGTCGCTGTCGGAGCTCGTCGAGGGTCACGACCTTCGCGGGCAGCGCCTCATTGCGCTGGAGCTGCCGCTTGTTCCGAACTCTCGTGACCGTGCCCCCACTTCCCGGTAGCAGGATGAGGTCCGAGGTCGTCAGCATGTCCTGAAAGAAGCGGTCGAACTCCGAACGAGGCATGCGCGCACCGGCTGCGAGCGCGATGCGGCGGCTCGCGACCTCGGCCTCCTCGAAGACGAACTGGCGGCCCAAGATCTCGCCGGCGGCCACGATGAAGTGGCTCAGGGGCAAGCTTCCATCCGGAGCCCGGCGGATCACTACCTCACCGTTCTCTTGTGCAATGAGGTCGTCCTGTGGGCTGGCTGCAAGCACCGTGAGGACGCCGATCCAGATCCACGCTGCCATGAGTACGTCTCCTGATTGATCCCGAATTGGACGTCGGACGTGGGGCCGGTTCTCAGCGATCCAATCGCTTGACGAGCTCGTCGATGACGGCGATCGTGCCCGCTCCTGCATGCAGGATGATCTCCGAGCGTTCCGGCAAGGCGAGGACGACCTCGCGGGGCTTGCGAATCAGCAGGGCCGGGTCGCGCGAGCGCTTGATCAAGAACCGCTCGATCAGCTCGGCGACCTCTTCAGCTCCGCGATGCTCGACCGCATACACTCGAAAGTGACGCTCCTCGGCAGCCGCCTTCTCGTCCATCGCCTCGAGCATTCGGGCCACCTCCAGCACGATCGACGCCGACCCGGTCATGATCACGGCATTGGCATCGGCCACCACGGAGGCACGCTCGATCAAGCCGTTTCGAAAGAACTGCTGAACACCGGCTGCGGCCAGGCGAGCGTCCAAGTGCCTCAAGGGCATCGCGGTCGTGATGATCAGAGCCGTCAGGGTCGACCAGCGCTCGGGGTAGTCCAGGAGCTCACCGGCGGGCACGAACTGCGTTCTACCGATGACCGACCCGGAGCGCGCCGTGTGCCGCGGAAACAGGAAGGCTTGCGCTTCCCCGGCAGGAACCCACGCAACGTCGGCGGCCGTGAGCAGCGGCTGGAGGCGCTCCCAGAGCCGCGTCCGCCGAACCGTGAACGAGTCGGCCGAGACCCGAATGCGGTCGAGCTGCGCGTACGAGAAGTACAGCTGGGTCGGGAGGTGCTCCTGGCACTCCTCCAGCACCGCACGCAGGGCGGCGCCTTCGGGGACATTCACGATGACGTCGTTCCCGAGCGTCGTCAGCTGGACTTCGTCCGAAGCGCGCTGCGCTCGCTGACCGAGGCCAGTGATCAACAGTGCCAGCAACCCCGCCACGCCCGGAATCGTTGCAGATCGCATCGCGGCTCCCCCTGAGTTCGCGAGTGAACGAGCTTCCATCCCAATCGAGGCTAGGAACAGACCGCCCAATGGACAAGCAGTAACTCAATCGGGCGTCTGGCTACGTCCATCGATCGAATGACGATCGGGCCGGTATCGCGTTCGATGACGCGCTGCCTACCGAGGCGAACCGATGATTCGCTTCATTCCACGTCGAGCGTCAACTCGTTGCTTTCGCCCACTTCGAAACCGGTGGTGCCATCGGGGCATCAGCGTATGCCATCTTGGTCCGCCGGGACCGTCTCATCCCTCCACTTGATCGGGAGAATCGTCATGTCGTCTTGGGAGAGCTTGGGCAGCGTGCCCCCGGAATGCCTCGTTCCTGCTCGCCTGGAAGCCCACTGGGCCAGCCGGGTTCTCGCTTCGGCGGCCAGCTCGCTGCTTCCGGCCGCGGCGGACGACAGCCATTCGGCCCTCGAATTCGAAGGAGGCGCTCTCTGGACGCAGACGATCGACGGCTCGCCGTCGTATCGCTTCGGGCTACAGATCGCCGAAACACGACTGGTTGCGCGCGACGTCGACGGTGAAGAGCGAGCCACCTTGTCGTTGGCCGGTCAGACCTTCGAGCGGGCACTGGACTGGGTGAGCGAGACCGCGGCTCGTCTCAGTCCCGGGTCGTCCAAGGTGGTCCGACGCGACTTCCCCGACTTTCCGGATCATCCTCTCGGCGAGGGTGCGGCGTTCTCGTCGGACCACTCGAAGGCCCTGGCCGAGCTGGGTCGTTACTACCACAACGCCGCAAGCCTGCTCGGCGCCCTGCGCCGTGAGCTTGCCGGTGCGTCGCCCCTGCGTCTCTGGCCGCACCACTTCGACCTCGCGATCCTGGCGCCGATCGACACCGACGACGCCTCCACCGCGACCAAGACCATCGGCATCGGCCTGTCGCCCGGAGACGAATCGTTCGCCGAGCCGTACTGGTACGTCTCGCCTTGGCCGGCTCCTGACGGCGAGAAGCTTCCCGAGATCTCAGGTCCCGGAGCGTGGCAGGACGAGCCGTTCTTCGCCGCGATTCAACTCGCGTCGGATCGGGTGGCGGCGGGCAATGCGCAGAGGAGCTCGGTGCAGCTGTTCCTCTCTGCAGCTATCGCCGACGGTCGGTCGATGCTCGAGTAGGCGATCCCTCCTCGATTGGTATGCTGGGGAGGCCGATGGCCCCTCGGAACACCTCGACTGGAGACGGCGCATGCCGTGGTTGATCTGCCTGCTCGGCCTCGTTCTCGGATCCACTCCGAGCCGCGTCACCGATGAAGCCGAGTTCCTGGCTGGCCTGAAGGACGTCCGCACTCAGATGGAGCAAGGTGGTTGGGAGGAGGCCGAGGAGGCCCTGCTCACTCTCTTGCGGACCCATCGCAGCCGAGATTACGTACTGGCCCGCCGGGACGAGCTGATCGCCGACTACACGCGCATGGCGTTTCACCTCGAGGTCCGATTGCCGCGGCCCGCTGAGCTGATCTCGGGAGATCTGCTCTCGTTTCGTCAGCTCAACGGCCGCGTCAAGCTCCGGTATCGTTCCGACGGACTCGACGACTTCGAGCGGCAGCCGGAGCGCCCACCGGGTGGGGGCTGGATCTACCTGCATCCGATGCCGATGCGCGGTCCCTACGTACTCGAGATCGAAGGCGAGGCCTACCCCGAGAGCCAGAGGAGCACGCCCCTGGTGTTCCTCGACGTGACCGAGAACGAGCTCTGGGCGGTGAGCCTGGGTGTCGGCCCGGGCGAGAAGGGCGTGATCTTCGTGAAGCCGACCGTGCAGCGCATCTGGCCCGGCGGTAGCGAGATCGTCGGCGCGCTCGATGAGAATCCGATCGAGCCGGAGTCAGAGTATCATTTGAAGTTCCAGGTCGACGCCAAGCGGATCCGCATCCTGTACAACCGTCGCGAGCTCATCGACGTGACCCGTTCGGTCGACACGTTCGGTCGCTTCGGGTACTCGAGCTTCCCGTTCGAGAAGCTGACGCTCAATGGCCTGGGCGAGCCGTCCTGGCTGCAGGGCTTGGTCGATGCGGCGACACGCGAGCGACGGGCCGAGTTCGCTCGCGACTTGGACCTGAGCCGCGGTTTGCCCGATTGGCTCTTGGCAGCACCGGCGACCCAGCGCCCCGATCTCGATTCCAAGCACTACGCGTGGGGTCGCCTGACTCCGAACGAGAGCGCGCTGTTCGACGGTGTGACGCAGGCTCTCGAGGCCGACCGCCTCGAGGCCGCGGTCGCTCTGCTGAGTGGACGCCCGGCCCAAGCCATCGATCCCGGCCTATCGGCGTTTCTTTGGACGCAGATCGAGCTCCTCCGCGGTCGCAACGCCGCGGCGCTGCGCCATGCTCGCCTCGCCGCACGCTCACGACCCGAGTTCTTTCCGGCCCGCCTCGCTCAATGCGACCTCATGATCGGTCTCCGTGAGCCCGGTGCGACCGAGATGGCCGAGCGCCTCATCGGCGACTTCCCGGCCGAGCCGCGCGCGCATGAGGCGAGGGCACTCGCGCACCTCTTGGTCGGTGACTGGGGAAGAGCGGAGCAGGCGATCGAAAGAGCCAAGACGATGCGCTTGCAGACCGACAGCTTGGCCCGTATCGAGCGATCGGTGCGGCGCGCGCGCCGCGGGCCGGAGTGGAGCCGAACCTTCACGGAGGAGACGGCTCACTACTCGGTGCACACGGACATCGACCCGGCCGTGTGTCGCGAAGCGGCGCGCCTACTCGAAGAGGCGTTCGAGCTCTTCAACCAGCAGCTGGTGCGACTCCCGGTACCCGATCCGGCGGCCCGGTTCTCCGTCTTCCTCTTCTCGGGCCAAGCCGGTTACCAGGCCTACCTCCAAGAGGTGCTCGGTGCTCGCCATCCACACACGGCCGGGCTGTACAATCCGGCGCTTCGTCAGCTCTTGATCTGGAACGTCCCGGACCGCGCGCAGATGCTGCGCACGGTCCGGCACGAAGCGCTTCATCAGTATCTCGACCGTCTGAACTCGCGGGTGCCCAATTGGCTGAACGAGGGCATCGCCGAGTACTTCGAGCGCCTCGGTGGCGCCACGCGCCGGCCCGAGCTGGGAGCGGTGAGCGCGGAGCATCTTCGGGCGTTGCGCGTGGCTCTCGACGAGCCGGGCCGGTTGCGACTCTCGCCGCTGCGGGACTTCATCGACATCAGTGATGCCGACTTCTATGGCTCGAGCTTCGCTCGGAGCTACGCTCAGAGCTGGGCGATCGTCCACTTCCTCCGGCACGAGTCCGACCAGTCGCGGGCGCGTTTCGCTCGGATTCTCGAGTCGATCGCGAAGGGCGACGGTGCCGAGGACATTCGCAGCGCATTCCTGGAAGGTGGGACGGCATCCGATCTCGAGAAGCGGTTGCTCACGTACCTCGATCGGCTCGACCGAGCGGTCGCCCGCGATCGATGACCGGACGCGCCGTGGTCTCGAAGGCTGGCGGAAGGCGAGGCTTCAACGCCCCGCCAAGTGGCTCTTGATCAGGTCGAGGATCTCTTCTCGCAGACGAGTCTGTTCCTCGGCGGAACTGTCGAGCTGGTAGTCGCTCCCCCGTCGAATGACGATGCGGCCGCGGGTGCCGTCCTCGAGTGCCAGCTCACGGCTCGCGATGACCTCTTCACCGCTGGGCACCTGGGACTCCTCGTCGGCCGGCTCGATGTCCCCTGCTTCTTTTCGCTCGCGGAAGATCTCCTCGATCCGTCGCTTGTAGCTCGTCTGGATCTCATCCAGCTGCTTCGGGCGCTCGCCGACCAGGTTGGACATGTCCTGCCAATCCTGATCCGTCAGCTCCAGCTGCCCGGCATCGAAACCCGCTTCTCGGACGAAGCCGGCTAGCTTCGCCTTGTCGGGCTTCGGGTTGCCCGCCGGCGGCTTCGGCGGCCGGGCCGGGGACGTCTTCTGCGCCGGAGGCTTCTTCTCCGCTTGGTCGCCGCCGGGCGGCGTCGCTGGGACATCCGAGCGCGGTTTGGCGGCGGGTCGCCGCGAGTTGCGGCGGTCGGCCGGGCGCTTCTTGGCTGACTTGGGCTTGGTTTCCGACCCGGCTTGGGGCTTGGGTGCCTCGGGCGGCTTCGGCTCCGCTTCGGGATCGAGGGCAGCGAAGTCCTCCTCCTTCGTGGTCGCGGAGGCGGCCCCGTCTTCGAACAGCAGTAGCAGGACGGCGCCTGCCAGCCCCAACACCACGACTGCGATCAATAGCCAACGCATACCAGCGCTCCCAGTGTGTCGAACGTCGAACCAATCGGTCGGTATATCGACCCGCGAGCCCCGCGTCCAGTAGCTGGAACCGGCGCACCCGTGAAGATCCGGCGACTTTCAGTCGGGTGAGCTGTCGCGCACCCCGATTCGGATCGTCTGGACGGCGGCCGTGCTCCCACCAGGTTGAAGCCGTGCCTCCGAGCTTCAGAGAATCGTCACGCGAGACCGACTGCGAGGCGGACTGACACGATGCCCAAACCGGAGGGCGGACTTCAGTCCGCTGGATACGCCCTCGGCGATCACGACGGTTTCGGAAGGGCGAACGACCTCCCACCCGAATGAATTCGGGCCTCCGAGGGGACGGTCTGGAGCATTCGTTTTGCAGCGCTAGGGT
>JAJDCO010000128.1 GCA_029260795.1 Planctomycetota bacterium | reverse complement strand
ATCTACTGCGGCGCCGAATCTACCCATGCCTGCTGCGTCAAGCTTCCTGCGCCGCCTCGACGACCTGCAGCGAGGTCGACTGCGGCGTGCTCGGTCGCTTTCCTTGCATCCACGGGCATCTTCGACGCCTCGCGACGATGTCGGGTGAGAATTGCGGTTGTTCGCCGTTCTCCTCGCGCTCACTTCGGCGTCGGGAGGTACTTTGCCAAACGCAACCCGCGCTCGAGGTGGTAGGGGAGGAAGCGGTCCAGGACGCGGCGGAGCTCGAGGAGGGCGCCGCGTGGCAGCTCATCCTCGGCCAGGAGCGCCTCAGCCTCGGGTGTACCGGGCGAGCAGCTCAGGGTGCGCCAAGCGCGGAGTGCGGCCGCGCTCAGCTCCACCATCGGTCTCGGGACCGAGCCTTCGGCTTGGCAGCTGCGACAGAGGAGGCCGCCGGCCGCAACGGAGAAGGTCGCGGCGCCTCGATAGGGGTTGGGTCGCTTGCAGGCGATGCAGCGATCGAGCGCTGGCGAGAGCCCGAGGGCTGCCAAGCATGCGGCCTCGAAATGCAGAACCCAGAGTGGCAACCGTGGGATCGGAAGCCGAGCGCATTCGGAGAGGCCGGCGACGAACCGGTCGAACAGCTTCGGGTTGGGATGACCTTCCGTCGTTCCCGCCGCGACGAGCTCACTGGCATACTGAGCGGTGTAGAAGCGGACGAGGCTCGTGCGCAGCTCGGGGTGATGGGCTTCGAGCGCCGCGTCGCTCAAGGTTTGCATCGCTCGATCCGGCTTCATGTAGAGCACGACGTCGACGACGTAGAGCCGGTCGAGCTGCGTGTAGAGCCGGCTCTTGGGCCGCCGGGCTCCTTTGGCCAGCACCGACATCCGACCGAAACGGCGAGTCAGGAGATGGGCGACCAGCGAGCCGTCGCTGTAGGGATAGGTGTTGAGAACGACCGCGGCCGTCTTTTGGATGGGCATGGGCGACATCCGGGCGGTGCGTGGCCGAACGATCAGGCCGGGTCGCGGTGGACGATGATCTGCAGGCGATTGATGCGGCGCGTGTCGGCATCGAGGACGCGGAACTCGACGTTTTCGTGCCGGAGGCTTTCACCGATCTGCGGCACCTTGCCGAGATTCGAGAACACGAAGCCACCGACCGTGTCGAAGTCCTCGCTCTCGGGGATCTCGATGCCGAGGACGTCGTTGAGCTCGTCGATGTGCAGCTTGGCGTCGACGTTGGCGATCCGATTCTCTTCCACCACCCGAAGGAGCTCCTCCGCCGCCGGATCGTACTCGTCCGCGATCTCGCCGACGATCTCCTCGACGATGTCCTCGATCGTGATGAGCCCCGAGGTTCCGCCGTACTCGTCCAGCACGATCGCGATGTGCACCTTGTCTCGCTGGAACTCCTGAAGGAGCTCGCCGATCGTCTTGGTCTCGGGAATGAAGTAGGGCTCTCGCAGGAGCTTCTCGAAGTTCAGCTCGGTCTCGCCGTTCTTCCCCCAATGACGCAGCAGGTCCTTCACGTACAGGACCCCGATGATCTGATCGCGATTCTCCCGGAACACCGGAATGCGGGAATGACCCTTCTGGCTCGCGAGCTGGACCGCCTTCGGGAGCGGCGTCTCGATGTCCAGGCAGAACATGTCCGTGCGCGGAGTCATGACCTCGGACACATCGAGATCCTTGAACTCGATGATGTTCTCGATCATCTCCTTCTCGTCCTCTTCGAGGATGCCCTCGCGCTCGCCGATCTCGACCGCCGAGCGGATGTCCTCGGTGATCTCCATCTCGTTCGACTTCTCCTGATCGAGGCCCGTCAGACGGAAGACGATCGTTCGGATGAAGCCGTTGACTCGATACAGCGGGTAGAGCGGAAAGCTGAGCAGGTATCCGAACGGGAGCGCCCAGCGAGCCAGACCGTCATGGTGCTGCAACGTGTACGCGCGCGGAAGGGCCTCGCAAAACGGTATGAGCCAAGCCGTCGCGACCAGCACCGACAACAGCAGGTTGAAGAAGAGCGGGATCTCGAGAGCGCGGAAGCTCTGCACCACGCAGGTGACGAAGACGATCGTGCTCAGGGATCGAAGCAGCTCGATGGCCGACTCGATCCGCTCGAAGCTCGGAATGTACGTCTCCTCGTACCGGAGGCGAGTCTCCGGCCGGTGGAGCAGCTGCAACAGCTTGGTCTTCGAAAAGTGCTCGAGCGCATGCCCGAAGAAGGCGAGACCCAACACCAGCACCCCGCAAACGAGGCTGGCTATGGGATAAGGGTCGTCCAAGGAATGCTTCTCCCGTGATCGCCGGCTGCTGACCGCCTCAAGTGCACGCCGGCACGCTGGGTTGGATTCGAAGCCTTGCCTGCGCCGACCGTGTCGGCGGGCTCGAAAGGATGGCCGCTCGTAACTTTTTGCTGCGCATCATGTTCTATTGGTGCTTCGAATGACCCTTTAGAAGCCCCACTATAGTCATCGCGGCCTCGCTCGCGCAACCGCCTCCCGGGACAAAATCGAGGCCGTCCCGGCAGCTCTGTCATCGGCTTTCAAGGCCGGGCAGCTTCTGTCGTTCCGGGCGGATTCGCGGCCTGGTTCAAGACTCCGGAGCCAGCGCCGCCACGATGTCGGGCTCGCGGCGTCTGAACAGGCGATCGCCGAACATGAGCGAGAAGGCCCAGCCCGTGACGATGGCGCCCGTCAGCAGCGGAACGACGATCGCGTAGTAGAAGGGCAGGGATAAGGAGAATGGTACCGGCGGGGGCAAGAGGATCGCCGCCGCGACCGGGGCCGCCAAGACCAATGTGCCCAACCAGAGGCTGACACGGAGCAGGGTGGTCGTGCAGCCCGTCCGCGCCGTTCCAGCCTGAGAGGCGACGCGGCGGCTGCGGGCGACAAGCCGGATTGGCAGCAAGGGGGACGTGAGGTTGCCGACCGACAAGAACACGATCAGCACGAGCGAGTGCACGACGACGTAGCGCGGCCAGCGCTCGAGAAACTGGACCGTGAGATCCGATCCCTGCACGAGGTGCTCGAGGACCAGCATGATGGCCGTGAGGACGATGTTGATCGGCAGGAATACCGCGTAGTGCGCCAGGTTCTTGCCGGCCAGGATTCGCCCCCGGGTAATCGGATACACCGCGAGCTGGCGAACGCCAGCGCCTTCGATACCCAAGTTGTTCAGCAGCAGCATCGCCTCGGCGGAGTAGAGCAGCCAGATTGCGAAAGGCACGATCGGAAAGGCCGAGGTCGTCGACTCCGACTCGTTCCCGGAGGCCAGCGGGATGAGGAGGGGCAAGAACACGACCGCCATCTGCTGCACGAGAGTCGTGCGCACCAACGGCTCTCGGCTCAGCGTCCGTAGCTCCTTGACGCAGATCGCTCGGATATCCTCGGGAAACAAGCTGGGACGCAGGCGCCGTCGAGCCGCGCGCGACCGCGTTCCCTTGCGGGGCGTTCCGAGATGGATCTCGCCGTAGCAGGCCGCTCGTTGGAGCCGGGATCCCAGAGCAATGAACACGATCAGCAGACCGCCGGCGAGCGCGCCGTGAATCAAGCTGGCCGAGACGTCGGTGTCGGGCAGGAGCAGCTGCGCGAACCACGAGGTCGGGACGCCGGCCAATCGACCGGCCAAGTCGGTCTGCGACAGCACGGCGATGAAGTCGCCTCTCAGGTGAGCGTCGAGAACGGTCCGCGCCAGGAGATAGATCCCGATGCCGATGATCGGGCTGATCACGATCATCAGGTCCGAGAAGCGTCTGCTTCGTAGGACGTTGAGGAGGATCAGGACGACCGTCTGCGCGATCGCTTGCATCGCGAGCTGAAAGAGCAGAATGACGGTCAAGCTGGCCACGAGCGCTCCCGGTCCGGAGCTGACGTGGACGGCGAGAACGACGAGCCCCGGGAGAAGCAGGAGCTGCTGGAGACCGAGCAGACTCCCTAGCCAGGCCGACACGTAGAGCGTCGCCGAAGAGACCGGAAAGCTCAGGAGTCGACCCGGGTCGAGGTGCTCGGTGGCGCGAAATCCGAGCAGGGGCGCAGTGACCATCCAGACGCCGATCCCGAGGAAGAGCAAGTGCACGAGCTCTCTCGTGGCGTGACGATCGAGCGGCTCCAGCATGCGATCGAGGGTCAGGGCCAGCCACGCACCCAGGCCGGCCGTCATCAAGGTGGCCAAGACGAAGGCCCAGCGGCGTCGGCGGCCTCCCGCGTGTAGGCGGAGCAAGATGCGGATGCGCACCCCGAGCAGCAGGATGAGCTGGCGCCACGAGATCATTCGGTGGACCGAAGCCAATCCAGGGCGTCCGTTCGCTCATGCACACCGATCAGCCTCACGAAGATCTCCTCGAGCGGATCGTCGGCTCCGAGCCCGGCCTGAGTGCGGAGCTCGGCCAGGTTGCCCAGGCCGACGAGGCGGCCCTGCTGGATCACGGCCACGCGGTCGCAGAGCTTCTCGACGATCTCGAGGACGTGCGAAGAGAAGAAGATCGTCACGCCGGTTTCCGCCAAGCGCTGTAGCACCTGTCGCAGGCCCCGCGCGACGATGGCATCGATCCCGTTGAACGGCTCATCGAGGAATAGAACCTCGGGGCGGTGGATCAAGGCGCAGGCGAGCGCGACCTTCTTCCGCATGCCCATCGAGTAGTCGACGACCAGCTTGTGGCGGAGCGTCTCGTCGAGATCCAGCAGCTCGAGCAGCCCCTCGGCCCGGTCGTAGAGCTCGGAGCCCGAGAGCCCGTACATCCGCCCGGAGAAGATCAGCAGCTCCCAACCCGAGAGGCGCTCGAAGGTCTGGACCTCCTCGGGCAGGACACCGATCCTCGCCTTGACGGCGAGCGGCTCCTCGACCACGTCGTGGCCCAGTACGAAAGCGCGTCCGGCCGTCGGTCGAATCAGGCCGCAGAGCATCTTGATCGTCGTCGACTTGCCCGCTCCGTTCGGTCCCAGGAAGCCGAAGAACTCTCCGCGCTGCACGCGCAGATCGAGACCCGCGACGGCCACGGTGTCCCCGAAAGACTTCGTCAGCCCTTCGCACACGACGCTGTACTCAACGACGCCTCTTGGGGTCGAGTTCGCTACCGGCTCGCTCATGCCTCGGATCCTATCAACCAGGAGTCGGCGCGTCGCGGGCCAGGCATCGAGGGAGCTGCGCCCGATCGGATTGCCTGGGAGCGGAACCGGTGGCTCGGTATGGTGGCGTCCCGGTCGGGACCCGTCGGCTCATCTCGGGAGAGGCACGATGTCGGCATTGCTGACTTGGGAGTTCGTCGACTGGCTGCGATCGAGCACGACGATGGCCGTGATGCTGAAGGGCATTCTGACCTCGGCGGATGCGCGGCTTGCCGTCGAGCACGGTGTCCGAGGCGTCGTCGTCTCGAATCATGGCGGGCGGCAGCTCGAGAGCGATCGCGCGACGATCGACAGCTTGCCGGAGATCGTGGAGGCGGTCGAAGGACGGCTTCCCGTCCTGATCGATGGCGGGATTCGTCGAGGAACCGATGTCTTCAAGGCGATCGCGCTCGGAGCAGCCGCGGTCTGTGTCGGGTGTCCGCCCTGCTGGGGGCTCGCCGTGGCGGGTGCCGCAGGAGTCGAGAAGGTCCTGTCGCTCTTGCAGGCCGAGCTCGTCCGTACCATGCAGCTCGCCGGCAGGCCGTCGATCGGATCCATCACCCGCTCCCACGTCACCGGGCGAGTGGAGTAAGGTGCGTCGAATCGGTACTGAAGCCCGCGCGATTCACAAAGAGATCAGGAGCCTTGCGATCATGAGTCGGACTCTCCTCGTCCTCGTCTTGATGTTCGGGGGATTCTCTTTCCCGGCTGTGTCGGCACAGGAGTCGACCGGATCCGAGGCTTCTTCTCAGCCGGAGGACGTCTCCGCGGAGAGCTTGGAGGAGCTGGTCGCGCGGCTCGAGGATCCCGAACGGCGCACGCGGCTGATTCAAGACCTGAAGGCCTTGGTCGCGCTGCAGCGGAAGGAGAGGGAGGAGGAGAAGGACTCCGCGGCGGGCGGCTTCTCGGGATTCATTCGGGGCATTTCCGAGGAGACCCGTGAGACGGCTTCGGAGCTCGTACAGCAGCTGGTTCGGATACCCGATGAGTTTCGGGGCTTCTGGAAGACGCTGAACGACGAGGAGCAGCGCCCGGAGATCCTGCGAGATGTCGTGCGCGTGCTGGGTATCGTCGTCGTCGCGGCGTTGGGCGGCCTGCTGCTCTGGCTGATGCTGCGTCGACTGCATCGAAGGTTGGCGTCTCACGAGGCCGCCAAGCCGAGCGCTCGCCTCTGCCGACTCTCGATTCTCACGCTGCTCGATGCCTTGCCACCGTGCTCGGTGCTCATCTTGGGATTCGTGGGCGTCGCCGTCGCGGCCCCGTCTCGCCGGGCAGCGGGCGTGGCCTTGGCCTTTGTTTGGGCGATCGCCTTGAAGCATCTCGTGGTCTCGGGCGTGCGCGCGGTGCTGGCGCCGGAATCGCCGGGCCTGCGCATGATCCCCATGGGCGACGAGCTGGCGAAGCATCTCGACGACTGGGGGAGACGCCTGACCACGATCGGTCTCTACGGATACTTCGCCTTGGTCGCGCTCGAGCAGGTGGGTGTCGACCCTCTGCTGGGACAGGCCCTGGGGCGGCTGCTGGGGTTCTTGGTCGTCGCGATGGGCGTTCGGCTGATCCTCAAGCAACGAGAAACGGCGAGGCGTGCCATCGACCAGAAGCTGCAGAAGACGCTCGAAGGCGTGAAGGGCTGGCGAGCCGGGGCCCTGTCGCTGCTGAGTCTGTGGTGGATCTTGGCGATCCTCTATCTGGTGGGGCTCTATGTGATTTGGGCGTCCGGTGTCGAGCGCGGATCGACGGTGGTGATTCGGGCCACGGTGCTCACGTTGGTGGCGGTGCTCGCCGGCTTGGGGATCGCCGCCTTAGGGCGCTGGCTCGTCGGGTGGATCTTGGGTTGGATCAAGCCGCTGCGCGAGCGATTCCCGGAGGTGGGGACCTCCATCGATCGCTACGAGACGGGGCTGCGCTTGCTGGTGAACCTCACGGTCGGCATCTTGTCATTCTGCTTCGTGCTCGAGGCGTGGGGCGTCGAAGCCCTCGCCGTTCTCGGTTCCGAGACGGCCCGGAGCGTCTTCTCGGTGATCGTGTCGATCCTCCTGATCTTCCTGCTCGCTGCGGCGACCATCGACGTCGCGACGGTGCTCACGCAACGCTATCTCGAGTCCAAGGAGCGACGCGGTCGAGCGACGGCCAAGACGCGGACGATCCTGCCGCTCGCCCAGAAGGCCATCAAGACGGTCGTCGTCGTGCTGGCAGCGATCATGGTGCTGAGCGAAGCGGGCGTGAACATCGGCCCCCTTCTGGCCGGTGTCGGTGTCTTGGGTCTGGCAGTCGGCTTCGGTGCCCAGACCTTGGTCAAGGACGTCATCACGGGCGTCTTCATGCTGATCGAGGACACGGTCTCGGTCGGAGACGTCGCGGTCGTGAACGGAACGGGAGGCGTCGTCGAGGCCATCAATATTCGCACGATGCGACTGCGGGACCTCTCGGCCAACGTTCACACGATCCCCTACAGCACCATCGGTGAGATCACCAACATGACGAAGGGCTTCAGCCGGTACCTCTTGGAAGTCGGTGTCGCCTACCGCGAGGACACCGACGAGGTGGTCGCCCTCTTGAAAGAGCTCGATGCCGAGATGCGCGAGGACCCCGAGTATAAGAAGGACTTCATCGCACCGATCGAGGTGCTGGGTGTGGATCGATTCGAGGACTCGGCGGTGATCGTGCGCGCTCGCCTCAACACCAAGCCGAGTCAGCAATGGCGCCTCGGTCGCGAGTTCAATCGCCGCATGAAGAAGCGCTTCGACGAGCGGGGCATCGAGATCCCGTTCCCGCACCGCACGGTCTACTGGGGGCAGGACAAGCAGGGTACGGAGCCTCCGTTGCGCATTCGCAGCGAGGAGGTCGTGCCGAGAGGGCCTGAGCGTGAGCCCGAGCCGGAGTCGGATGCTCCGACCCCTCCGGCCTGAGGCGTCGATCCGATCCTCCGTGACCATGTTGCTTCGTCGAGGGGCGGGGGATAACCTGGTCGACTGCGCCGCGTCTGAGGACGTTCGTCTCGAAGGGCGGTTCGACGACGAGTGCGGTAGCAGCAGGACGAGGGGTGGCGGACGTGCGGCAAGCGGACATCCTGATCGAGAACATCGCGGAGCTCGTGACGCTGGCGGATGGGCCCTTGCCGCGAGTCGGCTCTTCCTTGGCCGAGGCGACGCTCATCGCCGATGCAGCCGTGGCGATCCGAGGCGGCGAGATCGTCGCGGCGGGAGCGGCGAGCGAGGTGGCCTTGCGCTGGTCCGCGTCCACGCGAATCGACGCCCAGGGCGGTACCGTGACGCCCGGCTTCATCGATCCGCACACGCACCCGGTCTTCGCCCGCACGCGCGAGGCGGAGTTCGAGCTGCGACTCGCCGGTAAGAGCTACGTCGAGATCGCGCAGGCGGGCGGCGGCATCTTGTCGTCGGTCGCGGCGCTCCGCGAGACGGACGAAGACCGGCTGCTCGAGGCGGCACGGCGCCGCGCGGACGGGTTCTTGCGGCTCGGCACGACGACTATCGAGGCCAAGAGCGGCTACGGACTCTCGACCGAGGCCGAGCTCAAGATGCTGCGGGTGCTCGAGCGCCTTGGGCGAGAGCATCCGCTGGACGTGATCCCGACGTTCCTCGGCGCGCATGAGGTGCCGGCCGAGTATCGCGGTCGGCGCGGCGACTATGTGCGCCTCGTCATCGACGAGATGATCCCCGCGGTCGTGGAGTCGGGGCTCGCCCGCTACTGCGACGTCTTTTGCGAGGCGCACGTGTTCGACCTCGACGACACGCGAGTGATCTGCGAGGCCGCCGTCGAGCAGGGCCTGGGCCTGCGGCTGCACGTCGACGAGATCGAGCCGCTGGGCGGGGCGGAGCTGGCTGCCGAGCTCGGCGCGGCGACGGCGGACCATCTGGGGGCGATCTCACCGGGGGGCATCGAGGCCTTGGCAGCGAGCGGAGTCCAGCCAGTCCTGCTTCCCGGGACGTCGTTCTTCTTGCAGCTTCCGTCACATGCACCGGCGCGGGCCTTGATCGATGCGGGAGCTGCGCCTTGCCTGGCGACCGATTTCAACCCGGGCTCGAGCATGACGCAGTCGATGCCCATGATTCTGACCCTCGCCTGCCTGCAGTATCGGCTGACGGTTGCCGAAGCGCTGAGCATGGCGACCGTCAACGCGGCCTGCTCGCTCGGGATCGCCGACCGCGTGGGTCGTGTCGCGCCGGGTCTGCAAGCCGATCTGGTGATCTGGAGCGTGCCGAATCACCGATATCTGGCCTACCACTTCGGCGAGAGCCACGCGCGGTGTGTGCTCAAGCGAGGCCGAGTCGTGTTCGAGAGATCGCTGGAGAAGGAGCTCGATCGATGAAGGTTTCGCATCGCTTCGCTTTGTCGTTCGCTCTCACGTTGGTGATCTACTCGGCGCTGCTGTTCCTCTGCTTCCGGTTCCCGTGGATCTGTCTCGCACTTCTCCTGGGGATCCTGGGTTATCACTACCGTAAGGTGATCGCGACCGTTCTGACGATCAAGTAGGCGGGACGGTCGAAGGCCTCAGGAGACGGCATCGGTGAACGGAACTCTCGATCGGGCCGCCGGCGGCCGCTTCCAGAGAATGCTCGGGCTGTGTGCCCTGGCCATGCTGGCCGGGTGCCTCGGGCCCGGACCTCGTCTGGAGCCGGGCTGGTCCTGGCAAGAGGAGGTCCGCATCCCGATGAAGCACTGCGTGGTGCGGACGGCCATCTCGCCGGTCCGTGCGCTCGAGGTGGCCCATCTGGCCGAATGGTCGATCGACTACTTCGCGCAGTACTTCGGCGTCGAGCTCGAGCCGCCGGATCGGAAGATCCTGGTTACGTTGTTCGAGGACGAGGCGCGCTATCTCGAGTACGCCCGCGATGCCGGTGGACGCGAGCGGACGCCGGCGAGCTTCTACATGCCGCACTGGAACGAGGTCGTCATCCGGAACGACGACTCCTACCTCTTCCACGAGATGTTCCACGCCTTCTATCGCAACTGGATCCAGCTGGATTGCCAGTGGATCGACGAGGGCTTCGCGCAGTGCTTCGAGCGGTTGACCCATGATCAGCGTCGGGGGTTGAGCGGCATCTTCCGGTCGCCGGATCCCAAGCTCTACTTCGTGACGGTCTTGATCCTCTTCGCGCCCGATCTGCTCGACAGCGAGCCCTTGCCCTGGGACGCCATCATTCGTTTTGACGACGATGACTATCGGGAGCTCGTGAACGAGAAGAGCAATCCGATGTTCCACTTCGGCTCGTGGGCGCTCGCGTACTTCGTGTTCAACCATCCAGCCGGTGACCGCAACGGACGCGAGATGATCCGCGAGTACATGCGTCGCATCGAGGTCGGTGAGGATCGCTGGGAGGCGTTTCGTCGGGTCTACCGGTTGAGCGACGAAGCGGACTTGCGCGCCCTGCTGAGGGACTTTTACCGACGCCTCGATGCTCCCGACCATCGCATGCTGCGCTTGGCGTTCCGCGATTGCCAACAGACCTATCCGGCACTGAAGGAGATCGGCTTCCGGCAGCTCTGGAGCCGGATCTTCGCGCAGCCCGACCAAGACTGAAGCTGCGCGACGGTCTTTCCCCGAGTTCGGTGTCGTGGCAGGCTGGTGGGCAGGGCCCGCCTCCGAGTCGGAGCACGGCCCGCTCATGAAGCTGCAAGGAGTCTCGGGATGTTCACGGCGCTGATCCTCGCGCTCTTGTCCGGGGTGGACGTCGATCCGCTTCGGCTGTCCGATCTTCTCCGGCCTCGTTCGTCGATCGACTATCTCGTGATCACGACCGACGAGCTGATCGCGAGCGCGTCCCGTCTCTCGAGGCATCGCCGCGAGACCGGATTGGCGGCGTCCTATGTGACGATGAGTCAGGTCCGCAGCGTCTTCGGAGAGGGTGCCCACGGGCTGCAGCGCTGCCTGCAGGTCGCCTGGGAGCGCTGGCCCGGCGAGCTCCATTACGTGCTTCTGCTCGGTGACACGCCGACGGGGAACGAGGTCGGGATCCCGACCTTTCGAGTCCGCGGCACGACCGACTGGCCCGGCCCGATCGCGAGCGATCATCCGCTGGCGGGGCTGCGCGATGGCCGTTGGCCCGAGCTCGCGATCGGGCGATTGCCGGTGAGGCAGCCGGAGCAAGCGGCACGAATCATCGAGCGGATCATCGCCTACGATCTCGACCGCGCGCCCGGGTCTTGGCGTCATCGGGTCGCGATGTTCGGAGAGCGAGGCGGGTTCGGTGCTCGCGCGGATGCCATCGTCGAGGGCGGCGTGCGCCTGGCGCTCGACCTTCTGGTGCCGCAGACCTTCCAGATCAACGCCACCTTCGAGCTGCCGGGCTCGCCGTTCAACCCGCATCCGAGTGATTTCCACGCGGCCGTCGTCGACTCCATCAATGCCGGAGCGCTCGCCACGATCTATGCCGGTCACGGGAGCAGCCGCGGCTTGGGGAGTCTGTGGACGGCGGACGGACGCCTCCCGATCTTCGATCGCAGCCAGGTGAACGACCTCAGCATTCGGTCGGGCGGGAGCGTCTTCTTCCTCTTCGCCTGCAGCACGGCCGCCTTCGATGAAGAGCGCGCGAGCTTCGCCGAGCGACTCCTGTTGACGGAGCGCGGTCCCCTCGCCGTCATTGCCGCCTCGCACTTGTCGCATCCATTCGCCGACATCCAGTTCGGGCGGGGCATGTGCCAACAGCTCGCGAGAACCGGGGAGCGACGGTTGGGCGATCTGTTCTTGGCGGGGAAGCGGTCATTGGCGCGCCCGGACTGGTTTGCTCGCCTGGCGGAGGTCGCCGGCCGAGCGAGCGGCGCCATGAAGGAGCATGAGTTCCGAGAGCTCCCCGACTACACGCTGCGCATCTACCATCTCCTCGGGGATCCCGGCATGCGCTTCGGGTCGCCGCAGGGTCGGGTCGCGATGATCGCGCACGCCGATGGAGATCGCATCCAGGTTCGGGGTGAGATCCCGGGTTGGTCGACGGGAGAGGTTCGAATCTCGCTGCGCCGGCGACGAGGCGATCGCGAGGCTTCCGCACCGCCGAGTGCTCCGGCCTCGGGACTGGGCTTTGGGACGCGCATCGAAGTGCCCGACACCGAGCGCTCGACGCGACTCGCGCACTGGCGAGCGGCGAACCGGACCGAGATCGTTGGGCTGGACCTTGCCTTGGAGTCGGGGCAGTTCCGGGGCACGCTCGATCTTCCGGCCGGAATCGACCGCGGGCTGTACGTCATCCATGCCTACGCGTCGGGTGAGCAGCGCGATGCGGCTGGCGCGGTCGATTGCCTGCTCGGGAAGCGCGGGCGATGAACGAATCCGCGATGGCGACGCGGCTCTACTTCGACCCGATCTTCCTCGAGCACGATACCGGCGCTCATCCCGAGACGGCCGAGCGCCTTCGAGTGGTACGTGAGGCGCTCGATCGGCGTGGGCTGTGGCAGCCCGAAGCCGCGGCCGAGGCCGGAGAGCCCGCACCGTCCGTGATCTCTCGAGTACATGCGGCTTCGTACGTGAGCGCGATCGAGCGCTTCGCGGCAAGCGGCGGCGGCCAGCTCGATGCGGACACGGTCGTGTCCCGTGCGAGCTACCACGCGGCGGCGCGCGCTGTCGGAGTCGCCCGATCCGCGGTCGATGCCGTCCTGGGGGGTGAGGCTTCGAACGCGCTTTGTCTGGTTCGGCCGCCGGGGCATCATGCACGACCGCTGGGTGGCATGGGATTCTGCCTCTTCAACAACATCGCTCTCGCCGCCCGCCATGCGATCGAGGAAGTCGGGATGGAACGCGTGGCGATCGTCGACTGGGATGTGCATCACGGCAATGGGACCCAGGACGCCTTCTGGGAAGATCCGAGCGTCCTCTTCGTCTCCCTGCATCGCTGGCCGTTCTATCCGGGAACGGGTCATCAGGATGACTGCGGTGAGGGCGCCGGTCGCGGGTCGACGCACAATGTACCGCTCCCAGGCTCGACGCGTCGCGAGGTCTATCGCAGTGCCTTCGATCGAGCACTCGAGGAGATCGTTGCACCGTTTCGCCCCGAGCTCATCCTCGTCTCGGCTGGATTCGACACGTTTGCTGGAGATCCGATCGGTGGTCTGGGGCTCGAGCCCGAAGACTTCGGCGCTCTGACTCGCTCGCTCCGGCAGGTAGCGGAGGACACCTGCCAGGGACGAGTCGTGTCGTTGCTCGAGGGCGGCTACAGCCTCGAGCATCTCGGCGACTGCGTCGCGGCTCATCTCGAGGCGCTTCGGGCGGGTGTGTCACCTCAAGGATGAGCTCCGCTTCGGGTACGACGAATCGGCGAGAGCGAGAGGCGCAAGCGAAGAGCTGACCGACCCTCGCCGTAGTAGTCGGCCACCGTCAGTCGGTCACCGAACCCTTCGGAGTCGTACAGGTCGATCGCGCCACGGTTGTGCGGCTCGACCTCGAGGACGATCTGCTCGAGCTTCCGCTGGCGCGCCAGCTCGATCGCCTGATGGAGCAGAGCCCGGGCGATTCCTCGACGTCGGTGAATCCGCCCCACGACGATCGAGTCGATCCTCGCGAAGGGGCGGCCACGGCGCAGTCCAATGAGGATCATGCCCGCGACCACACCCCCTGGAAGTGCGGCGACGAGGAGCCGGCTGGGAGAGCGTTGGACGAAGTGACGGAGCTGAGGGCGCGAGAGCGCTTCGAGACCGAAGGCGGCCTCGTCGAGCTCGAGCAGCCGAGGGAGGTCGGACAGCTGTGCGCGTCGGATTCGCCATCGATCGGAAGGCATGGGCGCGTCCCTTCCTCAGACGTTGTCGCAGTGCCGCGCTTCGAGCCTGGACGGAAGAGCAGGAAAGGGGAGGCGCTCCGGCGCCTCCTGATTGTGCCAGTCGACAGTAAGCCGTGTTTTGTCGTGGATGACCATTTATCTAGGACGACCGTTGCCGACCGCCTCTAACGACCTACCCGGGGGTCCGAACGAGACGGGCCGCCTCGCGCGCGAACGCTTCCCCCCCTATTTGGTCTTTCTCCGGGTGGGGTTTGCACTGCCAGAGATGTCACCATCTCCGCGGTGAGCTCTTACCTCGCCATTTCAACCTTACCGCTCGCCGCCAGGGGCCGCGAACCTCCTCGAGCCATCGACTCCGGAGCGCCGATCGGCTGTCACAAGCATCCCGAGAGACTCGGGAAGCGGCGGTGTGTTTTCTGTTGCACTTTCCCTGGAATCGCTTCCGGTGGGCGTTACCCACCACCCTGCCCTCTGGAGCACGGACTTTCCTCGCTCCTCCTCGAGGAGGAGCGCGGTCATCTCGTCGACTCGCACGGGCGGGATTATAGCAGAGCGGCCTCATTCAGGGGTTACGAGGCTCATTCCGATCCTTGAAGTGACGTGGGCCGCGTTTGCGGTGGACGTTCCCACCGGCTATCAACGGCGCTCGTTGCAACGCGACTCCGGTCGAGCCGCGCCCGTTGGGGCGCCCCGAAGGATTCACTTCATGGCTTCCGTCAAGCTCTACACCACGGCTTGGTGCCCCTACTGCCACGCCGCAAAGGCCCTCCTCGACTCGAAGGAAGTCGAGTATCAGGAGATCCCGATCCGTAAGGGCTCCGAGGAATGGTCGGAGCTGATCGCGCAGACTCGAATGTTCACAGTCCCTCAAATCTTCATCGACGAGGAGCTTGTCGGTGGATTCGACGAGCTGCGTCAGCTCGATCGTTCCGGCCGCCTGGACAGGCTCTTGGGGATCGGGGACACCGCGTGATCCCGGGTCTTGAATGCTGCCGTGATCACGCCAGCAGCCCCATGGTTACGGGATTCTGGGGTTGACAT
The DNA here is from genome assembly GCA_029260795.1 of Planctomycetota bacterium. Classification (GTDB taxonomy): domain Bacteria; phylum Planctomycetota; class OFTM77; order OFTM77; family OFTM77; genus OFTM77. The sequence goes on along the minus strand of JAJDCO010000128.1, from coordinate 182,242 downwards.
TCGTCGCGCTCGATCGATAGACTGTCGCCAACTTAGCCTTTGAGTCACGCGCCTCCAGATCCGCCTCTGCTTGCTCCGGCACCACGACCTGGTGAACGGGTCTGCCTGGTTGCGTGTTCTGAGATCCCATCCCGTTTCGCGCCGACACACCCAAAACCGCTCCTTCGGAGACGGGTCTGCGCGGCCGGGCGTCCGTTCCGGGCGTTCGGAGGAGAGAGCCTGTATGTTTCCCGTCCGCAGCCTCACGCTCATCGTGGTGGCCTTCTGCTTGCTCTGCCGCTTCACGACAGCCCAAGGTGTGGATCCGTCCGTTTCGCCCCAAGAAGGGCGAGCCGCCGCCGAGCGAGCGATCCAAGAGCCGCAGAATGGGCCGGGCGGGAACGAGCCCGTTCCTGAGCCCGGGACGCTCTTCCTCGTCGGGTCGGGCCTCGTCGGTTGGGGGTTCTGGCACCGCCGTCGGAATCGCGACGGTGCAGACGGCGTCGTCGTCGAGTAGCTCGACACCTCTCAAAGCAGCGCGAGCTCGCGGAGGGCACGCGCCGTGTGAGGGATTTCGGCAGCCCGCTCCGGGTGCTGCCGCAGTCGCCGGGTCAGTGATTCGACATCGGTCGGCAAGTCGATGTCGGGGTGCTCGGCGAGCAAGGTCGCGGTGAGGCCGGCTCGGTGCCCGGCCTCGAGCGTCGCCTTCAGCGAGCTGGCCGAATCCATCGGCACACCGGTGAAGATCTCGCGGTAGGGCGGCCGCATTCCGACGAGGTAGTAGCCTCCGCCGCGATCCGGTCCGATGACGAGGTCGTCATCGCGAAGCGCACGGCACGCGCCGTCGACGACGGCGTGCGGCAGCTCGGGACTATCGCTGTTTCGCACGACGACTGCTGGCCAGCCCTCATCAAAGCTGTCGAGAAACGCGTTGCGGAGCCGCTCGCCGAGTCCATCGCCCCTCTGGGCCAAGAGCTCGAACCCGGGAAGTCGGGCTGACTCGAACCAGCTTCGGGCACTCGGAGGCCAATAGGCAATCGCGCTGTCATGGCTCGGTCCGGGTGTCGATGCGGCCAGAACATCTCGAAGAAAGGCCTCATACAGCCGGGATGCTTGAGCAGGGGTCAGAGCGCCTTGGAGCCGCGTCTTCACTTGTCCGGGGATCGGCTGCTTGGCGAAGACGATGAGCCGTGTCTTCATCGCGGTCTTCCGAGAACCAACGAAAAAGCGCGCTCGCGTTGGCGAGCGCGCTGTGGAATGCAGTCTGACCCTAGTCGTCCCTGTCGCGGCGGACGGCCTCGAGGAAAGGCGTCACGTAGGCTGCCTCGGCATTGATGACTCTCACGCGTAGGAAGTAGTCCTTCGCTAGGACGGGTTGACCGGTCGCATGGTAGTTGTAGCCGAGCAAGAAGAGCGCGGCCTCATCGAACGGATGGGACTCGACGTAGCGCTCGAGCCGGCGGAGCTGCCGTTCGAAGTCGGCCGGGTCCTCGTAGAACTCGCGTTTGTCGACCGACCGGCTTACCCAGGTCGTGTCGATGTCGAGTGCCTGACGAATCATGTACGACGCATAGTGATAATCGCCCAACGCATACAACGCGTCACCGAGAGCCAGTCGGACCGTCGGATCCGTCGGCAGGCGGTCGAGTGCCTGTGTGTAGAACTCTACCGCCCGATCGTACTCTCGCTCACGGAAGTGGTAGTCGCCCAAGCGGAGCAAGCTGTCGGTATCGAGGTCTGCCGCGGACTCGGCAGGCTCCGCAGCTTCCTCGACGGACTCCGTCGCGCCAGCATCGACCACGACGACCGAGGAGTCCGGAGATGACGCGGTCGCGTCCCCAGTGACGTACACGGTCACGTCGCTTGAGCAGCAGCGGTAGTCGACGTAGCTTCCGTAGAGTGCATGAAACTCGTCATAGCCGCCGCGGCAACCGGATAGCGAGCTGTAGGTGATGGTGGGCCGGTAGTAGTAGTTGTAACCCGTGTAGTAGAAGGCGCTGTAGGGAGAGCACCAGCCGCTGTAGTAGTACGACGAGCGCAAGCTCCAGAACGAGAAGTAGGAGCGTCCGTACCACGAGTGGTAGCCGAACCAGAACCCGGAGGTCAGGCCGCTGTACGGGAAGCACCAAGGCGAGTACCAGGAGTAGTTCCAGTAGTTCGGAGACCAGGTGTAGCCGACGGGTCCGTACCACCAGCCCCAGTTGCCGTAACGGTTGTGCCAGTAGTGGTCGGTGTCATAGCCGCCATCGTCGCCGTAGCGACCGCCTGGCGGCTCGTACGGATAGTCGTAGCGGCCGTCGTCGCCGTATCCGCCTCCCGAGCCACCGCCCGGCACCGGCTCCAGACCGCGGACGCCCTTTTGACCGGGTCCTGGAACGATCGGAGGAGACGTATCTCCCGAGTCACCACCGGGGTGGCGAATGTCCGCATCGATGGACTTTCCGACCGCGCGACCTTTCACGGGGGCCGTGATGATTCCCGGGCCGCCGTTGTTTCCGCCGCCACCGTTTCCGTTACCATTTCCATTGCCGCCGTTGCCCGGAGGCGCTCCGTCGCCGCGACCACCGCCCGGCTGTCCGCCCGGATCCGTGCCGCCACCGCCACCGCGATTCCCGGCCGGAAGATCGCTTCGATCGGCTGCGCCGCGTCGCAACGAAGGCTCCGAAAGTGAAGGACCGGAGCTTCCGTCCCGTCCACCGGAGCCGTTGCCACCGCCTCGGCCGGCGTCTCCGCCACCACGGCTGCCCCCGCCTTCATTCCCGCCGGGTCGCGTTGGAACGAAGGAAGGCGAGTTGCGGCGGAGAGAGCCTCCGGAGCCGGTCTGATCTCGACGACCTGCGCTGGGACCGCCTCCGCTCCCGCCTCGTGAACCTCCACTGGTCCCGCCTCGCCCACTCGGGGGTGGCGTGATCCGTCCGCTGGAAGGACTCCGCACCGAAGGTGTCAGGGTTCGCCCGGATGGTCCGGAGCGATCCGCGTTCCCGCTCGGGCCCGAGGGCACGCCGCGCGCAGACGGAGTCTGGGTGCGATGAATCTCACGCGGTGTCGGAGTCACGCGGCTCGGAGGAGTGCGCTGCGGCGTGGTCATTCGACTGGGAGCGGGGCGCCGAGTCTGAGTCGGAGTGCGGGTCGGCGTCGTTCGTGCCGGAGACCGCGTCGGTATGGAGCGAGGGGTCGCCTGCTGACGCGTCGGAGTGGAGCGAGGAGTCGCTTGCTGTCGGGTCGGTGTGAATCGAGAGGAAGATCGGGTCGGCGTGGATCGAGGGGACGCCTGCTGACGAGTCGGGATCGTCCGAATCGGAGTCGCGCGGGAGGAGGACCGAGTCGGCAAGGCTCGGCTCTGCGACTGCGGCCGTGCCGAACGGATCGGCGTGGAACGGGTGGGGGGCCGCACCGAACGGGTGGGGGGCCGCACCGAACGAGTGGGGGGCCGCACCGAACGAGTGGGGCGTGAGGCGGGGCGAGCGCTGCGTGTCGGCGAGGTCGAGGGTTGGGACCTCGGAGTCCGTCGCTGGGCGGTTGATTCGCGTGCGAATCCGAACAGCAGCAACGCTGCCAGTGGGATCAGCGTCAGGAGCGCGCTTCGGCGCATCGAGCTCGTCAGTCGTGCCTGCCAACTCATGGTCGGCCTCCTCTGTGTGCGATCGTGGCCTGCCTGGGGGGGCGAGGAAGACCACGCTGTTCTTTTTCGGTCGAATCCGCCCGGCTGCCGAAATCGATCTGCCGAGTGGGTGGAACCCGCGAGGTGCGAGCAACCGCAATGCCGCGGCGAAGATCCCGATCCTGAACAGGCGATCGGCGCTCACGCTTCACCACGACTCCGAGAGTCGGTCCGGTCATCCGATACGAATTGGCGACATCTCAACGCCTCTGATCCTAGCAGAGGATGGCCTGCCGACTCAAATCCTCGACCCGCCCGAATTCGTGGCCCACCTGACGCGGGTGGCTCGTGCCGCGCTCGGCTCGCCGAGTCGGTGGGCTCTCCGACTCCATCGGGAGACAGTCAGGCGGCCCTCTCGAAGGACGAGCGGCGTCGAAGTCGGCGCTGCCAGGCGAGCCAGACGAGAACCGCGATCCCGGCGAAAGTGCCTCCGACGACCATCATGAGGTTGGCGAGCGGAAGGGGGTTCTCGAGAGTCGCTTCCATGACGACGTCTCGAGGGAGGCTCACGAGGGGAAAGAGCCACTCGGCTCGATCAGCTTGCCAGTCGGAGGAATCGCAGGCGATGATGGGGATCTCGGATCGGACACGGAAGCGGAGATAGCCTCCGGCGAGCAGGCTGCAAATCAGACTGGGCGGAGTGCCCGCGGCGATCGCGCGCTCGCGGAACTCGCCGATTCCGACCAGGGCCCGCCGGATCTCCCAATTGCTCTCGTCATTGACCTCGAAGTCGAAGGTCTGGTTGGGGATGACGTCGACTTCGAAAAAGGCCTGCAGGTCTTCAAAGACGATGCGAAGGCTGACCCGCGTTCCGGTCCGCGTACTCGCCAGCCGGAGGTTCTCGACGGTTAGCCCGTCGTCTTCGAGCATCTCGAGGATGGCGGACCGTTCGATGGGCAGAGCGACGTCCTCGCCGGGCATCAGCCAATCGGCGATCAAGAGCGCGCGCGGGACGTCGTAACGCACGTCGATGTAGCCAGTGCCATCGCCGTGGAGAACGATGACCTCGTCATACTCGAGACAGCCCGAGAGCAGAATACAGACGAGGCATAGAGAAGCCGAGCTCGCGTGTCGGCGGGAGATCACGGTCGACCTCGGGGAGATTCGGGCGAAGGTCGATCGAGTCGGCCTTTGCCACGGATCGCGCCGGCTTTCGGTTCGCCTACTGGGTCTTCATCATGCGCGGTCGTTCTCGATCCCACCACTGAAGCCACGCCTCTTTCGTTTCGAGCTTGAGCCCACCGGAGATCTCCTCCAGCGCCATCAGAGCGGCATTCTGCACCTCGGGATCGCCCGAGCTGAGCTTTTCGATGAGCGGCTCGACCGCAAGGGGATTCGCGATCGTGCCCAGGGCAATGGCCGCCTCGCGTTGAACGATGGCAAAGCCGTCATTCAGCTTGTGGATCAGGTTGCCGACGGCGATGTTGCTGCGAAGCTCGCCCAGTGCCTGCGCTGCCAACGCACGGACGACCTCGTCGTCGTCCTCGAGGGCAATCATCATCTGCCGACCCAGCTGGGACTCGAGCTGCGGGTTGGCCAGGGCGACCAGGGCCGCGGCCGCGTTGCGTCGAACCGTCTGGCTCGGATACTTCAGCATCTTGTCGAGCAGCGGGTCGAGCGGCGTGTCTTCCGAGGCGATGTTCGCGAGGGACATCAGGACGTTGCCGATGACTCGCTCGTCACTCGAATTCTGCATCGTATCGATGAGAAGAGGCAGGAGCTCGCGGCTCTCTTCGTCGCTCGGAAGGAAGCCCAAAGCAGCCGCCGAGATCGTCTGTTGCCAGGGTGAGCCGCTGCGCAATGCCGCAACCAGAGTTTCGCGATGTCGCTGCGCCTGGAAGCCGAGCTTCTTCTCCAGCTCGACGCGCTGGCGACGAACGTCACCTTCCTGATCGGCCAGATTGGCCAGGGCGTCCCACGAGTTCAAATGCCGACCGAACCAGTCGAAGACGTCCGCATCGTTGACCGGCTCGTCCGACGACGAGAAGCGAAACGGATCCGAGTCCCCGTTCGGCGCGTCTTCGTTCGACTCGCTCTCCTCTGTGGAGCTGCAAGCCATGCTCGTCGTCAGGATCGCCGTGACGAGTGCCAGGTAGAGCCACCGGCGCTGGATCATGTTTCCCTCAAAAGTCATGAATCGCCCGGCAGCCGTTGCGCCGGACCGTGTCGTGATCCCGGGTTGCGAGCGCTTCGACGCGAGCCAGTCGTCGAACCTTTCCGCAAAATCTTCCACAAACGCATGGGGGCCGCCACAGAAAAAAGGCGATCGGTCCTCGCGGGTCCTCACCGGCTCCCCGGGGCATAAAGGTTTTTCTGCCGCCAAGTTGTGGGTGATCTTCCTGAGGAGACCGAGAAGCACCGCATCCCACCGATCGGATGAGGCGGGGGCATGGAGCTCACGTTCCCCACCACCAGCAGACAGCCGAACCGATCGTTAGGCCAAGCCCGTGGCGCCGTTCGGAGGGGTGAGGTCTTCAAGGTTTTGGCGCTTCCTGCCGATAGCTGCATCCGGAGAGAGCTGTCTCGGCGATGCCTCGCCCCGTGGAGCGGATGAGGGCAGGCTCGTCGCGATTCAACCGGGAGCCGACCGACCATGGAATACACGCGACGAAACTGTGCCAAGTGCCGCCAGGGTATCGGATACGAAGCAGTTCTCGAGCATCGCGCGACCGTCTGGGACGAGCTGACGTTCTGCGAGTCGTGTAGCGCTCAGCTGCGCGTCTTGCTGGACGCCTATCCCGGCTTGCGCTCGGAGATCTCGCTTCCGAGCTTCGATCCGCCGGCATCGTCGATCCCGCCCAAGGAGAGGCGCCGCTTTTTCGGGCTCTTCGGCTGAGGCCTCAGACTTCGAGCTGCGATCGAGCCAGCTCGAGGACGCGCGGCGGAAGCCGACGGGGACGGTTGTTCTCGTCGACGCAGGCGAGCATCGTGTGACCCGTCACCAGCGGCGCGCCGTCTTCGATCGCGACCTCGTAATCGAATCGGAGGCGAGCCTTGCCCACGGCGGTGATGCGGCTGCGAACGGTCAGAAGATCGTCGTAGCGCGCGGATGCGAGATACCGGACGCCGACCTCGCTGACTGCGAGAAAGACGCCCTCGTCCTCGAGATCGCGGTACCGCATGCCTGCCGCTCGCATCGCCTCGGTGCGGCCAAGCTCGAAGAAATGGAGATACTTCGAGTGGTAAACCACACCCATCTGGTCGGTCTCCTCGTAACGAACTCGGACCTGGACCTCGTGAGGCACCCGGAATCTCCTCGACCCGCGATCAAGACGACGCGGCGGCGATTGTAGCGAGCTGTCCTCACCAGGGCACCGCCCGACTTCGACGAGGCCCGGCGTTCGAAGCGATTGGACGGTCTTCGGCCGGTCCGGTATAAAGCGGACCGCTTGCAAGACTCGACGGCGTGCACCTGACGAGAACCCATGACCCAGACGATCCCGAAGAAACTGCCCTCCTGGCTGGCGGGTATCCTGGCCTGGCTCATTCCAGGGCTGGGGCATTTCGTGTTGGGCGATCGAAAGCGAGCGCTGATCGTCTTCGGGACCGTGACCACTCTCTTCTTCAGCGGACTGGCACTGAGCGGGAAATGGTCGCTGGTGGCGAACCAGCAGATGGGGTTCGACATCCGCATCCGAGGCATCGGGTTGTCTTCCGACGTGCTGGGGCCTCTCGCCGCCGTTCCCGAGTCCTTCAACGGCCTGGCGACGATCTTTTCGTACGGAAGCCTCGATTTCGATTCCTTCGGGCAACCTCGGCTCGAGCCGGCCGTGCTCGTGGCAGGTCTGACGATCGGAATGATCCTGTCCGCGATGGCGGGTATCCTCAACCTGATCGCGATCGCCGATGTCGTCTTGATCGCGGGCGATCGGTCGGGACGCCTCACCGGGCCGAGCAAGAAGCGGGATCCCTTCTTCGCGGTGCTGCTGAGCTGGCTGCTGCCGGGCGCCGGCCATCTCTATGCCGGATATCGAACGAAGGGCCTGTTCCTCGGAGCGTTGGTCCTCGGGACGTTCATCGCCGGCGTGATCTTGGGTCAGGGCTGTGACATCGATCGGCAGAGGTTCCCGTACTACTTCTTGGCGACCATTTTCCTGGGGCTGCCCACGTTGATCGGTGGCGTTGCGACGGAAGGGATCCGAGTCGACGAGTCGGTGGACCCCCGGCTGCTCGAGGTCGGGTTGCTCTTCGTGGCCGTCGCGGGCCTGATGAACTTGCTGGTGATGATCGACGCCCTCAACCGGGTCGAGGTCGTCAACTTCGCGGACGACGAGATTCCGGTGGCCGATTCGGCGACGCCGACGGTCGCGCGAAAGACCTGAGAGCCATGCTGGGATTCCATCTCCTGTACTTCCTCATCATCAGTCTGGTCGCCTTCCTGGTCTTCAGCGCCATGGGACACGACGACATCCCGGCCATCCTCAACCATGGCATCAAGCGATTCCTGGTCTTCACGTTGGCCACGGCCGCGTTCGGTGGCATCTGCTGGGGGTTGATGGAGGTCTTCTGAGGTCATTCATCGACGAGCGAATCGACCGCCCACGACGCGCTCGATCCACCCTCCGACCTCGAGCTCCAGCAGAAGGGTCAGCACGCGTTCGACAGGTGCGTCGACCAGTCGAGCGAGGGCATCCGCTGATCGGGGTCCGTCGGTGATGAGATCCAAGAGACGGCGGGGCTCGGCCTCGAGGCCATTCGGCTCGCGCGGTACCTCGGCGGCCTCGGCCAGCTCGGGAAGGTGTGCGGCGAGGTCCTCACGCTCGGCGAGCACCCACGCCCCGTCCCGAAGCAAGGCGTGGGGGCCGGAGCTTCCCTCGGACTCGATCGGCCCCGGCACGGCCCAGACCTCTCGGCCCTGCTCGAGTGCCCAGCGGGCCGTGATCAACGAGCCGCTCTTGAGCGTCGCCTCCACGACGATGACGCCACGCGCCAAGCCGCTGATGATGCGGTTGCGCCACGGGAAGTGCTCGGGTCGCGGTGGGGCACCGAGCGGATACTCGCTGACGACAGCCCCTTGCCGCGCGATGCGTTCGATCCACTCGACGTGCTCGGGCGGGTACGGCACGTCGAGACCCGAGCCGAGCACGGCGACGACGGGCGCGCCGGCTTCAAGCGCAGCCACTTGGGCGGTGACGTCGATCCCGCGGGCGAGGCCGCTCGTGACAGCAATGCCGGCCTCGGCGAGCATCTGAGCGAATCGGCGGGCCTGGCGTCGCCCGTAGGCCGAGCAGCGTCGCGCGCCCACGATCGCGATCTTCGTGACCTCGGGCCCCGGAACCTCGCCACGCACGAAGAGCAGCGCGGGTGGATCGTTCATGTGCTCCAGCTCCGGCGGATAATCGAGACCTCCGCGTTCCACGAGCTGAACGCCGCGCCCGCGCAGCGCCCGGCGGACGGGCTCGGCGCGCACCGCATCGAGGCGCGCCCGCAGGCGTCGCGACGTCTCGGGCCCGATGCCGGGAACCGCCCGCAGCTCGGCAACGCTCGCGCGTCGAGCCCGGGAGACGTCCCCGAAGCATTGGAGCAGCTTGGAGGTCCAGGGAGCGACGGCGACATGAAGCTCCAAGAGATCGTCGGAGACGGAGTCGGGAGAAGGCATCTCGTGTCCTCGATGGCCCTTGGAGGTCGGCCCGGTGTCTCCGGGACGGGATCCTCTCCGGTCGAACGACGCCCGGACGATGGGGACCCGGTGAACTAGTCGCGAGGAGCGTCTTCATGGTTACATCCGAATCTTCGGAGCAGCGGATGTCACTTCGGCATCGAGTGAACGAGTGGACGTTCGAGGCCAATCCTCAGCCTCCCACCGGCTTCCTTGCGGGTGCCCGGGGGCGCCAGTACAATCGGCCGACTCTCACGGAACCGATTGGCTGCGCGGGGACTTCGGCGCGTGAATGCCAGTGGGTGCGTGGAGACCGTGAGAGCCCGGCGACGCGCGCTGGCCGGGTCTGGAGGCGAGCGTGGAGACTGAGGAGGAGCTTCGATGTCGCAACCCAATGGCCCCGGCAGCAGTCAGGATTCCTGGGGCAGCAAGCTGGGTGTGATCCTGGCGGTGGCCGGCTCGGCCGTCGGTCTGGGCAACTTCCTGCGCTTCCCGGGACAAGCGGTCGCCAACGGCGCCGGCGTGTTCATGATCCCGTATCTGATCAGCTTGGTGCTGCTGGGAATCCCGATCTGCTGGGCCGAGTGGACGCTCGGTCGCCTGGGCGGCTCGCGTGGCTTCAACAGCTCGCCCGGCATCTTCTACACGCTCTGGCACCACCCGTTGGCCAAGTTCTTCGGCGCGCTGGGGATGATCATCCCGGTGGGCGTGTACACCTACTACGTCTACATCGAAGCCTGGTGTCTGGCGATCTCAGTCGACTTCATGCAGGGCCTGACCTTTGGCCAGGACGCCTCGAAGGCCGGTGACTACTGGGACAACCTGATCGGGAAGGGCGAGAACGGCGCGGTGTTCACGGGTGATACGCCGATCCTCTGGTTCGCCCTGATCTGCTTCGTGGTGAACTTCACGCTGATCTACCGCGGCATCAGCAAGGGCATCGAGGCGTTCTGCAAGATCGCCATGCCGCTCCTGATCCTCTTCGCGATCGCGATGCTGGTTCGGGTCCTGACGCTCGATCCCTACACGGATTCTGACGGGGTCACGCGCACCGTCAGCGACGGGCTCGGGTTCATGTGGAACCCCGACTGGTCGAAGCTCGGTGACGCGAGTGTTTGGCTGGCTGCCGCCGGGCAGATCTTCTTCTCGCTCAGCGTCGGCTTCGGCATCATCCTCACGTACGCGAGCTACCTGAAGAAGGACGACGACGTCGTCCTCTCCGGTCTGACCGCGTCGTCGATGAACGAGTTCTGCGAGGTGATTCTCGGCGGCATGATCTGCGTGCCGGCGGCGTTCATCTTCCTGGGCTCGGAAGCCGCCAGCCAAGGCACCTTCGGCCTCGGCTTCTCGACGATGCCGGCCATCTTCGACTTCATGCCGGGCGGCACCGGCCAGGTCTTTGGGGCCATCTGGTTCGGGCTGCTGTTCCTGGCCGCCGTCACGAGCTCGGTCTCGATGCTGCAGCCGGCGATCGCGTTCCTCGAAGAGGGCTTCGCGCTGAAGCGGCGCCAGAGCGTCGCGCTTCTTGGTGGCCTGACGGCCGTCGGAGCCGGCTTGATCATCTACTTTAGCAAGGGAGTCGCCGCCCTCGATGCCGTGGACTTCTGGGTCGGAACCTTCCTGATCTTCATCTTGGCGACTGGCCAGGTCATCCTCTTCGGCTGGATCTACGGCGCGGAGCGAGGACGGCAGGAGGCGAATCGCGGCGCCGAGATCCAGATCCCGCGCGTCTTCTCCTTCGTCATCAAGTACGTGACACCGAGCTTCTTGCTGATCGTCTTCGTGCTCTGGTGCGTCCAGCAGCTGCCGGCACGCATCGACGCGATGTCCCCCGGTGTCTCGGGAGCGACGGCCTATGTCGGCGCCTACGAGGGTGAAGCGCGTCAGGCGCTCGCACTCGATGAGGATGCCGACCCGGCGGACGCCGAGGCCCTCGCCACTTGGAAGGACGGGCTGACGTCGCAGATCCGCGAGCTCGGCGAGTTCGGTGATGCCGCGCGGTTGGCCGAGGTGGCCGCTGCCTCCGATGCGAAGCTCTTCGCCAGCCTTCAGAGCGGCTCGGATCTTTGGGTCGGCGATGGCGGGCGGAATGGTGCGTCGACCGCTGCTCAGAAAGCGGCCGCCGACGCTGCCGAGGGTGCCGTCACGCAGCGCACCACCTCGATCATGCTCATCTTGGTGCTGATCGGATTCGTGCTCGTCACCAATGCAGCGGGCCGTTTGTGGAAGAAGCAGGGTCACGCGCCGGGTGGCGCCCTTCACTCATAGGCCCAGGCCGGGAGACAAGAAATGAACGCCGCTGGAATTGCGATGATGACCGTGAGCTTCACGTTCGTCCTCGGCCTCGTCATCTTTTGTGTCATGCGCGTCATGCGGGAGAGCAAGCCGAGCGAGCACGTGCACGGGCCGCTCGACATCGACACTCGCGACGTGGAGGAGTGATCTCGATCTCACGTCGACCTCGCCGGTCACGTTCAAGATGCAGAGGGGGTACGGGGGCCGATCGGGTCGCCGTACCCTCGTTTCGTTTTCTGGAGCCTTCCATGCTCGTTTCGCACTCGCTGATCCTCTTTAGCTTCGCTCTGGCCGTGGGACCTGTCGTCGGCAGCGCGGAGGATCCGGGACCCGCGCCTGGCCTCGCCGCCTTGAACGTCGAGCGACTGATGCAGCACGTCCAAACTCTCGCCGGACCCGAGCTCCACGGGCGCGGCGTCGGGCAGCCCGGCAACGAGGCCGCCGTCGCCTACATCGAGGGTCAGTTCCGGCAAGCCGGTTTGGCGCCGCTGTCGGAGGAGGCGGGCTACCGACACTCGGTCGTCGTCTCGTCGTTTCGAGGGGAGAAGGTGCAGTTCCCCAACGTGGTGGGGTTTCTCGAAGGACGCGATGAGGAGCTTCGCGATGAGGTGATCGTCATCGGCGCACACCTCGATCATCTGGGCACGCACCCGAGTGGTCAGACCTTCTGGGGCGCCGACGACAACGCCTCGGGGACGTCCGTGCTCATGGAGGTCGCTCGCAGCTTTGCACGATATGGGCCGCGACCGAAGCGTTCGATCTGCTTCGTGGCGTTCAACGGCGAAGAGGGGAACTTCTCCGATGGAACGCGGCCGCGATTCAGCAGCTTGGCCGGATCGCGAGAGTTCGCCGAGAACCCTCCTCTGCGGCGAGGCCGAATCGTCGGCATGATCAACATGGACATGGTCGGACGCTATCTCTTCGACGACCTGCTCGCTCTGCCGTCGGTCGCGGTCGTTCACTCGTCTCCAGACCCGTTCGCCAACGCCGTGGAGCGCGCCAAGAAAGGCGTTCGCCTGGGCGTGCATCGCACCCCGATCGGATACCTCACCTGGACGAATGATGCCTTGCGCAGTGACCATGCGCACTTCCACCTGAGCGGACTCCCCGTCCTGTGGCTCTCGACGAGCCTGCACCGTGACTATCACCAACCGACGGATCGAGTCGAGAAGGTCCGGCCCATGCAGCTCGTGCGCATCGCGCGGTTCGTCTTCTTGACGGCCGGTGCTGCCGCCGACTCGCCGCCCGAGACTTTCCCGGCCCGAGCTCGTCGCTGACGTGAAGCCAGCCGATGAAGCGTGACCGACTTGCCTTGATCTTCTTCCTGCTCGCGCTGCCCTACCCGGTGTTGCTGGTCGCCTACTGGCTGCAGCCGGAGTCGTTGCCGACGTTGGTGAGCACGGGCAAGCGCGCCTGGACGATCGGGCTGTGGATCGCTGTCGCCGGCATTCCGGTCGGGATGGTGGTCTATCCCCCGTTCGGGCGCGGCGTCAACGCCGCTTGGCAACGCTTGCGCGCGCAGCTTCGGGCCGACCGGGCTCTTCATCGGGAGCTGGTCTCGCAGATCGAGGACTTCCCGAATCCGACCGCCTACTTCCGACTGGGGCTCTACTGGCAGGAGCAGCTTCGTTGGGCGGACTCGATCCCGCCGCTTCAGCGTGCGCTCGAGCTCGACGCCAACCTGCTGACAGCGCGTTTTCGCCTTGGTGTCGCCTACTTCGAAACGGAGCAGTACCAGGAGGCGGCCGAGACTTTCGAGACAGTCGTGAGCACCGACCGGTCGCACGCGTTCGGCGAAGCCATCCTCCGCTTGGCACGCGCTCAACAGGAGTCCGGGCATCCCGAGGCCGCGATCGAGCACTATCGCGACTACCTGAGCTACTCGGGTGGACGTCCGGAAGGATGCGTCCGCTTGGCGGAGCTCTTGGAGAAGCGAGGCGATCGAGCCGAGGCGAAGAGCCTGTACGAGAGCGCGATCCAGCACGCCGAGGATGCGCCGGAGTTCACCCAGGGCCAAGACCGGAGGTGGGCTCGCCAAGCGCAGCTCCGTCTTCGTCGACTCGAGCGGGAGACGGGATGAGCCAGCGACCAGCGGGATCTCTGGGACGGTATCCGGCGACTCTGGCCTTCTTCGCCATCAACGCACTGTTCCTGGTTCGCACGATGGCGAGCACCGACTCGGGGCTGCTAGTCGATGCCGGGGCCGTGCGAACCGACCTGCTTTGGGCCGGCGACTTCTGGCGTCTCCTCACGGCCGGCTTCGTCCATGTAGGTTTTACTCATTGCTTCATGAATATGCTTGGGCTGCTGCTGCTGGGACGCATCGCAGAGCACCTGCTCGGCACGGCCTGGTACGTCGTCCTCTACCTGCTCTCGGGCGTGCTCGGCTTCGCGATGTCACAGACCTTCCATCCGGTGGGCGTGCTGACGGCCGGGGCGTCGGCATCGGGCTTCGGGATCGTCGGCATGATGTTGGGCTCTGAGATGCGACGCGGTCGTCACCTGCTCGAGGTCTTCCAGACGTCCTTCGGTCGACTGCTGCTGCTCTACATAGGCTTCAGCTTCGTCTGGGGCATCATGCAGCCGAACATCGACAACTATGCACATGCTGGCGGCTTCTTGGGCGGCTTCCTGGGTGCCTACTTCCTGATGCCGTCTCCTTGGGAGACGCAGAATCGGCGTCGCACCTGGACTCGCATCGGGTTGTCGGTGCTGATGATCCAAGCGCTCGTCTACCCGGTGATACCGGTGCCGAATCCGGTCTTTCATCTCTACGCCGGCGTGAACCAGATCAATGCTCACCAGTACGGCTCCGTCGCGCGCCGGTTGACGCTCGCGGAGTCTCTCGGCGAAGGCAGCTTTCTGGTCGACTACTACCGTGCGTTGCTTGAAGTGAAGGAGGGCGACTTCGAGGCGGCGCGCTCCTCACTCGAGATCTACTTCGGCTCGGGTGCTTTGCCGCACCCGGACGATCTCGCCGCTTACTTCCGTTGGCGCTACGCGGCCGCTCAGAGTGGTCAGCTTCCGCTGACCACGGCGGAGTGGCACCGGCTTCGGCAGCTCGCCACCACGCCGGGGCAGGAGCCCGCGCGACGCCGGGCGCTGACACACCTGACCTGGATGGCGATCTTGCTCGATGATCGCGACGAGATCGGTCGCTTCACCTTTCTGCTCGAGCAGGATGGCTCCCGATCGTACTATGCCCGCGGGACGCTGGGTGCGTGTCGCGTGATGCTCGGTGACGGAGCGCGGGGCGAGGAAGAGCTGACCGACTCACTACGAACGGTCGAGGACAACCTGGACGCGCGGAGCCATCTGCCACTCGACGTGGCTCTTGCCCGGCCGCCGTTCCTCTTCCTGTCGGATCTCGAGGCGCTCTACACCGCGCTCCTGGCGCTCGCTCGCTTCGACGAGGGGGACGAGGACGAGGCGGACCGTCTTTTGGAGCGTGCGCTGGAGCTGGATCCACTCTGCGAAGTGGTCCCGGTCGTTCAGCGAAGAATCGAGGGCTGAGCGGCAGCTACGACCCGCAAGCCGCGACGATTTGCTCTTCGGTCACGTCGTCTCGAACCTCCACGGCACCGATTGCAGTCGGGACGATGAATCGGAGCCGGCCGGCCTGGATCTTCTTGTCCTGTCGAATCGACGCGACGAGCGAGGCTGGATCAATGGACGCCGGAACGGATGCCGGCAGCCCGAGCGATCGCGCGGCCGCCACGATCCGATCGGGCACATCGGCCGGTGTGAGACCCAGTGCGACTCCGATTCGGGCCGCTGCGACCATCCCGATCGCGACCGCCTCGCCGTGGCGGATGCCCCCGTAGCCGAGCTCGTTCTCGATCGCGTGGCCGACGGTGTGCCCGAGATTGAGAATCGCTCGGCGTCCGAGATCGCGCTCGTCCTCGGCCACGACCGCCGACTTGATCTCACACGAGCGCACGACCGCGTGTTGAAGAGCCGAGGACTCGCCAGCCCGGAGCGCTCCGGCGTGTGAGGTGATCCACTCGAAGAGCTCCGCGTCACACAGCACTCCGTACTTGAGCACCTCGGCCAAACCTGCGATTCGCTCGGCGGGCGGGAGGGTTCCGAGCGTCGTGATGTCGGCCAGAACCAGTCGGGGCTGATGAAACGCGCCAATCAGATTCTTGCCCGCCGCATGGTTCACCGCGACCTTGCCACCGACGGCACTGTCCACTTGGGCGAGCAAGGTGGTCGGGATCTGGACGAAGGGGAGGCCGCGCTTGAAGGTTGCGGCGGCGAAGCCCGAAAGATCTCCGATCACACCCCCGCCGAGAGCCAGAACGGGAGCGGTTCGATCGAGGCTCGCGGCGGCGAAGGCGTCGAACAAGGCCAAGAGATTGTCGAACGACTTGGTCGCCTCGCCCGGCGGAAACCGAGTGGACGTCGCGATCCGAAAGCCCGCGCTCACGAGGGCCGCTTCCACAGCCCCTCCATGGATTGCGGCGACCGCCGAGTCACTCACGATCGCGACCGGGCCCGGGTGGAGCCCGACGCTCTCGAGGGCTGCGGGCAGCCGGGCGAGCAAGTCGGATCCGACGAGGATCGGATAGCGGCCCCCAGGCAGCTGGACATCGACTCGCCGTGTGTCGCTCCAAGAGACCATTCTTGTGAACTTTCGTCAGGAGGTCGCGGTCGGGGGCTCGCTCGGGAGCCGGCGGCCGCGTCGCTTGTCGAGATAGGTCTCACGCATCTTCTTCGAGCGCTGCCGTTCGCGGAGCCCGAAGAAGAAGAAGAGGGCGGTGATGATCAACGCCGCCAGCCCGACGAAGGCGGTGACGTAGAGCATGCTCTTGTCTTCGGGCGTCACGAACCGCTCCGCCTCGACCGCCACGATCAGCGGCGCGATGTTGAACGCAGTATCCGCGGTTCGACCTTGGGTGTCGTAGCCGTACTTCTTGAAGAAGTAGCCCCGCACCGTAGCGAGGTCTCCCTGCCTGGCCGCGGGCTTGTCGAGGAACACGACAAACTCGGGCTTGCGCTTCGTGTTGACGAGCAGGCCGCGATAGACGTAGTCCTGATCGATCGAGGGGATCGGCTCGTAGACCTGGCGCAGATACTCGAGGCGACCGAAGAGCTCCACCGGCTGACCGCGAAAGCGCTCAGGCTCGCGCAGCAGCTCCAGGCCCTGGATCCGAGTGAACTCGGTCGTCTGCTTCTCCTCGTCGGTGAGCTGCTTCACGTAGCTGAGGAGGCTTTGATAGGGCACGGGCTCGAGGAAGCGCGAATGGTCAACCAGCGTTTCGGCATCGCTGTCTTCGCGCACCATCGCAAAGATCTCGGGAGTCAGCTCATCTACTGGCTCGATGACCGGATAGCCGCGTTGAAGCGTCCGTCCGACGAGGTAGGGCGAGCGATCGTAGATGGTGTCGTCCTCGGGAGCGGTATCCCAGAAGAGCTTGTAGAAGAAGCCCCGGATCCACGCGCGCTGTCCGGGCTCGACGGCGGGAGCTCGTCGGCGTGTCGCGAAGGTCCACACGACGCCGTCGTCATCCCGAAGGTGTCCGCGGTACTCGATGACCTCGGGTCCGACTTGCTCCCGTAGATCGAGCAGCTCGCCCTGGACCTGAATGGCCTGGCCACGATAGGCGCTGGGATTCTCGCGTAGGACAGCTGCGGGGACCTGCTCGAACTTGCCGAATCGCTCATCGTCGTCGATCAACCGTCCGGCCGTTTCGAGGAGAGCCTGGTAGGGCTTTTGATCCCAGACGGCCATCTCTTCGGTGTTGCGATCTCGAATGTCGGACAGGAGCTCGGCCGACAGCTGCGTCGAGACGTCGTGGCGCTCGACCTTCATCGGCCGCTCGGGCTCAGCCGTCGTGTCGACGTCTTCGCCGGGCGGACCCGGCAGGTTCTTCACGACCTTGAAGAAGACGCCACCCACCAGCACGAGCAGGATGATCATCGCCATCAGGCGAACGCGTTCGCCCGGAGTGATCCCAGCCTGGGTGGCGCGTCGAGTTGGTTTCTCTTGCATGAGTTCTCCGTCGGCTTCAGCGGCAAGCCGCGATGAGTCGGTCAAAAAGGCGAGCGCCCGCGGCGTCCTCCTCCTCGAGCTCTGGATGCCATTGAACGCCCAAGACGAAGGAATGGTTCGGGCTCTCGATGGCTTCGACGACGCCGTCGGACGTCGTGCCGACCACGCGCAGATCGTCGCCCGCCCGCTCTACGGCCTGATGATGCTTGCTGTTGGTCGACTGCACCTCGCGCCCGAACAGATCCGCGAGCTGGCTTCCCGCCGCCGCCCGCACCTCGTGACGCGTCAGGGCTCCGTCCGCCTGATGAGCGACACGATCGGAGCCCCGCGGGAGATCCTGGATGAGGGAGCCGCCCCGCAAGACGCTCAGAAGCTGCATTCCATAGCACACGCCGAGGATCGGAACGTCGCGCTCCCAGGCGGTGGCGACGAGCCGGAAGTCGGCCGATTCCTTGTGGGTTGCGATCGCGTCGAAGCGGCCTTGGATCTCCTGCCCGTAGTGACGCGGGTGGATGTCGTCGCCGCCCGTCAGCAGCAAGCCTCGGCAAGCCCCGAGGAGCACGTCGATGTCCGGGTGCCTTGCCAGCGGCGGAATGAGGAGCGGAATGCCACCGGCCGCTTCAACCGCGCGCTGATAGCTCGGGTAGAGGAACGAGCACTCGCGCTCGGCGAGTCGGTAGTCGCAGTTGATGCCGATAATCGGCCGCGGACGAGCCATGCGAGGTCGACGGGCACCTGGGAGTGTGGGCTTGGAAAGCGACGCGAATGTGGCATTGTAGGAGCCTTCCCGATGCTCCTCCAGCGCCTTTTCCGAGCACGCCTTTCATGACATCACCTCTGCCCGATTGGGCGGCTGCCGAGCGCTATCTCGGCACCATCACCGACTACGAGCGCATGGCCAAGTTCGGGACCGCGCTCAAGAAGGTGGATCTCGGCCGAGTGCGCGGACTCCTGGCCTTTCTCGACCATCCCGAGCGCCACGGTCTGGCCGTCCATGTCGCCGGCACGAAGGGCAAGGGCTCGACCGCCATGCTCATCGCCCGGGTCCTCGAGGCGCACGGTCAGCGCGTCGGGCTCTACACCTCACCGCACCTCGAGGAGTTGAACGAGCGCATCGTCGTGAATGAGGAGCCGGTGCCATACGCCGAGCTCGCCCGGCTCCTCGAGCGACAGATCCCCTATCTCGAAGCGCGGCGCCGAGACGAGTCGGACGACGCAGTCCCCACATTCTTCGAGATCATGACGGCCTGTGCCGCCGACTGGTTTCGAGCTCAGAAGGTCGACGCTGCGGTCTGGGAGGTCGGCCTGGGCGGGAGGCTAGATGCGACCAACGTCGTGTCGCCGGCAGTGACGGCGATCACCAGTATCGGGCTCGAGCACACGCACATCCTCGGAGACACGATCGAGGCGATCGCCCGCGAGAAGGGAGGCATCATCAAGGCCGGCGTTCCGTTGATCTCGGGATGCGAATTTGGCTCAAAAGCCTCCCTGGTACTGGAGTCGATAGGGAAGGACGTCGGCGCGCCGATCTGGTGCTGGGGCCGAGAGATCCGGGTCCGTTATCGGACCGAGAGCAAGAGAGAGGGCTTCCGACTCGATGTCGAGACACCGGTTCGGAGTTGGCACGATCTGCACGTTTCCCTACTGGGACGCTTCCCGTCCCGAAACGTGGCGCTCGCCATCGCCCTGCTCGACAGCTTGTCCGAGCGAGAGCTCGTCGCGATCGACGAGGAGGCGGTCCGCCGAGCCCTCGGCAGGGTCCGGCTTCCGGGTCGCTTGGAGAGCTTGGGCGGCGAGCCTGAGCTGATCCTCGATGGCGCCCACACACCGGAATCGACATGTCAGTTGGTCGATGAGCTCGAAGAGCTCTTTGGAGAGCGACGGCGCATCCTGGTCGTCGCGATCGCACGGGACAAGAACATCGAGGAGGTGATGTCGGGTTTGCTTCGCGGTGCGGACGGTGTCGTTTTCACCACCGCCAACTCTCCTCGAAGCGCATCACCCGAAGAGCTTCAGCAGGCGGCCCGGTCTTTCTTGCCGGACGCCGTGGTCTTGCAAGTCGATCCCCAACGCGCCGTCGAGACCGCGCGAGAGCTAGCTGGCTCCGGAGGTCTGGTGGTCGTGAGCGGGTCCTTCTATTTGGTGGGCGAGGTTCGCAAGCGATGGAAATCATCCAGGATGTCATCCTGACCGATTCGTTCCTGATGCTGGGTACGATCGCGAACAAGTACCGGCGTTTGAGTCAGCTCCTGGACCACTATCAGAAGCTCTTCGTTCCCCTCGTTGACGTCACGATGTACGACCACGCGGATGGCGAGCAGATTCACGTCTCGGACGTTCTGGTCAACGTCGAAGAGATCATCTTTGCCCACGAGTTCGTGGACTCCGGTGGCGACATCTTCCAGAAGAACATGTCGGTGGATGGCGACAAGACCGAGATCCGCGCCTTTTACAACGGACGCATCAATCTCGAGCTGCGGGGCTTCGTGCGCAAGCGCGCCTACGAGGTCAACAAGTTCAACAACGAGTTCTTCGTGATGGAACGGCCGCAGATCAAGGGCCTGCCTGGCGAGGTGCCGACCAGCTCGCGCATCGTTCAAGAGCTGCCCTATATCATCATCCACAAGAAGCGCATCTCCTACGTCTTCGACAGCCAAGCGATCCTGCAAAGCTGATCGAGCGTTTCGAAAGCACGACGAAGCCGCTGATGGCCTTCGTCGTGTCGACGATCGGAAGCCATTCGCCGTGGCGGGCAGCGAGACCCGCCGCAGTCCGATCGTGAGTCCGCGGTGAAGGACCCCGAATCACATTTCACCGCTCACCGACTCTCGGGTTAGAATCGGCGCAAGCCGCCGTTTCATCCCCCCATCCCGGAGGTCACGCTACCGTGGGCGTTCGCGGCCCCCTTTGCTGGCTCTGGATCCTCGCCACGATTCTGCTGGTCGACTGTCTGACGACTCCGGCGGCTCGCGCGACGGGATTCGTCACGGCCATTCGGCAGACCCTGGAGCTCGATCAGGCGTCTCGGAACGGCGACGAGGCGCGTTGGCAAGCGGCCGTTGACGCCGCAGCCCCGATGGCCGCTTGGGTCGTCGATATCGCCTGGCGACACGCGCTCTCCGATCCGAGCGGAGACGACCTGCGTGAATCGCTGCCCCGATTCTTCGAGCGACTCGACGAGATCGAACCCGAGTCTGCGCGCGGCGCCCGCGAGGTCGAAGCTTACTACCTCGGCCTCGGCCCGTCCGCTCGAGTCGACATCGTGGCCCTCGACAACCTCCTGCGACGCGGATGGGCTTTGGCAGCGAGCCGGGCCGGGCAGCCCGTCGTCGAGATCGGGGAAGAGGTCGCGACTCGGGCGGATGCTGTCGGTTCGGCGCACGCTCGGGCCGAAGCCGAGTACCTCCTCGGGATCGGCTTCCTCCAACAACGCGATCTCGAGAGGGCTCGGCCGCACCTGCAACGCTGCCACGCGCTCGCCCTCGAGCTCGCGAATCGATGGATGGCTTTCATCTCGTCGGTCGAGTGGGGTGACGGAGAGTATCACTACGGTCTCGCCGCCGAGGCGCGCGCGGCCTACTCCCGCGCTCATGCCCTGCAGGCCGGCCTTCCTTTGGCCGTGCGGCTCTACTGTCTCGCGGGCTTGGGAAGCACTCACGCCGTGATGGGAGACGACGAGGACGCGATGCGCGTCTTCCGCGAAGCCTGGGAGCTGGGTGTGGCGCAGAACGGCATCGGGTGTCAGCCCGATCAGATGATCGAGCTCGCCACGTATCTGGTCGAGAGTCTCGTCGCTGAGGGCCACCCCGAGGAGGCGCTGGCGATCGGAGCCGAGGCCGAGCGCTTCTACGAGGCCTGGAAGCCGGACCTCTACTACCGCCTTCAGTCGATCCTCGGCTGGGCGGAGTTCGAAGCTGGACGTTGGGTCGAGGGCCTCGAGCTCACGGCCGGTGCCGTCGAAGCGCTCGAAGGTGTGGGGGCTCCCGTATTGGCCGACACGGCGCGCCAGACGCTTGCCCGCCTTTACGTCGACGCCGGCTTCCTGCATGCCGCGCTGTATCACCTCCACCGGATCGAAGCCGGTTTCTCGACTCGCTCCGCTCACCCCGTCCAGCGAGGTCGCGTGCACCGTGACATCGGGTATGTCTACGAGCTGATCGATCGCCCTGAGCGCGCACGAGCGCACCTCGAGATCGCACGGGCCGCCGCCATCGAGGCCGGTTCCGTCGGTCTGATGGAGTCCGCTCGCCGGCACCTCGGCGATCTGGCTGGTAAGACGGGCGGGCGCCCTGAGCTGGAGGAGACGCTAGCCTGGCTGCGCGAAGACATCGAGAGCCTCGCTCCTCGCGCTCGCTCGCTGCGGTGGGGACTCATCGGCCGCACTCTGTCGCGGCTGGGTCGCCGCGAAGAGGCGCTGGTCGCGCTGCGACGAGGCGAAGCGCTGGCGGCGGACGGTTTCAATCGTGTTCGCGCTCGCATCAATATCGCGTCGGTGCTTCTCGACCTCGAGCGGTGGGATGAGGCCGATCGAAGCCTCAAGGAGTTGATCGCGGAGCCCGCGGCGACGACGCGTTACTTGGCGGCTCGCCTGGACGAGCTGCGAGCGCAGCTCCACGAGGGGCGTGGAGAAGTGCTGGCGGCGCTCGAAGCGGCCGAGCGAGTCACCTCTCGTTGGGAGGAGATGCGTCAGAACCTCTCTCGGGAGCGCGACCGGCTGGCTTTCCAAGACCGAGTCGGGCAGACCGCGGAGCGGATCTTGGGTCTCTGCCTCGACCATCGGGAGCAGATCCCGAATGCGTTGGAACACGCGTTTGCTGCCGCTGAGCGCATGCGCGCTCGTACCTTGTTGGACGGGCTGCGGCAGGGCATGGCTCCGGGCACGGATTCGAAGGTGATCTCTCGGGCACTCAATGCCGTGACCGATGCGCGACGGAGACTGCGTGAGAACAAGGCATCCCTCGAGGCGCGTCGAGACCTCCAAGCGGCTCGAGCCGAGCTCGCGCGGGCGCACGAGGGCGCGCTGCTGAAGCCGGGCCGCTTTCGTGGTGTGCGACCCGCTCGACTGGAGGAAGCTCGCGCCTTGGCGGCCGAGTTCGATGTCGAGTTCGTCCAGTACTTCGTGGGACGTCGACGAGCCTTCGTCTTTCGAATTGCTCCGGATGGAAAGGTCCAACTCGATGAGCTTTCGGCTCCCGCCGAGCTGCGCGCCTGGGTCGGCGAGCTCCGCGCCTCCCTGCGCGACCTCGATGCGTTTCGAGACGTCTTTGCCAGCAGCGTCCGCCGCTTGGGACAGGCGCTCCTCCCAGGGGGACCTCGGCACGAGCGCGTGGTCGTCATACCCGACGGTCCGCTCCACCATGTGCCTTTCGATCTGCTCCGGTTTCCGAGCGCAGACGGTTCGGGGAGCTATTGGCTTCAACGCCTGACCTTGTCACTGGCGCCGTCGGTGAGCACCCTCGAAGCACTGAAGGCGTCGCCTGAAGCGGACACCGAGGCGACTCGACCTTGGCTCTTGATCGGGCAGCCGGCCTACTCCGGAGACGCTGCCACCCAAGTGCGCACCGGACCGCTGGCGGTTCCTCCGAGAGAGCTCCGGCACGCGGCACGCGAGATGGAAGCCATCGCCGAAGCGCTCGATGGGAAGTGGGTCGAGCGGTTGGCGGGTCAAGCCGTGACCGAGGCAGCGTTCCGAGCAGCGGTTCCCCGAGCTCGCGGCGTCCACTTCGTGGGGCACGGGCATCTCGATGATTTCTCGGCGCTGATGTCGGGCCTGATCGTCACGCCAGCGGGTGTCGACGATGGTCTCATCACCGTGGCCGAGGTCGAGCGGATGTCGCTGGACGCGGACATCGTCGTGCTCTCCGCTTGCTCGACGGCCGAGGGGCATCCCGAGCGGTGGGAAGGGCTGGTGGGTCTGACACGCGCCTTCTTGCAAGCCGGTGCGCGCCGAGTGGTCTCGTCCCTTTCAGGTGTCGAAGACGCGACGACGGCACGATTCATGGAGCACTTCTATCAGGAGATCGCTCGAGGCCGCTCCTACGCGGAGGCGCTGCGGGAGGCCAAGCTCGCGATCTTCCGTTCCGACGAAGGTGACCAGATGCCTCTCGCCTGGGCCGCGTTCACGCTGTTCGGAATGCCGAGGTGACGAATCGGCGAAGGCGAGGTG
The DNA here is from genome assembly GCA_029260795.1 of Planctomycetota bacterium. Taxonomy (GTDB): domain Bacteria; phylum Planctomycetota; class OFTM77; order OFTM77; family OFTM77; genus OFTM77. The sequence goes on along the minus strand of JAJDCO010000128.1, from coordinate 158,547 downwards.
TGCGGGAAGCCGGTCGTCACTGGAGGCGGACCGAATGAGCCGTCGGCGTTCGGACGAGCTCCAACGGTTGCTCGCGGGGGATCGAGACGCCATCGTTCGAGCGGTCGAGGCGCATGCGGAGCTCATCGACCTGCTCTGGCAGAGCGCCCTCGGAGTGCATGGTGAGCTCGATGTCCGACGAGCGGACTTCGCCGATCGCCTCGTGCGTTCGATCGCTCGACTCGCCATCGACTCGATGAGCGTGGACCCGAGCGCCGGAATGACGGCGTGGGATGATCTCGCGGGAGCTCTCAAGACCGAGGACCTCTACCTGGCGACCGCCTGCGCGCGGGGCTGCCCACGAGCCTGGCAGCTCTTCGAGCGTCACTACGGCAAGCTGATTCGGGCGGTGATTCGAAGCACGCGAGTTTCGTTGAGCGTCGCCGACGTCGAGGCCGACCTGCTGGCGGGTGGAGTAAAAGGCGGCGGGCGAATCGCTTCGTATCGAGGAGAAGGTTCGCTCGTCGGTTGGCTCGAGATCGTCGTCAAGCGACGATGTATCGCTTGGCGCCAGCAGCAGCGGGCGCCCGATCGCTGGGCCGACGTGGGGTGCGACGGCTACCTCGCCCCTCCTCCTCCTCGAGACCCGGCGCGCGTGGTGAGCCGGGCAGAAGAGAGCCAAGCTCTGGAGCGTGCTTTGGTGAAGGCACTGGAGGAGCTCGAGGCCGTCGAGCGGAGGATCCTTCGGCGAGTGTTCTTCTTGGGGCAGACGCAGAAGACGGTGGCACGCGAGATCGGCTGGAGTGAAGTTCAGCTGTGTCGCCGGCTCCAGAAGCTCTCACGCGGTCTCTCGGAGCGCGTCGCCCACGAGATGCGATCCTTCGGAGGGGCTCATGGCTGGTGTCCGAGCGACGATCAGGGGCGCCGACTGGGCGAATCGATCGAGCATGTCCTGCGGGATGAGGTCTTCGAATGAAGTGGGGTCACGCGGACTCACGACGCCGGCGCGAGGAAAAGGCGGATTCGTCCATGAAATCTCGGCCCGGCACGCTCTCCTGTAGGGGCGTATGCCACGGCCGGGATACTCTCGGGGCTTCGGGAATGGTTGCGAAACCTCAACCGAGTGCCCCATCCTGCCGAAACCCTAGTATGATCTTCGTGGACTCCGGTCAGTCTCCGCTCCGTGGCGGTGGCGGTCGGAGTATGGAGTGATCGATGGAGCGACTGACTCAATCCGAGCTCGAGCAATTGCGCTCTCTGCTTCGAGGCGATCCGGCCGAATCGGCCGGTGCCGAGATCGATGATGAGCGCTTGCTCGCCTGGCGAGAAGGCACGCTTCCGCCCACGCTCCAAAGCGACCTCGACCGGAAGATCGCCGAATCACCCGAGCTGGCAGCGCGGGTGTCGGCCATGGGCGAGCCGGGCTCGACCGCGAGCTCTCCTCGCCTCATTCAATGGGTGTGGGTCGCGGCCGCCGTTCTGCTTCTCGCGATCGTCGCATGGCGGTGGTTCCAGGATCCAGAGCGAGCCCTGCTTCGCGGCGATTGGGCTCACGCCTGGTCCGCCGTCGCCGGGGAGCTTCCCGAGGAGCTTCGAGCCGAGCTACTCGCTCAGGGCGGCCTGGACTCGGCACCCCGGCTGAAGGCCGCTCGCGAAAGTCGTGCTCAACGCGAAGCCGTCGAGGGCATTCGAATCGTCTCGCCACAGTCGAATCTCATCGAAGGACGGCCGGCCTTCGTCTGGCGAGGAGATCGCGGGGCGGCCGAGACGCTGGCCTTGTTCGAGATCGGAGTCGAAGAGCCCGTTCTCGAGCTGGATGCGCTCGCGGCACAGTCGCTCGGCAGCGAGCACACTCTCGAGCTGCCTGCGGGTTTCATCGTCAAGCCCGATCAGCTCTATCGCTGGGTGCTCTCCGGACCGACGGAACGAGCGGAGGCTACTTTTCGGCGCTTTGGTGATGAGCGGCGATCGGAGGTTTGGGAGCAGCGCCGCGCCGTGCGCGAAGCCACCGGGTCCTATCCGACGCTCGAGCTTTATGTGACGGCTCTGGTCGACGACCTCGCCGGCCTCCGCCTCGAAGCCTGGCGCAAGCTGAGCCGACTCGCCCGAGAGCATTCCGAGCCCCTGTTTCTCGACGCCTGGCGCGCCTCCGAGATCCGGCTCGGCTTGCAAGACGAGTAGCCTGCCGGGGCTCCCTCGGGTTCAACGGCGCCGAGACACGAACGGATCTCGACCCAGGTGCCTCAGGTGGCGTCACGTGTGGTCGGGCCGGTAGGCGTGATTCGTCGTCCACCGAGAGAGTGGTCTTCGACGTCCTTCGATCGCGCTGCGCGCCCACTCTCTGGTGCGACGCCGTACGACGGCCCGACGAGGTGGCCCGTCGAGCCCCGCCGGAACCCGCCCGACGGGCTTCTTCCGCACGCGTCTCTGTTCTTCGGCGAGTGGTGCCGAGACACGAACGGATCTCGACCCGGGTGCGTCAGTGGCGTCGCGTGTGGTCGGGCCGGTAGGCGTGAATCGTCGTCCACCGAGAGAGTGGTCTTCAACGTCGCGTCCGCCCTCTCGCACACGCGCTGTGTCACGTCGTATCCCGTCCGACGCGCTTCTGATCTTGCGCGGGTCCACTCGTCGGCAGTCCCAACCAAAGGGGCCGAGCCGGCCTCTCAACTCGGGAGTCGAAAGACCGGCTCGGTGAACCGCGTTGCTCGCCGACGCTGACCGGGCCGCTCCCGCGAAGGAGCCACCAGGCCTGCCGCGATACCTTGCGCCGACGGTCAAGCTGCGGGTGGAGCGCCACTCCGAGCGACGCGTCCGGGCATACAGGAGGACGCGGCCCCGAAGTATTTCAGCCCTTCCTGACGAAAAACTCGGCGCACCCGGGTCGCCCAGGTCACAGGCTCCCGCCGGGCTCGCGAGAGAGGCACATCCGTTCCTCATTCGATCCAGATGGGGCTCGACCAGAGCCAACCGCCTCCTTCGAGCTCGACGCGGAGGTAGCAAGAGTCTCCCGACCTCGGCTCGTCGTCACTCCAGCTTACGGACGCGAAGAGCCCTTCACCGGCAATCCGGTGTGCGACCTCTCCGTTCTCCACGAACGCGATCGAGCGGATCGGTGCGTCGGCCAAGACGATCCCTTCGAACTCGACGGCCTCGTCTTGTCGAGGATGAACGCTGCCCATGGGCACCTCACCCGCGTGAAAGCGCACGAGGGACCGGCTGCCGAAGGTGGCGTACACGCGGCGCGCCCGGATCGCTTCGAAGATCGAGTCGCGTGTGAGCTCCTCGGCCCAGATTCCCGCCAGGCCAGGTGGTGGCTGCGTCGGGTTGCCGAGTCCGGGATGGCCGTCGTGCGTGTCCCCCGAGCCGAGAAACCCGAGGCGATAGCCGCGCTTCAATGCCTCGACGACCATGCCCGACGCGACCGGTTGGTGAATGACGGCCGGGTGATCCATGCGCTCAGAGACGCCATGGATCGAAGCGATCTCGACGACGGGCTCGAAGGCCGGTTCGTGAACGGGCCAGTAGATGGGAATCGGACCTCCGCCCGGATGGTGAGGAATTGTGATCGCTCGCCGACCGTCCAGAAGCTTCCAGAGCTGCTCGGGTGTCCGTGACCCGTCCTCCGACCACGAGAAAACGTCCGCTTCCGCTGTCTCTGCAAAGATCACGTGCCGGTGGCCGGTCGTCCAGTTCGTGTACTCGTAGGCGGGGAACGTCACGAAGCGACCCGGCTCGTGGAACTGCTCCGTCGCGGAGACGGCTTTTCTCCAGCCACCCGAAGGACCCTTCAGAGGCTCATACCCCCACTGGTCGTGATCGGTGACGGCCGCCACGTCGAGACGAGCCACGTCGCGAGCGTAGCCATAGAGATCGTCCGGAGTGCCGGTACCGTCGCTGAGGTTGCCGTGGATCTGCAGATCGCCCCAGTAGAGGTGATAGCGCTCGTCACCCGCGGGCGTCACGAGAATGGGGTTGGAGACTTCGGCTTCGAGCAGCCCCTCGGAGTCACGGACCGCGAAGATCCACGCCCCCGGCTTTTCGAGTGTCAGCGAGAAGCGGCGCGCGCCGGCAGCATCGTCACCGAGCTCGATCCGCTGCTCGGGCCACTCGGGATGCTCGGGGGAGCTCACGATCAGCTCGCCGCGATAGCCCCTCACGCGATTCCGAATGGCGTCCAACACGGCGACGCTCAACTCGAAGGCCTCGCCTGCCATCACGCGAGACGGGCCGATCAGGGCGACCTGGCGAGGGCGAGTCGCCACGACGTCGAAGGTCGGCTGCTCGGCGACGGACGTGGCGAACGAGTCTCCGTCCCCATCGACCTTGAAGTAGAAGCGCTCCTCTCGTTCAGCGAAGCGATCCGACGCACCACGTGCCATCGGAAAGCGGCCACCGGTGGTGTCCCCGTATCGGATCACGATGCGATCGCCGGCGATCAGTGGCGAGTCCTCGATTCGAACCGCGAGGAGACCGTGACCGAAGCCGGCTTCGGTGTCGAGACGGACTGCGGGATTCGAGCAGGTCGTCGTCACATACCCCGGCCGCTGAGGCACCAAGACCTGGGGAGGCGTCCAGCCCCAGAACTGGCTCACGCGACAGAAGACGCCTCCGCCGATCGCGATCCCGAGTGGGCCGGCTTCGTACTCGAACTCCAGCGTCACCGGCTCCCGCACACCGACCTCCCGACTCGAGCAGCTCACACGCCCGCCGCCGTCGGACGTGCTCGCCTCGAACTGGGACTCATCCGGGAAAACGACCTTCGGCTCCGGTCGTCGATCCGGCGTGGGCGTGGACCGGCTGCCCGGGACAGCCGGTTCGTCCGAGCAAGCGACGACGCTCAGAAGAGCGATGATCCAAAGCCCGATCCGCTTCGCCCTCACAGGTGTCATCGTCGGCCTGCCTCGATTTCCGGTGGAAAGATGCCTCGCTGCTTCTATCCGGCGTCCCGTCTGATGGCACCGATTCGGCGAGCTCCCGGATGAGATCGGGAGGCCGGCCTCACTCGATGAAAGTGAGGACCTCGGAGACCGGCTTTCGGGCGAGATCCGGGATCTTGGCTCCCGGAGCGGGGTACCCGACGGGGAGGAGGAGGTAAGGGCGCTCGTTCTTCGGGCGGCCGAGGATGCGGCCGAGGAATCCCATCGGGCTCGGCGTGTGAGTCAGCGTCACGAGGCCGGCGCGGTGGATGGCCGCGATCAGGAAGCCGCTCGCGATGCCCACCGACTCCGAGACGTAGTAGTGCTTGATCTTCTCGGGGCGCCCTTCTTCGAGGCCGTACTCCTTGCGGAAGACGACGATCAGCCACGGCACGATCTCGATGAACTCCTTGTGCCAGTCGGTGCCGAGCGGAGCGAGGTCGTCCTTCCATTGATCCGGGAAGCGACGCTCGTAGTTCTCCTTCTCCTCGGCTTCGGCGGCGATGCGCACCTCGCGCTTGGTCGCGGGATCGGAGACCGCCACGAAGTGCCACGGCTGCTTGTGGGCGCCGGACGGAGCCGAGCCGGCTGTCAGCACGAGCGACTCGATCACGCTCCGCGGCACGGGCTCGGAGCTGAAGTCGCGAACCGAGCGACGAGTATCCATCGCCGCGTAGAAAGTGCGTGCGGCCTGCTCGACCTCGGCGGCCGAGCGGTGTGTGAACTTCAAGGGCACGAATGGGAAGTCGGGCATGGTGGGCTCGAGTCAGGCGGGGGAAGCGGCCGGGGCGAGTCGGGAGATCGCCCCGGCGGTCTTGCTTATTGGAGGAGAGCGGCGTCGAGCTCTTGCTTCAAGCGATCGCTGACGTACTGGTAGTGCCGAACGGTGATTCCCGAGTTGAGGTCGATGACCGCGACCTGGAACTGATAGCTCTGGAGTACGGGCTCGAGAGACGACAGGACGGCGGCCTCGGCTCCGGAACGCATCAAGAAGGCGATGCTGTCCGGCTCGACCGCACCTTCTTCCTGATACAGGGCCGCCTCGCTCTTGATGAGATCGATGGCCGCGGTCTGCTCGAGCTCATCGGGGAGGATGTGGACCCCACCCTCGGACACCTTCTGCAGCGCTTGTCGAGCGATGGTCTTGATCGAGAGGGCGAGCTGTCCGGCGGGTGAGCTGAAGAACTGGGAAGTGAGCTGGTCGATGTGGTCTCGTGCCTCGCGCAGCGAGTCGAACTTGCGACCTTGAATGGTGACGGGACCGGCGTCCATCGGGTTGCGACCGACGTCGCCGTCCTGCGACTCCTCGATGCGCGTTCGCTCACGGTCGAAGGCGCGCACGTAGTCGTCGATGGCCGCCCGACGATCCTTTCCACCCGGCAACCGCGTGGCGAGGATCGCCAGCTTCTTTCCGTCGAGGAAGTCGTGATTGACGCGGTAGATCTCGGACACGACATCTTCGGTCAGGCGCTCGAACTCCTTGGCGACGCTCGCCTCGGGGGAGCGGCTGGTCACGAGCATCTCGAGGCGTCGCCGCGAGGTGAGAAAGCTGGCATTGAGCAGCGCGCCGCTCTCGGCTTCCATGGCCTGGGAGCGCTCATGGACGATCTCTTGGAGCCGGCCGCGCAGCTCGTGCACGGCCCCTCGATACCGAAGCCGGTACTCCGAGTAGGTTCGCTTGGCTCCGCCGGGTCCGGAGACGCTGTCCGAGCGAACGGCGCTCAGCGAGCCTGGTACGAGCTGATCCAGTCCCTCGAGTGCGCGGGAGAAGCCGGCGATGAGCTCGAGGTCCTCGCGATCCGTCAGGATCACGACGGTGTAGCGAGGTCCTTGGTCGGCCTCTTCCGCGGCGACCAGGGCGAGGCGCTGCTGAATGAGCTCACCGAGCTCTCCGCCGGTGGCGCCGCCCGTGAGCTGCTCGATCGCCTGCCGGCTGGCGGGTGCATACCCTTCGAGCGATCGTCCCGACGCCGTGAGCTCCTTGACGAGCAATCGACGAGCGTCGTCGGACAGGAACATGTTGACGATGAGTCGGTTCTCGACGATGTAGCGCCCTTGCTTCTTCGCACGGTCGAGCGGCTGGACGCGCACCTCGATGACGATGTCGGCGAGGGTCTGGCGGGGTAGCCGCTGGGCTTCCGGGAGCTCGCCCTCGGGGAAGAGCGAGGCGAGGAGTCCCTGCCCGCGCTCGGCGAGACGGGCGGCTTGGTCCGGGTCGATGATCGCGTGGCCTTGGCTGACGAGAAACGAGGAGAGCTGGCGTGCCGCGTCTTGTGAAGGACCGATCTCGGGCTCGGCGGCCGGCACGGCCAAGACGAGCACGCGAGGCGAGTCGTTCCGTAGGCTCGGGTCGGTACCGCTGGGCGAGGCCACAAGCAACAGGCTGGTCCAGAGAATCCATGGAGCCATCATCAGCGACCTCCCCCGATCGGAGAGAGCTTGGCTCGGTAGGTGCCTTCTGCCACCTGCGGGAGCTGGCTCAAAGTGGTGCGCAGCGATCGGTAGCCTTGTTTGCTAAGGATGATCTCGTCGTCGTCGTCGATGTCATCCGGTAGGTCACAGGGCGTCGTGAGCTGCAGGTTTCCGTTGTCGGGAAAGTAGGCGGTCGCGTCGACGGGGTCGGTATCGAGGCGCGGCTTGGTGCTGGAGCAGGCCGCCATCGGGACGACCAGCAACAGCAGCCCGATCAGGCGGATCGCCGAGCGGGCGCCGAGAGAGTTCATCAATCGGGCCATGGGCAGGACTTCCTTCCGGTTCGAGGAGCAGTCTCACTCGGGTTTCGCCAGCGCCCGCTCCGACGTGAGGGGCGTCGGACCGCCATTCAACGTCGGGAGCAAGGGGGCGACGTAGGTGTTGTAGCCATCTCGCACGTAGATGTGAACGGTCTGGGGCGGGCCGACGGCCTGTCCGCCGCGGCCGGCTCGGATCGTGATCTCGTATTCGCCTTCAGGGAGCTCGATCCGCATCACCTGGAAGTTGGCCGGCAGCAAGCTCCAGCATCGGAGATCGGCCGCCTCGAGCGCGGTCCAGAGGGCGCCGACGGCGGAGATCCCCAGGTCGATCCACGGATTCTTGTCGTCGTTGACGGCTTCTTTGGCGCCCTCGGTCACACCGACCTTGAATACCCGTCGCACCACGGCTCGCGCGACGATGTAGTCCTTCATCGCGTCGAACTCTTGGCGGGCCGTCCTCTCGACGTCCGTCACCAGGGCGGTCGTGCCGATGGCTTCGCCGTCGACGTAGACGTGGGCTTCGGACGGGTTGTCGGCGTGGTAGGCGAGGGCCGGGATCTTGACCCGCGTGATGTTGGGGATCGTCGCCCGGTCGCGGTAGATCGCCCAGATCACCTGAGCAATGGCAACCGCCGCTTGAGTGACCGGCTCGTCGGACTCGATGCGATAGGGTCCGCGGCCGACCATGGCCAAGATGTGAACGACGCCGTTGCCTTTTTGAGAAGGTTGTCCCTCGGTGATTCGCTGCAGATCGGCTTCGGCGAACGGAAAGTCCGGCTCGAGCTCCAGCACTTTCTCGAAGGACTGACGGGCCTGGTCGAAGAGATAGTCTTCCTCGTAGAGGATCCCGGCCAGGTAGGAGCCGAAGGCCACCAGCTTGAACGCGGTCTCGGGCAGTGGCTTGTCGTCGGGCCCTTTGAACTCTTCGAGGATCTCGATCTGCCTCTGGCGCACTTGCAGCGCGAAGGCGCGGGCGTCATTGCCCCCGTTCATGAGATCGCAGACGGAGAGGAGCGCTCGCACCAGCACGTGCTCGTAGGGCGAGCCCTGGTAGTCGAGCTGGCGGTCATCGAAGAGCATCGAGCCCAGCCAGCCACCGAAGTCGGACCCGGCCAGCTCGTCCAGTCGGTCGCGGGCGAAGCGGAGCTCGCGGAGCGCCTCACCCGGCTTCTCGCAGGCGAGCTCGACCATCCCGCGCTCGAGTGCCCACACGTGGGAGTTGGAGGAGTCGTCCTCCTGGAGCTCGGTGACGAGCTGCCCTGCCGTGGCGTAGTCGCCGCGGAAATAGGCATCTCGCACTTCGTCGATTGAGATGCCGGAGCAGGCGGTCGACCCCAGCGACAAACAAGCGATCCAAATCAAGCGGGAACGGATCATCGTGGCGCTTCTTCCCCAGAGCGGGCCGACCCGCCGTGGCGGGTCGGCTCCCAGGTCGCGGATCAGTTCGTGTAGGCCTTGCGCAGGCGCTCCGAGACTTGCTCGTTCTCGCCGGTCTTCACGTCGACCAGCTCGAGCGTCAGGAGGTAGTTCCGTTGGCGCACGTCGTCGCCGCGGGTCGAGCCCGTGGTGAGCTTGGGGAAGAGCAAGGCGTCGACCGGGCTGCCCGAAGACCGCATCACCTCCGCGAATTGGTCGCGCTTGGCCGGAATGAAGAGGTCGTCGCGGCGCAGGCGAGTCTCGCGCAGTCCGGCGGTCACGAAACGATCGCTGACGGTGCGATAGCGCATGGACTGGTTGACGCTGGTGTTGATCAGGTCGAAGAGCTGGTTCTGCCAGTCGCCCAGATCCTCGGCACCCGCGTTCTCGAACTCGAGGCACGCGATCTTGAGCTGATCGACGCCGCGCGCCGTCGCGCTGTGCTGCTGGAGCAGCTTCTGTACGGCACCTTCGATCAGGCGGTCGTAGGAGGCGGCACCGGCCGCGCCACTGCCCACGTAATCTTCTTCCGAGTCGTCCATGATGCGGCCAGGGGGGCTCGAGCAAGCGAAGCAGCTCGCGGCGAACAGAGCCAGAGTGAGGCGACGAATCATCTTCATTCGTCCACTTTCCTTATTCTCATTGAGAGCGGTCGATCGACCGAGGGTCGATGCGACGCGGTGACGGCAAGCGGGAGTCAGTTGTCCCGCGGGCCGGGTGCCATTTTCCCGAGCCCGTTCAAAACGACCACGGGCCGAGTGAGTCTCTCACCCGGCCCGCTGAGATTCAACGTGCGACCGACCAGGATCGCGGCGCCTCGACTCAGCGCCCGGCCAGCGCGAGCAGCTCTGCGGAGAACTGCGGCTCGATCGGGAAGTCCTCGATCGACTTCGAACCCGTCGTCAGATCCGTCACGACCACCTCGATTCGGTAGCTGTCGGCGATCGGGCGCAAGGCGCTCGTGATCAGGACTTCGGCCCCTTCGGCACTCAGCATCGCGATCGTCGTAGGATCGACGGCATCGTCTTGCTGTGCGGCGGCAGCGTCGCTGCGAATGACTTGCAACAGCCGCTGACGCTCGCTGTCGTCCGAGACCAGCGTGATGCGATCTCCGAGCTGGCCTTGGAGCGAGGCTCCCAGCAGGCTGGAAAGATCCTTGGACAGCGAAGCGGTCCGCGACGCACCCGCGGCCGCGTTCTTCTGCTCGAAGGCGTCGAGCGCGGCCAGGAAGGTGGCGTGCTCAGTGCCCTGAATCGTCACGGGGCCGGAGCTCCACACGGCGTCGCGATTGAGCACCGACCCATCGTCGGCGCGACGCTCGGCTTGATCGAAGGCTCGCTGGAAGGCGGCCGCCCAAGCCTGCAGCTCGGCGCGCTCGCCGCGATTGGCCGCGATCGCCATCGGGTCGACCTGAGTGCGCTTCCCGCTCAGCTTCGCAGCGTGCTCGAACGCGATGCGCTGGCCCAGGACGCGCATCGCGATGCGCAGCTCGGCATCCAGGCTGGGCTGAAAGGGCTCGGCGTCCTCACCGATGCGCCAGCTCGTCTCGGTCTTGGTGTAGCGGTACAGCTCGCGGGAAAGGTCGCCCTTCAGCTCCCGGCGATACGTCGCGACCACATGCCGGTCGTCGACTCGAATGCAGCGCCAGACGATCTCGAGCGCTTCGTCCCGGGCGAGGCGGTCGAAGGTCTGACGATTCGCCGTACCGAAGATCGCGTAGCGGGCGCCGATTCGCTCCGCGATCCAATACACGTCGTTCAGAGCCCGCCATGAGTCGAGACCCCGGTTGGTCGCCAGGATGTCGTTGATGAGTTGGCTCCCATGAACGATGCCGGAGACGCCGGCGAGCTCCAGCTCCGTGGCCGTGGTCTCGGCGAGGTGGTCGCCGAGACCGTTCACGGTGGTGCGGCTCGTGACCTCGTCACGAGCCATGGCCGGGAAGATGGCGATATTGCCGGGTGCGTCGAGGGCCGCCAAGGCGACCTCGTCGATGAAGGAGCCCAAGAAGTGCTTCGAGCGCCTCGGCTCGTCGACGGGCTCCGGTTCGGGTGTGTTCGAGCGGACGGCCGGCGGTGAGCCGTCGTCGTCATCGACATCTTCGGTCGAGGAGCCGCTCCCACGCGACTCGGGTGGCGGATCGTAGGGGCGATCCACGCCGGTGATGGGTTGGTGGGGGGCTCTTTCGGGACCTGAGCATCCCCACAGAGCGGCGAGGCCGATCAATAGGACGAAGGTGTTCTTGGATGCGACCATGGTACGGGATCATCCTCTTCGGTAGCGGCCGCGGCTCTCGAGCTCTGCTCGTCCCCGAGACGATCGGGAGGCGAGCAGCGAGCCGGCTCGAAGGACACGCAGCGGCGAATGGGATCGCAAGCTCGGCGCGGATCGCAATCAGCGAGCCAACCGATTCTAGCGTTGGCTTCTCCGGACACAATCGCCACCGCGTTTCAATTCGAAGCTCGATCGCCTTGCCGACGCGCGACTCGGCTCGTGAGCCCGCTGCTCTCGACCGCGTTCTCCGGACTGCAATTCGACTCGGCTTACACCAAGATCGCTGGTTTGGTTGGGTCGGTCGGCGGTCACGCAGACCCTCATTCGGTCGCTCGCCGGTGGGTGACCAGAGAAATATTCCGGCGCCAGTCTGTTCGAAGCACCGCGTTTTCAGGCATATATGAGGTGTCCTGAAAAGGGGGCAGTGCCTTTCGTCCGCCCGGCCTACCGGTGCCGATCGCGATCCGAAGGAGGCGATCTATGGAGCGCTCATACGTTGTCTGTGCCTTGCTCATCCTCACCGTCCTGCTCACGGGATCGTGTCGCCGGAAGAGCCGCTACTTCCTCTTCAGCGAAAGCGAGAGCGTTCCGAACGAGGTGGCACCCAAGGTCGTCAGCATCTCTCCGGAGCGATCGGCACGGGAAGTTGGCCTCAGGGTCAACGTTCGGGTCCGCTTCGATCGACCCATCGAGCCGACCTCGGTCACGACGGACAGCTTCAAGGTTCGAAGCGTCGCAGGCCCTGTTCCCGGGACGTTCCGCTTTCGAGATGTCCCCAGCCCGACGGGAACGGACGTCATCTTTCAGCCGGACTTTCCCCTCGGTGTGATGGCCGAGTACACGGTCGATCTCGGTCGAGACCTTCGCGATACGACAGGCAACCGCCTCGCCACTGAGGTCGTTTGGAGCTTTCAGACCCGCGACGGCATCTTCGAAGGTGACGAGTCCGTCGATCCTGCGGTCGAGCTGAATGCCCGACCGACGATCGCCTTCGACGCGTACGGCGGCGCGATTGCGATTTGGAACGGCTTCGATGGGGATCAATCGGCCATCTTCGTGCGTCATCTCGAGCCCAAAGGCCCCTGGGGTGACCCCTTGCCGCTCGAGCTTCCCGTCGATGGCAGCTCCTCCCGTCCCGCTCTCGTCGTGACGCCCGGTGGCTCCGCTCGCGCAGTCTGGGTGCGTCACGACTCAGACGGCACCCAGACGATCTCCGCCAGCCAGTATGAGCCGGGTGAGGGCTGGACGACCGCCCAGGCGATCGACGCCAGCGGAGAGGGCGATCCGAACAACCCGACCCTGACCGCGAGCTCTGATGGTCGCACTCGGGCCGCCTGGGTGACGAGCAATCCCGAGAACGAGCGGCAGGAGATCCAGGTACGTACCTTCGATTCGGACGCTGGTTGGGGTGAGCTCGCCGTGATCCGCTCGTCCCAAGAGATCTCACGTGGACCCGTGATCACGAGCTCGGACTCCGGCGTCGCCGTTGCGCTTTGGACGGAGGGGGTGGGAGAGGAGATCGACCTTTGGGGCGCCGTTCAATCGGTGGCCAACGGATGGCAACCCGCTCGCCGACTCGATGTCGGTACCGAGCCACCCAGCATCCCAGACTTTGCCGTCGACGCGCGGGGCCACGTCACCGTGATGTGGTCGCAGAGCGATGGGGAGCTTCAATCGATCTGGTGGACCCGGTGGGTACCGCTAACCGGTTGGCGCGATGCCCAGAGCTTCGATCAGCCCGAGACGGATTCGAGCCGACCGCGTCTCGCCGTCGAGCCAGACGGCACCGTCACTGTCGTGTGGCAGAGCCTGCAGGCGCCTCCCAAGCCGCTGGGGCGTATCCTCGAGCGCCGCTTTCACAGGTCCACGGGATGGGGCGAGATCCGGGTCGCGGCCGAAGAGGCGGACCACGCCCTGCACTCACCGCGTTTCGGACTCGATGGTGCGGGTGGAGCCGTGGTCATCTTCCAGCTCGTCAGTCGGCAAGGGTGGGACGACGTGTGTGCGGTTCGCCGTGATCCCGAGTCGGGTTGGGGTCGGATTCAGGCTCTCGAGCATCAAAACTCGGATACACGTGACGTTCGAATCCGCGTGGATGCGCGCGGCAACGCCGTCGCACTGTGGCAACGTCGATCCGGAAACGTCTGGGAGCCCTGGGCGAGTCGATTCGCCTCCAATGGAGGTTGGCGGGGCGAGCAGGCTCTCGCCGGACAATCGAATCGGATCGTTCTCGACATGAACCCCTCGGGCCTCGTCGGCGTCGTCTGGCTCGCCCAAGGGCAACAAGGCCGTTCGGCCCAAATCCGGGCCCATCTCTTTCGATAGCGATTGCCGGGCGCAGCCCCAGAAAGACAGAGAACCGATGCTCACGGAGACAGGTTGGCTCGGCGCGGTCTCCGTGCTGTTGGTCTGGGTGCTCTGGTCGGGCGCCGCGGGCGCCCAAGAGGCGACGGAGCAGCGAGCACGAATTCGTGAGCTCGGTGTCACTCCCGGAGTGCTCCCTCCCGGGACTCAAAACGCGATCACCGACGTGGCCGGGGTCCGGGTCGGCCACCAGACGCTCGTGCGCGACGGCAATGTGCGAACGGGTGTCACGGCGATCGTGCCGCACGGAGGCAACCTCTTCCAAGAGAGGGTCCCGGCCGCGGTGGTCGTCGGCAACGGCTTCGGAAAGGCCGCCGGGTTCCTTCAGGTTCGAGAGCTCGGCGAGCTCGAGACGCCGATCGTCTTGACCAACACGCTCTCGGTGGGGACCGCCATCGATGCCGTCGTTGCGTGGACACTCAAGCAACCCGGCAACGAGAACGTGAAGTCGGTCAATGCTGTCGTTGGTGAGACCAACGACTTCTTCTTGAACGACATCCGTGGGCAGCACGTGAAAACGCTCGACGTCTGGTCGGCGATCGAGAACGCTGCGACGGGCCCGGTCCCCGAGGGCTCGGTCGGTGCGGGCACCGGTACGATGGCCTTCGGTTGGAAGGGCGGGATCGGCACCTCCTCGCGCAAGCTTCCGACACCGTTGGGAGGCTTCACCGTCGGTGTCCTCGTACAATCCAACTTCGGCGGCGTCTTGTCGATCAACGGAGTGCGGGTCGGAGAGGCGCTGGGGCGCTACGCCTTTCGGTCGGCCATTGAAACGGCACGGCAGCGGACTCGCTCCGGGCAGGCCGCGGAGGACGGTCGACGTCGGCCTCGGGAGGACGAGGAAGAGGGCTCCTGCATGATCGTCGTGGCGACCGATGCTCCGGTCGTCCCTCGTCAGCTGGAGCGTATCGCGCGACGGGCTTTGCTCGGGTTGGCGAGGACCGGTTCCTTCATGAGCCATGGCTCTGGCGACTTCGTGATCGCCTTCGCGACTCGCCGCCAAGGAGAAGCACCGGACTTTCGTCGCCAGATCGAGGTCCTCGACGATCCGGCTCTCAATCCGATCTTTCTGGCGACGGTCGAGGCGGTCGAGGAGGCCGTCTACAACTCGTTGACCATGGCGACCGAGGTCAAGGGCCGCGGCGGCCACGTCGGCGAAGCGATCCCGATCGAGGAGCTGCGACGCCTCTTGGCGCGCTGAGATCGCTCGGAAACGACAAGGCCCCGTCGCAGAAGCGACGAGGCCTTCGATGCAGGATCGTCGGGACGTCAGCGGCCGTCGTTCTTGCCCTTGGCATCCGCCTTCGCCTTGGCTTTCTCGATCAGCTTCTGGATCGAGGCCGGCGGATCGAACGTGTCCTCGGGGAGATCGACATCGGTCTCGATGGAGGTCATCTGGACCAGGATCTCCTGTCCGGCGACCATTTGAGTGATGCGGTCGGCGAAGAGGATGTTGCCCATCTTCTTGTAATGGGTCATGTCAGTCTGGATGTCGAGCTTACCCATCGCCGAGTCGTAGACCGAGGTCTGTCGGATCATCAGATTCGACTCCTTGTCGAAGTACATGACCTCCGGCTCGCCCTCGCCTTTCTTTGGCGTCAGAACGACCTTCCAGCAGTCGCGCTCTTGGGCCTTCTTGTCGCCCTCCATCTTGATGACGATCTTCTCGGAGCCGTCCACCTCGCCCTTCGCGAACAACTCCTTCCAATGCAGGATCATCTGGAATCGCCCATCGCGGAGCGTCTTGGTCAGCTCGGCACCTTCCATCAGGCGGTTACCACCCATGAGGCTCGATTCCCACGCGATCCCGCCGCCCGAGCCGCTGACGGTCTGGCCGAGCCCCTCGAGATCGACGACGCTCTTGTGCAGATCGGGACGCGCGGAGTAGTCGACCAGAGGACCCTTCACGCCGATGCCGCCGATCTCGATCTCGCCCTTCATGACGATGTTCTTCTTGACGCTCGCGTAGGCCTTCTCGCCACCGGTCGCTTCGATGAACTTCGTGATGACCTGATCCGCCGTGGTCTTCGTGCCGACCTGTGCTGTCGCGAACGGAGCCGCGATGCCGACGAGTGCAAGCAGAGTGAGGAGGCGTCCGAACGAGAGCCGGATCCGATGATTCATGGGGTTACCCCTTTGGATTCTGTGGGAGAAGGTGACACGCCTGGAGAGGTGTCACGACTACTTGGAGTTGGCGTCCTGCTCTTCGATCCAACGAAGTGCGGCGGACAAGATGGGATCGCCCTCGGCCAAGAGGCGCTCGCGAGTCGGAACGACCACCTCGTCGGGTGTCACGCCGTCGGCCTCGAGGGCCTTGCCGCTGACCGAGATGTAGTTCGCGATCGCGTACTGGAGCTGATCCCCATTGGCGAGCGTGAGAAACGTCGAGGGCAGGGCAGCACCGGCGGTCGTTACACCGAAGACACGGGCTCGACCCAGGTCCTGCATGCCGCCCGCGAAGATCTCGGTCGTGGAGGCGGAGTCCTCGTCGACCAGCAGGGCCAACGGCCCTGTGAACTGGATGTCGCGCGGGTTGATTCCGAAATGGACCTCGCTACTGCGGGTGATCATCGTGCCCAGACGCATCTCCTCGTCGTCTTCCGACTCCTCGACCAGGAATCCGGCCAAGGACATCGCCAAGGCCCCGATGCCGCCGGGGTTGCCGCGCAGATCGATGACGAGGCCCGGAGCGTCTTCGAACTCTTCGATCGCGCGGCGGAAGTGGGTGACGAGGTAGACGACGTCGAAGAACGACGTGATGCGCACATACCCGACACCGTCCTCGAGTTGCTTCGATTCGAACAGCACGCGCATCTCCGGCATGTTGCCGAAGCGCACCGGCTTCTCCGGATGGGGCACCGTCTCGAACGAGAGCGTCTTCTCGTCGTTCGCGCCCGTCCGAAAGGTCACCTCAATCGTTCGGCCGGCCGAACGATTGAGTCGCGCCGCGATCGTTGCGTTGATGATCAAGCCCATCATGGTGTTTTGAGGCAGGCTCTCGCGCAGGCGAGCGATGCGCTCTCGGACGTCGTCCGATCCGATCCGCAAGATCTCCCAGCCCGGGCGAATCCCCCGCTCTTCCGCCGGCGTGCCCTTCATCACGTGTGTGACGAGAGCGGCACCGTTCACGTCCCGCACCGTGAGGCCCGAGACGCCCGCGCCGCCGATGACCGCTTTCTCTGACTTCGCCACCGACCTGAGCCGCTCCTTCGCTTCGGAGAGGGCTGGGTCCTTCGGGTCGTCCTCTTTCGGTTTCTCGAGCAGCGCGGCGGCCGAGCTGGGAATGATCCCGAAGTGAGACTGACCCAGCCGCTCCAGGAGTTGCGACAGGATCCGACGGGACTCCCTCCGCGAGCTCGCGGACTCGATCTTGGGTCGGAGCTCTTCGCGGGCCCCTTCCCAGTCGACGCCCTCGAGGTCCCAGTGCTTCGCGTTGATCGTCGACCAAACCTGGTCGAACGACTGGAGATCGAGATCTCGATCGGCGTCGCTGTACTGGGCGGAGGCCGGGCTGGCGAGCCCCATCAAGAGAAGGGCGAACAGAATGACACGGGAGGGCACGTCAGGGAAACGGCGGTGCTGGTCGGGCATAGAAGACATCCTCTTTCTGCGTGCCGATGGGAGAGCGATCGCGGTGGGACGGGGGCTCTACACTCGACGGGACTCCGGCTTTCTGAACGCAATCCGGCCCCGAAGAGCATCGCATAATCCGGATCTTGTCGGGAGTCGGGAGCCCGCTGCCCGCTGCCCGCTGCCTCAACTCGGCCAGGACTCGAGGCTGAACCGAATCGTCTGAACGAGCGGCGGCGGGAGCGCCCACTCGAACTTCGCCAGACGCTCCTTCAGCACTCCGAGCTGCTCGGCGGTCGGCACGATGGCGGAGCGGTTGTACTCGGCGCACCAACGGGCGATGAGATCGCGCGCCTCGCGGGCGATCACGAGATCGCTGTCGGGGGCGGTCGGCAAGAGGTATTGGAGGCTGGTCCACCGGTCTCGCAGGGACAGGATTCTCAGCGCATGGCTTCGGACGTGGCGGACGCGGGACTCTCGGAAGCGTCGCCAGACCGCGTCGGGTGGAAAGAGCGTCCGGTACCGGCGAGCGACCTGCCAGACCGCTCGTGAGACGACGCGGGACTCGTCATCGAGACGCGCCAGGAGCGCCACTCGGCACCTCTTCGGGGCGAGGGTCGCGATGGCTCGGACGGCCGCGGCGCGCACTCGCGCCCGCGGGCTCTTCAAGAGGGGTCGTAGACGGTCGGCGTCCGCGGGGCGCCCGGTCTCCCCGAGGCCGGCCACGACTCCGATCATCGGAGCTCGCTGGTTCTCGGAGAGACGGTCTCGATAGAAGCGCGCGATGTCTCGGGGGGCGACGCGGTCGAGATGAAACCGGGCCAGCGCGCGAATTCGAGCGACCGGATCCGTGAGGGACCGGAGCAGATCCTCGATTGCTTGCTCGGGATAGCGCTCGGCCAGGAGGGCGAGCGCTCGGTACCGTACCGCCGGGAAGCGACTCGTGACGGCGGCGCGAGCGAAGGCCAGGCGCGTGCCGGCCTCGAGGTGATCCGCTTGGCGAACCGCCCACGTCTGGAGGCGGGCATCGGGATCGGCGGCGGCCCGCAGGAGGATCGGCAACGGACGATCGGTGCGTGCCAGAGCCAGCGTGGTGCTCGTTCGGCGCACCAGAGCGTCCTGGGCGAAGCGACCGATCGCGATCGCATCGGGATCGGCCGAAGCTTCCAGGTACCGGTGGAAGCGAGCCAGCCAGTCTCCGTGATCCCGGTTGCTGGACTCGAGCCGCTCGATCAAGGGAAGCAAGGCGAGGAAGTCCACGAATCGATCGGGCGTCAATCGGGCGTCCAATGCTCGTCGCGCCAGCTCTCGAACGGAAGGGACCCAATCGTTGAGGCGGAGCAACAGGAACGGGAGGCCGCGGGGATCGGGGTCCTCGGCCAGCCGCTGCAGCGCGACCGCTCGCAAGAATCCGTTCGGGTGGCCGCTCGCCAAGCCGAGCAAGGAGACGCGTCGTACGGGGTGACGATCGATCCAGGCCAGGTCGGTTCCGAGCCGATTCCAGCCTTGGCCTCCTCGACTCCGGGCGGAGATCTGTCGCAGTGCCCGGTCGAGTCGAGACCAGAGTCGGGGCGTGACCTGCCGAAGAAGTCGATCGAGAGTGCGTGCGACGGCGGACTCGAGCCGTCCGGCTTCGCCCATCAACAACGGAACGAGCGCCGGGATCGCGCCGGGGTCGCCGGCACGCGCAATGGCGCTCAGCAGCGTGAAGAGCTCGGCCTCGCGTGTGCCGTGGTCCGCCGCGGCGTACAGCTCTTCGACGAGGTGCTGGGTTGCGGGCGAGATTGGAAGCATCGCGGCGGAGCCCTGTCGAGGCGCGGTCGGACGAAGCGGGCGATGATCGGGCGCGGCTTTCGCCCGATCAACCAGGGGATGCGTCGCCCGTCACTGATCGAGTCGGGGCTCATTCTCTCGTCGACCGTCGGGTTTGTCTCGAACCAACCTCCCGCGTATGATTCGCCTCACGCCGGAGACGCCCGCCACACCCCGAGAGGAAAGCCCATGGATGCCCTTTGGAATCTGGTCGGAATCGCGAACGACATCCTCTGGCACGACTTCGTGCTCTACGCGCTTCTGGCCGTCGGCGTGCTCTTCACGTTCTGGAGCCGTTTCTGCCAGTACCGGGCATTGACGCACGGCGTCTCCGTCGTTCGAGGCAAGTACGACCATCAGTCCGACCCCGGCGCGATCAACCACTTTCAGGCGCTCTCGGCGGCGCTCTCGGCGACCGTGGGACTCGGTAACATCGGCGGTGTCGCGCTCGCGATCAGCTTGGGTGGGCCGGGTGCCGTTTTCTGGATGTGGGTCGTCGGTGTTCTCGGCATGGCCATCAAGACGACCGAGGTGTCGCTCTCGATGCTGTATCGCCACACGGAGGATCCGGAGAACCCGCACGGCGGACCGATGTGGGTCGCCAAGCAAGGCTTCGCAGAGCTCGGGTTCGGCGGTGTTGGCAAGGTGATCGGCGGCATCTTCTGCGTCACTCTCCTCGCCTCGACGGTCACGGGCGGCGCGATGTTCCAGGCCTGGAACACGGCCGACGTCACCGAGTTCTACTTCGGGATCCCGTCGATCCTGACCGGTATCATCATGGCGCTGATCGTCGGGGCCGTGATCATCGGCGGCATCAAGCGCATCGGAGCGACCGCGGGACGGATCGTGCCGTTCATGTGCCTCGCTTATCTCCTGGCCGCCCTCTACGTGATCTTGACTCGAATCACGGACGTTCCGGAGGTCTTTCGCCTGATCTTCTCCTCGGCCTTCAGCCCGACCGAAGCCTCGGGTGCCTTCCTCGGCGGAGCCTTTGGGTATGCCTTCTACTCCGGCATGAAGCGCGCCTTGTTCTCGAGTGAGGCCGGCCAGGGCTCCTCGCCGATCGCCCACTCCGCAGCCAAGACCGACGAGCCGGTGCGCGAGGGTGTCGTTGCCGGTCTCGAGCCCTTCATCGATACCATCGTCGTCTGCACGTTGACCGCGATGGTCATCCTGCTCAGTGGCGTTTGGAATCGCGGTGCCGAAGCGACCTTCTCCGAGTCGCCGGCCGTGGTCCAGTCCGAGGAGGGTTGGGCGTTGGAGGTCGTCGCACCGCCGCCGAGGACCAAGGGCGAGTGGGTCGCGGGCGAGAAGGTCTTCGTGATCTTGGAGGCGGCGGAGAACGCCGACACCGAGAACAAGCTGCACAAGCTCGAGGGCGTCATCGCGGAGAAGGGCTCGGGCCTCGAGATCACTTGGTCGCCGATCGAAAGCGATGTCGAGCCGAAGCTGCACGAAGCCGGGCTCTATGCGACCTACACCGGTGCCACCTTGACCGCGCGAGCCTTCGACGAGATTCAGGACGGCCTCGGCAAGTGGTTGGTCACGATGGCGGCTTGGCTGTTCGCGCTCTCGACGATGATCTCATGGAGCTACTATGGCGAGCAGGGAGTGGTGTACCTCTTCGGCGAGCGAGCGGTCCTGCCCTACAAGGGGATCTTCTGCTTGCTGGTCGTGGTCACGTGTGTCGGCTTCATCAAGACCGATCAGCAGCTCGACATGCTGACGACTCTGGGCACGGGAGTGATGCTCTTCGCCAACGTGCCGATCATGCTCATCTTCGGACGCACGGCCATGACGGCCTACCACCGTTACATGGGCAAGCTGAAGTCGGGTGAGATGGTGGCCCACGAGGCGCCGCCGATCCAAGACGTCGTCGAGGGACACGATCACGATCCGAAGAGCTGAGTCGCTGGTCTTGCGGGGACGAGATGAGCTCGTCCCCGCCGCCGTGACCGAGGACTACTTCTTCGATGCGGTGAGGCTGCCGGTCAGAGCGTCCTCGACGTTGGCGTGGAACTGCGTGACGACCTGCTCGTAGCGGCCCAGGATCAGCTCGTCGTTCGCACCCGAGCGCATCGTGGCTTGCATCGATTCGCAGATCAGCATGTCCTCTTCCATCGTCTTCCAGTACGTGTCGTAGTGGAACTTGCGCTCGAAGGCCTCCTCGTTGGAGACCGGCCCCTTGGGAACGAGCATGCCACCGACGAGCACCGTCGTGTCGGTATCGACCGGGAACGGTGATAGTACCTGCACGTAGCCGGCGTGCACGAGGATGCACGTGTTGGGGAAGAGGCTGTAGAGCATGCCGCAGTGCTCGCGGATGTTCCATTCATCCGGCTGCGCATCGTCGAGCTCGAGCACGCTCGCCTGCGGAAGCACGACCCGCGCATGAGGCGGCTCGCAGTCGAAGAGGCTGATGTTGTTGAAGTAGCCCGAGCCGGCGGTCGTGCCGTGCAGCGACGCGAGGTGATAGATCTCGTGCGTCGCGTCCATATGCAGCTTCCAGTTGAGCTGGCGAGTGCGGACCGACGGCCGCACCATCATGAACTGATCGAAGCCGAAGGTTTCGAGATCGGTCAGGATGGACCCGAAGAACTGGTCGATGTCGACCTCGAGACCGGGCGTCGGGATCGCGAGCACCAGCCCGCCGCGCTCGTAGACCGACACGGGCACGAGGCTCCGCTGGTCCGCGTCGACGCCCGGAAAGCCTGCCGGGTCCGGGATCGACTGCAAGCGACCCTTCAGGTCGTAGGCCCAGCCATGGAAGGGACAGACCAGGTGCTCGCAGCCCTTGCCGCTCGCCTCCCGCTTGAGATGAGCCCCGCGATGGCGACAGACGTTCAGAAAGGCGCGCAGCTCGCCTTCGGAGTCCCGCACGACCAGGATCGGGACGCCCGTGTAGTCGTGGGTGAGGAAGTCTCCCGGGCGCGCGACCTGCGAGCTGAAGCCGACCACGATCGGGAAGCGGCGAAAGAGGACCTCGCGCTCACGCGCCAAACGGTCGGGGTCGATATAGTGCTGAACCGGAACGTGCCCCGGCTCGGAGGACATCTCGGATTCGCCTCGCCCAATGGTGGAACGGGCCCGACGGATCAACTCGACCTGCATCTCTCGGCGCATGGATTCTCGGTCCTGACGAAGGAGTCGCGGCGGGAAGAATGATACCAGACCCGCCCCGGAGGTCGACCGTCCCAGGTCATGGGTGATGAAGGCTTGCCGCTCTCTCGAGCAGCGGTTCCAGGCGAGGTTCGATCGAGCACGACCGACCCGAACCGGGTAATCTGATGTCCTGGTCGAGGCGAGCACTCGGAGGAAGAGCGACATGACCCAATCGGGATCGTCGGCGAGCGCCGACGCGTGGACCGTTCGTACACTCGAGCCGAAGGACTGGCCGCTCGTCGAGCGATTGTTCGGGACCAACGGCGCTTGCGGAGGCTGCTGGTGCATGTGGCCTCGCGTCCCCAAGGGCGGTCGCTCTTGGGAGGAGAACAAGGGAGCGCCTCATCGCAAGATGTTTCGCCAACTGGTTCAGGACGACGCGGTTCATGCCGTCTTCGCGCTACGTGACGACGAGCCGGTTGGCTGGTGCTCCTTCGGACCGCGCTCGGACTTTCCGCGACTCGAGACCGTGCGCGACATCCAGACGCGCTGGGACGACGAGACCTGGTCCATCGTCTGCTTCTTCATCCCGGCGCGCGCGCGCGGGCAAGGAGTCGCGACCCGGCTCCTCGAGGCGGCGACCGAGTGCGCCTTCGCCCTCGGTGCGCAGGTGATCGAAGGCTATCCGGTGGTTCCGAAGAAGGACCGCATGCCGGCCGCCTTCGCGTGGACGGGCGTTCCCGAGCTGTTTCGACGGGCGGGCTATCGGGCCTGGCGGATGCCCAGCGCGAATCGGCCCGTGTACCGGTTGCGACGATGAGCTTCCTCTTCATCGCTCTGGGCGGCGGGCTCGGGGCCGTCGGCCGCTTCCTCGTCGTCGAGCTCGTGCAGCGACTCTCGGGAATATCGTGGCCGCTGGGCACGCTGACCGTGAACTGGATCGGGAGCTTCGCGATCGGGGGCCTGGCCGTCCTCTTCACGGGTCCTTGGGTCGCGCGCGACGAGTGGCGCCTGCTGCTTCTCACCGGCGTGCTCGGGGGCTTCACGACCTTCTCGGCCTACTCGCTCGAGTCGCTCCGCATGATGCAGGACGGGCAGCTCGGTCGCATGCTCGCGTACGTGCTCTTGAGCAACGTCGGTGGCCTCGCGGCCGTCCTGTTGGGTTGGTGGGCGGGGGAGTGGGTCACGCGGAGCTGAGCCTCGGAGGGCGGACTTCAGTCCGCTGGATGCGCAGGCAGCCCTGCCGAAGGAACGAAGACGGGCGCCAGCTTCGCAGCGATTCGCAACGCGTTCCGTGCGACCTGCGTCTTCGATACCATCGCGACGAGCCGACCTGGCAACTGGTTCATAGGCATCTCGCGCCCCGCTCTCTCTTCCATGTCCTTCGAATGCGAATCGCCCAACGATGGGCCACGAGGATTTGCTCAGAGCGACGTGTCGGCTTCCGTTCGGGTCTCTGATCATTCTCTGGCCTCCGAATCGACGCTCCGTGCTCGAGCGACCCGCGGTTGCATCCGAGGTGACGACGCCTACGATGGGGCCGGGCCGGGTAGCTCATCCGCGTGGGGGAAATCATGGATCGCCGCATCGATCGATCGAGCCGTGGGCTTGCGTTTTCGTTGCTGGTGTTGATGGTGGTCAGCGCCGGTTGCAGAACGCCGCTGCCTTCATCTCGCGTGCCGGCCGACTCCGGCCGCACCGTCGCGCGGAAACCGGTTGAGCCGAAGCCCGAGATGCCAGATGGACCCGTGCGGCGTGAGCTCGGCAACTCGGTCGAAGGGCGACCGATCGAGGTGATCACGATCGGCTCGGGCCCGGATCACGTCCTCATCCTCGCCTCCATCCATGGAGACGAGGCCGCGGGCACGGCCCTCGTCGAACGGCTGGCCGAGGTGCTCGACGCTGAGCCGGATCATGCCAAGGGCCGCCGCGTCGTCCTCGTTCCCGTGGCGAACCCGGACGGCGTCGCCTACCGTCGTCGACACAACGTGCGAGGCGTGGACCTCAATCGCAACTTCCCGGCCGGGAACTACCGCTCTGGAAGATCGCGTGGAGACTCGGCGCTCAGCGAGCCCGAGAGCCGCGCATTGATGGATCTCATTCTCGAGGAGCGTCCCGCCCGCGTCGTCTCGATCCACCAACCACTCGGCTGCATCGACTACGACGGGCCGGCGAAAGATCTGGCCGAGCTCATGGCGCAAGCCGGTCCGCTTCCGGTGCGAAAGCTGGGCAGCCGTCCCGGCTCGCTGGGCTCGTGGGTCGGGCTCGAGCTGCGTGTCCCGATCATCACTCTCGAGCTTCCTCGCTCCGCGGACGGCCTCGACGACTCGGCGCGCTGGGAAGCCTACGGAGATATCCTGCTGGCCGCGATTGCGGGTCGGCCGTCGACGCCCGTCACGGAACCGGCGGGTCCGAATCCGGAGGGCAGCCCGCATCGATAGTCGATCAGCGTGTCATGTCGACTTGCAGCACGTTGTCGACGCCATGAACCAGCAGCTCGAAGAAGACATCGGCCGGCTCATCGCTGCGATTCTCCAGGTGGACGCGCTGCACCTCTTCGAGCTTGAAGCGCTTCTCGCTCCCCGGCAACAAATCCTCACGCACGAGAACGCCGCCGTCCTCGTCGAGGAGCGCGATGAGAACGGTGCCGGGACCTTCATTACGCAAGTCGACGAATCCGTCGCCTTCGTCGTCGAACTGCAGCTCCGACACCCCCTGAGTCGTGAGCTCCATGCCTCCTTTCTTGAGGACACGGGTGCTGCAGCCGATGGCGAGGACCGAGCCGAACAGGCCCAGCCAGACGAGACCGGAAAAGCGACGCGTTGTCATCGATGGGCTCCTGGCACAGGATCGGGTCGCCGAGCGAGCGCCGCTCGGGTGATTCGCCGCCCCTGATACGACATCGGGTCGACGATGACCAGCCGGATCTGCGAGCCGATGGCTCGATGAATCGGAACCGCCCGTACGACCGGAGGCCTCTCATGTCTTTCCCGGCCTGGACGATCGTCGTTGCGTCACTGGTGCTCTTCCAGCTCGAAGAGCCGCCGATCGCGCGGCAGCCCGCGATTCGCATGCTGTCCTACAACATCCGGTACGGTACAGCGCAGGACGGCGAGAACCGCTGGGAGAAGCGCCGCGAATGGTTGATCGAGTCCATTCGGAGCCAGCAGCCCGACGTGCTCGGTCTACAAGAAGCGCTCGCCTTTCAGCGCGATGAGATTCGAGACGGGCTCGAGGGCTACCGGTCGATCGGTGTCGGCCGTGAGGGCGGCGATCGCGGCGAGCTCTCGGCCATTCTGGTGAACGCGGCTCGCCTCGAGATCGAGGAGAGCGGGACCTTCTGGCTGAGTGAGAGCCCCGAGGAGGTCGGCTCGCAGGGGTGGGATGCGGCGCTCCCGCGGATCTGTACTTGGGCCGCACTTCGAGATCGGCTCGACGGGCAGCGCTTCGTCGTCCTCAACACGCACTTCGACCACCGGGGCTCTCAGGCTCGCACCGAGTCGGCACAGCTCATCGCGAGGTGGAGCCAGCGCTTCGCCGATCGACCTCGTGTCCTGATGGGCGATCTGAACGCCGGCGAGGGATCCGAGCCCTTGAAGGCCCTTCGAGCGGCTGGCTGGCGGGATGCCTTTCGAGTGCGGCACCCCGGCGAGCGCCTGTCCGGAACGTTCACCGGCTTTCGAGCCCGCTTCGACGGGGGCAAGATCGACTACGTGCTCTGCGACGATCGGTGGGAGGTGCGCTCGGCCTGGATCGACCGCACCCAACGCGATGGAAGGACACCCTCCGATCACTGTGCCGTGGGAGCCGACCTGATTCCGAGCGAAGCCGTCCCCCTCCTGCCCGTGCTGGCGGGCGACTTTCAACACCTGACGGGAAACCCGGACCTCGGCGAGTGGACTCGCCCGGGGCAAGAGGTCGTCGATCACGGTCTCTGGCGAGCCGCGAATGGGCGCTGGCAGCTCTGGGCGTGCATTCGCGGGACGGCCCTCGGTCGGGTGCTCCATCGTTGGGAAGGCTCCTCGCTGAAGGGCGCCTTCGAGCCCCGAGGCATCGCGATGCGCGCGCGTTCCGAGCTCGGTGAGAGCATCGAGGATTGGGGTGGTCAAGAGTGGATTCAGGCGCCCTTCGCGTTTCGCACCGAAACCGGCTGGTCGATGTTGTACGGCGGCCACCGCAGCGAGACGGGCGAGTGCCAGATCTGTCTTGCCACCTCCAAAGACGGCATCGCCTTCACGCGCCACGCCGATGCCCGAGGCTACAGCCGCGTCTTCCTCGGCCCGGGTGAGGCGAGGGATCCGATGGTGATCCGCGTCGGCGATCAGTACTTCTGCTACTTCACGGGCCACGATCCCGGCGCGCCGGCGCCCTGCAAGATCTACTGCCGAACCTCGTCCGACCTCGTGAACTGGTCACGTCCGGTGGCGGTCGCCTGGGGAGGCTCGGCGGGCGAGGGCAATTGGAGCGCGGAGTGTCCCTTCGTCGTCGAGCGCGACGGCGCGTACACCCTGTTTCGCACGAGCAGCTACCGCCCGCCGTTGACGCACGTCTATCGTTCGGTCGATCCGCTCGACTTCGGTCTCGACATGGACGACAAGAAGATCGGAACCATCGCCGTCGCGGCGCCCGAGATCGTCCGCCTCGGAGACGACTGGTTCATCACTTCGGTGCACGATCTCGAGGGCGGCATTCAGATCGCCCCGCTCGAGTGGCGGCCGGAGAAGGAGGTGCCCGAGAGCCCGGTCTTCTTCGAGCGTTTCGATGTGATCTGGGACTTCGAGGACGGCACGCTGCAAGGATGGGAGGCGCGAGGCGAGGCCTTCGCTCGCCAACCGACCTACACCGAGGGCTCGCAGGTGCGCGGTCAGCTCGTGGCACCGAGCGGGCACTGGTACGTCGGTGGGTACGAGGATCGGACGAGCCCGGCGGACCCCGCCAACCGCACGGTGGGGGATGCGCCCGTCGGCGAGCTCGTTTCGCCGCTGTTCGAGCTCCCCGCTGGTCGGCTGGCGTTCCGCATCGGAGGCGGGCAGGACCGCGAGCGTCTGTACTTGGCCCTCGAGCTCGCCGAGTCGGGCGAGGAGGTGCTCCGAGCCACGGGTGCCGGAGACAACCGCTTGCGCCGAGTCGCCTGGGACGTCAGTCCCTGGGCCCGTCAACTGGCTCGCCTGCGGCTGGTCGATCGCTCTTCGGAAGCTTGGGGGCACCTGAATCTCGACGAGATTGCGATCCAGCATTGACTCGAGGCCGAAACGGCTCGACGCGATCGGTCATGGGTCGCAATGCCCAGGAGGGTCGCTACAATGAGGCGCGACGAAGCCTGCTGCCGTCTCCATTTCGAACTTCTTGACCTGCCGAGGGACTCCTGCCTGGACGGTCCGATCCGGGACCGTTAGCCTGTCGCCATTCTTTCGAGAGCTGGAGTCCATTCTCGACCCATGACCGAGACGGCCATCCCAGAGCGGGCGGCGCCCGCCGCCACCGACTTGCCGCCCGCGACCGCCTTGAGCGGCTGGGGTCGGCATCCGATCGTGAAGGCACCCCAGCTTCGCTCAGAAGACCTGCCGCGGATCACGGTGGGCGCGACGTTGACCCGCGGCCTCGGCCGCTCCTACGGAGATGCCTCGCTGCCTCTACCGGGAGCGCCGGTTGCGTGCTCGACTCTCGCGGACCGCTTCTTGGAGTTCGACTCGAAGACGGGACGCCTCCGCTGCGAAGCCGGCCTCTCGCTCGCCGAGCTGAATCGCGTTTTGCTACCCCGCGGCTGGTTCACTCCGGTGACCCCGGGCACGCAGTTCGTGACGCTCGGCGGAATGTTCGCCGCCGACGTTCACGGCAAGAACCACCACGAATCCGGTTGCTTCGGTGAGCATGTGCGCTCGATTCGGCTTCGGACCGCAGATGGCGAGGTGCGGGAGGTCGGCGAGCAGGACGAGCTCTTCCTCGCCAGCCAGGGAGGCATGGGTCTGACGGGCCATCTTCTCGAGCTCGAGGTCCAGCTCAAGAAGGTCGCCTCTCCCTGGATCTGGGCCGAAACGTCGCCGGTGCCGGATCTGGAGACGATGATCGACCGCTTGCTCGAGGCGAGTCGACACTGGCCATACACGGTGGGTTGGTCCGATTGCCTGGCGCCGGGTGCGCGGCTGGGCCGCGGAATCCTGATCGTCGGGCGCTGGGCGGAAGCGAGCGAGGCGCCGGCTCGCCTACCGGCGATGAAGCGATCGGTTGCGGTACCGTTCGACCTGCCCACTTGGGCGCTCTCGCGATGGTTCGTGCGGAGCTTCAATGCGCTCTACTACCGCGTGCGCTCGGCGACGGCGGGTGCCGGCATCGTCTCGCCCCAACCGTTCTACTACCCGCTCGACGCCGTGCGCCATTGGAACCGCGTCTACGGACGCCGAGGTTTCACGCAATACCAATGCGTCTTGCCGACGGAGCGCGGCGCCGAGTCGTGTCGAAAGTTCTTCGACATCCTCGTGCGCCACGGGGGCACACCCTATCTCGTGGTCGTCAAGGACTTCGGCGCCGAGAGTCGTGGATCGATCTCCTTTCCTCGCCCTGGTCTCACGATCGCGATGGACCTCCCGATGCGGGGGCGCCAGACGCAGACGATCGTCGACGCGCTCAACGAACACGTCGTCGCCGAAGGAGGGCGGATCTACCTCGCCAAGGACGCGCTGACGCGTGTGGAGCAGTTCCGAGCGATGGATCCCCGGATCGAAGCTTGGAACGAGCTTCGTCGGCGATACGACCCCAAGGGGTTGCTCAAGAGTGCGCTCTCGGTTCGCTTGCTCGGAGACGAAGCATGAAGGTGTTGTTCCTCGGAGCGACCAAGGGTATGGGGCGAGCCTTGGCTCGCCGTCTGGCCGAGCGCGGTGAGGCGCTGTTCTTGCTGGGCCGCGATCTCGAGGATCTCGAGCGGAGTGCCCGCGAGCTCGAGGTGCTGGGAGCGCATGGCAGTGTCGGCAGTGCTTCCTGCGACCTCTCGGAGCCGTCCGGCTTTCGCGCCGCTCTCGACCAAGCAGACGAGAAGCTCGATGGCTTCGACACAGTCGTCGTGACGGCGGGGCTGTTCGCGACGCAGCCCGAGCTCGAGCAAGACGAGGCGCAATGCGAGCGCGTGCTGCAGGTGAACTTCACAGGCACGGTCCTGCTCTGTGAGCAGGTTCGAAAGAGGCTGCTCTCTCGTGGCGGCGGCAAGCTCTGCGTCTTTAGCTCGGTGGCCGGCGAGCGAGGTCGAAAGCCGGTGATCCTGTACGGCGCCACCAAGGCCGGCCTCAGCTACTACCTCGAAGGCCTCGATCACAAGTTTCGGAGCGATGGGCTGCAGACCATCACCGTCAAGCCCGGCTTCGTGAAGACCGGGATGACCGAGGGGCTCGATCCGCCTCCCTTCGCCGGAGAGCCCGAAGATGTTGCGCGCGTGGTCCTGCGGGCCATCGACCGCGGCAAGCCCGTCGTCTATGCGCCACCCATTTGGCGCTGGGTGATGATGGTCATTCGGTGCCTGCCGCGCTTCGTCATGCGACGGATCGGTTTCTGACGGCTCGAGCTCGTCCGTCGTTTGACCGATGTCGCCCGGCAGAGGCTGCTCGGATGCAGTGCGCCGAATGCTTCAGGCGCTTGACGCTGGCGGGCGTGATTCCTAGTCTTCCAACTGGAAAAAGGAGGGATCTCAGCTCCTCGAGCTCACGTTTCCAAGCCGACCGTTCAACTGCGTGAGCCGGTCGGAGTACTCGGCGCCGAGCCACTGGGCTGCACGGACCCATCTCACCCCCTTTCCGGCTCTTCGAGCACCGTGACGATCACCCCAGATCGTACTGAGAACGAGATTCGCGGAAGTCCCGAACCATGTCACGAGCTGCAGCGTCGTCCGCGCTGACTCTTCCTCGATCTGCTTCGACACCTTGGATCTCATCCGCCCGCTGGGATGTCGGATGGTTGATCGGGAGTGCGGCCATCGTCCCCATCGTGCTCACCTTCGTTTGGGGCGGCGTCGATTCGACCTGGCTCAACCTGACGGTGACCGGATTGGTCGGCGGGCCGCACATCTTCTCGACCTACTTGCTGACCTATGCGATGCCGGGCTTCCGTCGCCACCATCTGTGGTTTCTGCTCGCGATCAGCACCGCGATCCCGGCCCTGGTGGTCATCATGACGCTCTGGGATTTCCAGATCCTGCTCAGCGTCTTCATCTTCTCGGCTTCCGTGCACGTCCTCCACCAGAACGCGTACCTCACCGACATCTACCGAGCCAAGGGGCGGGGAGAGGAGCGGCGATGGTCGCGTTGGGTGGACTACGCGCTGCTCATGAGCAGCTTTTATCCGATTGCGACGCACAAGCTGGTGCGGGGCTCTTTCTATCTCGGGGAGGTCGAGATCCTGATCCCTCAAGTACTCCGGAGCGAGCTGACCATCCTCGGGGTCTGGACATTCTTCCTGGGCGCGGCCGTGGTCTGGACCCTCAAGACGCTCGATGAGTGGAGACGGAGCGAGCTGAACCTTCCCAAGACCTTACTGATCGTGTCGACGGCGGTCATCGCCTTCGTAACGCCGATTGCAGCGAGCGGTGATCGACTGGAGCTCGCGTTTCAATCCGTCAATGCATGGCACTGCCTGCAGTACCTGGGGCTCACCTGGTTCATCCTGAAGCTGCGCAAGGACCGCGGAGAGCTCGGGAGCCGCTTTCTCGAGCGTCTGAGCGGGACCGGGCGCCCAGCTTGGCGGTTCTACGCGATGTGTGTCGGGATCACGGCGGCGCTCTTTGGAACTATCGTGGCGTTCGCTCACCTGGATCCCTTCCGGCTAGGGGCCGCCCACTCCGATCACTTTCAGCGCTACTACTACATGGGCGTTCTCAGCGTGTTGCTGATCCATTATGCGATCGACGGATACGTGTTTGCGGTCGCGAATCGGCGTGGGGCCTCGATCGAATCGATGCCTTATTCGGCGCTTGCGTGCCGCGCCGCTGACCCTCGCTGGAATGCGTCCGCGACCAACGCACGTTGACGTTGCCCGCCTCGTGTCCAGGCGAAGCTCAACTTTCGCCAGGACGATTCCTGCAAGCTCGAGAGACGAGCGCGGCTTCCGTGGGTCACCTCTTCATCCGGTTTCCGAAGTGATTCAAGGCGACAGGATCGGCATCCTGAAGGAACCCAATGGGCTCCCCGAACGGCCTGAGACAAGAGACCCCGTGCGCCCGTGACCGGACATCAAGGATCCCTCTTCGACGACGATCCGCCGCCGCCTTCCGAGAAGGTGGGGCTGGCACCGGATGCCGCGCGCTGGCGAGGGCTGGCGCAGAGCCTTCCGAAAGGTCTGCGTCTCGGAACGTCGTCTTGGTCCTTCCCGGGCTGGCAGGGACTGGTGTGGGACCGCGAGGTGTCGCAGCGGTTGCTGGCGCGAGAAGGGCTCGCCGCCTACGCACGGCATCCGTTGTTCCGAAGCGTGGGCTTGGATCGTACGTACTACGCGCCCATCGAAGCGCGCGCCCTCGCGGAGTATGCGCAGGTGGTGCCGGAGGACTTTCGGTTCTTGGTCAAGGCTCATGAGTGGTGCACGGTGCCGGTGTTTTCAGATCATCCACGTGCGGGAGCGCGGCGTGGCAAGGAGAACGCACTGTTTCTCGATGCGGGCTACGCGACCGATGTCGTCATCGGGCCCTTGGTCGAGGGCTTGGGGAAGAAGGTGGGGCCGGTCCTCTTTCAGTTTCCGCCTCTGGAGCTCGCGGTCGTCGGTGGACCCCGAGGTTTTGCTGAGAAGCTGCACGGCTTTCTGGCATCGCTGCCGGTCGGCCCGCGGTACACGGTCGAGCTCCGCAACTCGCGACTCTTGACGCCGACGTATCGTCAGGCACTCGCCGAGACGGGTACCAGTCATTGCCTCAATGCACACCCGACGATGCCGACGCCGTCGGAGCAGCTTCGCATCCTGAAGGGAAAGGTCGGGCCCGCTCATGTCATTCGCTGGATGCTGGCGCGACCGTTGTCCTACGCGAGCGCCAAGACCAGATACGCTCCCTTCGATCACTTGGTCGACGAGGATCCCGCCACGCGCCAGGATCTCGCCTCCTTGTGTCGGGATGCTTGCGGCGACGGCCGCGATGTGACCGTCATCATCAACAACAAGGCCGAAGGCTGTGCTCCCGAGAGCGTCCGGCGGCTGGCCGAGGCCTTCGTCGCGAGTGGCTGAGCGTCGGGACCGCGGCTTCCCCTCGTCGGGCCGAGCGAATACAAGAAGTGCTGTCGTCGTCCACGAGCCTCGAGCCGTCGTGGACACTCGAGAAGAACCCGGGGAGGCCTGATGAGAATCACATGCCCACAATGCCGGCTGCAGATCGTCGCCGAGGACGTGCACCTCGACACGGGCCTCGCGAAGTGCCGGCGCTGTGACTCCGTCTTCGACTTCAACGATCAAGTGCCTCGACCGGCGCCGGAGTCACGTCCTTCATCGGAGACCACTCGGCCCCGGGAGAGCATTGCGCAACCTCCGGGCGTGGCCATCGTCGATGACGGCTGGGGCGGGCTGACCATCACGCGACGCTGGTTCTCGCCGGTGATCGTGTTCCTGCTCTTCTTCGTGATCTTCTGGGACGGCTTCTTGGTCCTGTGGTACACGATCGGCTTGTCCGACAAGATGGAAGGCGATGGCATCGGTAAGACGATCATGCTCGTCTTTCCAGTGCTCCATGTCGCCGTGGGCGTGGGGCTCACGTACTTCGTGATCACCGGCTTCGTGAACAAGTCGACGATTCAGTGCCGCGACGACCGATTCAGCCTGCGACATGGCCCCCTGCCGTGGCCCGGCTCCTGCGACCTCGATGCCGCCGACCTCGAGCAGCTGTACGTCAAAGAGAAGATCAACCGCGGTCGCAACGGCTCCACTCAGACCTATCAGCTACGGCTCAAGACGCGGGGCGGGAGAGACCTGAAGCTGCTCTCGGGCCTGAGCAACCCCGATCAAGCCCTCTACATCGAGCGTCAGATCGAGGAGCACCTCAGCATCGAGGATCGCCCAGTTCGCGGCGAGATGCGGTAGATGGACCTCGGTGGGCGGACCTCTTGAAGCGTGCGCTCGACCGACGATTCGGACTGGCGGTCGACGCGAGGCCAAAGAGTCCTGAAAGCCCTCGCGGGCTTGGCTGTCTCGGTGCGCAACCACTTGGACCGCAAGACCTCCGGAGGAAAACCATGCCCGCTTCTGCTTTCGCCGAGCGTTGTGTCACGGCCGTTCTCGTCAGCGTTCTCGGTGCCGCGGCTGCGACGGCGCAAGAGGACGCGACATCCGGGCATTGGCCGTCCTTTCGGGGCCCTCAGGCCCGCGGAGTCGCCGACGACCACGCCCTGCCGACGCGCTGGGATCTCGAGAGCGGCGAGCACGTGCGCTGGCGCATGGCGATTCCGGGCCTGGCGCACTCGTCTCCCGTGATTTGGGGTGACCGGCTCTTCGTCACGACGGCCGTGCGTCGCAGCGGAGACTCTGAGCTCAAGGTCGGGCTCTACGGGTCTCCGACGCCCGTCGACGACGAGGGCTCGCACAAGTTTCAAGTGGTCTGCCTGGACAAGCACACGGGCGAGCTGATCTGGATGCGCACGGCCATCGAGGCCGTGCCCGCCATGAAGCGCCACCCCAAGGGAAGCCATGCGGCGTCTTCGCCCGTGACCGATGGCCAGCACGTCGTCGCTTGCTTCGCCTCTGAGGGCCTGTACTGCTACGACCTCGACGGTCAGCTTCTCTGGAGCAAGGACCTCGGCAGGCTGGACTCGGGCTGGTATGCGGCCAAGGGTGCCCAGTTCGGCTTCTCCAGCTCACCGATCCTCCATGAAGGCATGCTCATCCTCCAGGTCGACGTTCAGGAGGACTCCTACCTCTGCGCCCTCGAGGTCGCAACCGGTGCCGAGATCTGGAAGACGCCGCGCACCGACGTGCCGACGTGGTCTTCTCCGACCGTCGATGTCGCGGGCGGCCGGAGTCAGGTCATCGTCAACGGCTACCGGCACATGGGTGGCTATGATCTCGAGACGGGTCGGGAGCTTTGGAAGCTGTCGGGTGGTGGCGACGTTCCCGTTCCGACGCCGATCGTCGTCGACGATATCGTGTTCATCACGAACGGGCATGGGCGCTGGAATCCGATCTACGCCATCGACGCCAACGCGCGCGGTGAGATCTCGGACGGATTCGATCCCGACAACGAGGAGTTCGTCGTCTGGAGCCAGAGCCGCCGCGGTACCTACATGCAGACGCCCATCCTCTACCGCGGCCTGCTGGTGGCGGGCACGGATGCCGGAATCGTGACGGCCTACGACCCGCCGACGGGCGAGGCCTTCGAGCGCCGACGCCTGGGTACGGGCACCACGGGTTTCACGGCGTCACCGGTGGCGGGTGACGGGAAGCTCTACTTCACCAGCGAGGAGGGCTCGGTGCACGTTCTCACGGCGGGAGCCGATCTCGAGGTCCTCGCGGTCAGCGACCTGGGCGAGCCGTGCATGGCGACGCCGGCGATCTCGGAGGGCACGATCTACTTTCGGACGCGGCATCATGTCGTCGCGATCTCGAAGGATGCGAGCAGCGCACCCATCGCGTCGGCTCGTTCTTCGGCTGACGAGATGGACATCACGCCCGTGCTCGAGCCACAACCGGAGCCCCCGGCGCGCGTTGAGCTCCCCGCCGATGCTCCGACGGCCGAGCAGCTCTTCCAGAATCACATTGCGGCGCGCGGAGGGGCGGACGCGATTCGCAAGGCCCGGAGGATCCACGAGGTGCTTCTCTTCGAGATGCCCTCGGTCGGGTTGAAAGGGCGAGTCGAGAGGTGGAGCATGTCCCCGAACCGACAAACCTCGCTCAGTGACATCCCGGGCATCGGACAGATCCGCCAGGGATACGATGGGAAAGTCGGCTGGATGGTTGGCGGACCGGTGGGAGCGATGGTCTTGAGCGGAGACTTGCTCGAGAACTTCCGAGTGGAGGCGAACGCGCTCTCCGACCTTGAGTTCCAAGAGCGCTTCTCGTCGATGGCGACGGTGGCCCGCGTCGACCATCACGGCTTCGATTGCTGGGCTGTCGAGGCCGTCGATCGTCAAGGTCGGAAGCAGACCCTCTACTTCGATGCGGAGTCCGGCCTGCAGCGAGGGAGCGACGTCGTCGCGGCGACATTGGGTGGCCCGATGCAGACGATCACGGTCGTCGGTGACTTTCGGGAGATCGACGGCGTGAAGATCGCCTCGAAGACGACGGTCATCATTCCCGAGCACGACGTGACGCAGGTCGTGACTCTCGAGGAGGTCACGCTCGACGACTTCGATGAGTCGGTGTTCGATTTGCCCGAAGAGATCGCCGAGAAGGTCGCTGATCGCTGACGGGTCGCGCGATCTCCACTCCAGGGGAAGCCCGGCCTCGAGTAACCGGGCTTTTCCTGGAGAGCCGGCTGCCGTAACCTGCGACAGTCCGGCTTGGCGCCCCGATTCCCTCTCGCCTCTTGGAGATATCGCATGCGACTGCTTTGTGTCTTCCTCATCGTGACCTCGGGTGCGCTCGCTCAAGAGGGGCCGCCGCCGACCGAGGCGAAGTCCGTCGTCGACGAGGTTCATGGCCAACGGATCGAGGATCCGTATCGCTGGCTCGAAGGCAGCGCCGCACCAGAGATCGAAGGTGTCGATGCCGCGCTCGAGGCGAAGGTCGGTGCCTGGACGGACGCGCAGAACGCCTACACCCGACGGGTGCTCGACAATCTGCCGGGTCGCTCCGCGCTCGAGGGCCGACTTCGCGAGCTGATGTCGGTGGGCATGGTCGGCTCGCCGCGCATGGCGGGCAATCGCTACTTCTACTCGAAGCGTGAAGGGGACCAAGCGCAGTCGGTCATCTGGATGCGCGAGGGCCTCGACGGCGAGCCGAGCGTTCTGCTCGATCCCAATACGCTCGATCCTGAAGGACTGACGACGGTCTCGTGGTTCGCGCCCAATCCGAGCGGCGAGCTGCTGGCATTCGGCATGTACCGCGGTGGCGACGAGAACTCGACGCTGTACGTGCTCGATGTCGTCAGCGGCGAATGGCTGGCGGACGAGATTCCGGGGAAGGTGCGCGGCTGCGATTGGATGCCCGACGGGCACAGCTTCTTCTACCGCCGCTTGGCCGATCTCGAGAACCCCTACTCGGGGCGAGTGCAGTTCCACCGACTGGGCCGGCATCCTCGCCAGGATCCGATCCTGTTCGAGCAGTACACCGAGGGGCCGCTGGCGACGACTTACGGGCCGTGGGCTTCGATCAGCGACGACGGGCGCTGGATGCAGCTCGGCTATGCGACCGGCACTCGGGACAACGATCTCTGGATCATCGACCTGGATCGTTGGTTCCGGACCGGTGACTTCGTGCGTCGGGACGTGATCGTCGGTCAGAAGGCACAGAGCTCGGGCGAGTTCCTCGGCGATACGCTCTTTCTCCAAACGAACCTCGACGCGCCGAACGGGCGAATCGTCGCCGTCGACCTGCATGCGCCAAAGGTCGACCGCTGGAAGACCCTCGTGCCCGAGCGAACCGATGCCGTGCTTCAGGGCTTCTCGCTCGCGCGGGGCGTGCTCGTGGCGCAGTACCTGGAGAAGGCCTCGAGCCGCATCGAGCTCTTCGATCTGGATGGCAGCAACCGTCGCTCACTCGGGCTGCCCGGAATCGGGCGCGCCGGGCTGGCGACGTCACCCGATCGCACTGAGGCCTTCCTCTCGTTCTCGAGCTACAACATCCCCTCGAGCATCTACCGCGTCGATCTGGCCAGCGGCGAGCGAAAGCTCTGGGAGCGCGTCGACGTGCCGGTCGATCCCGAGCTCGTGACCGTGAAGCAGGTCTGGTACCCGTCGAAGGACGGGACGAAGATCAGCATGTTCCTCGTTCATCGCAAAGGACTGAAGCTGGACGGCACGAACCCGACTATCCTCTACGGATACGGTGGCTTCAACGTCAGCATGCAGCCGGGCTTCAGTGCCACGATGTTTCCCTGGTACGAGAAGGGCGGCGTCTACGCGGTCGCCAATCTGCGCGGGGGTGGCGAGTACGGTCGGGAGTGGCACGAGGCCGGCCGCCTCGCCCGCAAGCAGAACGTCTTCGACGACTTCATCGCGGCAGCCGAATGGCTGATCGACCAAGGCTACACCCAGCCCGCGCACCTCGGCATCTCGGGTGGATCGAATGGGGGCTTGCTCACCGGTGCGGCACTCACGCAGCGTCCCGAGCTGTTCAGTGCCGTGATCTCGGCGGTCCCGTTGCTCGACATGATCCGCTATCAGCACTTCCTCATGGCACGCTACTGGATCCCCGAGTACGGCTCCAGCGAGGATGCTCAGCAGTTCAAGACTCTGATGGCTTACTCTCCGTATCAAAACATCAAGCGGCTGGCCTATCCGGCGACCATGCTGACCGCAGGTGAGAATGACGCGCGGGTCCACCCGCTCCATGCGCGCAAGATGACCGCTCGCCTTCAGGCGACGACTCAGAGCCATCCGGGCCAGGAGCCGATCCTGCTCTGGGTCGACCGAGATGCCGGGCATGGTGCCGGCAAGTCTCTCGATCAGCGCGTACGCGACGTGGCCGATCAACGCATCTTCATGATGTGGCAGACCGGAATGCTCGCCATCCAGTAAGCCGGGAACACCGAGCCGGCGGCGGCCGTCGCCGGCTCGCGGGGCGCTCCGGCGATCTCACGGAATCCGCTCGCGTCCCGGAACCTCCTTTTACCGGGAACGCTTCGCCTCGATCCGGCGTTGAGCGGGCAAGTGTCGTCCCGACGTCGGGCGGCGGAGGTTTTCCCGTTCGGGAGGTATCGATGGAGGGTGCCCATCACCTGCGCCTCCTCGCCGGATACGGGACGGTGTCGCTGATCGTGCTCGTTTGGACTGCCTGGCGACGGACAGCTCCCACGACGCGGCGAGTCGACATCGTGCGTCCCGGATGGGAGCTGGGCCTGATCGGTCTTTCGGTGGTGGCCCTGATCGGCCTGGGACAGCTCTATCAGGCAGGTGTGCGGCTCCCTGCGACCGGGCCTTTGGGTCCGCTGCTCGAGAGTCTCAATCAAGCTCTCATCTTCGCCCCTCTCTGGTTGTTGCTGCTGCGCCCGGGCCATGGCCTCGCCTCGGCTTGGGTGCCTGATGGTCGGCGGCGAGCCGTGCTGAGCGGGGCGTCGGGCCTCGGATTGGCCTGCGTGGCCGTCGTCGCTTTCCTCATCGCGGCGGGTGCGCTGCAGCAGGTCGGTGAGGTGCTGGCGGCACTCGTGACTTGGCAGCACGTCGACGAAGCGGTTCAAGTCGCGCTGGAGGACCTCGCGATCGCGATGTTGCTCGTTCGCCTCGGAGCGCTGACGGGCAAAGGGTGGGCGATCGGCATCACGGCCTCTCTGTTTGCCGCAGGGCATGTTCCGGCGCTGCTCAGTGACGGGGCCGAGGCGAGCGACGTCCTGTGGCTCTTGCCCGATGTCGGCTTGGGTCTCCTCGTCCTGATCGCCATCACACGCGCTCGAAACATCTTGTGGTTCTGGCCCGTTCACGTCGCGATGGACTTGATGCAGTTCGACTCGGTCTTCGGGCGAGCGGCCTGACACCGACTCACTGAGATTCTTCGGGTGCTCCCCTGCAGACGCCTCTCGATTGGCCGGCTAGCTTAGGCGCATGGACTCTCTCTGGACCTGCGGTCACTCGAACTATTCCCTGCGCGGCTTCGGCGATCTCTTGACCGAGGCCGGCGTCGCGGTCGTGTGCGACGTCCGCTCCTACCCACGTTCCAAGCGGCATCCTCAGTTCAATCGTGAGTCGCTCGATCCGGCGTTGGAGGAGTGGGGCATCCGGTACTGCTGGCTCGGGAGAGAGCTCGGCGGCATGCGGAGTCGATCGTCCGCCTCGCGGCACCTCGCGCTCGCCAACGACGGGCGCCAAGGGTACGCCGACCACATGGAGACCGGACAGTTTCGGAGCGGGATCGAGGTCCTGTTGGAGCTGAAGCGGTCGACGACCGAGCCCGTGGCCGTGATGTGCGCCGAGCGCGACTGGCGGCATTGCCATCGCAGCCTTCTCGCCGACTACCTGGAGGGGGTGATGCAGGTTGGGGTCGTGCACCTGATGAAGGGCGGTGAGATCGAGCCTCATGAGCTCTCACCAGCCGCCCGATTGGTGGGCCCGCGCCTGATCTATGACGAGGGATGGACTCCACCGGCCGCGGAGCTCTTCTGAAGCGGATCGGGCGGCCTTGCGACGCCACCGAGTCCGTGCGATGTTCGGCGGCCGCCTGGGCGCGCACGCTTCCTTCGACGCAAACCCTCGATCGGACCGATTCATGGCACGGAGAACGGCGACCTCACTCCTTCTGACCCGGTGCCACTCGGAAGCCCGCGAGGTCTTTCTGGTCGAGCGGGCACCCGAGCTGCGATTCTTCGGAGGCTACTGGGCCTTCCCGGGCGGTGTGCTCGATGAGGGAGACTGGCACTCTCCCGACGAGGACGAAGCCTGGGCTCTTCGGCGTTGCGGCCTTCGGGAGCTCTTCGAGGAGACCGGTCTGCTGCTGGGCTCCATCGGATCGGGCTGGTCGGAGGAAGTGCGGCACGGTTTGAGGCAGGACCTCTCGGCCCGTCGACCCAGCGCCGAAGCGAAGGCGACCTGGCAGCGAGCTATCGCGACCGCGAGCGCGGACGAGCTCGAGATCGTCCGGCCACTCTGCTCGATGACGACGCCGCCTTTCGCCCCGGTGCGATATGCGACGCAGTTCCTGCAGGTCGAGGTCCCCGAAGAGGCTCGGCTCGAGGTCTGGGAAGGGGAGCTCGTTCGCGGCGAGTTCGTTCGACCGGCGGAGGCACTCCGAAGCTGGCGAGCGGGTGAGCGGTTGATCGCGCCACCGGTGCTCTTCCTCTTGGAGCTGCTCGAGAGCTGTGAAGAGTCAAAGTTCGCCGCGACCGTCGAGCGCGAGACCCGGGCCATGGCCGCCGGTCGACTCCATCCCGTCCGCTTCGTGCCCGGTATCTTCATGGCACCCCTCGCGACTCCCACGCTGCCGCCCGCCACCACGACCAACTGCTTCCTCATCGGCGACGAGCGCCAGTGCGTCGTCGATCCGGCAACCTACGAGGTCGGGGAGCAGGAGCGCCTCTTCGAGAAGATGGACGCCGAGATCGCCCGTGGGGCGCGATTCGAGAGTGTGCTCGTCACCCATCATCATCCCGATCACGTCGGTGCCGTCGCTGCCGTGAGCCGACGCTACTCGCTGCCCGTGCTGGCCCATCCGCTCACGCTCGAACGATTGCCCGAGCCGGTGGCGACGATGCGGCCGATCGAAGACGGTGCGGTGCTCGATCTCGGGAAAGCCCCGGATGGCTCGCCGGACTGGAAGCTGAAGGCGATCCACACACCCGGACACGACCGAGGCCACCTCTGCTTCGTGGAGAGTCGGTATCGAGCCGCCGTGGTCGGGGACATGATGTCGACCGTGTCCACGATCGTCATCGACCCTCCGGAGGGGCACTTGGCGACTTATCTCGGGAGCTTGTCGCGGTTGCTCGAGGAGCCCTTGGGCGTCGTGCATCCCGCGCACGGTCCGGCGCATCGTGACGGTCACGAGCTGATCCGAACGTACCTGGCTCACCGGGCCGAACGCGAGGCATCGTTGCTCGCCGCGTTGGGAACCGAGCCCCGATCGATCGCGTCCCTCGTCAGCGATGTCTACACCGACATCGATCCCCGGCTGTACGCCCTCGCCGGCCGCTCGCTCCTGGCGGGCCTGCACAAGCTCCGTGACGAAGGGCTGGCCAACGAGCAGGCCGAGAGCTGGAGTCGCACCAGAGCTTGACCGCTCGGGCGCTCAGGCAGCAGTCCCGAACCAAAAGAAAAGGGACGGGTGCCGCCCTGGCGAAGCAGCACCCGTCCGTGCAGAGAGAAGCACTTGGAAGGCAGGAGTGACCCCCAGGGGAGTGGGGGTCGTCGCCCGGGGAGAGCGACAATCAGGTTTCAGGTCTCAGTGGTGTCTTGAGTCTATCGAAGTCGTCCGAGGCCGATCCGCGCCTGAGGAGACCGGGCATGGATCCTCGTGGGGGCTGAGCCGCGCGGATCGACCTCCGACGATTCTCAGCGAGCGTCCTCGCCGATCGACTTGACGAGGAGGACGCTCACACCATTCTTCTCGATGTGTCGTCCCTCGACCTTCACGGACGGGGCGTCCTCCTGCTTCAGCGAATGCGACAGCTTGGCGGCCGTCAGGGCCGGCGCCTCCGCGTCGAACAAGAGGACGTGGATCTTTCCGGAGGAGACCAAGGCGAAGGTCTCGCTCACGCGCTTCAAGGCGCTCGTATCGGCGCGCACCACGTTCTCATTGCTTCCCTTCGAGCTTTCCGGCTTTCCGAAGAGATGGTCACGCAGGCTCACGAGCTCACCGGTCATCGAGACAGCTCGACCCGGGAGGGCCGCTTCCGCATCTTGAACGGCCGCCGCCTTCTGGGCGGCGAGGTGGGCGCCGGAGAGGGCCATGGCGATGGCGAGGAAAGTGATGATGGCTTTCACGGTTCATTCCTTCTTGGGAGTCAGGCTCGGAGGCATCTCCGAGGCTCGGAGGCGGCGGGCCAGTCTGGGGAAGAGCCCGTCGCGGTCGACTCATGACGCGATTGGTTGGTCGTCATGCCATCGGAGTTCTGCTCATCCGGGAAGTCCTGACGGCACCGTCGTGAGTCGCGGGCCGACAACGGCTTGGAGCACGAGTTTTTTCGACCCGCGCATTTGACTCGCGCCTGGGAGGGGGCCTCATTTCTTCAAACGTGGGTTTGCTTCCTTTTGCCGGTAAAGGGAGGGAGGCGGCGTTGGGGCGAGACGATTTCTCGATTCTTCGAGAGGCAGCTCTGCCGGGTCTGGCTGAAGGGCCGTCATTAACGACTTCAAGTCATGCGGTTGAGTCGGCTGGTCCGTAGCGCTCCCGATTCGGGCCCTGGAACAGAGACTTGGATCGGTTAGAACTCGGCGCA
Organism: Planctomycetota bacterium; assembly: GCA_029260795.1. Classification (GTDB taxonomy): domain Bacteria; phylum Planctomycetota; class OFTM77; order OFTM77; family OFTM77; genus OFTM77. The sequence goes on along the minus strand of JAJDCO010000128.1, from coordinate 116,413 downwards.
CTCCGCGCCCATCCAACTCGGCGTGCGAAACGTCAAAACCTGGTTCGAACTCGCCCAACTCATCGAGGCAGGGAGTCTCATCGATGTCGACCGTTCCCAAGGAGAGGGTTCGCGTACCCGACGCGAGCCAGCGACCGGGGAAGCACCCGTTCGAGCAACTCGTCCTTCTACACCAAGGTCGAATCTACAACCTGGCCTACCGAATGCTGAACGACCCCGAGCGGGCTCGGGACGTGACCCAGGAGGCCTTCATCCAGGCCTTCCAGCGTCTGCCCACCTTCCGAGGGGAGTCCTCTTTCTACACGTGGCTCTATCGCATCACCTTGAACTTGTGTCGTGCCGAGTACCGACGAGACCGCGCGCGGCGCAAGCCGACCTTCTTGTCGCTCTTCGATCTCCGAGGCGGGCAGGAAGACGTGGGACGAGCGGCCGAGCTCTCCAGTGAGCGCGACGGTCCGGACGAAGAGGTCGAAGCCGTCGAGCGCCGTGATCTGGTGCGCCGCGTCGTCGCCGGCCTCGACGACGACCTCAAGCAGGTGACCGTGCTGCGGGAGATGGAGGGCATGTCCTACGAGGAGGTGGCCGCGACCTTGGACATCCCGATCGGAACCGTTCGATCGAGACTCCATCGAGCGCGCAACGTGCTCCGGGAGAGACTGCGCCTTCGCCTGGGAACTGGGGAGTAGCTTCGCCGCCGAGTGAGGAGCTGAACGACAATGTCACTGAAATGCCGGGAAATCCGGTCCAAGCTGAGCGACAAGCTCGACGATCGCCTCGATTGGGGTCAGTTGGCGAGCGTCCAAGCACACCTGAGAGACTGCCAAGAGTGTCAGGACTTCGCCCGTGAGTGCGAGCTCCTGATCGACTGGCTGCGGGACGTCCCGAAGGTGCCCGCCCCCAACGTCCTGCCGGGTGTCATTGCAGGCCTGGCGGCCCGCCGTGACCCTCCTCGGCCGACCGGCGGCATCCGCTGGCGCCGAGACTTCATCGGGTTGCTCGTCGCCGCCGTCCTGCTGGGAGCGGGCTGGATACTGGCGGCGAACCTCGGAGGACCCGCCGAGGCGGATCCTCCGGCGAGCCCGGTCGAGCCCGGTGAAGTCGGTGGCGAGGGGCCTCGAGCCGCCGTGGCCGTCCCCGAGCATCGAGCGACGTCGGACTCCCAGTCGACCGAGAGCCCGGTGGCTCGCAGGAGCGTCGGTGATTCACTCGCCGAGCCTTCGAAGCCCGAGCTGCCCGTCACCGCGGTCGTCGGCGACGAGGTTTCGCCCGGTCGCTGAGTGTCCGACCCAGCCGCAGTCGATCGGGGCGAGACCGACGGGATCACTTGCCCAGGGCGGTGATCTCGAAGACCCAGCGGTCGTCTTCCTGGTGAAGCACGCCGTGGATCGCTCGCCGAATCGAATGCTCGCTCGAAGCGGATCGACCCAGCTTCTGGTCGATCTCTCCGGCGGTGGGCGTACCCAGCAACGCAAAGCCTGTCAGCGAGCCCTCTCCGGTGACGTCCTGGAGTAAGACGACGCGCCGGGCCGTGTGGATCGATTCACCGGCGCTTCCGGACGTGATTCTCGCTTCGATTCGAAGCGGGCGATCCAGGTGCCGACGAGGGTCCGCGAGCACCTCGTCCACCGACAGCAGGGCGGCGGACTGGCCTTCGTCCGGGTGTCGGATTGGCAGAATGCTGACGATCTGCGGCCCGGGGCCGTCCATCTCTGACTCGTTCCGCCGCCACAGGTCGCCGTTCAGCACGTGTGCCAAGGGAAAGGCCGGAGCAAACGAGCGTCGGACGTCGGGCTCGCCGTCGATCGGGAGACCGATCCGCTCGCGCAGCTGCCGGAGTCCATCGACGTGGAGTCGCCCGGTGCCCTCGGCCGTCGTGGCCGCGATGAATTGCTCGAACCAACCGGCCGGCTGGCGAAGCAGCGGATCGAGCAGTCGATTGCCATCCGCTTGCGCCAGGTCGGCCTCCTCGAGCTCGGTCGGCGACTCGATCGTCAGGTTCTGGTTGTGGGCCCGTGAGAAGAACGCGTACAGACCATCGCGGTTCTGGAAGAAGGCGTTGTCGAGCAGTTGGTGCGAGACCGGTCCGTCGAAGTTGCGGACGTTCGAGATCGCGACGCCCTGCTGAAAGCCGAACAGGTTGCTCTCCGCCAGAACGGAGCAGTAGCTTCCGATCGTGAGCGCCGCGCCACCCGTACCTCTCCACTTCCAAGTGAAGAGAATCGTGTTGTGGCGAATCAGGATCGGCGTATCGCTGGCGACCGCTTCGGCGGCGTGTCGACCGTGGACATCGATGCCGGTCTGGACGGCGTTCACGATCAGGCAGTGCTCGACACTCGCGTTCGGTCCGCTGACCCGAACCGCCGGACCCGCGGTGTTCAGCACGATGCAGTAACGCAGGTGGCAGTCCGCCTGATCGAGCGTGATCGGAGGCTTGGTCATGCTCAGCGCGATGTCGAGGTCGCCATCCGATTCGTAGACGTTGCGCCCGGTCGCGTCGAGAACGAAGCCGTCGATCACCAAGCCGCTGACGTCGCCTTCGGTGTGAATGAGACCGTTGTCGAAGGAGTCGGATTGGGCGGCCGGGTCGCGGAAGATCCGAGTCGGGTTCGCGAACGGCTGACGCTCCGCAAAGTCCGACGTGTAACCACCTCGCAACGTGAGGTTCCGGGTCCGAATGTTGAGGAATCCGGCACCGAGCTTGCCCGAGTAGTCACCGGCCGCGACGTGGATCACATCGCCGGGTCGAGCTCGGTCGAGCGCCTTGTAGATGCCGCGATAGGGACGTTCACGGGTTCCCTTGCCCTTCTCGGCGCCGGCGCGGACATAGATGTCCTCGGCGTACGCGGTCAGCGGCGAGGTGGAGATCAGCAGCAGTAGGACAGCGAGACGGATCGAGAGGCTCGACCGAGTCATTGGTTGGTATTCCAGGCGGAGACGGAACGATCCCGACTGCGCGGTGCACGCCGCGGCTCGACGGGACAGGACCGGTGGATCGTGTGTTGTCGGCTTTTATCGACGTCGGCTCGCAGTCGAGTCACGACGGTCGATTGGAGAGATCGACCAAGAAGCGGGCACCAGTTGAGCGCGGCCGCAGTTCTCATCAAGGTCGAGAAGCGTGGGGTGGACGCGTAGATTTCGGAGGCGAGCTCGGGTTCTCGCAAAGCGGACTGAAAACGCCCTGAGAGGTGACCGCTCTCTCAGCTTGGTCGTCCCAAGGCGTCCCGGCCCGACGTTGCGCGACGACAGAGACCGAGCGACGGGAAGGACTCCGTTCGCGTCTCTGTTGGTTGCTGCGAAGACGGCGGTCAACCTCTCCGGGTGGGGCTCACGCCGGGTCGCCGACTGATCGAACCGATTCCAGGCGCGCGACCTCACACCCGAGTGAATTCGGGCCTCCGAAGGGCTGGTCTGATAGCACCTCGCCTGCAACGCTCGGGTGAAGTCCGCCCTCCGCTTCGGCTCGTCGGAGAGCCGGCATTCCTAGACCGCTTTCATCTCCGACTGATCGGACTCCACCAGCGTCATCAACGCGCCGTGGACTCCATCGTCGTCTTCGGGAACCACGGCATCGTGTAAGAACCAGTGCTCGGTGTGATGCACGTGCCCGCCACCAGCGGCGAGCGACGTCAGTGGGCTGAGCGACTCGAGCTCGAGCATGTCACCGTTCGTGAACGTCTCGAAGTTGCAGCCGAAATCCGCATGCTCTTCGCCTTCGACGAACGGGAAGTGCTTGAGGAACACCTGCTCGCCGAGCTGGTAGGCCGCCCACCCGAGAGTGATCCGGAGCCCGATCTTCTGGGGCGCGGAGTACCGGGAGTCCTGACGGAGCTGAGTGAAACGTCGGCCCCAGGTCCAGCGTGCGTCCGACATGTCGGTGTACGGCCAGAGTACCAAGGGGCGAGCCGGCAGCACCTCGTCCGCGTGCGAGCGGTAGGGCTCCTGGGGGAAGAGGCCGCGCCCGCCGGGTGCCATGACGGTCACGGCCCAAGCGGCCAGGGTCAGGTCCCAGGGACCATGGTTGGTCAGGACGTGATCGATCGTGACGTGGCTCGAGCGGGGGTCGAGGCGAATGTGCATCGACTTGGCGATGCCGGTGGTGGCCTCGACGGGCTGACGAACGGTGAAGGTCGTCCCGTCCCAGTCGTGCTGGATCGGGAAGTTGTCGGGATGATAGGTCCGGGGACGATGCTCGGGTGCGTGCCAGAGCCGATGGCCGCCATAGATGCGCCAATCGTAGCCACCGGTCTTGCCCAGCTCGGCCTCGTACTCCTTGAGGAGGTTGCCGCCGCCCGGCTTTCCGTAGCGGATGATGCGCGGTCCGATGTCCGTCGTCACGATCAGCTCACACGACTCGTTGGCGAGCCGGGCACACTTCTCCCAGCCCCCGTAGGCGACACGCTCCATCAAGAGGCTCCTCCGGCTTCACTCGACCTGACGTCTGTGACTCAGTCTTTCGCGATCTCGAACGGGTATGGCCAGCCGTGATACCACTTGTGCTTGGCCATGCGGGCGAGCCGATCCGCCGGCAGCGGCGGCTGGTCGCTGACGGCGCAGTTCGCCCGGACGTGCTCGGGCGTTCGCATGCCGGGGATGACGGTGCTGATGGCCGGATGTCCCAAGACGAACTTGAGCGACAGCGAGGCGAGGTCGTGCGTCGACTCGTCGAGCTCCGCCTCGAGGGCCTCCACGTGCGACTCTGCCTCCCGGAGGCGCTCCTCGGTCATCCAGTCCCTGCGCCAGTCGTTCTCGGCGAATCGATGACCGGGTCGGAACTTGCCCGTCAAGAGGCCCTCTTCGAAGGGCACTCGCGCAATGATGCCGACTCCGTCCTTCACGGCCGCGGGGAGCAGCAGCTCGGTCGGGCGCTGCTCGAACAGGTTGTAGATGACCTGAATCGAGGCCGCGCGTCCGGATTGTGCGAGGCGCACGGTGTGGTACGGATTCCAGTCGTTGGCCGAGACGCCGAAGTGGCGAACCTTGCCTTGCTCTTGAAGGCGCGTCAGTGCCTGGTACCACTCGTCCTCGTCTACGAACGAGTCGGACCAGGCATGCAGCTGCTGCAGGTCCAGGTAGTCGGTGCCGAGGTGCTTCAAGGAGCGCTCTGTACATTCGACGATCCAGTCGGCCGGAAAGACCTCGCGGCACGAGCACTCGTCGACCTTCGTCCAGGCGAAGGTCTTGGGCGGGATCTTCGACGCGATGATGATCTGATCGCGACGATCGCCGAGCGCCTGACCGATCAGCCGTTCGCTGTGACCGTCGCCGTACACGTAGGCCGTATCGAAGAAGTTGACGCCCAGCTCAAAGGCGAGCTCGAGCGAGGCGATGCCGGCCGCATCGTCCTGCGGACCCCAGCCACCGCCGAGGCTCCAAGCACCAAAGCCGATCTCGCTAACTTCCAGGCCGGTTCGACCGAGGGGACGCGTCTTCATCGTGGCACCTCCAAGACGTTTTCAGCGGCGAGTACCCTAACCCGAGCTGCCAGCGGCGACCATCGCAAACACGGGGAGGCAAACTATCGCCAGTGAGGTGCGGACCTCGGTTCGCCTCGACTCCTTACACGGAGGAAACGTGCCTACCGCCGGCATCATCGTTTCTCCAGTAAGCGTCGCAGACTGAGGACCTCAGACTTCTTGCGGTAGTAGTCGGCGAGTGCGCGGTCGAGGTCCGGGTACTCCCCTTCGAAGATAACGATCCCGTACTGCAGGGTGCTCCGACGAAAGATGGGCGGATGGCCCAGAGCATCCCTGACCTTTAGATGCTCACCCGCCGGGAGAACATCGCCAGCCGCGAGCTTCTCTTTCGCATAGAAGTCCGCGAGCTCGTCTCTCGCGGCCTCGAGCGGCCGGATCTCCTCGTACAGCTGGCTCAAACGACTTCGATGCGATGGGCCGGGTGGCGTCGCTTCAGCACGCGTCGCGTGTTCCAGTCCCAATCGGGCGGATCCCGCGACTGTCTGTCCTTCGAGCGCCGTTTTGACAGCCCGCTCCTCGAGGCGCGCCGCCGCGGTGAGGCGGGGCGGCAACATCCCGATCTCTGCACTTGGGAGGTCTGGCCGCTTCGGGTCGAGGTCGTCTCGTTCTGTTGGCGGGAGCGTCGGGCTTACGGGCAGCACTTTGATCAAGAACTGAACGCTTAGCAAGAGGACACCGACGGCTGCGAGAATCAATGCCAGCTTTCTCATCACGTGGCTCCTGTGTCGAGCGCAGATCGCGAGCACCACAGCCTCAGCGTTTGCGCAGTCTCTCGAGCTCCCGCTCGGCCCAATCGTCCTCGGGTGCGATCGCTGTCAGTCCTGTCAATCGTTCGTATGCTGCATCGGGCAGTCTCAAGTCGAGCGCGGCCTCGACGGCTCGACGCAGGGCGAGGCGGCGCAGCGTTTGGCGCTCCTCGGAAAGCGCAGCGGCCGCGCGGTCAAACCAGGCGAGCGCTTCGGCTCGTCGCGAGGCATCGAGTGCCGATTGCCCGCGCTCGAGGGCCGTGTCGGCGTCGGCGGCTTCGATCAAGCGCACACCCGTCAACGAGCGCCAAGCGTCTTCTCCTCGCCCCAGGCGCTCCAACCAGTGGGCGTGCGTCAGCCGCGCGTCGTCCGGCAGCGGTCCGCGGCGCTCGGCTTCTCCGAAGCACACCACCGCGCGCTCGAGATTGCCGTCCCACGCATGGAGATCGGCCAGGTGCTTCCACAGGCGAGGGTTCTCGGAGCTGCGCTTCAGCGCCGTCTCGAAGGAAGCGATCGCCCGCGCGCGGGATTCGGGGTCTCGTGCCGCCGTCGCCTTGTGCATCACGCCCCGGATCTCGGGGATGCCGGGGTTCTCGGGATCGCGCTCGGCGACCTCGGTCAGCAGCCGCTCGACCTCGGAGAATCGTCCTGCCTCGACCGCGCGCTTCGCGTCGTCGAGGCGATACTTCAACGCGATCATCTCGCGGGGATGCCGGCCGTCGGCCCGACGCTCCGTGCTTTCGTCGCCGAGATAGCCGAGCTGGCGGAGCCGTTGTCGGTCGGCGTCGGAGAGCTCGCGGGAGTGCGACAGTGTGCCTCGGCTCGACAGCCGCTCGACGGTCTCTCGCAGGCGCCGCTGCATTTCCTCCAGGCGGGCCGGCTCGGCGGCGGCCGCGTCCACGGTCTCCGCAGCATCCTCCCGGATCCGATACAGCTCGGGCCTCGCTTCCGTCGCGCCCGGCGCTTCGATGATCTTCCAATCGCCGTGGACTAGCCCGCGCAGCTCGCTCCAGCCGTAGTGCAGGCGAGGATAGAGCGTCTCGAGATAAGCGGCTCGCTGCGATGGGGCGCCCTCTCGCGTCCAGTCGACGGGAGCGCCTTGCACGGCCGCTGGCGCTGGGAGCCCGAGCCACTCGGTCAGCGACGGGACGAGGTCGGTCGTGCGGACGACGTCGGTGCGGACGACGCCTTCGGGAACGTCCGGGCCGGCGATGATCCACGGAACCCGCATCGTTCCGTCGTGGATCAGCAGCCCATGGCTCTCCTCTTCGTGCTCGCCCAAGCTCTCTCCGTGATCGGCGACGACGACGACGAGCGTGTTCGCGAGTCGACCCTGCGCTTCGAGGGAATCGAGCAGCTCGCCGACGCAGGCATCCATGAACGCGATCTCGCCCTGATAGGGATCGTCCGGGTGGGCGGCAGCGGCGTCGTGCGGAGGCGTGTAAGGAGCGTGTGGGTCGAAGAGGTGCACCCAGGCGAAGAACGGTGCGTCGGCCTCGATCTCCTGCAGCCAATCGCGTGCGGCCGCCACGACACGATCGCCGCGCCGCTCGGTGCCGGGCCGACCCGTCGCTTCGATCGGATCGAGCGCGTCGTCGTAGACTTCGAAGCCTTGATCGAGCCCGAACTCGCGATGGAGCGGGAAGGCGCCGAGGAAGGCTCCCGTGCGTCGACCGCTCTCGCGCAGGATCTCGGCCAGCGTCGTGAGCTCGCTCGCCGCGCGGAAGGAGCCATTGTCACGAACGCCATGATAGAGCGGCGTGGTGCCCGTCAGGATCGACGTGTGTGCCGGCAGCGTGATCGGCGCGACCGTATACGCGCGATCGAAGCGAACGCCGCGCGCTGCCAGGGCATCGAGATGAGGAGTACCGGCACTCGCGTAACCGTAGCAGCCTAGGCGATCGGCTCGAGTGGTGTCGAGCGTGACCAATAGCACCGAGACGGTGTCGCGCTCGGAGTCTTGGAAGAGCCCGAGCACGAAGACGAGGACCGCCGCGATCGAGATCAGGAGCGCGACGACGGCCGCAAGGCGTGGAGCGGACAGGGGCCGCCTCCCGAAGGCGAAGGTAAGCAGGACCCGCGAGGGATCCCGACGAGGTTCAGGCTCGATTCCGATTGAATGCGTCGAGTATAACCGGTCTCGGAAATCCGGCCAACGCATGCGCTTGTGATGAATCCCCGGCGTCGCATGCCTCGCGGTCCCTCGACTCGCTCCAGCACGAAAGCCGATCCATGAAACGTCGTCCTGCGTTCGCCCGTCGCGCCCAGCTCCTCGTGTCCCTGCTCGTTCTCTCCGCGATGAGCCGCGCTGGCCAAGACGACGAGCCCCCGGCCTACGATCCCGAGGTCAAGAGTGCATCGGCCGATGCGGAGCTCGCACGACAAGGGTTTCAAGTCGCCGACGGCCTGGTGGTCGAGCTGGTCGCTGCTGAGCCACTGCTCGCGAACCCGGTCGCGTTCTGCATTGATGAGCAAGGTCGCTTCTACGTGGCCGAGACGTTCCGCCACCATGCGGGCGTGACGGACATGCGCGATCACATGAGCTGGCTCGACGAAGATTTGGGCGCTGAGACGGTCGCGGATCGGATCGCGATGATGCAGCGACACGAAGGCGAGACGATTCGCAAGTACGCCACCGAGCACGAGCGAGTGCGGCGGCTCGAGGATCGAGACGGCGATGGTGTGATCGACTACTCGGTCGTCTTTGCGGACGGCTTTCAGGACGTCGCCGACGGCATTGGCGCAGGTCTTCTCGCGCGGCGCGGCGACGTGTACTTCACGTGCATTCCGAGCCTGTGGAAGCTGCGCGACAACGACTTCGACGGTCGTGCCGAGACCCGCGACTTGCTGCAGAGCGGCTACGGTGTGCGCATCAGCCTGCTCGGACACGATCTGCACGGACTGTGCGTCGGCCCCGATGGACGCCTGTACTTCTCGGTCGGAGACCGCGGCCTCCATGTCGAGACCGAGGACGGCGCGGTCAGCTATCCGCAGGCGGGTGCCGTGCTGAGATGTGAGCTCGACGGATCACGACTCGAGCTGTTCGCGACCGGCCTGCGCAATCCGCAGGAGCTGGTGTTCGACGAGTACGGCAACCTCTTCACGGGCGACAACAACTCCGACGGCGGAGACAAGGCGCGTTGGGTCTACGTCGTGCCGAAGGGCGATAGCGGTTGGCGATACTCCTATCAATGGCTCGAGGGCGAGTATCGACGCGGTCCCTGGAATCACGAGAAGCTGTGGTGGCCGCACTTCGAAGGTCAAGCCGCCTACATCGTGCCTCCGATCGAGAACATCGCCAACGGGCCGTCGGGGCTGACCTATCATCCGGGCACCGGGCTCAACGAGTCTTTTGCCGGTCGCTTCCTACTCTGTGACTTCCGCGGAGGCGCGGCGATCAGCGGAGTGCACGCGTTTCGCAATGAGCCCCGAGGCGCCGGATTCCGTCTCGTCGATTCCCAGCGGCTCATCTGGAACGTCTTGGCCACCGATGTCGACTTCGGCTACGACGGCGCGGTCTACCTGACCGACTGGATCCAAGGCTGGGCGCAACCCAAGGCCGGCCGCCTCTATCGCGTGGTCGATCCGACGCGTCGCGACGATCCGCGCGCGCTCGAGGTCCAGAAGCTGTTCGCCGAAGGCTTCGTCGGGCGCCCGACCAAGGAGCTCGCAGGCCTGTTGAAGCATCCCGATCGGCGCGTGCGGCAGGAAGCGCAGTTCGCCCTCGTGGAGCGCGGCGCCCGGGACGAGCTGCGGCAGGCAGCGCGCCGCGGGGGCGCTCTCCTCGAGCGCCTGCACGGGCTCTGGGGGCTCGGGCAGCTCGAGCGTCGCTCGCCCGGGCCGCTCGCCGACGTGCTCGATCTGATCGACGATCCCGAGCCCGAGGTCCGCGCGCAGGTCGCCAAGCTGATCGGAGACGCCGAGCTGCGCGGCGCCGCGTCCGCGTTGGTCCGTCACCTCGACGACCCGAGCGCGCGCGTGCAGTCGTTTGCGGCGATGTCGCTGGGTGCCCTGGACACTCCCGACCTGGCGCAGGAGCCACTGCTCGATCTCGTGCGCCGCACGGGCGAGCGTGATCCGTGGCTTCGGCACGCGGGGATCATCGGGCTCTGTGGCATCGATGATCTCTCGGCGTTGATCATGCGTGCCGGCGATCCCTCGGCGGATGTGCGCTTGGCGCTCACGGTGGTGCTGCGGCGTCGGGAGCGGCGGGAGGTCGCGCTGTTTCTCGGCGACGCGGATCCGCGTGTCGTGCTCGAGGCGGCGCGCGCGATCCATGACGTGCCGATCCGAGAGGCTTTTCCGATGTTGGCACGGCTGGCAGATCGTCCCGAGCTGACCGACGAAGCGCTGCTTCGGCGCGTGATCAGCGCGAGCTTCGAGCTACACGGCCCCGAGAACGCGAAGGCGGTCGCACGCTTCGCCGTTCGCCAGGATCTCTCGTCCCGCGTTCGCCGCGAGGCGATCGCCGCCTTGGCGGATTGGGCCGAGCCGTCGGGCCGCGATCGCGTGATGGGCTCTTGGCGACCGTTCCCACTGCGAGCCCCCGACGCCGGTCGCGCCGCCTTGGCTGCCGACGCCGAGTCGCTGCTTGCTGCGTCGAAGGGAGACGAGCGCGTTCGTCGATCTCTCCTCGCCGCGATCGGTCGCTGCGGTGTGTCGGAGCAAGCGCCAGCACTGGCAGATATCGTCTCGAACGAGGATGAGACGAGCGCCGTTCGAATCGCCGCTCTGCAGGCACTCGCCAACTTCCCGGGTGCCGCGCGAGAGCGGGCACTTCAAGCCGCTCTCGCCGACGAGGTTGCGCGCGTGCGCTCCGAGGGGGCTCGCCTCTTGGCCCGACTCGATCCGCAACAGGCGCTGACCGTCCTGCGCCGCACGCTGGCATCGGGCCGAGTCGTCGAGCGTCAGACCGCCTACCAGGCACTCGGCGATCTCGCTGGCTCCGAAGCGGATCAGATGCTGGCCGGTGCGCTCGACACGTTGATCCGCGGTGAGCTCGATGCGGAGGTGCAGCTCGATCTGATCACAGCCGCCGAGAAGAGAAAGGCACCCGCCGTGCTGGAGCGCCTGGCGACCTATCGCGCCTCGGTTCCAGCCGACGATCGTTGGGCCGGCTATCGTGTCGCACTCCGAGGCGGCGATGCCGAGCGCGGGCGAGGGATCTTCTCAGAGAAGGCCGAGACGCGTTGCTTGCGCTGTCATGTCCTGAGTGGCGAAGGCGGCGAGGAGTCCGGTCCGGACCTGAGCGCGGTCGGTGCACGCCTGAGCCGCGAGGAGCTGCTGCGGTCGATTCTCGAGCCGAACGCCGCCATTGCGGAAGGGTTCGAAGTGGTCGTCATCTTCACGAAGGACGATCTGATCCACTCGGGCCGGATCCTGACCGAAACGGACACGGTCATCCGGCTCGAGACCGCGAAGAAAGAGGTCCTCGAGATTCCGGTCGCGGAAGTCGACACTCGCGGTCGAGGGCTCTCGTCGATGCCCGACAACCTGCGCGACTACCTTTCGCCGGCAGAGCTGCGAGACCTCGTCGAGTTTCTCTCGAGCCAGAAAGCGGTCTCAGACGGCGGCGGCGACCGGTGACTCGATCGGGGCGGCTGGCTCAAGCGACCATCCGATGATCGTGCGTCGCTACCCGAGCGTGGCGGCGCTTCGATCCGCCCATCCCTGGCTCGCCGAGCGCGAAGCGGAGCACGACAGCCTGATCGCCCAGCTCATCCGGATTGAAGAGGGAGTCGACCGGGCGACGCCCTACCTCGCCGGCACCGAGCATCCGGCGCTGGCCGTCTGGTCGCCGGGACGGCGCCTCATTCTGGCGGGAGAGTCGGTCGAAGCCGCCGTGGTGCTCGAGAGAGCCGTCGCGCAGGAGCGGACGAAGCTCACATCCGTTCTCGGTCCGCCAGCTCTGGCGCGCGCCTTCGGGGAGGCTTGCGGGCTGCGCCGGAATCGAGAGGTGAAGACGGACCTGCGCGTCGGCGTGTATGTGCTGCGAGATGTTCAGTCACCCGATCCGATGCCACCGGGGTCGTTCCGTCGCATGCGCGACTCGGAGCGGCTGTTGTTCAACGAGTGGATTCACGGGTTCCATCGCGACACGGGTTTGGACCTCGACTACGACGCTGGTGTATTCGCCGATCGTTTCTTGGGTGAGCGGCGGATGTGGTTGTGGGAGCACGAGCGCCCTCGCTCGATGGCGGCTCGCGTGTCGAAGACCTGGCACGGTCAGCGGGTGTCGCTCGTCTACACACCGCCAGATGATCGCGGTCGGGGATACGCCGGAGCGGTGGTGGCCGCGTTGAGCCAGCAGCTGCTCGATGACGGTGCCCGTTTCTGCTGTCTCCACACCGACCTCGGGAACCCCACCTCCAACGCGCTCTACCGCCGCCTCGGCTACGAGCAGATTACCGAGCTCGAAGCGCTGTCCTGGCGCTGAGGCAATCGGCATCCCGCAGTGCCGCAGCGCGCGGAGCCACGACCGACCGGTTCGTGTCTCACCATGATTGACACAGGGGGAGGCCTCGTGTCGTGGGTTCGAGGGCCGAGCGAGTGGTGGACGAGCGCATCCAGTCCGCGGACTCACCGATGTCCTTCGATGGCATGACGATCCCTCGTGGTACACGACTCGCCGCATGCGTGACGTGACGAATGCCGTCAAGCGGCTTCGTGCGCACGACTCGCCGCATGCGTGACGTGACGAATGCCGTCAAGCGGCTTCGTGCGTCTCGATTGAAACGGAGCCACGACCGACATTCGCAGACGAATCGTTTTGAACGTCGTCGACGGATTCGTGTCCCCGAATACACTTCGAGCCGGCTTCCCGTGAAGAGCCGGCTCGAGGTGATGAAGGAGGATTCTCTCTGTGAATCGCCGACCGGCCAAGCCGCGCTTCGCGGCGGAAGGAGGAGGAGCGCCGCTTCGCGGCCCGGCCTCATCGGCGTCACTCGGTTGAGCGCCATCGCGGTGCGAACCGAACACTGGGCGGCCTGGTTTTTCCTATTCCGGTTCGAAGTCGCCGATCGGGAACAGCTGCGCGACTTCGTCGGGGATCGCTCGAGGCCGTCCCGTCTCGAGGCTCACGAAGACCCAGTCCGTTTCGCCGCGGGCGAGGAGCTGGTCGTCACGTTGGAATCGGTAACGGCGCCGGGAGCTGGCGCGCCGGAAGTCCGCCACCCACGTCAGCGCTTCGATGAGGTCACCGGCTCTCGCCGGTCTGAGATACTCGATGTGGTGGGAACGGGCGACCCAGGTGCCGCCGACCTCGTTCGCCGCTCGGGTGCCGCCGGTGGCGTCTGAATGACGAACGGCGAGGTCTTGCATCCATTGGACGTAGACCACGTTGTTGACGTGGCCGTTGCGGTCGATCGCCTCGTCGGGTACCGAGATTCGGTATCGGAAGATCCCGTCCCGCGTCTCGCCGGACTCCAACTCGGTCACCCGTCCTGCTCCTCCTCGAGGAGGGCGCCGAACTCCGCGATGTCTTCGCCGGACAGCACACCGCGGGCGATGAGCAATCGGCTGAGCGTGGCCACACCCAGCGAGAGATGCTCGACCTCCGTGGTCAGCGCCTTGATCTGTTCGTCCTGTGACCGATCCGTGTGCGCCTTGTCTCGCACGCGACGCCGCAGCGTCCGAATCTCCTCTTCGGCGTCTTCGATGTCCAGGCGATTGCCAATGTCTCCGAGTAGCAACGTTCGGGCCCAACCCATGGGACGTCCTCCTTCGTCAGATCTTGTTCGGTCTGTTCTCGACGAGCGTTTTTTCGATTGTCGCGTACGGAGCGAAACGTCGTTTGCGTATGTGGAACGAGGCCATGACTCGTCGGCCTTGCTCCACACTCGTTCGATTCTCCAGGAGATCCAATCATGGTGACATACAAGATGGTCGCTCAACACTACAGCACGAATCGTGCGCCGACGGGCTTCCGGACCTTCTCACAGAAGCATGGAGTCGCCAACCCGAACACCTGTGCGGTTCGGCTCTCCCACGCGCTTCGAAGAGCCCAGCAGAGGTTCTTCATCGGCGTGGAGGCACGTTCGGGTGTCGAGTGGCGAGACCTACCCACGCGCGCAAGCGATCTCGCAATCATCCTGAACCGGAGGATCGGACAGCCTCGCCTCGTCCGGAGCTCGGCGGATCTCGGGAGCGAGAAGGGCATCATCTTCTTCGACACGATTCGAGGATTCGGTGGCACCGGGCACATCACGCTTTGGACGGGAGAAGAGGTCGCCGATGGAGGCGACTACTTCTCCGAATCGCCTCGTGTGTATTTCTGGCGCCTGAATTGAGGTCTCGGCCGATGGCGCCCCTACAGGGCGCGCTGTGATGGTCGCTTGCGGTGCCCGGTCGTCGTGCTGACATCGATACCCCAGGTGAGTCGGGGCGTGGTCGCCCCGACTGACCTGGGGCTGGATGATGTTGTCCCTTCGGGGCTGCAGGGTCGGCCTGATCTCGCGCGGGTCGTGATGCCGCTACGCTCGGCTTATTCGGGGCAGGATGATGTTGCTTCTTCGGGGCGCATGGGTCCGACCGTCCCGCCATCCTGCCGCGCCCTGAAAGAGCGCCACCGGCTTGAAGGGGAGTTCGATCTGGGAGACCGTGCGCTCGTCGGCGATGATCTCCCAGAATCCTGCAACCTTTCGAGGGAGGTCTCCGGTATGGGCCGGTAGATCATGACCGAAGCGAAGCCCGTGGACAGGACCGACGAGCTCTCACGCCGTCTGGTCGCCGAGATGCCTGCCTTGCGAGCGTGGTTGCGCCCGTTCGCTGGTGCCCAAGCCGAAGACGTCCTTCAGGATGCTTTCGCGCGGGCCTGGCGATACCGGCACACCTACGATGCGACGCAGCCCGTCGGCGGCTGGCTGCGGCAGATCGCTCGCAGGGTCTGGATCGATCAGCGGCGAAGGGCGGATGATCCGGAGCGGCTCGGCGATCTCGTCGACGAGATCCCAGCGCCACGAACCTCCGACCTCGGATCCCGCGAGGAGCTCCAGCAGCAACTCGCACGACTCAAGCCTGTCGAGCGGAACATCGTCTTGCGATTCCATCGCGACCAGGCGTCGCTGATCGAGATCGCCGAGGCGTTGAGCTTGCCGGTGGGCACCGTGAAATCTCATCTCCATCGGGCGCGGCAGCGCCTGGCGCATCAGCCGCCACCGGATTGAACGAGGCCAGGGAACCATGAATGACACCGATCCGCTCCTGCGAGCCGTACACGTCGCCCTCGACGAGCGGCGGGCGCCCTTCGCGGACGCCGACGTGATCGCTCTCCTCGAGGCCTCTCCGGAGCGGCTCGGCGAGGTGATCGCGTTGACGGAGAGTGTTCGGCCCCTCGAAGTGCGATCGGTGCCGACACCGATTCGACGATTCCCCCGATCGCGCGTTGCCGCCCTGGGTGCTTTGGGAATCCTCGTGGTCGGTTTCGGGCTCTGGCTTGCCAGCTCGCTCCTCAGATCGACCCACGGGCCGCGGGTGATCGACGATTCGACGGTGGATGATCCTCCGGCTTCCAACGATCTGGGACGGGTGCTGGCGTGGCGGATGGAGATCGTGACGGAGCGGGGCGAGGCGCATGAGGTCGTGAGGCGCGTGCGGGGTCGGCTCGAGCGAGAGATCGTTCGCAAGCCCGTCATGACACCGTCTGCAACACAGGGTTGGGCCGAGGCGAGCCTGGCCATCGTGATGGAAAGGAGACTCCCGGAATGAAGACGCTCTCGAGTGTGCTCTTGATGTTGGTGGCGAGTGCGAGTCCGAGTTGGGCGCAGGCGAGGCAGCAGATGGCGAAGCCGGAGCTGCCACCGGCCGAGGAGCCTCAGATCGCGATGTTCGACGTGGCGGACATCGTGCAGTCGGCCGCCGAGCGACAGGGTGAGTGGGCCGAGCTCGACCAAGCCAGTCGCCTCGCCGCCCTGCGCGAGCGAGGTGAGCAGCTCGCCGAGGTGCTGGCCGAGTTCGTGCAGCCATCGCTCTTCGAAGGCCGCGAGGAGATCCGCATCCTCGACAACAAGACGCTGATCGGCGCGCTGCGCTCGGCGCAACGCGATTGGATCCAGGAACAGCTCGATCGCCTTCGAGTGAGCCCGAACGAGATGATCCTGATCGAGTGGCGCTCGGCGCGCGTCTCGGAAGAGCTCGTCCGACAGCTCGGGCTGAGCCCGAAGCAGCACTTCGTCGACGATCTGCCTGGCCTGCTCGAGAGCCTGCAAAGCCACGCCGCCGACCTCCTGCTGGCGCCCCGCGTTATGGTCTTCAACGGTCAGCGATTCTCCATCCAGGTCACCAATCAGGTCGCGTACGTGAAGGCCTACGAGGTTCACGAGTCCGTCGAGCCGACCGGCGCTCGGCTGGTAGATCCCGTCGTCGATGTCATCGAGGACGGGCTGTTATTTGACGGACGTGCCCTGGTCGTCGACGACGGCCAGATCGCCATGAGCTTCAAGATCACGCACAGCGAGCTCGAGCGACCGATTCTGACCGAAGAGACCGATCACGGACCGATCGGCCTGCCGATCGTGCACATCCGGAGCATCGAGTCGCGGACGGTGTTGGCCTCGAAGCAGGCGATGATCCACCTGACGACGGAGAGCGATGGGCAAGTGCTCCTCGAGATCCTGCGCGTCGAGATCGTGAACTGAATCGAGGGAGCGGACCATGGGGATCGGAATCGCACTCGTATTTCTGGTGGCGATGGCGGCGCCAGGACTTCAAGAGCTCGAGCGCGACGAGGCGGCGACGCTCGAGGTCTACGCCTTGCCCGACGTCGCCGCTCGCCTGACCGGCAGTGAGCAGGCGACCGGCGAGCTCGGCGAGCGCGTGGGGATTCAGCTCTTAGCCGAGAGTGTTCGGATGTTCGCCGATCCTCCGTTCGCGCATCCGCGCGACGCCGTTCAGCCTGTGGGCGCGGGCAATCTCGCCGTCTTGGCGACGCCAGCGCAGCACGCGTGGATGCGCCGCTTCATCGATCTCCAGAGGCGCGCAGTGCTGGCTCGGTTCGAGTCGGAGTGGCATCTCTTCTCGATTCCCGAAGCCGCTCTCGGCGCCGCCGAGCGGGGTGAGCCTCGGCTGCTCGATCCGAAAGCCGCTCGCCGCTTCCGGGAGCGTCTCGAGCGCTTGCCGGAAGTGCGAAGCGTGGGAGGTCCGCCCCTTGGAATCTCCTTCTTCGCCGGTCAGAAGAGAGAAGACCGCCTGGAACGCGGTCGTCAGGTGGTCACCGACTACCGAATTTGGGACCACGTCGAGCCGACGGGCGAGCGGCTCGTCGATCCGATCGTCGAGAACGTGAATGAAGGGCTGGTGGTGCGGCCGCGCGCTATTCTCGTTCCCGGCGTGGGGGACGAGGCGCGCATCGGGCTCGAGTTCGTACTCGAGGGCACCGAGATCATCGCGATCGAGTCCTTCGAGACCACTCTGGCGGGCGCGCTCGACGAGCCCGTGACGATTGGCCTGCCAGAGCTGCAGAAAGTGAACATGGCGAGCAAGGTCGTGGTGAGGTCCGGCACGACGGTCGTGTTCCCTTACCGAGACGCCATTGGCGGCCGCCGCTTCGTCGCCGTGCTCATGATTCGCCTGGCTGACTGACACGGCCTCGGTCACCAAAACGCACTCGGGCCGCGTCGGCTGTGCCGGCGCGGCCCGTTGCATTGAGCTCGAAACGTGTGCCTACTTCTTGCCTTGGTACCGGAAACCGTCGGTCAGCGTGTGGCTGCCGAGGTTGGTGGTGACACTCACGTCGACTTTCGTGCTCGGAATCAAGCCGCCTTGAGGTCCCGGGTTCGGGTAGGCGGGCACCAAGACCTGCATCGTGTTCACGTCCAGGACATTGACCGATTCGGAGACGACACCACCGAAGGTGACAGTCGCCCCGGTGACGAAGCCGGTGCCCGTGAACGTCACGGTCTCACCACCGGAGTATCCACCGCGATTGGGCGAAACACCGTCGAGGCGAGTGCCCGCGCACGCGATGTCGAGGATGCGGAAGTCGTCTATCGCGGCCTCGACGATGGAGTCACCGGCGAGGTCGGCGGCCTTGAAACGCAACCGGACCTGTGAGGTTGGTGCGACGAAGTCCGCCACTCGGAACTGGAAGTAGTACCACTCGCCGGACGCCTGCGGGCCGGTGGGTCCAACGATCTCGACCAGCGACCAGCTGCCGCCATCGTTGTTCGAGACCTCGACCGTGAGCACGTCCTCGCTCGGGTTCTCGCCCTTGTCGTTGGAGAACCAGCGCCAGTAGCCGAAGGCCGGATCGGAGGGGACGCTCAGGTCGAAGGCCGGCGAGAGCAGCGTCGTCGTGCCACCGTCGACGTCATTGATACCCGTGAAGCCACCGATCGGGTCCTGTCCCGTGATGAACGCGAAGCGCGCGGGATTGGGCGTGTGATCGCCATGAGGTTGAGCCGCATTGCCGTAGGGCTTGAGGCGGTTCCACTTGCCTTGCGTCGCGTCGTCGGTGTCGAGATGACCGTCCCAGCCGTTGTCGAGCTCGAAGTCGTCTTCGGCGACGATCGTTTGAGAGATAGCGGAGGAAAGTAGACCGGGTGCGAGCGATCCCGATGACGGGAGCGTCCAGCTCCATCCATCCGTCGACTGTGCGGACAAGTAGTAGGAGACGACCTGCCCGCACTGCGTGGGCGGAATCGTGGCCTGGTAGAGGTCG
Organism: Planctomycetota bacterium; assembly: GCA_029260795.1. Lineage (GTDB taxonomy): Bacteria > Planctomycetota > OFTM77 > OFTM77 > OFTM77 > OFTM77. The sequence goes on along the minus strand of JAJDCO010000128.1, from coordinate 97,538 downwards.
CCGCCGAGGTGCGTCAGTGCGCTCGAGGTCCAGCCGGCTCCGCTATTGAGGTTGAGGAGCGCGCTTCCGGTCTGATAGATCCCCGGAGTGTCCTCGATGATGCGTACCGTGAAGGTCTGCCCGGCCGGGTCGACCGTCTCGGGTAGGCCGTCGACGAACTCGAAGCCAACTCGCGGCGCGCCGTGCCACCACACGAACAGCCCACGTTCGAGGTCGCTGCCGATCACGATCCCGCTCGGGAAGTACGGGTAGGTACTCCAAAGACCATTGAAGGCCGGGTCGTCATCGGATGGCCAGGTATCGAAGTGCGCGACCTCGATGCCGTTCAAGGGATCGGAGACGTCGAAGACACGCAGGCCGCTTCGGTAGTTCGCCTCGTAGAGATACTGTCCGCGTGTGTACAGGTTGTGGCCGATGGCGTTGTTGCCATTGTCGAAGACCGAGACCGCTTGCGGGTTGCCCGGGTCACTCACGTCGAAGACGTGCGTCGTCGTCTTGGTGGCACCGCCTTCGTCGAGCTCGTCATCGAGATACAGGAACTGACGGTCCGGCGAGAGCCAAGCCTGATGCGAGTAGGCCGCGTTCGAGTAGAAGCGGCGGGCCAGGTTTTGGAGGCTCCCCTTGTTGGTCACGTCGATGACGTCGAGCCCGGTGCCGCTTCGGCCGCCGTTGTAGCCGCTGCAAGCGTAAGCGATCTGACGCCCGGCATAGGGGCCGGAAGTGTAGGTCACGATCTGGGCATCGTGGATGTACCGCGTCGACCAGGAGCTCACGTAAGTCGGGTTCGACGGCGTCGACAGGTCGTAGATGCGCAGGCCATTGCTCCCGCCGCCGATTCGGTAGAGGTATCCACTTTCCTCATCGATGGCGACGTTGTGCGTCGAGTGCGATCCACCCGTGAGCACCGTGTTCACGAGAGTGACCGTGCCTTGATCGATCTGACCCAGATCGAAGACCTGGATCCCGCTGCCTCCTTCGCTGACGGCATAGGCGTAGGTCTCGTAGGTCTTGATGTCTCGCCAGAGACTGGTCGGTCCCGGCAGCATCGCCAAGATGTTCGGCTGCGTGGGAATCGTGATCTCGACGAATCCGGTGCCGGCTGACAACCCGATGATGGCGTACTCCCGGCCACTCGGAGACACGTAGCCCCAGCAGTCGTTCCCCGACTGGATCCCGGGGCCGAAGTCACCCAGAGGGAGCCACGCGAGCAGCTCGATGCCCTGGGAAGGGAAGGTCTGCGTCGTCGGGCTCTCGGAGCCGAACTTGGGGACCGTGTCTTGCCCTCGCTGGTATCCGGGGCCTTCGTAGGGTGTTCGGCGAACGCGCATCTTTGGATCGTCGGGATGGGACAGCAGCGTGACGGCCGTCAGCGCGAGAATGGTCGCGGCGGCGGCAAGTCGCCAGGGTCGAATCATGGTGGTTTTTCCTCCGGGAGGTTCGGGCTCGGAGCCCCCGAGTATACGGCCTCTCCGCCCCGAAGGCCAAGCGGCGGTATCGCCCGGAATGCGCGGTCATCCGGCCGCTGCGTCGAGGTCGGTTGACGGCGCTCTGACCTTGTGCCCCCGCGGTAGCCGGGGCTTGCGGGGCAGAGCTGGTCTGGGAATTTGGTATCTTCGGAAGCCCTGAGAGTGAGGGTTCTCGATGAGCTGGAGGAGCGGCTGTGAACCGCGGAGTAGCCTTGTTGGTGACGGCGATCGTCGGAATCGGCGTCGGATTTGGTGCGGCTTGGGCGATGTTTGCCGAGTCGGCGGGTGCCCCGAACACTGGGCGAGAGGAGACGGGCTCCGAGATCGGCACGAAGATCTCCGAGCTGAAGAGCGGTGAGTCGGCGGCCGCATCGGAGCCCCTGCGCGTGCTCGCGCCCGAGCCGGCGGCCGAAGCGAGCCCCGCGCGACCCGCCGTGAACGGAGGGTCTCTCGACGCTTGGACCTCGGCGGCCTTGATCGATCGGAGCCTGCTCGCTCCGAGTGGCAAGATCTCCGGATCCGTCACGACGACCGAAGGGACACCCTTGTCGGGCGTCGAGGTGACGTCGTCGCCGGGACCGGCACCGAACATCACCTACCACGATGCGAACGAGGTCGACCTCGAGACGTATCTCAGGGAGCGGGCCGCGGGCTATCACTGGCACCGGGCCGCGCGGCGCACGACGCGGACCGACGCGAGTGGCCGCTACGTGCTCGACGGGCTCGTGCGGGCGCAGCATCGCGTGAGCGCGTCCCTCGACGGACATCTGCTGGAGGCGAAAGGCGAGTGGTGGCGAGCCGAGGTCGGATCGACCGTCGACTTCGTCGCCAAGCCGCGGGTCGAGCTCGAGGTGCAGGTCTTCGAGCCGTCCGGATCCCTCGCCGACAAGGCGGAGGTTCACTGGCAGCGCGGCAGCACCTCGTCACAGATCGAGTGGACACCGAAGGCCGACTCGAAGCTCGTCCTCGAGGCGGCCACCTACGAGATCTGGGCGGCTCGCGGAGATTTCCGCTCCCCGAGTCAGGTGCTCACGTTGGCGGTCGGCGAGACAGTCGCTCCGCTGAGCTTTCATCTGGCCGCTCGCAACGGGCTGCGCGGCCGCGTGATCTTCCCGGCCGACGAGCAGGTCGCTCAGGCGATCGTATCTTGGCTGAAAGTGCGAGGGCCCAGTGTCGAGATCCCCAAGACGCAGTTGGGAGATGAGGGCCAACGCAGCTGGGTGCGTCCGGACAATCCCCAATACGAGATCTTGGACGTCGACCCGGGCTGGTACGCGGTCGGCATCGGGCGCGACTGGCGGGACGTCGACACCTACGAGATCCTGGAGGTCTCGAACGGGGTCTCGCGCCACGACATCGAGCTGCCGGGGCTGACGCCGGAGCGTGCGCTCGTCGTGTACTCCCGCGGCCCGGATGGCAAGCCGGTCAGCGATCTCGAGTTCTCCCTCGAGGTGCGGTCCGGATTCGGAAGCTCCTCCGGGACCCGCGTGGCGACTCGCAAGTCCGACGGATCCTACTGGATCCTCCTCGACCAGGAAGCCCGGGACGTGCTCGGCGGAGGAAAGACGGGCTCGGTCACGCTGCGTGCCGAGTCGCCCGCCTATGGCGCCGCTTCGACCAAGGTCGCGCCCTCGCCCGAGCCGAGCGTCGAGCTCGTTTTCGGTCCCCAGGCTACGCTGACGGTCGGCTTGACCGGGCAGACCGATCAGCTCGTCGGTAGCCTTCGGGTGCGTCTCATGCCGGTCGGCGCCGAGAACGAGCGGGCGCTGGCCGAAGAGAAAGTCTCGACCGGATCCGTCAACGTCGTCGGACCCGTGCAGCCCGGGAACTACCTCGTGGTCTTGGTGAGCTCGTCGGGCCTCGAGCTCGACAGCGTGGGCTTGCGGCTCAACGAAGGCGAGAACCAGACGACGCTCGAGGTGCCGCCCCTATACACACTCACCGTCGTCTTCGCCGAAGGCCAGGATGGCCGTCTGTTGTTGGCGCGCCGCGGTCAGGATGTGGCATACAATCAGCGCCGCGATGCCGACGGTTCGGGCCGCGTCACGTTCACCAACGTACCGGCCGGGGACTACACGCTCGAGAATCACGGCGGCGGCTTCGGCGTCGAGATCATGCACGTCCGGGTACCGACCGGGGGCGAGGTGCCGTTCGAGGCGCAAGAGGTCAACGCGATCGCCGTCAAGGTGACCGATCCCGGCGGAGTGCTCGCCTCGGCCGGCTTCCAGTCGGGAGATCTGATCGTGGCGATCGGTGGGACGGAGCTCGAGAGCATGCCGGCCATCACGGCGGCGTTGCTCGGAGCCATGTCGAAGACCGAGCCCGTGCGCTTCACGGTCCTCCGCGGTGGTGCGCACATCGATCTGGAGGTCGACGCCCAGAAGCTCAGCCAGAACCCGGGTGGCAGCCTCGATCCAACGACCCGGTAGCCGCGTTGCGGCAACAGCTGGAGACGCTCGGGTGCGATCGGCGCTGCGCGCCGGTCGCACCCGGAGCTCAGCGCGACGTGTGAGGACAGTCGACGCGTCGGACTCCGTTCGCGTCTCGGAATCACTTGTGCTGCCGCAGTCCAGGGCCTGACGAGCGTCGACACCTGCGGATTCTCCCGAACCGCTGCTCCCTGCGCATTCGGCCGGGGAACTTCCTAGCCCTCATTTCTCACCAGACATCGTCGCGAGGCGACGAAGATGCCCGTGGATGCAAGGAAAGCGACCGAGCACGCCGCAGTCGACCTCGCTGCAGGTCGTCGAGGCGGCGCAGGAAGCTTGACGCAGCAGGCATGGGTAGATTCGGCGCCGCAGTAGATGGCGGGTGAGAAATGCGGGCCAGCCCTCATCCTCTCGAAAGTGGGTGCGGGAGCTGGGCAGGCTGAGTGGAGGAAGCCGGCTCTTCAAGTCGGGTGGACCTTGGCTCCGATAGCATTCCTCGGAGAGAGTCGCTGCGATCCCGGTCCTCGCCGCGCTTCGGGCGTCTCGCTCCACTTTGTGGAGTTCGCCGTGAGGAATCCCCCAGTGCCCGAAAAGGCAGAGGTCATGCTCAAACTCAGCGTTCGCAACCATCGTCCGTCGTCCGGATTCACCCTGGTCGAGGTGATCGTCGTCATCGCCGCAGTCGCTCTGCTGTCAGCGATCGTGACGCCCATGATCGTCAAGCAGATCAACGACTCCAAGATGGCTCGGGCTCGCAACGAGTGTCAGGTCATCGCGAGTGCGCTCGGCGACTTCTTCAAAGACGTCGGCTACTTCCCGTCCATGGATGCGAGTGGGAACCCGGGCAAGGTTCAGATCCTGGTGAGTGGGACCGAGGTGCCGGCCAAGAACCCCTTCCTGGGCAAGACGAGCTGGTACAACAAGGGCAAGAGCGACACGTTGTCCAACCATCTCACGCAGAACTCACCCAAAGGCAAGAAGGACGGATACACGACCACGGGAAGCGAGAACGTCTGGCGGGGTCCGTACTCCGACGACATCAGCGCCGACCCCTGGGGCCGTCCTTATCTCTGCAACGTGATCGCGACCTACTCCACCGACACTGCGAAGTATCGCAAGACGCTGGTGCTCTCGGCTGGCCCCAACGGCCTCGTCGAGACGAGCTTCGACGCGAAGGACAGCACCAACATCGCGGGCGATGACATCGGGATGGTGATCCACCGACGCTGAGTCCTGCGTTCTCCGAGCAGCACGCTCGCCGCACTCGGGCGAGCGGGTTGCGCCGAAGGTGATCCGGAAGGTGTCGGCATGCCTGAGTTCGTCTATCGATCGGTGGATCGCACCGGGCGTTCTCGTCGCGGCCGTCGCCACGCCGAGGGTCTTCCGATGTTGGCAGAGGCGCTGCGTCACGAGCAGGAGTTTCTGCTGCAGGCCACGGAGTGCGCGAAGATGGCGCCCTCGCGATACCAGGCGCCGACCCGAGAGCGTCTCGCGCTCTTCACCTCCAATCTCTGCACGCTGCTCCGGACCGGTGTGCCGGTGGTCGCAGCGCTCGAAGCCCTGGCGCATCAAGAGAATCCTCGGAGCTTGGGGGGCATCTCCGATCAGCTTCGGCAGCACATCGCGGGCGGCCAAGGACTGGCAGACGCGCTTGCACAGCATCCCCGGATCTTTTCGGCCGTCTACGTGGGAGTGGTTCGAGCGGGCGAGAAGAGCGGACAGACCGACGGCGCCCTCGAGGACCTCGCAGCCTATCTGATGTGGCAGGACGAGCTGGCGCGCCAAGTGCGCAAGGCGACCACGTACCCATTGATCCTGGTCGGAGGGATCGCTTCGTTGATCGTGTTCCTCCTGCTCGTGATCGCGCCTCGGTTCCAAGATCTCATGGACACGCTCGGAACGACCGTGCCGGCCTCGGCGACCGTGCTCTTCACGGCGAGCGATGTCTTTCGGTTGCATTGGCCACAGCTCGCCGCCGGCCTCGGCGCGGCCATCGGACTCCTGGTGATCAGCGGTCGAGTGCCGCTGCTGCGACGGCTTCGGGACGGAATCTGGCTCGGGCTTCCGGTGATCGGAATCGTCGCCCGTGAGATCGCGCTCAGCCGCTTCGCCCGCAACTTCTCGGTCCTCCTCCGTGCGGGAGTCGGTGTCCCCGAGGCCATGCAGCAGACGCGATCATTGGTCGGCAATGCGACTCTTGCACGCGCCCTCGACCGGGCCACCGAGAACGTCGAACGAGGCCGAGGAATCACCGACTCGCTCGACGAGACCGGGACCTTTCCTCCACTCGTGATCACGATGATTCGAGTCGGCGAGCTCTCCGGACACCTGACCGAGACTCTGCAGAGCGTGACGCAGTACTACGACCGATCGGTGAAGCGCGCGATCGAGCGCTTGCTCGTCACCGCGGGCCCAGTGCTGACCGTGGTGATCGGCATCCTGGTGGCCTGGATCGCGATCACGGTGTTCACGACGCTGTACTCGGTGCTGGGGAGCCTGGGAGACGTCGCCTCGCTGACCCCCGGGGGAGGGGCGAGCCATGTCTGAGCCGAGGCTGTTTCGAAGCGCTCACGCTCGAGGCTTTACCCTGCTCGAGGTGATCGTGGTGATCGCGGTCCTGACGATCTTGGTGAGCGGCGTGGCCCCTCTGGTGGGACGACAGGTCGAGCGAGCTCGTGAGCGGAGAGTGTCGAAGGATCTCGATCGCCTCTCCCGAGAGCTCGAGGAGTTCTTCTACGAGGAGGCGAGGTTCCCCTCCCAGCTCGATGAGAGCCTCTTTGCGGACGGTTTCGCGAGCGATGGGATCGAGGACCCTTGGGGGGCTCGCTATCGGTACAATCGCGACGCGCAGAACCGATGGGTGCGCCTGTCGACATCCGGACCGCCCACGTCGAAGACGACACTCCAAGAGACTCAGGTGACGTCCGAACGCGCGGGTCGACGGCGAACCCGAGATCGACTCGGCACGATCCAAGTGGCACTCAACGCCTTCGTGGCTGCCGGCGGCGAGCTCACCGGCAACTGGGTGGGGCAAGATCGATCCGCGCTCTCCCTCGGGACCGAGTTCGATCGAGATGGCTGGGGCCGGGTCTTCGTGAGTCAGGCCTCGCCGCGCTCCGTCGTGAGCGTCGGATTCGACGGACAGCCAGACACTGACGACGATCTGGGGTTCTGAGGTGGCAGCCAAGCGTATCGAGGTCGCCTGTGAGATCGGCACCCACGTCGTCCGAGTGTGGGTGCTCGCGCGCGGACGTCGGGGGCTGGCCGCCGAGATTCGATCGAGCCGTCCCATCGAGCCGGAAGATCTTGCCGCCTTCGCGATGCAGCAGCGGCAGTGGCTGCGCGGGCGACTGGCCAGGGTCGTGATCGACGATCCGAAGCTCATTCATCGCACGTGTCACCTCCCCCGAGTCCCGAGACGCCGGCTCGTCGAGCTCGCCCACATGGAGACGGTGACGCGCGAAGGGCTTCATGCGGACATCGTCACCACCCCGATTCCCATCTCCAAGGGAGAGGGCACCGACCAGTCCGTCCTCATCGCCGGTGTCGCTCAGCGCACGCTCCAGAGGGCACGTCAGATCGCGGGCGCGCTCGGGCTTCGGGTCCGGAGCATCACCACCGTGCCTCTCGCCCTCGCCGCGGCGATCGAGCCGGAGCCGGGTGTCACACTCTCGGTCTATCTCGGTGATCGAGCTACTTGGATCCTGGCACTCGACGAGGGGCGCTGGCTGTTCTCTCGTCGCATCGAGGACGTGCTGGAGGTGGCGGATCGGAATGCCTCGCAGCCCGGGCTGTCTGTGCACGTCGACTGGCCGGCGCGGTCGGATGCCCGCGTTCCGCATCCCGCTCACGATCAGACTCGATTCCGACTCCGCGACGTGGTCGAGGAGGTCGATCGCACGACGCATTTCCTCGTGCGTCATCACGACTCCGCAGTCGATCGCATCTACCTGATCGGCGCCCGATCCCTCGAAGAGGAGTTCCTCGAGGAGGTCACCTCGAACATCGAGGCACCGATGACGCTGTGGGCACCGCCCTCGATGGGGAACGATGCCGACGTCAGCCAGTATGCGGTCGCGGCCGCCACCCTCCGAGTCACGTCCTCGGCGTTTCAAGCCGACCTCCTCTATCCCGAAGGCCGGGGGCGGTTCCGGACAGCCTGCGCTGCCGCGGCGCTCGGGTTCTTGATCCTCGGCCTGGGTCTCACCGGCTGGTGGGCCTCCGCGGCACCGACGCAAGCGGGCGATGTCTTCGAGCCACTCGGGACCGAGGTCGAGTCGCTGCGTCACGACGTCGACCGCTTGGCCGACCACATCGAGCGGTTGCGACGCAACGATCGGGAGGCGGTCTTCGGCCACCTGCAGGACCGGTCGGTTGCGGCCGGACCGTGGATCGCAGATCTCAGCCAGCGCACGCCGGATGACGTGGTGATCGAGACCTTCTCGGTCGAAGTCCCGCCGGGAACCGTCACACGTCACTGGATCCTCGAAGGTTGGATCGTGGCGTCGGATTCCGCCATCGCACTCGAGCGATACCACCAGTACCGCTCGGGTTGGATCGAGGCGCGTTGGTTCTCCGTGACCAGCGAGGAGCTCCAGCCGGTGCACTCCGGCTCCGACTCCGCCGTCGTCGACCGACTCCTGCGATTCCGTCTCGAAGGGGAGCTCAGGCAATGAGCACACCGGCGATGAGACGAAGGCTGTACTGGGGGGCGTTTGGACTGCTCTGGCTCTCGGTGCTCGCCATGACTCTGGTCTCCTGGCGCCGCTGGGAAGGCGAGGTCGAGCAGCAAGAGGTCATCTCCCACTTGCTCGAAGAGCGCGCTCTCCTCGAGATCGAGCTCGAGCAGCTGGGGGAAGTGCGTCTCGCTTTCGAGGCTCGCGGGCCGGCGCCTTCGGATCACTGCCCGATCGAGCTGGCCGAAGAGCTCTTCTTGGCGCGCGTCGTTCGCGCCGCGTCCGAGCACGGTCTGGGTCGCCTCGAGTACCGCATCCTCGGGGACCCGATACCGGTCGACTCGCCAACCGGCGAATGGAGAGTTCGAAGACAAGAGATCGAGCTGGAGTTCGAGGCGCCTCTCACCGCGTCGCGCGCCTTCTTGCGCTGGCTCTGTCTCGATCAACCGCGGCTGGTGACGGTCGATCATCTCCGCGTCCATCGGGAGGTACCGCATCCCTCGCTCCGGATCCGGATCGCGATCTACGCGGCGACGCCTCCGCCGGAGGTGAGCCGATGAGGGGCTGGGTCAAGGTGATGGCTGCCATCGCGATGTTCGGCGCTGCGGTACCGCTCTGGTGGGAGCAGTTCCGCTCCGCCACCGAGGTCTCAGTCCGGGTCGAGGAGGAAGCCCCCGAGGAAGACCGGGTCGAGGGCTGGAGCGAGGACGAGGTCGAGCCACTCACCGTCTCACCGATCGACCGAGAGCGCGTCGCGCAGTGGCGGGCCCTTTGGGACGCGCCGCTCCAGCGCAATCCCTTTCTCTCGCCGCGTGAGGAGCGGCAGGCTTCGCAGCCGACCGAGGCCGCTCTCTCGAAGGAGCCGAGCGATCCCGACCCGGAGCCGAGGCTCGTTCCGCTGACGACGGGGCGAGGCGAGGGCGACGAAGGCGAGGACCGACCGTCGCCGGTGCCGCCGAGCTTCGGCGTGCGGGCCGTGATCATCACATCCGTGAGCCGTCGCGCGATCGTGGGCCGCCAAGTCGTCGAGATCGGTGAGGAGATCGAAGGGGGCCGAGTAACCGTCATCGAGCCCTGGGGAATCCTGTACGAGCGTGATGGTGTCGTCTGGCGACTCGAGCTGGACTCACTCGGCAAGAGAAGGAACGAGCGATGAGACTCGCCAGACGGCGAAGAGACCCAGCCCACTCCGGGAGACGCGTCTTGGCGGCGTTCCTCGCCTTCGGGCTGGTCGCCTGTCAGGTCACGGAGCCCGAGCGCGCGCAGCCTCTGCCGAAGCGGGAGCTCCTTCCTCGGGATGACGCCTCGCTGGTGCTGCTCGAGCCACCGGCTCAGCTCTTCGCACCGTCCTCGGAAGGTGTGCGGCTGCAGGACCTCTCGGCACGCGACGCCGACGTTGCGACGTTGTTCTTCAGCCTGTTCGAGGGCGGCGACGTCAACTTGCTCGTCGACGACAGCGTCCAGGGGACGCTGTCTTTCGACTTTCGCGACACCACGCTCGAGGAGGGCTTCTTGTCGCTGCTCGATCTGGCGGGCCTCGCCTTTCGTCGAGAAGGCGACTTCGTGATCGTGACCGGCTTCGAGTCGAAGACTCTCGAGATGGACTACCCGGTCCCGGTCGAGTCGGACTCGAGCGAGACCGAGAGCCTCGACCTGTGGCAAGTGCTCGAGGAGAACCTGAGCTCGCTCGTCGCGGACGACGATGGCAGTACCCAAGTCGTCATGAACCCGTTGGCGGGCAAGATCGTCATCAGCGGCTCGCCGAGCAATGTGCAACGGGCGGAAGCGTATCTGGCCGAAGTTCAAGAGTCGGTCGACCGGCAGGTGATCGTGGAGACCGAGGTCTTCGAGGTCTCCTTGAGCCGCGAGTTCCGACTCGGCGTCAGCTACTCGTTCTTTCCGGACTTTCTGAACAGCCAGCGCAACGGATTGCTCGCCGATGGCTCCGCCCTGGCACAGACGAACTCGGCCGGCGGCACCGCGCTGCGCTTCGGCTTACTCAAGCGCGACAGCTACGCCGCCCTCGTCGACATGCTCCAGCAGATGGGGGAGACTCGAATCCTCTCGTCGCCGCGGGTGGCGGCGCTCAACAATCGACCCGCGCGCATCAGCGTCTCCGAGCAGGTGCCGATCATCGAACGCACGATCATCGATACCGATTCCTCGACTCGCGAGCAGTTCAACGTCCGCTTCGAGGATGCCGGGATCGTCGTGGACCTCGTGCCCCAGATCGGACGAGATGGCGAGATCGTCGTGCAGCTCACGCCGAGCATCACCGAGGTGACCGGTTTCGTGTCGACGCCCGACGGGCTTCAGACTCAGCCCATCCTCAATGTGCGAGAGACCACGACCACGCTGCGGGTTCGAGATGGACAGTCGATCGTCATCGGCGGGCTGCGCTCGGTTCGGCGCTCCGAGCAGGTGCAGGGGGTGCCCTTCTTGATGGACATCCCACTGCTGGGTGCTCTGTTCCGCAGCACCGTGCAGAAGGATCAAGAGACCGAGCTCGTGATCGTGATGACGCCGCGCATTCTGACACCCGATCGGATTCGCGAGCTGGTCGGGATCGAGCGCGAGCGTCTCGTCGATCACTCGGGCCAGTTTCACTTCGGCCGTTGGATGTCGCCGACCGACCGGGAGCCCCGACCGGGCGGCATCCTGGAGGAGCTGGCACAAGGAGACGTCTCCGAAGAGCAGCCCACCCGTCTGCCGGCCGAAGCGCTGGTGGTCGAGGCGACCTCGAGCACGGGGCTCTCTCGCGTGGCGCTCGCTCGAGGACTCGTCGATCGCGCGCGCCTCGCCCTGATTCAGGACGATTATCTCGAAGCCCGTCGCTCGCTGACGAGGGCGGCCAGCCTGGACCGCCTCGACGGTTGGGTCGACTTCTGGATTGGGCTGACGGCTTTTAGCTCCGGTGACCTGGAGAGTGCTCGGCAGCACTTTCGGCGAGCGGTAGCGACCGATGACTCCCAGCCGCTCTTCCTCTGCAATCTCGGTGTGCTCGCGGCCCGCACCGATCGATTGGACCTGGCCGTCCGCATGCTCGAGCGGGCGACCCAGCTCGCCCCCGAGGAGCCGGCGATTCGAAGCAACCTGGGCGCGGTCTACGAGGCGGTCGGCCGCTTGGACGATGCGATCGCCCAGTACAAGGAAGCCCTTCGACTGCGACCCGAGCAGCCCGAGGCCAGCGCGCGACTCGAGCAGCTGACCCGCCCGGAGGTGGGAGAGGGTCGATGAGGACTCCTCAGGCTCGGCTGGTCGAGGAGCTGTTCCGAGGCGGCGTGCCTGCGGAGACTCTCGAAGAGCTGCGGCGAGAAGCGGGCCCGTCCGAATCGGCCCTGCTCGGCGCCGTGCTCGCGACCGGCCTCGTCTCCGAGGATCGGCTGTATGCCTCGTGGGCCCGGGCGTTGGGCGCCGCGTTCTACGATCTCGAAGCGCGCAGCCTCGAGAACGACGTGGTCCAGCTGCTGCCCAAAGAGCTGGCGGTGCGCTACCAGGCCATCGCGATCTCCATCGTCAGCGGCGAGATCACGGTCGCCCTCACGGATCCCCAGGACGTCGAAGCCGTCGACGCCATTCGCGGCCATCTCCATGCACCGGTCGTGACCGTGCTCGCCTGCCCGTCCAAGATCCAGCAGTCGCTCGAGCTCTTCTACAAGACCTCGGTGGGCATCGAGGCCGCGTTGGGCGAGCTCGACTTGGGCCGCATCTCCAAGCTCGCCCTCTCCGACCCCGAGGAGTTCCAACGTCTGGCGGGCGAGAACGGTGTCGTGCACATCGTCGAGCAGGTCCTGCTGGGTGCGATCCGTGAGCGGGCGAGCGATGTCCATATCGAGCCGCGGGAGGACAAGGTCGTCGTGCGCTATCGTGTCGACGGCGAGCTCGAGGATTTCTACTCTCTCCCGAGCGCCATCGCCGATGCGCTGGTGTCCCGCATCAAGATCCTCTCGGATCTCGATATCGCCGAGCGGAGGAAGCCCCTCGATGGAAGTCTGGTGCTTTCGCTGCAGGGCGGAGAGAAGGCGGAGTTTCGCGTCTCGACGATCCCGACCGTGCGAGGCGAGAAGGTCGTCGCGCGCCTCCTTGAAAGCTCGAAAGAAGCTCTGAAGCTCGATCAGCTGGGCTTCGGCGAGCGGATTCGCAAGGACGTCCGGAAACTCGTGGCAGCGCCTCATGGGCTCCTGGTCGTGACCGGTCCTACCGGAAGCGGCAAGTCGACGACTCTCTACAGCCTCCTGGCCGAGATCAGCTCGCCCGAGATCAACATCTTGACCTGTGAGGACCCGGTCGAGACGCGACTCCCCCTGACGAATCAAGTCGCGGTCGCTCCTCAGCTCGGACGCACCTTCGCCACGGTGCTGCGCTCTTTTCTCCGCCAAGATCCCGACGTCATCATGATCGGCGAGATTCGAGATGCGGAGACCGCGAGCATCGCCGTTCAGGCGGCGCTCACCGGGCACCTCGTGCTCGCGACGCTCCACACCAATACCGCTATCGGCGCCGTGCCTCGTCTGATCGACTTGGGCGTCGAGCCTTTCCTCCTCGCACCCGCACTGCTCGGTGTCCTCGGTCAACGGCTGGTCCGCGCGCTCTGCTCTCGTTGCCGAGTGAAGGACGAGCCGGATCCCACACTGCTGCGTGCTCTCCGAGTGCCGCCGACCTACCACTCACGGCCGCTCACGTTCTTCCGCGGCGAAGGCTGTCAGTACTGCCGGCATCGCGGTCAGATCGGGAGGCTCGGCGTCCACGAGCTCTTTGTCGTCGACGACGCGCTGCAGCGCCTCATCGGTCGCAACGAAACGGAGGATCGCATTCGATCGGCCGCGCGAGCACGGGGATACCGGCCCTTGGCACTCGATGGGCTGAGGAAGTGCCTGCTCGGCCTCACCACCCTGGAGGAGGTGGCGCGCGTCGCCGCCGAGCGCTGAGCGCTCAGCCGAGAGGGCTCCGGGTCGCCACCGGGGGAGAGGAGTCTCAGCCGGAGGTCTTGCCGCGACGGTTGCCGCGCCGTCCGAGGCGCTTCTTGGGCGAGCGGGGCTCCCCGACCTCGGGGGGCTCGCTCTCTTCGAATGCCTCCGGCTCATCGCCGAGTGATTCCGAGGCGGTCGGCGGCTCACGGAAGAAGAGGCCGTCGATCTCCGTCTGCTCGAGCGACACGTCCTCGTCGGAGTCGTCGGCGAGCTGGCTCGCCACCTCATCGAGGACCTCGCCGATCTCGTCGACGGTCTCACGTGTGGGGTCCTCGTGTCCGGAGGCGGCGGCGCCGGCGAGGGCGGACGCGGTCAGGAGGTGAGGGTCGGCCGTGAGGCCACAGCCTCCGCAGAAGCGCTCGTCGAGCCAGTTGAAGAATCCGCAGCTCGCGCAATGATGGGCCAGTCGTTCCCCGCAGTCACGGCAGAACCGCCGCTCGGGGCGATTCTCAGAGCCGCAGCGAGGGCAAGAGCGATTCGTGTTCATGAGTAGCCCGCGAAGTTCACGGCGCGTTCCGCGCATCGACCTGAAGCGCGCGCTTCAGAGTTTGGAAGACGTGTCGAGGCTCGAACGGCTTGAGGACGTATCCACTTGCGCCGCGCTCACGGCACCGGAGAACGTCCTTCTTCGCTTGGCGTGCGGAGAGGATCACGACCTTGGCCGTGGGATCCTCGCCGCGCAGCGTATCGAGGACGGCGATGCCATCCAGCTCGGGCATGACGAGATCCAGGAGCACGGCATCGGGTTGGAGCCGACGCCATTCTTCGATGGCTCGGCGCCCGTCGCTCGCCACTCCGACGACCTCGAAGCCGAATTGCTCGGCCTTTTGTGACAAAACACGTTGCGTCATGATCGAGTCGTCGGCAATGAGAATTCGGACGAGTGGTTTCTGCGCGGACATCGGATTCCCTGGGTGTCACTCGGAGCGTCTCGGTATCGTCCTATCGACCGAAAGTCGGGGCGATCTGGAGGAGGATGGGGACGTTTCGCGGAGTCTGCAGGCGCCTCGAGTCCATCCAGGGAAAGCTCCGATGAATGGACGGAAAGCGGTCGAACGTCTCGATCACTCCTAAATCGTTGGGGCGGGGGCGGAAGAACCAATCGATCCGCCAGGTCGAGATTTCCGGAACATTCCGAGCCCGCATTGGGTGTTCGGTCCAGTAATCTGGACGGTTCTGAACCGCTCCGCACACGGAGTGTCGACTTCCCTGGGCCACCGGTGGCCTTCCCACCGCGAGCGTTCCCAGGCCATCCCCCGAATGCGTGTGGTCGACGAATGGACCGGACACGACGGGTCTCTCTCTCGCGAAACGAACAATCGAAGGAGCTACCGATGCACCGAATCTGGGTGTTGGCCACGTTGATGATGTTGGGCGTCCTGGCGTGGAGCACGCCGGCCTTCGGACAAGAAGGTGCTCAGAAGGAGCTCAAAGCGATGAAGGCCGAGCTGGGCGCTCCTCCCCGGCCGACGGCCCGGACCGAGGAAGCGATCGCCGAGTACCGGACGGCATTCGAGACCTGGCAGGCTCGACGCCAAGAGATGTACAGCGCCTTCATCGAGAAGCACGAGGGCACCGATGCCGCGCGCGAGCTGCTCCTCGAGCAAGCGATGGACAAGATGCGCTCTTCGAACGGCGCGCCCGAGGTGATGCAGGAAACGATCTCCGAGCTCGCCGAGATCGGAGAAGCCGCTCAGGACAAGATGCTGAAGGCGCGTGCCGCGTACTTCCGCGCTTCGGCCCACGACCAGATCGAGGAGTGGGACAAGGCGATCGTCGCCTATGAGAAGGCCGCCGCCATCAGCCCGGACGAAGAGCTTGCCAAGTACGCCAAGAAGGGCGCCTACGCGGCGACCATTCAAAGGGACGGGCTGCTCGACATTGGCAAGAAGCCGATCGCCTTCGAGCTGCCTGGAATCGACGGCAAGCCGATCTCTCCCGCCATGTACACGGGCAAGGTCGTCTTGATCGACTTCTGGGCGACCTGGTGCGGCCCCTGCATTCGTGAGCTGCCCGTCGTCAAGGAGACCTACGCCAAGTACCACGACAAGGGCTTCGAGATCATCGGCATCTCGCTCGACTCCGACCGCAGCAAGCTCGATGCGTTCCTCGAGCGCGAGAAGCTTCCGTGGGTGCAGTTCTACGACGGCAAGGGCTGGCAGAACGAAGTCGCCGAGCTGTATGGCATCAACTCGATCCCGGCCACCTTCCTGCTCAACCAGAAGGGCGAGATCTTCAAGACCGATCTGCGCGGTCCCGACCTGATGCGCGAAGTCGCCGGCTTGCTCGGCGAAGAGTTCGAAGCGGATGGCGATCAGGAAGCAGAGCCCGAGCTGGGCAAGCGGCCGGTCGTCGGAGACATGCTGCCCGCCTTCGAGGCCCAGACCACCGGTGGCGACGCCGTCTCGCCCAACTCCCTGAAGGGCAAGGTCGTGCTGGTCGACTTCTGGGCCACTTGGTGCGGTCCCTGCGTCGCCGAGCTGCCGCATGTGAAGAAGGCCTACGCCGACTTCGCGGACGAAGGCTTCACCGTCCTGGGCATCTCCCTCGACAAGCCGCGCCAGATTAGCCTCGAAAAGCTGAACAGTTTCGTCGAGCAGCGTGAGTTGGGCTGGCCCATGGTCTATGAGACCGGCATGGAGATCGCCATGCAGTACGGCATCAGCTCGATCCCGTCCACCTTCCTGGTCGATCGCACCGGCAAGATTCGCGCGACCGACCTGCGCGGCGAGCAGCTGATCGAGAAGGTCGCCGAGCTGATCGCCGAGCAGTAAGCCTCGACATCTCTGACTGTTCCTCCTACAGGTCGCCCAAGAGTCCGGCACTCGGCACGACGTGCCGCCGGGCGACCTGCGGCCGGCTTCGGCGACACGTACCCCGATTCGTGTCGCCGAGGCCGGCCATCTTTCTTGGTTCCTCTTCGCGATGCTCCGAGACGCGGGACCGAAAAAACCGGTCACGATCGTCTGACTCGCGCCACTGTCCTGCGTGTTCTGATGAAAGCGCTCCAGAGCAGGAGGTCGACCGACATGACGAAGAAGCCGAATCGGGGAAGCGACGCCCGAGCCGAGCGTGACCGCGTGGCGCGGGCAGGGCGAGGCGATCGGGACGCCCAGTCCGAGCTCGTGGAGCAGCACGTCCTCGGTCTGCACGGCTTGGCCTGCGCGCTGCTCGCTCTCTCAGCGACAGCGAAGACCTCGTTCAAGAGCCCTTCCTGAGGGCCTTCCCAAAGCTGGAGAGCTTTCGGGGAGATGCGAGCTTCGCGACCTGGCTGAGCAGCATCTTGCGCCGCGTGGCATCAGAGCGATTCCGGGCCCTGGGCCGCCAACGATCGTTGAATCGCCGCTGGTTGGAGGACGCGCCTCAAACGGAGCATGCCGAGGGAGGCTCCGCCATGGACCGCGAGACGGGCGCGGGCCAGTGACACCACTGACTTCGTCGAGATCGTGCTGCGCTGATCGGTCAGTCTGAAGCGCACTCCGAGAGGAGGTGGCGATAGGTCTGACGCGCGTGGTCGTAGGCGCGTCGGGCCGCGTCGCGCTCGGACTCCCGGATGCCCGGCTCCTTCGACCCCCAGCAGACGTCCACGGCGTCCAGGCACCACTGCGCGCTTTCGCGGCTCGCCCGGATCGGGCGGCCGCCGACGTGAACGAAGATCGGATTGGTGTGGGAGGACGGGAAGATGCGCAGCGCGACCCAGCTCGACTGCTCGAAGGTGACCTCGAACTCCAACGGCACCCACTCGCCGTCTGCCTCGATCTCCTTTCGGGCGCGCGGCACACCGTTCACGACGAGCTCCACGGCCACGCGGCGCGAATCGCCGATGCGGCCGCGTTCGACGTGCCAGTAGGGCTGCTCACCCAAGCCGCGGCTACGGATGTGCTCGAGCTCGGGCGTGAGCGTCGGCTCCAAGTAGGCGGCCGCGCGTGCGGTCACCTTGACGGTCTCGGGCTGATCGAGGTCCAGACGGCTGCGGCCGTCCTCCGCGCCGAGCGAAGTCGCGCCGACCGCGAAGTCGACGAGATGGCTGTGCCCGTCGGAGACATACGAGCGACCGGCCCGTACGCCCGCGACCCAGCGCTCGAAGTCGAGCGGCCCGTCGAGCTGCACGTAGCTGCGCCCGAGGCCGACGCGCTCGCCGTAGATACACGGGAAGTCCGTCTCGCCGCTGATGCGCGTGCGGAAGCCGACGTTGAGCGTGTGGTACCAGATGTTCAGCTCCGAGAGGATCGGCGTGTCCACCGTCGAGATGAAATCGACGACGTCGTGAGTGACGTCGACGATGTACTCGTTGGCGCCGATGCCGTCGAAGCGCGGAAGCTCGAGGCTCGGAAGCCGTTGATCGGCGATCTCGAGGCCCCAGCCGCTGTGCGCGAAGCCCGTCACCCCGCCTTGCTCCTTCGCCCACTTCAGGATGGGCAGGTCCCAGCTCGGCCAGTCCTCGATCTTCTGCGTGTTCGGGTAGTCGTCTTCTTTCAGGCGGAGGAGCGTCAGGTGCCCGGCGTGGGACGACGGGAAGCCCGACACCTCGACGTCGTAGCGCATCAGGTGATCGCCTTCGGAAAGCTGGTGAGTCTTGCCGGAGAAGAACTGCTTCTGGAAGTACCAGCACGGTCCCCAAGACAGCACGCAGCCGACGTTCAGATCTTCGCCCAGGATGTGACGCATCATGTGCTCGGGCTGCACGCCTTCGGTCGGGCTGGCGTAGTGCGAGCACCCGGCGGCGTGTACGTGATGGTCGCCCGAGTACCAGCCCTCCTTGACGAGATGGATCCAACGCTCGAGCTGAAACGTCTCTCGGTGACGCTCACCCTCCGGCACCCGAACGACGCGCTGGCGCGAGAGATACTCCGGGCCCCGGCCCCAGCGCACGTCGTAGTCGCCAGGCGGCAGCAAGACCGATTCGCCGTGACGCCGGTAGATCTGGTGGTGGAAGAAGAAGTCGGGCGCGAGCCGCTTGGCGGGCGACGGGTAGACGTGGCCTTGCCGATCGCTGATGACGAACCATCCCGTCGTCGGCTCTCCGTCGACATCCTTCACCTCGAAGGTGACCTCGACCGAAGGACGACATTCGAACAGGATCGACACCTCGTTTCGAAAGCCGATGTCCTGTGTGCCTTGCCCGACGTTGAAGGCGAGCCGTGCCTCGCGCCGCCCGGCGTCGCGGCTGTAGAGCTGCAGGATCGCATACTCGAGCGGGAGTCCGCTGAGCTGCGAGAGCTGGGGCGGGGAGACGTGAAGGTACAGGTCGAGGAAGCGGTGGAGGACGTCACCCTCCGAGATCGTCTCGGCGTTCGGGTCGTCGGTTCCGACGCGGAACACGGGCAGCGCGTTCGGACTGAAGGCCGACAAGGGGGCCGTGACTCCCGCCTCGTTATGGACCTTGACGAGGAAGCTGCGCCACCCGCTTTGAATGAGCGACTTCTCCGCCGGACCGGCTTGAACCTTCACTCGGCTCTCGGGATTGATGTGCACTCCAACCACGCAGTACCGGTCCAACCTCGCCTGAGCCTCCCGCAAGCCTTCCGGGCTGGGCTCTGCGATGGCTAGACGAATCGCGTCGCGATCGACCGGGCTCAAGGGAGCACCGATGGCATCGAGCGCCTCGAGCAATCGGGCGGTCGCCGCCGCAAACGGCTGCAGCTCGACGTTCGAGACGGTCTCCAGCTTCTGAGCGTGTGCGAGGGAACCAAACCAGAGGCTCGCGATGACGAGCGCCAAATGAAGGCGAAGCGATGGCATGGCGAGACTCCCAGTGGGTCGGCGGCAGTGATCCGGATGAGCGCCCGAGCATAACGATATTCAGTCGGCCCATGCGAGCCTCAGAGCGCGAGCAGAGCCATGGCGCCCCGACCAAGGAGCTCAAAGCGCCGAGCCACATCGAGCCGCCGAGCCGCGCCCGACATTCGTCGCGGCGAAGGTGGAGCGACACAGGATCTCGAGCGCCCATCTCGCGCCGATCGTCCCGAGGTCGAGCAAGCGGTGATACTATTCGTGTGCATCGAGGCCATCTCAGACGGCGATCGCTCCGGGCTTTTCGAAAGACGGTTGCTTCGAGATCGTCTGCGGCAGACGATTGCATTGAACCTGCGAGATCGGACCGGAGTGAAGGCGTGCGAGCTGGGCTGTTGATTCTCGGTGGAGTGCTCGTCTTGGGCGCGGCCATCGTCTGGTTCGCCCAGCAAGATGACTCGGGCGGCGACCCGACATTCGAGGAGCTCGTGCCAGTCGGGGAGCCCGCCGAGCGCGAGGCCGTCGCGTTGCCTGCGCTGCCGCTCGAGGTGGAGGAGAGAGACGAGGACTCCGTTCGCGTTTTCGTTTCCGAACCGGTCGCGCTTCCGATGTCCGAGCTCGTCGTCACGGTGCTCGATGCGAGCGACGCGCCGATTCCGAAAGCCTTCGTGGGGCTGCGTCTCTTGAGCACGCGATCTGTTCACGGGCAGACGTCAGGACGCGGGCAGCTCGTGCTGAAGAGGCCGACCGGAGTCGACGGCTGGCTGAGCGTGACGGCGTCGGGAGTGGTGGCTCGTGCGCAACCCGTCGCCGGTGACGTCGAGCAGGTGACCGTTCGCCTCGACCCGGGAGTCGCCATTCAAGGCCGACTCACCCAGCTGGATCGACCTCCTCGTCACCCGGTTCGGCTCTCGCTCATCTCGAACCTCCCGTCGGTGCCGGTCCATGCTCTCGACGATGAGCTCTCGCAAGAGCTGGCGGCCTTTGGAGCGGGTCGTGTCGTTCAGACCATCGAGACGGGCGAGGACGGTCGCTTCCAGTTTCCGGGCCGATTGCCGTCGAGCTGGACGGGAACCCTGATGGTCCTGGACGGCTACGTGCTCTCGGGAACGTCGTTCGGCTCGCCGACGCCGCCGGGCGAGCTCTTGCTTTCGAAGCCCCCGCCGTCGGAGCTATTCTTGGAGCTTCAGAGTAGGCCGTGCCTGACGGGTCGCATTGTCGAGGCGGACGGAGATCCTGTCGCCGAAGTGGGGCTCGAGGTGCGATGGTCGCCGTCGAGCGGGCCCACCAAGGCCTGGAATCGAACCGAGTCGGACGGCCGTTTTGTGCTGCTCTGCGATCCGGCCGATGCTCCCGGTGTGACTGTGATCGCCACCGTCGAAGGAACGACGCTCCTCGAGCGCGAGATCACGGCCGCCGAGCTGACGGCAGCCACCGATCCGACCGGTGAATGTGACCTCGGGAATCTGGAGGTCGTCGAGCTCCGCAACGTGTCCGTGCGCGTGCGGACCGAGGACGGCATGCCCCCGCGTTACGCCTTTGCCGAGTGGGGCAAGGGTGGGGGTGTTCAACGTGTGGAGATGGCCGGCGGCATGAGCACGCTCGAGCTCGGCCCTTTGCCGCTGGACGTCGATTCGCTCGCGGTCGGCATGAAGGGTTACCTTCCCAAGACGGTTCGGATCGGTCGCCGCGGCGGCCGCTTCGACGTGATGTTGGAGGTCGGCGCCCGCTTCGTCGTCGATATTCGAACGAGCGCGGGCGAGCCGGCCGACGGGTTGTTCGTGATGATGGCGCAGGCGGTCGACTTCGATCGCGTCGGGCCCGTCGATTCAACCCCGATGACCTTGGAGCCGCCCACGCTCCGCAACGGTGAGGTGTTGACTCGGCTCGATCGGGTGGCGCCCGGTCGCTACGTGGGATACGGCGTCGTGCCGGGTCATCCGTTGCGGTTGGAGGCGCGACCGGGCGGACCGAGCGGAAGGCTGATCGAGAGCCTCGAGGTGCCGCCGGCGCCCGAAGCGAAGCGCAGCGTCGAGTGGCACCTCGCGACCGAGCCGACCGAGCTGGTGCTCCGCGTGGTCGGGCTGCCCGAACGGACGACCTTCTCCGTCACTCTCGAGGACGAGCACGGGCGTGCGATCTCCTCGCCCCAGGCGCCCGGGGTCGGTACCGGACCGCTCGTGACGTTTCCCGCGTTGTGGCACCAGAGCGTGAAGGCTCGCCTCCGCCCGACGAGCCTCACCCAGAGCTTCGAGATTCGGCTGCACCCGGGACGTCAGGAGGAGGAGCTGATTCTCGACCTCGGCCGGCAGCTCGTCGTCGACTTGCACTCGCACGGCGAGCTCGCGTTTCAGGTCGTCGCCGAGCTACACGATCTCGATCAGGATCGCTGGCGAGGTCGTCCCACCGAGACGCATTCATCGCACTTCGTCTTTTCGGGGCTCGATATGAAGGACTACCGCCTGGTCGTGACGGCGGGCGGCTGGCTGCAAGAGCGACGAGTGTCCTCGGCGGAGTCGAGTGTCGCGATCGACCTGCCGGCGCCCGTCGACGTGGACGTGCTCTGGGACGACACGCGAGCTGCTTCGGGACAGGCACAAGTCTGGCTGGTGCCGGAGAGCCGTGCCTCTCGCCCTGCACCCGCGGGAGCGAGGCGTCGAGCCCAGGTCGACCTCGACTCGAATGGTCAGGGCCGTCTGTTGGGAATTCCATCCGGGAAGTACCAAGCTCGAGTCTTCCTCATCTCGGGCACCGAGCAGGGCTCGCCGAACCTTCAGGGACCCCTCTTGGACGAGCAAGTCTCGATCGGCGAGTTCTCTCCGCAATCGGTCACAGTGCCCCAGCGTTGACGTGGGGAGGGACGCAGCCCGCCCCCCCCGAAGAGTCTTCGTCAGCGCCGCGAGCGGTAGCGGTAGCCATTCGCCAAGGTCGAATCTCCCGCCGCCGACACGACGCGCACGTCCACGGTGGTGGACGGCAGGCCCGCCGGGCTGCCACCTCCGACCGGTCCCGGCGCTGGGTAACGCGGCACGACGACCTGCGCGGTTTGACCATCGAGCACGATGACGTCCGTCGACTCGACGCCGCCGAAGAACACGCTCAGGTCATCGGCGAAGGACACGCCCGTCAGCGTGACCGTCTCACCTCCAGAGTAGCCGCCGACACCGGGCGTCACGCCGTCGAGGCGGAGCGGCTCACACACGATGTCAAAGATCTCGAAGTCGTCGATGACGGATTCGACGACCGAGTCGGCGCCCGTATCGGACGCGACGAAGCGCACGCGCACGTCGCTTGTCGGAGCGATCATGTCGCGGACGCGCACCTGGAATCGATACCAACCGCCGCTCGTCCCGGCGCCCACCGGACCGACGTTCTCGACGCTCGTCCAGCCCTGGCCGCCATCGTTGGAGATCTCGACGGTGAGCACGTCCTCACTCGGCGCGTTGCCGACGTCGTTCGAGAACCAGCGCCAGTAGCCGAGGACGGGCTCCGTGTAGGAAGTGAGGTCGTAGGTCGGAGACGTCAGCGTGGTCTTGCCGCCGTCGACGTCTTCGTGCTCGGGGATTGGGTTTCCCAACGGAAGCTGCCCGGTTATCCAAGCGAACTCGCCGATCGCCGACCGATCGGAGTAGGGCGTCGCGGCATTGCCGATCGGCTTCTTGCGCACCCACAAGCCTTCGACGGCGGTGTCGTCGGGGGCGCCGACGGTCCAACCGCTCTCGACCTCGAAGGCATCGACGAATCCGGGAATCCGCTGTGCACCCGAGGTCGTGAGGGTCGGGTCGAGCCGTCCACCATTGGGAGAGGCCCACGCGATGCCGTCAGTCGACTGAGCCGTGAAGTAGAAGCCAAGCGCCTGACCGCAGGTCGTGGGGGGGAAGGTGGCTTGGAAGAGGTCACCGCCGATCGGCACCAGCGCCGAGGACACGTATCCCGAACCGGCGTCGATGTGGATCTGCGCGGTGCCGGCGGCGTAGTCCCCGACCGCTTCTTCGACCAGGCGCACCTCGATCGTCTCCCCGGCCGGCGCGATCGTTTCGGGTGCTCCGTCGACGAGCTCGAAGTCGATCTTCGGCGCACCGACCCACCAGACAAAGAGGCCTTTCTCCATGTCGCTGCCGATGACGGTTCCGCTCGGGAAGAACGGATAGGTGCTCCACAGTCCGTTGAACTGCTTGGCGTCGTCCTCGGGCCAAGTGTCGAAGGACGCGACCTCGAATCCGTTCACGGGTGAGCTGACGTCGAAGATGCGAAGGCCGCTGCGATAGTTCGCCTCGTACAGACGGTCGCCACGCGCGTAGAGGTTGTGCCCGATGGCGGGCGAGTCGCTCCAGAAGCGCCCGGTGTAAACCGGATTGCCGGGATCCGAGACGTCGAAGACGTGCGTCGTCGTGTTCAGGCCGTTGCCTTCGTCGAGCTCGTCATCGAGGAACAGCGTCTGGCGATCTTCGGAGAGCCAGCACTGGTGGGAGTAGCCGGCGACCGGGTACTGGATGCGCTTCAGGACCTGGATGCTGTTCTTGTTCGTGACGTCGATTACATCGAGGCCGGTCTGGTCTCGGCCGCCGTTGTAGCCCGAACAAGCGTACGCGATCTCCCGACCCGCGTAGGGGCCGCTCTGATAAGTGACGATTTGGGCGTCGTGCACGTAGCGAGTGTTCCAATTGCGCACGTAGGTCGGGCTGGTCGGATCGGCGAGGCTGTAGATTCGCAGGCCGTTGTTGCTGCTGCCGCCGCATCGGTAGAGGTAGCCGCTGTCGACGTCGATCGCGACGTTGTGCGAAGACGCGTGGCCGCCGGTCATGACGGTGTTGATGAGGCTGACGG
This sequence comes from Planctomycetota bacterium, assembly GCA_029260795.1. Lineage (GTDB taxonomy): Bacteria > Planctomycetota > OFTM77 > OFTM77 > OFTM77 > OFTM77. The sequence goes on along the minus strand of JAJDCO010000128.1, from coordinate 73,437 downwards.
TTCCCAGGTCGATCTGGCCGAGATCGAGCACCTGAATGCCGCTGCCGCCTTCACTGACGACGTACGCGTAATGCTCGAACGTCTTGATGTCTCGCCAAAGGCTCGACGTCCCCGGGATCATCGCGATGATCTGCGCGTTCGAGGGATTCGTGATCTCGACGAAGCCTGTGCCGTGGGAGAGGCCCATGATCGCGTACTCGCGGCCCGAGGGGGACGTGTAGCCCCAGCAGTCGTTGCCGTTCCGATGCTGCAATCCGAAGTCGCCGAGGGGCAGCCAGCTCATCAGCTCGATACCCTGCGCGGGGAAAGGCTGCGAGAAGACACCGCCTCCTCCGCTCAAAAGGGCCGAAGGCGCTTCGGCGCTTCGGAAGCCCGGTCCCCGATACGGGGCGACCCGGTCACGGATCTTCGGGTCGTCGGGATGCGAGTCCAGCAGCGCGAGCGGAAGGATTGCGATCGCCAGCAACAACGACGAGGCAACGGGACGCTTCATGGTGTTCTCCGGGTGACAGGGCTCTGTGGCGGCCATCATACCCGGTGACCGACAGAGACACGAACGGAGTCCGTCACGTGGCGTGTTCACACACCGAGCCGACCCGGCGGGCTGCTTCGCCCTCGGAGGCGTGAAGCAAGAGAGTGGCCCGGGATTCTCAGGGCCCCCCCCTCTCTCGCGCTGGATGCTCAAGGCTCATCGAACCCCACGCCGCGAGATGTCGGACGGGGCTACGGACTCCGTTCGCGTCTCAGATTCCTACGACAGGATCCGGTGCCGTCAGTGCCCGCTCATGAGGACGGCGATGGGCTTCGTGGGCTTGAAGTTGTCGAGGATGATCTTGAGGGCGACCGCCAGAGGGACGGAGAGGATCATGCCGACGATCCCCCACATCCAGCCCCAGAACGCGACCACGATCAGCAGGGCGACCGGGCTGATGTCGAGACGGTTGCCGGCCAGCTTGGGCTCGAGGAAGTTGCCGAACAGGATCTGATTGGCAGCCAGCACCACGGCCACGACCAACCCGCGTACGAGGTCCAGCTCGGCGACGTCGTCGGTGATCGGATAGAAGGCCTGAATCGTCGGCAGGATCGAGGCCAAGATCGAGCCGAGGTACGGGATGAAGTTGAAGAAGAAGATCAGCGTCGACCAGAGCGCCCAGTTCTCGACCGAGAGCAGCCACAACGCCAAGGCGGACACGCCCGCGGTCCCGAAGCTGATCAGCGTCTTGATCTGGACGTAATCCCGAATGCCGGCACTGATCGATCGACCGACCTCCAGCACACGGTCGGATTTATGCGGGAAGGCTCGCCGCACGCGATCCGGGAAGTCCACGGATTCGAGGATGATGAAGACCAGGTAGAAGAGGATCACCAGCAAGCTGATCAACAAGTCCTTGAGGCCACCGAAGAGCGCCGTCGACGCTCGCACCATCGGGAGCAGGAGCTGCTTCTGCACCTTGCCCGACCAGTCGACATCACCCTGCTCGTCAACCCAGTCCTGCTCGCGCGCGAACTCGTCGACCGTGCGGAAGACGAAGCCCTCTTTCTCGAGGCGGCCATACCAATCGTTCGCCGACTTCGCGTAGACGCCGACGTCGCGCTGCACCTGATCCACGCCACTGATGACCACCAGCCCGATCGCGAAGAAGCTCGAGCCGAAGACGAAGACCGCGGCCGCATAGCTCGACCAGGTCGGCACCCGCTTGGTACTCAAGAACTCTGCGCCCGGCCTCAACAGGAAGAACGCAAAGAGCGCGACGAAGAGCGGCTTGAGCAGGTCGGAGAGCCAGAACAGCCCCAACCCTCCGATGAAGGCCGAGATCGCGAGCACACCGAATGCAATCACTCGGATGTAACCCGTCAGGGCCTCTCGAGACTTGTCCGGATCGGGACTCATGCGCTCTCCTCGCCTGGGTCGCCACATCGAACCGGTTCGGGCGGCCGGATGCAAGGGGGCGAGGAGAGTCACCTCCCTGAACGACCCCAGCCCCCGAGGTGGCTCGGGGGCTGGGTGGTGAAAGCGGGCGGTTCAGGAGCGGCGAATCATGGCATGCCGAGCTCGCGCCAGGAGACCTTCGCATACTGGCTGATCGTCTGACCCGCGTCGTAGGCGAGTGCCTCGTCGTAGTGAAACCGGTTGCCGTTGACGTGGACGTTGGCGCCGACCGCGGCGCCGTAGACGTCGCCGCTGCCCTGGAAGAGGACGTCGTACTGCGGTGCGTACAGGGTGAGCTTGATCGAGGGGATGTTCTTGAGATCGATGTGGGGCGGACCCTGGTAGCCTTCTTCCCCTTCGGGCGGCAGCTCGATCGGATGGGCCAGGATCGAGATGCCGGGTACGCCGTCTCCGACACCCATCAAGCCGCCGTTCACGTGCATGTTGCCACCCAGGTAGACGTTGGCGGGACCCAGGCTCTTGAAGGATCCGCCGGCCGCGATGTCGATCGAGCTGAAGTAGTAGTCTCCCTCGTGCAGCAGCAGCGACTCTCCAGAGGGAACCGAAAGGGACTTCGTCGTCGAGTCGTAGACGACGCCCGGCGAGGCCCACCAGTAGCCGTTGCTGTTGCTGTCGCGGACCTGCACGAACTCCGATTCGGAGAGGTCGGGCAGGTCGAGAGCTTCGGGCAGCGGATCGCCGTTTCCGAAGTGCAGAGCTTCGTCGAGGACCTGGAGGCTGCCGGCCGGGCCCGGGTTGGCATCACCGCGCACGACCGTGCCTTCGTCGCTGAGGGTGATCGAGCCGGAGCTGCCGACATGGCCGGCCGGTCGGGCGTAGGTGCCGAGCTCGTCCGATTGGTCGGCCTGGCTGAAGTAGGGACCGAGCTTCGAGTCGTAGCTGTCGAAGGTGGCGCCACCGTCAATCAGGATCGACGTGCGCGAGGCCAGGGCGCGAGAGAAGGTCGAGGCCGGTCGCGGCCCGACGATCACCTCGAGGCCTCGTCGCACCAGCTCGGTCGGCGAGCCGTCCGCCGCGCGGGCGACGGTGATCTCGCCCCACGACTGCACCAGGAAGCGACGGCCGCCGAGAGGCGAGACGTCGACGACGTAGCGGCCGCGGTCGAAGCTCGTCTGGATGCGGAAGCTCGTGTCCGGCGGCGTGGCCGCGTCGCGGGTCAGCTGTGAGAGTGTGCGGGCGATTCCTGCCTCAGCGATATTGAGCGCGCGCGTCGATCGCTCGCTCAGCATCACCATGTCGTGATTGGCGCGACTGCTCAGGAGATGCAGGGTCCCGAATGCGGTGATCACCATGATCAGCACCAGGACCACCACCATCGCCACGCCCTCTTCGCCGCGTCGGCTTCGCCGGCGGCGCGGCGTCGTCTCAGTTTTGCAATGCCACATGGAAGGTCCTCGTCGCTTGGATGGGGTCGGCGTTCGTAGAGACGGAGGCATCGATTCGGATCTCGAGCCCGCCGCCGAGCCGGGAGAAACCGACCGACACTAGATTCGGTGCCCAGACGGTCTTCTGAATTCCGCTCTGCCACATGAGACGCAGGTGGCTGTCGCCTTGAGGGTCCACGTACGTCTCGGTAAAGAAGCGCTCTGCCGGCCCGAAGATGGGGTCGCCGAGGTTGTCGAAGCTCGTTACGCGACGGAAGTTGATCATCGTCGAGGTATCGGGGGACGCCGGGGCTCCCGTCAACGAGCGCAGCTCGGCCGAGCGAAGATGGTTGCCCAAGCGATCGGCGATGCGACGCAGCCGCTCACCCAGCTGGTCTTCCTGGGACAGCATCGTTTGGCTGCGGGAGCTGGCGAGGAAGCCCTCCGTCGCCATCAACAAGACCAGCGAGAGAATCGCCAGGGCAGTCATCACCTCGGCCAGAATGAACCCGGACTGTGCGGATGTGCGATGACGCATGGGTTCACCTCCTCGGTGTCAGCCAGGTCGCGACGTGGAGCCGTTGATCACCGACGGCCCCGTTCCAACGCACCTCGACCCGAACCGGAAGGTGAAGATAGCCGTCGTCTTTCGGATCGTCGTCGACCACTCCGTCACCATCCAGATCGGCGGGCATGCCGAGCCGAGTATCCACGTAGCCCTCCCAAAGATAGGGCGGGGGCTGATTGCCTTCTCCGTCGAGGGGCGGTAGCCGAGTCGGGAGCGTGATGAGCCCACATTGGCCGTCGGGGTCGCTGTCGATCGGCGTCAGCCCGACGACATCGAAGTTCGCACCGGGAGCGACCGGGCCGTCGTTGTGCGTCGAATCGTCGAACATCGCGAAGATGGCCTCGAACGTCGTGTTCTTCAGGGTCTCGAGCTGGGACTGCACCGCTTGAAGCGCGATGCGCCGCTCCGAGTTCATCTGGGTCTGGGAGCGCGCCGTCGCCGTCATCGCGGCCAGGGTCAGGAAGGCGATCGCAAAGGTGCTGATCGCCATCAAGACCTCGACCGCGGACGTTCCGGTTTCGGAGCGACGCCGGCGTCCGGCTCGGATCAATGAGTGTGCGCGCATGGAATCATCCTTGGGGTTCGGGCCTTGCCGTCTCGTGGGGACTATCGACGCCGCTGCCTCGCCTCTTGAGCCCTCATTGCTGGGTATAAGTCATTGTTATTTAGTATTTTGGGGCATCGCGGTGACGGCGGGTGGAGGAGGCCTCGCATGGCACGACGGATGGGCGGACGCGGGCGTTGAAGGGAGGCGGGACGCCTTTTCAGATGTTGAAGGTGTCCGGCCGATCGGCCCCTCGACTCGTCACTGGTCGAGAGCTCGAACGAAGGCGCGGACTGCTTCGAGCTCACCGACGGGCGCCTCGACGACGAGAGCACTCGACTGGGGGAGCGGATAGACCGTGGGTCGGTGGGCACGCGCTCCGGGGCCGGCCATCGCCAGACGGCCACTCAGATATCGCTGAAGGTGCTGACTGGCTTCGACGGCGGTGATGGACTTGAGAGGCAGCCGCACGATCGTCGCGGGTCCTTGCGGTTCGTCGGCGCGATCGATCGCGCCGTGGAGATCGAGGAGGCTCAGAACCGCCCTGGCGGTCCCGGTCGCGATGAGCGTCCGACCGTCCGGCAGCGGCAAGAGGCCGTCGGGCCGACTCCCGAAGCCTCGCCCGAGCACGTTCATCAGCTCCATGGCGTTGCGATGATGCAAGGCGATGGGCGTGACGATCCAGGAGGCGGGTCGGCGCTGCCACGGCGAGTCGTCCCGGCGGAGCTCGGCGACCGTGACGAGGCGGGCGAGGGCACGGTCTTCGGGTCGCATCGAGCGCGTGGAGCGGACGATCCAGGGAGCGTCGGGCGCGCTCGGCCTGAGCAGCGCGCAGCCGTGAGCCGCCAAGCAGGTCTCGAAGGTCACCTCCAGTCGCGCCAGATCCTCGGGTAGGGGACCCGTGAGGTCCACGGGCAACCGGTCCAGCTCGCGGCGGTCGAAGAGAATGGTCCGACCCAAGCGCTCGGCGCTGGCGGTGACGATCGAGGAGAGGCTGGGGGAGTCGTCGCGCTGGGCCTCCGGGCCGTCGGTGTGCGGAGTGAGTGGGAGGAGAGCGTTCAGGGTGAGCAGGACGATGCTGACGGGGAACGTCATGGGCGGGGTCTCCGGAAGGGGGTTCGGTGTTTCCCTCGGGTCGCTGCCGGCGGTGGAACCAAACGGAGAATCCCAGGAGCTTCGAAGGGAGTCGGGGCGTCTGGAATGCCCATCGGTCGGGAGATTGACGGGCTCTGAGTCGTTCGGATTGCCATTCGAGCCGGGGCGCGGTTATCATTCGTGGCTCGTCGGAACGGGGACTTCGGCCGTACTGGGCGACCTGGTGGTCGTGCGCGGACCGGACCGGTCGAGAATCAAATGATGGGAGCGCAGGAATGCGCAGAATGATCGTCCGAGGGACGGGATTGGCAGTCGCTCTCCTGTTGGTTGGCGCGTGCACGGGACAGAAGATGTTCCAGGTCACGTCGTATCCGCCCGGCGCCAACATCTACGTCGACTCCTCGTTGAAGGGGACGACGGACAGGCGAGTGCTGGTCGACTTCAACGAGCGCGAGTACGCGCCCGTGCGACTCGAGCTCGACGGCTACCAGCCCGTCGGGGCCGTCGTGTCGCTCGACTCGCCAACCCTGCTCTACTTCGTCCTTCAGAAGAGCCCCGACGGGGCGAACTGACGCGAGGACACTTGCCAAACAGGAGACAGGTCTTGACCAGTCAGTCGAAGACGTCGAGCCGCTGGCCGCTGTGCGCCGGCCTCTTGACGCTGCTCGTAGCCATCGGCTGCGAGAGTGCCACCCGCGTGGTCGTGTTCGAAAGCGATCCGCCCGGGGCCACGGTGTACGTGAACGGGATCGAGAAGGGCACCGCCGACGGTCGCGCCTTCACCCTCGACTTCGGTCCGGGTGGCGAGGGCAAGGTCCTCGTCCACTTCGTCAAGGAGGGCCGCAAGCCTCGGATCCAGACGTTCACCTACGGTGAGGTCCTCAACCAGCAGAAGATGCCCCCCGTTACGCTCCCGGAGGAATGATGAGAACCTCGATCCTGCTCGCACTGACGATGCTCGCCGTCTCGTGCAGCGCACCGCCGAACCCGCCATTCGAAGTGAAGGCAATGAACACACGTCAGGAGGCCGTCCCCTGCGTCGTGTTCGTCGACAACCGACTGCATCCCAACACGGATGATCCGGCGCTCACGCCGGTCCGCCTCGATCTGAGCTTCGAGACGAAGAGTAGCTACAAGCTCATGGTCAAGCCTTGCGAAGTCGACGATCAGGGCGTGGTCGTTCCCAACTCATGGGAGCAAGGCGACGTCCGGTATCTCCCGAAAGAACGATACATCGACAAGCGCGATCCGAAGATCCAGCTCTTCATCGTCGAGCGCAACTGAGACTCGCGCACTCGCCTTCCCGTCGCCGAGCCGCCTTGCCCTGACGGCAAGGCGCTCGCGGCGGCGGCGAGCTCAGTCCGACTTCGGGGCCAGCTCGCCGAAGAACTCTGCCGGCCGAAGCACGCCTCGAAGGCCGTACTTCGAAAGACGCTCGCGCTTGACCTCGCGGTAGCGATCCTCACCCGCGAACCGGCTTTCGCGGCTTGCACGATCACTGTAGGCACCGCCGGCCAGCTCGGCTTCCCGGCCATTGCCGTCGTCGAGGAGCCACTCGGCCACATTGCCCGCCAGGTGATGCACGCTCGGCCCGTTCTTGAAGCCGGCGGCTTGCTCACCCCGATCGACCGACATGGGCTGATCGGCGTTATAGGAGAAGACCGCGTCGTCGCGGGGCAAGCCGCGGGCGTCCGGGTTCGGATCCCAGGCGAATCGGCGGATGCCACTCTCGACCGAGCCCTTGGCCGCGACCCACCACTCGGCGAGCCGAGGCAGGCTCTTCTCTTCGTGGCGCGTGAAGGCCACGGACTCGAAGTAGGTGACAAACTGGATCGGTCCCTGAGGATAAGGTTCCGGGCTCTTCGTCAAGTAATCCGGCCCCTTGATCGCATCACTCCAGCGCTCCTCGTTGCCGTCGAACAGCACGAGCCCCTTGTCCCGGTTCTCGGCGAGCCATTTCATGAAGGCCTCGTAGCGCTCGACGGACACCTCGTGACGATCGACGAAGAAGGGCGCGACCGCGACCGACTCCCCATCGGGCTTGGCCGTGCCGCCCTGGCACTTCGCCATGTTGCGGGTCGCGGCCTGCAGAGCCTCGAGCCGCTCGGTGCAGCGCGCCGGGTATCTCTCGGCCTGGCGGGCGAGGGTGGCGAACGACTCGTCGTCGGCCTGCTCGAAGACCTCGGCGCTCGCCGACAAGTCGCGGCGCGCTACTTCGAAGCGCTTCTGGCAAGTCTCGAGATCGAGGCGCTGGATCAAGGCGTCGAAGCCTTCGGCGATCGCGGCCTGCGACGACAGGAGTCCCGCGATCGGGTCCTTGTCGCGCATGGAGGCGAGCTCGGGGCGACGGAGGCTCTCAGTCGCGGCGCGCACGTCTCGGCGAGCGAGCGCCTCGAGCGCCTTGCTCACGAGCTCTCGTCGCGTGCTCCAAGTGAGCGCCGTCGTCTCGATCTCGGTCAGCCGCGTCAGGCGCTGCGAGGTCGCGAACACGGAGTCGGGGAGCTGCGCATCGGCGAGAGGAGCGGCTTGGAGCGTGCCGCGGAGGGTGCTGGCGCGGGCGGCCAGCTCTTCGAGCTCTTGAGCGCTCGGCCAGAGCACGTCGCGCGATGCGAGATTCTGGTCGGCGCGTGTCTCGAGCTTCTCGAGGCCGCTCTCGAAGTCGGCGATCGCCGCCAGGATCGTGCGACGCACCGTGATGCCCGTCCGCCACGAGTTCACGGCGTCCGCGGCCGGCTCGATGGCGAGGGTCGTCTCGGTCTCGCCCATGAAGGCGGCGAGGGTCGTTTGGGATTGGTCCCAGATGTCGAGGGACGATTCCCAGGCATCGACGTCGAGGCTCCAGCCCTCGAACTGGCTCTTCTTCTCGAGCAGCGAGACGCGCTCTTTTTCCAGTGCGCCCCCGAGATCCGTGAGCAAGCGGCCGCGCTCGCGGTTCAGACTGTCGTCGATCCACTTGCCGAGCCACGGCGCCTCCTCGGCGCGCAGATTCTCGAACGGTTGGCTGACCTTCCGCCAATAGTCGGACAGGCCGGCGAAAGGAAACTGCAGCGCCTGCTGTCGTAGCGGGCTGGTCGCGTTCAGGATCTCGGCGGTCCGGAGCTGGTTGGCGGTTCCGATCGAGTCGAGAAGGAGGTCGAGCTGCGCCTTTGCCGTCGTGGCCGAGGCGGGTGCCGTTTGGTCGATCTGCGTCGAGCGGAGCTCGGTCGCATCCTGCTCGAGCGTGCTGCTGGGGCCTCGGGTCGCGAACTCCTCCGTGTAGGCCGTGACCTTGCTGGCGAAGCTGCCCCAATCGAACGGGGCGCTCGGAGGCCGACCGGTACCGGGATCCGGTCGCCGGGGCTCGGGCTCCGTGATGACTTTGTCGTCGCCCGTCTTGATCGTCGGGATGCCGACGTCCGCCTTTCGGAGGTCACCCGTTTTCGGGTCTTCCTGACCCGGTGCGATGACCTCGGTGTAGATGAAGTAGCCGGCGACACCGAGCACGATGATGGCCACGATCGCGGTCAGCACGCCGGCCGAGCTCTTCTCGGAGCGCCGGCGCGGGACGGGTGTCGGTGCCAGCCCTTGCTCGATCGCGTCGAGGTCGTCGATCAGATCTTGGAACGTGGCGTAACGCAGATCGGGGTCCTTCTGCGTCATTCGCTCGATGACGGCATTGAGCGGCTCGGGCACGTCCTCGGTGTCGAGATCGAGCGCCGCGCGCGGGCTCAAGAAGTCGACCGTCGTCTTCTGCTGCAGGATCGCGTAGACCGACTCGGCCTGGAAAGGCGGCTTCCCGGTCAAGGCCTGGTAGAAGGTCGCGCCCACCGAGTACTGATCGCTGCGGCTATCGAGCGCCTTGCCCTCGCATTGCTCAGGGCTCATGTAGAGCGGCGTCCCGAGGATGCCGTCGCTCTGCGTCAGCTCGATGCTGGACTCGAGGCTCTTGGCGACGCCGAAGTCGGCGATCTTGACGCGATCGTTGTCGTCGATCAGGAGGTTGGCGGGCTTGATGTCGCGATGGACGACACTGAGGCGCTCGGCCTCGAGCAGGCCTTCGGCCGTCTGCCGAATCCAACGGAGCGCCGACGGGACGTCGAGGCGGTTATCGGGAAGACGCTTCAGCCGATCGAGCAAGCTACCGGCCGCCACGTACTCCATCAGGATGTAGTGGAAGCCTTCCTCCAGCCCGACGTCGTAGATCTGCACGACATACGGCGTGTTGAAGCGACCGACCACCAACGCTTCCTGCCGGAAGCGCTTGAGGAAGTTCTCCTCCTCGCAGTACTCCGGTCGAATCGTCTTCACCGCGACCGTACGCTGCAAGCTGAGCTGCTCCGCCTTGTAGACGGCACCCATCGCTCCCTTGCCGAGTAGCGAGGACAGCTCGCAGCCACCGAGCGTCGTTCCCACCAGATCTTCGTCGCGGTGTCGGCGACGAGCGGTCTGCCCCGGCACCGTGGCCGCCGTCGCATCGCCGACGACCGTCCCTCGCTCGGTCTCGCCCGTGTCGAGATCGCGGTCGACATTCGTCGCGCGCTCGAGATTCGTGTCGAACGCGTCGGCGGCGCGACCTTCGATCAGAGTCGCGTCCTCGCCGTCCTCGGCGCCGTCGTCTGACGGCTTCTCGGCGAGAGTTGCCGCCTCGTCTTCATCCTCGCTCCGCTCATGAGGAACCGTCTGTTCGAGGCGCGTCGCGGCTTCGAGCTCGCCGTCGGAGGCACTCGCCCCGCCACCTTCGATCAGCGTCCGTTCCATCTCGTCGTCGACGTCCTCGCTCGAGGATTCGGGCGACGGGCTCGGCACGGGAGCCGCCGGCACCTGGCTCGGATCGGAGCCGTCGAGGCGGAGCGTTTGGTCGAGCGACTCGTCGCTCGACGCGTCCAAATGGGTCTGCTCTTCCTCGCGAGGCTCGGGTCGATCGTCTTTCGGGCTCATGGCAGTCGCGACTTCATGTGCGGGAACGGGAAAGGAGTGTTCAGCCGAGCCGATCTCGGCCGGAGGCAGGGCTCGCCGACGGCGGGCAGGGCCCTCCACCTTATCGCAACTCCTGCCGGCTTCCAACGTCATGATGAAGCTGGGTTTGGCCCGATTGGACGCTCGATGGGTGGAGCACCTCCCGAATGGGTCGACTCGCTCCCGAGCTGAACGCCGGATGGGACAGATCGGGATGCCGAGGAGGCCTCGCCCCAGTGAGCGAGAAGCCCGTCGTGTGCGTTGCACGGATTCTGGAAGAGTTTCTCGATCGTGTCGGGGGCCGGTCGTTGTCAGTCCCGAGCTCAGCGAGGAAGATGGCCTGTCTGTCGAGGATCCAACGTCGAGGTCATGGAGCGGATCATGTTGTGGATCGCCTGCTGGATCGGGCTCTCGCTGGGAGCGCTGGACGAGCCCGAGCTTCGGTTCGGTGTCGTCGCGGATGTCCAGTACGCCGACAAGGACACCGCGGGAGCGCGTCACTATCGGACGTCGCTCGGTCGCCTCGAGTCCTGCGTGACGGAGCTCAATCGGCACGAGCTCGACTTCGTCGTCCAGCTCGGGGATCTCATCGACGTGCCCGGAGACGACAACCTCGGACGTGTGCTCACCGCCTGGCAGCCGCTGCGGTTTCCGCTCCGTCATGTGGTCGGCAATCACGAGTTCGGACCTCATCCGGCCGGCGATCGCGCCGAGGTGCTCCGTCGACTCGGGCTTACCTCAGGCGACTACGACTTCCGCGTCGGGCGCTGGCGATTCGTCGTGCTCGACTCGGTCGAGGTCAGCTTGAGTGGCGGTTGGCCGGCGGATCATCCGCGCGTCGAAGAGGCCCAGACGCGACTGGCCGAGCTCCGCGAGACCGGAGCAAAGAACGCCCAGACCTGGAACGGCGGCGCATCGGCCCGGCAGCTCGCCTGGCTCGAAGGCGTCCTGGCCGGAGCGCGCGGTCGCGGCGAGCGGGTCGTGGTGTTCAGCCACCTGACGCTGTTGACGGAGGCCAGCAGCGAATGGCACCTCTTGTGGAACCATGCGGAGGTCGTGGCGCGGCTCGAGGCGTCGGGCGTGGTGGCGGCCGTCTTCTGTGGGCACGACCACGCCGGCGGATACGCCGTACGGGAAGGCATCCACTACGTCACGGTGCATGGAATGGTCGAGGCGCCTGAGAAGAACGCCTTCGGGATCGTGGACGTCTGGCCAGATCGTCTGGAGCTGCGGGGCTTCGGCAAGCAGCCGAGCCGGACGTTGCCCTTCGTGGCACGCTGAGTCAGCGGGATCCGAGAATCTCGACGGTCACCGGATCCTGATAGTCGCGATGACGAGCTTCGAGCTGCGCGGCTTCGAGCCGTGGCCCCGTGGCGTGATCGACGAGCAGGAGCCTGTACTGCAAGACCACCGGGCGGCCCGGCTCGAGGGTCGTTTCGAAGTAGGACCCGAAGCGCCCGTAAGGTCGCGTCGAGTAGACCATGGGTCGCGGGTTCTGGGCGTGATCGAGGTGCAGGATGCGGTAGCCGTGTCCTCGTACCTCGATGTCCATTGCCACCCAAGGGCAGTCGCTCCAGATGTCGTTCTTGCCACCGGCCGCCGAGGTGGGGCGGAGGTACTTGGCGGAGCCTCCTCCTTCGGCGATCGACTGCACGGCGCGGACCTGGAAGCCACCGTGATGGGGGTCGCCCGTGAGGAGCACGGGCTGGCCGCCGGCAGCTTCGAGCGTCAGGCTGAAGTCGAGCAGGCGTTGTCCGCTCTCCGGCCTCCAGGTCTCAGTCACACGGCGCTCTCGGACGACCGTTTCACCCTGGGCATCGACCCAGTCTTCGAGGCTGACGTCGCGGGCGACGACGGGACCGGCGCTTCGAGCGTCGGCCGGTGCCTCACGATGCCGGATCGTGGCGCCGTTGTTGCAGACCCAGAAGTTGGAGGCCTGGTCTCCGACCTTGGTCGTCCAGCCGGCGAACACGCCTCGATGATGCGGATGCTGGCCGCCGGCGCCCTTTGTGATGAAGCCTTCACCGTTCATGCCGAACAGATGCTGATAGGTCTTCTTGGTCGTTTCGAGATCAGCCGGGTCGAAGCGGATCTCATGCCGATAGATGGGTCGATCACCATGGAGCAGAGATCGGTAGCCGGGTCCTTCGGCGAAGCGGAAGCGAGTCGGGTGGATTGTCTTGCTCGAACGGAGCGTGTACTGACGCGAGGCATTGGCGGGCAGCGCCGTCTCGATCCACACGATCTCGACCTGTGCGCTACCGGGCATCGACAGGACCTGAGCTTCACGGACCCCATGATCACTCTCGAGGAACCAGGGGCCATTCGGCGCAACGTCCTTCAACATCTCGCGAGGGACGACGACGCGAACCGGGCTGTAGTCGCGTGCGACCGGCCCCGACGTGAGCTTCAATTGAAGCTCGGACATCGTCGACGTCTCGGTCAGCGACGTCAGAATGAGGGTCAGAATCATCAACATGAGAGCACCCCGTTTCGCGCTTGAAGTCGAATACCGGCATTTCGGCCGCTAGCGAGACTAAGGGAGGCCGCGTCGCGAAACCAGAAACCGCTCGCGTCCGGAAGGGCGGCGCGCTCTCGCACCGCGGACTCACCGATGTCCCTCGATGACTGGACGGCCCCTCGAGGCGCACGACTCGGCGCGTGGGTGACGTGACGAATGCCGTCAAGCGGCTTCGCTGCGTTCTTCGGGTCTCGATCGTCGCTTGTCAGTCGCCCATCGCCCAGGCGATGGTCGCGTGCCAGAAGTCGTCGTGGCGGATCGGGGACTTGGGGTGTCGCAGGCGCCAGGTCTCGGCCAAACCAATCACGGCGATCGAGCCGCCTCCACAGCGGCGTCTCGCAACGATCGCATGCTCGGGGGAGTCGCCCGGGCGGACCTTCTGGGTGATGAGGACCTCGGCCTGTCTTCCTGCCACGCCGGTCGGCGCTCGAGCCAGGTCGGAGGTCTTCAGCACCGAGCGGTCTTCCTCCGGTTCCCAGACGGGATACAAGGAGCTCTTTCGCCCTGCATCGGTCCAGCGAGCGGCCTCGATCGGCGTGCCGTCCTCTGGCAGACGCTCGAGCGGGTCGATGGGCAGCGCGCGGGCGAGAGGAGTTTCGGAGTAGACGGCGAGGCCGTCGCGGGCACCCGGGAGGATGAGCAGCGAGCCGCCCGATTGCACCCAGCGGACGACCGTCTCGAGACCGTTCTCCCACTCCCACCCCAGCGTCGGAACGTCGACGTCTCCCAGAATGATCAGGTCGAAAGAAGACAAGTCCTCGGGGAGATCGGTCAGGGGCGCGAGGTCTTCGCTGTGCTCGTGCGACCAGCCGATGTCGGCCGACGTCAGCCACGTCTGCAGCGACAGCACGTTCTTCGTCCCGGCCGGATGCTCCCAAGTGAAGTCTCTCAGCAAGAGGTTCTTGAGGTAGCGGTACTCCCAACCCGGCGCGTGCTGTACGAAGAGCGCTCGCCGGCGGACTGTCTCCATCAGCTTCGGAAGACCGTCGTCCGTCTCCGCGCGCTTCTCGGTTCTGAAAACACCGACATTCTCGGCCGAGGATCGCGGTTCATCAGGACGGCTGCAGAAGAGCGAGCTGAGCCCGACCGCCAGCACCAACGGGAAGCCGACCAGCAGGCGAGCCCGGCGATCAACGCGCTCCGGCCGCTCGCGGGCCGGGTCGAGCGTCAATTGCGTCCGGCGCTCGAGGTCTCCGGCGCCACGAAGCGCGAGCGCGACCAGCGAGGAGAGCCGGGGTCCGCGCAAGCGCTCGGCCACCGTCAACAAGGCTCGGGCGTAGCGGCTCGGCGAGCCACCGGTCCGGATCACGTCGTCGTCGCAGACGACCTCGCGGGCGATCTCGATCTCTCGCGAGAGCCAATGCACGAACGGCTGCGGCCACAAGATCGCGGACACGAGGCGTTGAAGCCAACCCGTCAGGAGGTCTCCGCGGCGAAGGTGCGCCAGCTCGTGGACGAGGATGTCCTGCAGTCCTTCGGCTGGGAGCTCGTCGGCCAGATCGGTGGGGATGAGAATCATTGGGCGTCGAATGTCGAGCACCATCGGCTGCGAGATCGTCTCGCTCGTCCGCAGCTCGGGAAGACGCAGGACACCCAGGCTTCGTGCCGCCCGTGCGAGCGCGGCCCTCTCCTCAGCGCTCGCCGGATCGCCGCTTCCCTGCAGCCGTCGCAAGGCGAGCGCTTCGGCGCCGAGGCGGAGCAGCAGCCAACTGCTGCCCAAGATCCAGACGACCGTCAGCACCTCCGTAAACGAGGTGAAGGAGTCGGCCACTACCGGCACGGCCGCGGGAGACGTCGATTCGGTCTTGGCCAAAGCTGGCCCGACATCCTGTGAAGACGCCATCGTCGATCGAGCAGTCGGCCTCTCCTCGCGCGGCCCTCGAGCGGTGTCGACGACGAACGTCCTCGCCGTGCTCGTCGATTCCGAAGGGCTCTCCAGAACGCCGCGCTGGAGCCACGGCGTCGGGGCGGTCCAACGAATGCGCCACGCGTCCGGGAGCGCGGCGAGCAGCGGGAGAAGGGCGAACGATACGAGCCCGGTCAAGAGCAAGCAGCGCCTGCGAGCCGCTCGTCGGAGCGGAAGTGCCCGAGCGAGCAGGAAGATGACCAGGCCGACCAGCGTCGACTGGATCAGGAGATCGAAGGCGAGTCGTTCGAGAGTCATCATCACTCATTCTCCTTCAGTCGCCGCTCCGCATCTTCGACCAGGGCGCGCACTCGAGCAAGCTCCTGGGCGCCGACTGAGCGGGAGCCCAGCAGCGTTTGGACGAGCTGGGCCGGCGAGCCTTCGAACAACCCGTCCACCAGCCCGGCCAGCCGCTCGCTCTGGGCGCGACGCCGCGGTACCGTGCAGCGGTAGGTGTCGGACCGACCCACGCGCTCCCGCTCGAGCCAGCCGTACTGCTCGAGCCGGCCCACTTGGGTGAGAATCGTGTTGCGGGCGACCGTCCGACGCTCTTGAAGCTGCTTCCAAAGAAACGAGATCGTGCAGCCCGGGTTGGACCAGACGAGATCGAGGATCTCGAGCTGGGTCTCGGTGAGCGAGGCGGTCGGTCTCTGGGAAGGAACCATGGCCATCTCTTTTTACCTACAACTGTCGGTATATGTTGCCGACAGCTGTAGGTAATCGCAAGCGCTGGCTCGACTCTTTTTTCCGGGTCATCCCGTGGCTGGCCGGGACTCGAGGCGATGGACAAGAGCACTTTGAGAAAGCGTTGCTGGGACCGGCTACGGGAGGCCGGCGCGGGTCGCTTTCCCGGCATCGTCGGGCGCATCCCCAACTTCGTCGGAGCCGAGCGCGCTGCCGAGCGCCTGGTACGCACTCGCGAGTTCGGCGCGGCGCGCACTCTGAAGTGCAACCCGGACTCCCCTCAGCGGTCTCTCCGGCGAGCCGCTTTGGAAGCTGGTAAGCGGGTGTACGTCGCCGTTCCTCGGCTGGCCGATGAGCACCCGTTCTGGGAGCTCGACCCGGAGTGGCTGCCGAGAGGATCCCTTTGGAAGGCGTCGTCGATCCAGGGTGCGGCCGAGCTGGGAAGACCGGTGACTCTCGACGAGGTCGCGCCGATCGATCTGGTCGTGACGGGTTGCGTGGGAGTCGATCGCCGAGGAGCGCGACTCGGCAAGGGCGGTGGATACAGCGACCTCGAGTTCGCGCTGCTGCGGGAAGCAGGTAAGGTCGAGGCGGAGACACCGGTCGTGACGCTGGTGCACGAGTGTCAGCTGGTTCGAGCGGGGACGATCCCGATGGAGCCGCACGACCAGTCGGTGGACTTGATTGCGACGCCGGAGCGATTGATCCGCTGTCGGCGTGCGTTTGCTCGACCGGACGGCATCTTGTGGGAGCATCTGGAGGACGAGAAACGGGCCGCGATCCCGGTGTTGGCGCGTCGTCGAATGCGGCCAGGAAAGAAACCGGGGGTCGGAAAGTAGAGGTGGCACGAGCGGCACGAATCGAGTTGACTTGCCGCCGGTATTCGGTGGTGCCCGTCAATTCGTGCTTCGGGGCCGCAAGCCGATCAGGACCGACGAATTCGAGAGAGAGGGTAGAGAGTGACGAGCGTACTGGAGCTCCGTCAGGTCAAGAAGATGTACGGCGAGTTCACTGCCGTGAAAGAGCTGGACCTGAGCATTCCCGAGGGCGCGATCTACGGCTTCCTGGGTCCCAATGGAGCGGGCAAGACCACGGCGATTCGGATGATCCTCGAGATCATCCAGCCGACCTCGGGCACGATCTCGGTGTTCGGGCATTCCTCGGCCTTGGAGGTCCGCGACCGGATCGGGTACCTGCCCGAAGAGAAGGGCCTGTACAAGAAGATGAAGGCGTGGTCGATCATCGCCTACTTCGCCACGCTGAAGGGTCTGAGTCGCAAGGAGGCGAAGAAGCGCGCCTACGAGCTTCTCGAGAAGTACGGTCTGAAGGACTTCTCCGATAAGAAGACCGAGGCCTTGTCGAAGGGCATGGGGCAGAAGGTTCAGGTCCTGGCCGCCATCGCCCACGACCCCGACCTCGTCATCCTCGACGAGCCGTTCTCGGGTCTCGATCCGGTGAACCAGCAGGTCATGGAAGAGGTGATTCGCGACATGGCGGCGCGCGGGAAGACGATCCTCTTCTCGACGCACGTCATGCAGCACGCCGAGCGCATCTGCAATAGCATTCTCTTGATCGCCCGCGGCGAGAAGATCTTCGACGGGAGCATCTCGGAGGCGAAACGTACCATTCCTCGTCGAGTGCGACTCGAGACCGACAGCGACATCGGTCCCTTGCGCTCTCTCCCGGAGGTCGTGGCCGTGACGGCGGTCGACCTGGAGGGGGTTCCCCTCGGAGCGGAGCAGATCGGCGGTCCCCACTGGGATCTGCAGATTGCCGACAACGCGGATCCGGACGTGATCCTTCAATCCTGCTTCGACAACGGCATCCGGCTTCGGCGATTCGATCACTCGGATCCGAGCTTGCACGAGGTCTTCGTCAATCTGGTCGGTGAGAGTGCGCGGGAGGCGAGCTACCGATGAAGTATGCGCTGCTGGTGGCGTTGCGGGAGTACGCCGAGAACGCAAAGACGAAGGGCTTCTGGATCGGGCTCTTCATCTTTCCCGTCATCATTTACATGAGCTTCGAGATCCAAACCCTGCTGAACAAGGCCACCCCGACGCGCTACGTTGCGATCAACGATCAGTCGGGCAACTACGGAGACGCGATCGACAAGGAGCTCGAGTGGCTCCACAAGCGGGACATCTTCAGGGCCTTCGGCGATTACGCGAAGAAGTACGCCAACAAGACGGAGGGCGAGGGCAAGAAGAAGATCAACTTCGAGAAGATCCCGGCCATCGACCCTGAGGCCATGATGAACCAGTTCACAGACTCCAACCGTGAGGTGGTTCAGCAGTTCTTCGACAGCGGCGGCGTCGAGGCCTCGCTGGAGATGATGAAGCCGATGCTGGTCGCGGACCGTCCCGATTTCGAAGAGCCCAAGCATCGATACCACCTGGTCCCCATGCCTCAGGTCGGGGATGCCTCCGATATGAAGCAGACTGCCCAGGACATGAAGCCCTTCTTGAAGGGCGACGAGATGATCACGGTCGACGGCAAGGAGAAGGAGCTCTTCGCGTTCATTCAGATCCCGGTCGACGTGGCCGAGCAGGTGGTGCGACCGAATCAGCCCAAGATGTCGATCGGTGAGGAGCGTCGCGGGGTCGAGTACTGGTCGACCAACCTCGCCGACACCGACGCCAAAGAGGTGGTCGAGCGCGCGATCAACGAGGAGCTGCGGCGAGCCGAGTACGTCGACCGGGGCGTCGATGTCTCTCAGGTACAGCAGGTCGAGAAGACCTACGTCCCCTTCGTGAGCCTCAATGCGAAAAAGGACGTCGGTGAAGAAGAGGTCAGCATGGCGGACCAGATCCGTCAGTGGGCGCCGGTCGGCTTCGTCTATCTCTTGTGGATCGGCATCTTCACCATCTCGCAGATGCTGCTGAACAACACGATCGAAGAGAAGTCGAATCGCATCATCGAGGTGCTGCTCTCGTCCGTCACGGCGCGAGAGCTCATGATGGGCAAGCTGATCGGAATCGCTTGCGTCGGGCTCACGATGCTCGGCACCTGGGTCGGGACGCTCATCATCGTCGTAATGGCAAAGGCTGGCCCCGAGGCCGAGCTGGCCAACGCCATGCTCGAGGTGCTCACCACCAGTGGCTTGCTCCCCGCATTCGCCATCTACTTCTTCTTCGGCTACTTGATGTACGCCGGCATGTTCCTCGCCATCGGGAGTGTGTGCAATACCCTCAAGGAAGCTCAGAACCTCATGGGTCCGGTCATGCTCATTATGATCGTGCCGGTCTTCACCATGATGTTCATTCCCAAGGACCCGAACGGAACGTTGGCGACCGTGCTCTCTTGGGTGCCGATCTATACGCCCTTCATCATGATGAACCGGGCCGCCGCCGATCCGCCTCTCTTCGACGTCGTCGGCACCGGCGTTCTGATGGTCGCCTTCACTCTTCTGGTGCTCTATCTGACGAGCAAGGTCTTCCGAATCGGCATCCTGCGCACCGGCCAACCTCCGAAGATCAAAGAGCTCTTCCGATGGATGCGCTCGAGGTAGCTTCGGAGCTCGGAGCGGAGCTCGGAGCGCCGGCTTTAGCCGGCAACAAAACCACACGAGCCCCCGGCCGTCGGCCGGGGGCTCGTGTCGTTCGGAAGGCACAGGCCGCATTCCGAAGAGCAGCTTACGAGCCGTTCCGTGTGATCAGAAGTTGAGCTGAATCCCGACCAGTGGCCCTGAGAAGTCGAGGTCGAAGTCGCTACCGCGCCTCGAGATGTCCAAGACGCGCTTTCTCCAGCCCGCGAATACGCCGACCGAGTCGATGGGGCTGAATTGGGCTCCTAGCTCGACGAGCTTCTTGGAAGACGTCGCGCCTTCCCGGCCGAAGCCGAAGCTGGCATGGGCCATTCCATAGATCGACCACCAATCGAAGAGATCGACGGTGGTCTTCAAGCCGACCAACGGGCCAATGGTGAAGGTGCCTTCCGATGTCGAGCGACCCAGGCTCCGCGTGCGAAGATGCACGGTGCCCGCATCGAGCCCAAACAGGCCCTCGACTTGAAGACGGTCCTCGAAGCGGGCTCCGACTCGGGCATAGGCCAAGTAGTCCGTGACCTCGAAGTCGTGCTCCACCCGCGTCGGACCCGGAAACACGTGATCGTCGATGTCGAGCTGAGTTCCTGCTCCGACGAATTGATCGTCTCGAGGCTCCGCGCGAGAGAGCTCGAGCTCGACCGCGAAGAGGACCGCTGTGGCCTCCTGGTCGCTCTCCGTCACATCGGAGTGGGCCGGACCCCGCTCTGGTGGAGTGGGGTCCTCCGTCTCGTCACGGCCCTCGACTCGAGGCTCCACGGGTATCGCGAGGCTCCCGCGAACGACTCCGAAGAAGGTGCCGGCATCCTCACCGTCGACATCCACTGTGGTCGAGCATCCGATCGTGGCGAGGACGATCCCGACTGCCAGGCTGACCGAGGGGCATCTCCAGAGGAGCATGGGAGACTCCATTGCGAGTATGGCCGGCCAGGCTGTCGAGTGCTGGTTTCCCTTGATGAGTGCACGAGCCTATCACGAATGAACAACGATTGCGTGCTTTCCGCCGACCCCTCCGTGCTTCCAAACGAAGCGAGCCCGCGGCGTCGCCGCGGGCTTGCTTCATTGCTATTCCCGGCATCCGATCGTGGATGCAATCCCAATCGCGGGTGCTCGTTCGTATTGGAGCTCAGAGCTCACGCTTCGAGATCCCGCTCACCTTCCGTGCTCGAGCTTCGATGGGCAGCGCTCGCTCAGCCGTCGCTGGGCTTGCGGAATCGCCACACGAATCGGTCGGTTTGGTCTCGGCGCGCCGCCTGATCCGCGAAGATGTTCCAGTCGCGCGTGTCCGTGGGATCGGTGAGCAGGTCGGTCTCGGCTTCGAGCTGGAAGCCGGCCGCCAGGATCTCCTTGCGGATCATCTCGGCATCGACTCGGTGCAAAGAGAGCACGTCGCGGGCACCGCTGCCCTTCTCGGCATGATGATCGACGATGGCATAGACACCGCCCGGCTTGAGCGCGGCCAGGATCTGGCGGTTCATCTGGGCGCGGTCGATCTCGGAGCCGTCCGGGTGCTTCTGCCAATAGAGGTCGTGGTAGAAGCGGTTGAGGATCACCATGTCGAGGCTGTTCTTCGCGAAAGGAAGCGCGTCGACCTCACTGGTCGCGCGCTCGACGTTCGGCAGACGGTCGCCGGCCAAGCGCTGGGACAGCGGTCCCTCGGCGAATCGCTTCAGGACGTACTCGCTGTTGTGGGCGATGACCTTGCCCTTCTCACCCACGGCGCGTGAGAGGATCTCGACGTAATAGCCGTCGCCCGCCATCAGCTCGACGACTGTCATGCCCGGCTTCAACCCGTAGAACGAGAGGACCTCGGCGGGCTTGCGATGGGCGTCGCGCGCCTGGTCGCGATCCGGTCGATCCGCGGCTGCCACGGCTTTCTGAATCGGGTCGGCCACTCGAATGTCGGCCGATTTGACGAGCTGCACCTTTTGAGCTTTCGCCTTCTGACCCATAGCCAAGGGGGCGAGGGCCAAGAGGGCGCAGAAGACGGTCGGGATGGTCTTCATGGCGGAGATCCTCCGGGAGTTGCGTGAGAGAACGAGCCAGGTCGGCCCCACAGACTACGGCGCGAACACCCCGGGAGGCAGGTCGATTTCCGAGAACCGAGGCCGGAGCGGAGTCGTCGAGCCTGGTTCCGTTGACCGCCTGCTTGGCGTATCATGCCGCCTTTCACGCGTTCACAGCGAAGGCCGAGGCGGTCTCCGAACCGAATACAAGAGGGCGAGATGATGGACTTTCTCAAGGAGCTGGGCATCGGAGCCGAGAACTCCGGCGCTTACTGCAATGAGTGGCTGAAGACCAGCGGAAGCTGGCTCGAGAGCAAGAGCCCGGCGACTGGCGAGGTGATTGCCAAGGTGCGCCAGGCAACCGGCGACGAGTACGATCGTTGTGTGTTGGGTGCCCAGGAGGCCTTCGAGCGCTTTCGGATGATGCCGGCGCCGCACCGCGGCGAGATCGTCCGCCAGGTTGGCAACGCGATGCGCGAGAAGAAAGATGCGCTCGGCCGACTGATCGCGCTCGAGAATGGCAAGATCCTTCAAGAGGGCTGGGGGGAGGTCCAGGAGGCCATCGACATCGCCGACTTCGCCGTCGGCCAGGCGCGCCAGCTCTACGGGCTCTCGATGCACTCCGAGCGACCGGCCCACGCGATGCGCGAGCAGTGGCAGCCGCTCGGAGTCGTTGGTGTCATCACGGCCTTCAACTTTCCGATGGCCGTCTGGGCCTGGAACTCGATGATCGCTTGGATCTGCGGCGACCCCTGTGTCTGGAAGCCGGCCAGCTCCGTACCGCTCTGCGGCATCGGTCTCGTCAACGTCTGCCGCCCCGTCCTCGAGGCCGAGGGCCTCGGCGCCCTCGCCACGCTCTGCATCGGCTCGGGGCGCGAGGTCGGACAAAAGATGCTCGAGGATCATCGGCTGCCTCTGATCTCCTTCACCGGCTCGACCGCGGTCGGACGCCGTGTGGGCGAAACGGTCTCGGGTCGATTCGGCAAGACCATCCTCGAGCTCGGCGGAAACAACGCCGTGATCTTGATGGAGGACGCGGACCTGAGCATCGCCATCCCGTCCATCGTATTCGGGGCCGTCGGAACCGCGGGTCAGCGCTGTACCAGCACTCGCCGGGTGCTCTGTCACGAGAGCCTGATGGAGACGGTGACGAAGCGGCTTCTCGCGGCCTACCAGAGCGTGCGCATCGGCGACCCGCTCGAGGAAAGCACGCTGTGTGGCCCACTCATCGAGAATGGCTCGGTCGAGGAGATGCAGGACGCGCTGGCGAGTGTGAAGAAGGAAGGCGGTGAGGTGATCTTCGGAGGCGAGGTGCTGAAGCTCGACGGAAAGCTGAGCGGTGGCAACTTCGTCAAGCCGGCGATCGTGAAGGCGGAGAATCACTTCGAGACCGTGCAGAAGGAGACCTTCGCGCCGATCCTCTACCTCATCCCGATCAAGGATGTCGAGGACGCGATCGAGAAGCACAACGCGGTACCCCAGGGGCTGTCGTCCTCGATCTTCACGCTCAACATGCGCTACGCCGAGCGATTCCTGTGCGCGGCCGGCTCCGACTGCGGCATCGCCAACGTCAACATCGGCACCTCGGGCGCCGAGATCGGCGGTGCCTTCGGCGGCGAGAAGGAGACCGGCGGAGGGCGCGAGTCGGGGAGTGATGCTTGGAAGGCCTACATGCGCCGCCAGACGAACACCATCAACTGGTCCAACGAGCTGCCATTGGCCCAGGGCGTGAAGTTCGACGTCGATTGACGAGGGGATCCTCCGGCGCCCGTCCCGCGACGAGCGCCGGGCCGGATCGACCAGGACGGGATCGAGAGCGGGAGCCGAGTCGGGAGGGAATCGAGAGTGGGGAAGCGAAAGAAGGACGGAAAGAAGAAGAAGCGCGGTCGCTCCCGAAAGGGCGTTCTGACAGCCGAGGCGGCCGATCGGCACATTCTCTATCAGCGGAGCGTCCAAGCGCCGGACTTCGACGCTGAGTTCCTCGCCAAGCGATTCAAGAAGGCGAACGATCGACCGCTGCGAATCCTACGCGAGGACTTCTGCGGCACCGCTCTCCTGTCGTGTGAGTTCGTCAAGATGCACCGCGACAATCGTGCGATCGGTATCGACCTCCACGGACCGACCCTGGAATGGGGCCGACAGAACAACCTCAGCCAGCTCAGCGACGAGCAGCGCGAGCGCTTGACGCTGGTTCAGGAGAACGTGCTCGAGGTGACCGAGCCGAAGGTCGAGGTCATCGCGGCCATGAACTTCAGCTACTGCGTCTTCAAGACGCGCGACTCCTTGCGCCAGTACTTCGAGGTCGCGCGATCGTCGTTGGTGAAAGGTGGCCTGCTCGTGCTCGATCTCTATGGGGGAAGCGGTTCCCAAGAGGAGCAGGAGGAGGAGACCGAGTACGACGACTTCACCTACGTCTGGGATCAGGACTCCTTCGATCCGGTCACCTACCACGTGAAGTGCAAGATTCACTTCCTCTTCGAAGACGGCAGCGAGATGAAGAACGCCTTCGTCTACGACTGGCGCCTCTGGACCCTCCCCGAGCTCCATGAGCTCCTGACCGAGGCCGGGTTCGAAGACGTCCACGTGCTCTGGGAGACCACCGACCGGGGAACCGGCGAAGGCAGCGGCGTCTACCGCCGTGCCAAGCACGGCGAAGCCGACGAGGCGTGGATCGCCTACATCGTCGGACAGGCGCCGTAGCCGATAGCGCCCCTTCAGGCGCGTGGCCCGGTGGATGGTTGGACGTTCGATACCCGGCCCGGACGCCCTGGAGGGGCGGAACCCAAACGTCGACGCGCCGGTGGTGCCTGGGGTCCGCGATGGGCAGCGAACAACCCGTCGACGTTCGATACCCGACGCGGCCGCCCTGGAGGGGCGGAACCTCGAATGACCGTTCGGTGTCCATTGGGGCAACCGCCTCCAACGCCGCTCCCGGAAGGGCGTCAAACGCCTACTGGAACGTGTGCCGTTGCACGCGCGTCACTTGGCAGCTCGACAGCTCCACGGCCTGGAAGAAGACCGTCGCGCCCGCGGCGCTCGCCGGCACCATCTGGGTCCACGATGCCTTGCCGTCATTTGCCGTGACGGCGGCACCGAGTAGGAATGGCTGACCGAGCTCGAGGGGGAATCCCCCTCCGCAGCCGGGAACGGTGAGGGAGCCGGTTTGGAGCCCAAAGACGAAGTACTCCGTGCTCCCGGGTGTTGCGCGCTCGGCTGTCAAGGTGTTCGGAGTGCCTGCAGTGCCCGGTGTGATCGGTGCGAGTCGATAGCCGAATTCCGGCACGAATCGGATATACACCGGCGCCTGCAATCCCGCGGCGCGAGGGATGAAGGCATCGAGGAACGTGCCATCGGTCGCATGTCGACGCACCGTGTCGCGGTTGGAGTTGGCGACGTAGAGATTCCCATCCGGTCCGAAGGCAATCCCGGCCGCCGACGGCGAGCTCGCGAAGAGGGTCCACGCACCGCCGGCCATCGG
This sequence comes from Planctomycetota bacterium, assembly GCA_029260795.1. Classification (GTDB taxonomy): domain Bacteria; phylum Planctomycetota; class OFTM77; order OFTM77; family OFTM77; genus OFTM77. The sequence continues at coordinate 48,844 of JAJDCO010000128.1, read as the reverse complement.
GCGCCGAAAGACCCGACCGTTGCCTTCGCTGCTGACATAGACGAATCCGTCGGTGTGGAAGATGAAGTCGCGCGGACGACTCAGGCCGTCGGCGGCCGTCATCGCCGTATCCACGAACGCACCCGTCGTCGCGTCGAATCGCATCACCTGATCGTTCCAGAAGCTCGGCACCCACAAGAAGCCATCGGCACCGAGCTGCATCCCGTTGTCGGGGCCATCGAGCCCGGCGAGGCCGCTCGCGATGAACACCCCGAGAAACGCGCCGGTCGTCCCGTCATACCGCAGCACCGCGTCCGTCTCGAAGCTCGCCACGAGGAGGCTGCCATCCGGTGCCCAATCGAGCGCGGTCGGGTTGTCCAAGCCACCCGTCTCATCGGCGGGCGTGTTCGGATCGTCGAAGACGAAGGCGCCGAGCGCCGCGCCGGTACCCGGATCGAAGCGCACGATCTCGTCGGCGCCCTCGGCACACACGTAGAGCAAGCCGTCGGGCCCGAAGCGGATCGCCTGAGCGCCGGGCACGCCGCCGAGCGTGCCGACCGGAGTCGCCGTGACGCCATCGAAGCGGAGCACGTCATTGTTGTTGAACCCGGAAACGAGCAGCTCGTCGGCGCGGGCGGCCGGCGAGAGCGAGAGCACGGCGGCGACGAAGACGGAGAGGCGCATGAGCAGAGGCTCCTCAAGAGGGATAGGTCTCGCGAAGACCGATCTCGCGGGCAGGAACCACGCAGTGCGCGGTTCACGAGGAGCCCGGCAGCTACTCCGATCGCGACGGCTTCGAAGCGAATGGTCCGAGGACCGACGAATCGTCATTATAGGCGAGCGGTGGGTCGAGTCGTCAACGACCGGCCTCGCAGGGTTCTGCCGGACTCGCTCTGCACCACCTTCATTCGAGCGAGAGAGACATGTCTCCGACAGCCCGCATTGTCACGGTCGTCTTCGGCCTGCTCGTGTTCAGCTCGGCCGGCCTCACCCTGGAAGCGGCTCGCCTGGACTTCGATCCGGTCTTCGCTCCCGCACGAGAGCAGCTCGAGCACTTGCAGCTTCGAGGTCATGTGCCCGGCCTCTCTTTCGCCGTGGCCTGGAAGGGCGACGTCGTTTGGCGCAAGGCGCTGGGCTGGGTGGACGCCGAGCCCAATAAGTCCATGAACCCCGCTCACAGCTTGGAATCGGGAGCATCACCCAGTCACTGACGTGCACTCTGCTGCTGCGGCTCGCCCAGACGGGTCGCCTTCGTCGTTCGCGGCGAGTTCTCACCTCGGATCATTGGCGCCCCCCCCCAGGGGCGGCGGCCAACCAAGAGAAACGCGCACGCCGTGTTCGGCGCGCGCGTCATGGGGTTGAGATCATGGGTTACTCGTCTTCAGTTCGTGGGCGTCGTCATCCAGTGTCTCCTTCTTGCTCTAGCTTACGTCCCGTCGGATCTCAGCGACCGTGTCCGATGTCGCCGCCGTCGTCCTTCGGGCCGGTGTGGACCTGCTCGGTGTCGCGCTTGTCGAGGCGTCCCTTGCGGGCCTTGTCGGACTGGAGTCGGCCGAGGTCGGCGTCGCCGCCGTCATTCGAGGGCTGCGAGTACATCATCAAGGCGCTGCGGTCGAGTCGGCCGGCCTTGGACTGACGCTCCCGAGTGGTGCTGCCCGGCTCGGCATCGTCGTCACCGATGGAGGGACCGGATTCCACGAAGTCGACGTCGCTACGATTCAAGCGGTCGTTGTTGGCTTGACGCTCCCGAGAGGCGCTGCCCGGCTCGGCATCGTCATCGCCGATAGAGGGTCCAGAGTAAACAAAGTCGGCGTCGCCACGATTCAAGCGTCCTCGCTCGGACTGTTCGCGTCCCAGTCGAGGCTGATCGCCATTGAGGATTTGAAAGAAGAAGGCGTACTGCTTCGAGAACAGGCCACCGTTTCGGACTCTCACGTAGAAGACGGCGTCCTCTCGAGCGAGCCATTTGGCGTATGCGCCGTTGGCATTCGCAGTGGCGGCAGCGATCTCTTTTCCTTGGGCGTCGAACACTTCGAGCTTCAAGCGTCTGACGTTTGGACCTTCGATCTCTACGAAGGCGAGGTCGCCTCTCTCGATCGAGATCACGTACACGTCGGAGTCGTTGAACTCGAGATCGCCCCGGTCGGCATGGCCGGCTTCTTGGCCCTCAGTGATGATCACCGGAAGCACTCGGACGTCTTCATCACCCCACATCGGAACAGTCGACAGAGCCAAGGAAAGTGCGGTCGCGGTAAACATGTCAGTCTCCCTTCGGTGTGCTGGATCAACCGGTCGATCGTGCCTCGATCGCTCCGGGGGGCGACTGCTCGCCTCCACTGGGGGAGAACGCGAGTTGTGTACAGAGTGCGCAAGAATTGATGCAGATTTTGGAGCCCGCAGAGCATCCACCCCCGTCCGCTCGGCGATCTGAGGCGATGGCGACAAGCGGGGTGGCGATCGAGTCGGCCTGGCTGACTTGACCGGCCGGGTTCACGCAGCTCGCGACGACGCTGAGCTTCTGCGCGGCATGCTGAGCCGGCAGCAGAGCCGGAGCGCAGAGGCAGCCCTGGAGGAGAGCCGAGATGTCGCCCTTCTCCAAGGGCTCTTCGGTCTGGCACGGTGAGCCGGGGCCGGAGGCCGTGCGCATCGCGCCACCGCGGGCCGCTGAGCCCGTCGGGGCCAAAGCAGAGCTGGGCCGTGGCTACGTCCGAGCTCAAGTGCAGCAGGCTGACGACCAACACCCAGCCAAAGATCGTCTTCTTCATGGGAGGACTCCTCATTGTTCTCGTCCTGGAGGGAGGGTCGCGAACGTCTCGCGTCTCCCGTTGGCCGCCTGGACGAAAACGGCGTTCGGCGCCCGACACGATTTCCCGAAGTCTCTCGATCGACGAATCCGCGGTGCGCCGCTGTGCCCGCTCTCTCATCGTCGTCGCTCTGACATCGTCGTCCGGTCCGACTCGCAACGGGTCGAGCTGGCCCCAGCCCGAGCGCGCGGCCGCGTTCGAGGCGCTGTTGAAACGTTGAACAGGCAACGGAACGAGTCCCACGGAGCCTGAACCCTACTCGCGGCCGTGGGACGCACCGCGACTAGGGCTCGGCGTCCTCGAGCTCGTGGAGGAGCCACGCTTTCGTCGTTGCCCAATGTCTTTCGAAGGTGCGCATGGGGATGTCGAGCACTTGGGCTGTCTCGGCGAGCGTGCGTCCGGCGATGAAGTGCAGATCGACCGCATCGGCCATGACGGGGTCGAATGCCCTCAGCTTCTCCAGGATCTCATTCAGCGCGAGGATGTCCTGACCTCGCTCCTCGTAGGCAGCCAGCAGGCTGTCGAGGGGTACGCGTTCGCCGGGAGCCTTGCGCTTCTGACGGTTCTTCGAACGGGCATGATCGACCAGGATCGAGCGCATCGCACGCGCCGCCACGAGCAGGAAGTGCTGCTGGTCGTTCCAGCCGGGCTGCCGGCCTCCCACGATCTTGACGAAGACCTCGTTCACGAGCGCCGTCGGCTGAAGCGTGTGCCCATTCGGCTGGTCCCGCATGCAGTGCGCGGCCAAGCGACGTAGCTCGTGTTGAAAATGCCCGAACAGCTTGGCCGGGTCGCCGTCATCGGAGAACGCCTGGCCGGCATCCCGGTCGTGTCGTTCGTTCATGTCGCTCTTCTCGCGAGCATTCCTCCTGGATGCTCGTGGACTCAGACCCCCCTGAGCCTCGACCGTATCACACCGGCCGCGCTCACTCCAACGAGCGGTCGGCGGGCGAGGCGCTGCCCAGAAGGCTCCGGTACTCAGTATTGACTAGTACCTGGTCTCGTGGAATAGTGACCCCATGAAGCCACGGAAAGACCTCCGCCCTGAGAAGTGGACCACTCAGCTCCGAAAGGGAGTCCTGGAGCTCTGCGTTCTGAACGTGATCGCTACGGGGCGACTGTATGGATATGAGATCGCCAAGCGGCTCAGCGCGCTCTCCGAGCCGACGGTGCGGGAAGGGACCGTGTATCCCATCCTGAGTCGGTTGAAGCAGGAGGGCTTGCTCGAAGCGACGATCGAGGCGTCCTCGGAAGGGCCGCCTCGCAAGTACTTCGCATTGACCGCGCACGGCCGACGACGCCTGCGCCACATGAACGCGGCTTGGGATCTTCTCGACGACAACCTCAAAACCTTGCGTCGGAGGACGGCGCCGTGAAAAGACTCACGCGCAGTGCCCAACGGGCTCTCGACCGATACCTTCACACTCTGCGGACTTGCCTGACCGGCTCGAACGCCATCGATGCCCACGAGGTGGAGCACGACGTGCTCGGTCACATCGAGCAGGAGCTCTCGGAATGTCGTGAGCCGATCGCCTGGGCACGGCTCCAGATCGTTCTCGATCGACTCGGCAGCCCGCTGATGTGGGTTCCCGAGCACGACCTCCCCTCCTGGAAGCAGCTCCTGCTCCGGCTTCGCATCGGGCCCGAGGATTGGCGGCTGGCCTATGCGTCCTTCGCCCTGTGGATGCTCGCAGTCGTCGCCTTGCTCGCGGCCTACGAGCCGATCGCTCTCGGTGCTCTCCTGGGCTCGTTCGTGACGGCGCGGGCCGCGCGCGCGTTCGGGGGAGAGCTGGACCAGAGCGACCGTTCCAAGCGTTGGCTCACCGAGCCGGCGCTGGCCACCGCGGCGCTGGTCTTGGGCGGTGCGGTGCTGCTCTCGGTTCTTCCGGCCATGGCGCTCGTGTCTCGAGAGCTGGTCGAGATCGACACGCTGCGCCTCCAGTTTCCGAGCGTGTATCACATCTCCCAACGACTGGTGGCCGTCTTCGAGCGCCCGGTGTCTTGGGGTTGGATCCGCTCGGCGCTCCTTCATGGAGGGCCATGGCTTCTCCTCCCACTCGGAGCCTGGTGGCTCGTGCTGGGTGGCATCGCTCGCTGGCGTCCGCGATGGTTCGCGATCACCTTCTCACCCGGTCGGCCGAATTGCGCGGCTCGGGTCGGCAGGCTGCTGATGATCGCGGGCGCCCTCGTCATCGGGACCGGAGTCGCCATCGGTCTCGTGAAGACGCTGAGCATCGCGATCTGAGCGTCGCGGAGAGCCGCGGCTCGCCTGGCGAGCCGCGGCGGCGAGGCTTCTAGAGGAACTTCGTGATGCCGGGGATCGAGACAGGGCGCATCTCGACCGGACCCCACTCGTAGGCACGCGGCGCGAGATTCTCCTCGGAGTTGAGTGCCTGCTCGCGAGTGATCTCCTGCCCGGTGTATGCCGACATGCGCGCCATGATCGCCATCAGCGTGCTGTTGCACATGTACTCGCTGTTGTCGATCGGTTGATTGGCGCGGATGGCCTTGAAGAGGGCGATGTGCTCGTCGAGGTACATGTCGCCGCCTTCGCCACGGTAGCGCCAGTTCTCCTCGGCCTTGATGCGATGAGCCTGCAAGCCGGCGATGCCCTTGGTGCCGAACGCGAAGTCGGAGACGTTGGCCTTGGCGCCGTTCCACTGTCGGCAGGAGCTGAATGCCTTGATGCCGCTCTTCCACTCGAAGACGGTGTTGAAGTGGTCGTAGACGTTGCCGTACTTCTCATCCGTCCGCTGAATCCGCCCGCCGCTGGCCGTGCACTTCGTCGGGTACTCGTCCTTCATCGCCCACGCGATCTTGTCCAGGCTGTGGATGTGCTGCTCGGCCGTGTGGTCACCGCTCAGCCAGGTGAAGTAGAGCCAGTTGCGCATCTGGTACTCCATCTCCGACCACTCGGGGTTGCGTCCACGGTGCCAGAGGCCTCCGGTGTTGTAGGTACACTCGAGGCTGACGATGTCGCCGATCGCGCCGTCGTGCAGGCGCTTCATCGTCTCGATCTTCGGCTTGTGGTATCGGTAGCAAAGCCCAGAGACGACGTTCAGGTTCTTCTGGCGAGCCATGCGGCACGACTCGATCACGGAGCGCAGCCCGGGAGCATCGGTCGCGACGGGCTTCTCGACGAAGAGGTGCTTCCCCTTCTCGACCGCATACCGCACGTGCATCGGCCGGAAGTGGGGCGAGGTCGCCAGGAGCACGACGTCGGACGCGTCGATCACGTGCTGATAGGCATCCCAGCCCACGAACTTGTGATCGTCGTCGACCTGGACGCGGTCCGCGATGCTGCCTTGGCTGCGAAGGCTGTTCAGGCTGTTGTCGAGATGATCGGCAAAGGCGTCGCCGACCGCGACCAGCTCGACGTTCGGGTCGGCGTCGAGCGCGTTCTTTGCCGCGCCGGTTCCCCGACCACCGCAACCGACCAGGCCGACCTTGAGCGTCTCGGTTCCGGCGATGTGGACGCCGGCCACTGCGTACGGCGCGGCGACGGCGGCGAGGGTCGTCGCCGAGCCGGTGCGAAGAAACTCCCGGCGCGTCGAGCCGCTACCGGGAACTTGGGGAGTCTGGTGGGAATCGGGCATGACAGCGTGGCCTCCTGCAGCGATGGGATCAGTTCGGCGAGCCGGTGCGGTTCTCGGGACGGGGCCGCTCGAGCCGGGCGGTCCCGTCGGCAGCCTGCGAGCCCTCTATCAAACGGGAAAGCTCGGCCTCGTCGCAAGGGAGTGATCCGTCGTTTTCGACCGTCCAGAGAAACACACGGATTCCCGGCACCTCGCCCAGGGTGCCCGCGAGCTCCTCACCACCGACCACCAGCGCCGTGGCGAGGGCGTCCGCTTCGGCCCCGGTGGGCGCGATCACCGATACCGCTCGGGGCACCGTCGTTCCCAATCCGGTCTGTGGGTCGATCAGGTGCGAGTAGCGCTCGCCGTCGATCTCGACGAAGCGATATCGGTCCCCCGAGGTCGCGACCGCCGCATCCGTGAGGCTCACGAAGCACTCGGGTCCCTCGTCTCCGAACGGACGCAACGCGATGCGCCACTGGCTCCGACCGGGCGGCGCCCCCCGCACCGCGACATCGCCGCCGCCATCGACGAGCGCGTGATCGATCCCCCCTCGGCGGAGGACGGCGAGCGCCTCGTCGAGCGCCCAGCCCTTGGCGATCCCGCCCAGATCGAGCCGCATTCTCTCGGCATGGAGTCGCACCGTGCTCGTCTCGGGATCGAGCGCGAGGTGCTGCCACCCCACGGCTCGGCGCGCTTCGGCGATCCGGGCGAGGGAGGGGAGCTCCCCCTGTCGCCGGGCTCGCCGCCACAAGCGGACGAAGGGGCCGATCGTCGGGTCGAAGGCCCCCGAGGTCCTCGACGCGAGACGCCGGGCCTCCCACAGCACCGCGAACAGATCGTCGCTGACCGGTATTCGAGCCGTCGGTGCCCCGACGTCACTCTGTCGGGAGAGGCGCGAGAGCTCGCTGTCGGGATTCCAATCGGTGAGCGTGTGCTCGATGGCCGCAATTCGCTCGAAGGCATCCGCGATCAAGCTCTCCGCCCGCACCGGGTCCGAGGCGTAGGCGACGATGCGGAACGAGGTGCCCATCGAGGGCTCGGTCCGCTCGAAGCGCTGGAGCGGTGGGCCGCCGCAACTGGGCTGGACGAGTGCGCCGAGCACGCTCAACCCCAGTCCGAGCAGGGTCGAGAGGCGCGACGTCGGGCAAAGGCGGATGGTCATGGCGCGATTCTCGGTTTCACGGCTCCTGGTCGCAAAGGCATAATGCACGCACCCTACGGTCGCCGGCTCTGGCGACCGACGACCCATCACCGTTCTTCGAATCGAGGCCATCCGTGTCGATCCTCCGCGAAACACGCGTTCGAAAGCGTGGAACGCTGTCGCTCGCCCGTCTGTCGGCGTGCGTCCTCTTGCTCGCGTTCGGGGCCGAAGCGGCCCGAGACGACGATGACAAGAAGCAGGAGTCTCCCTCGGTCTATCCGGACATGCCGGAAGGGGCTCCGCCCGTCGCGGTCGTCGAGAGCGCTGAGGCCGAGACGGCGGCAGACATGAAGGAGTATGTCGAGCCCATCGGAGGCACCGAGGTCACCTTCCGGATGAAGCCGATTCCTGGCGGGAAGTTCTCGATGGGCAGCCCGGAGGACGAGGACGATCGTGAGGCGGACGAGGGGCCACAGATCGAGGTCGAGATCTCGCCGTTCTGGATGGGGCAGCACGAGGTGACCTGGGACGAGTACCAGCAGTTCATGTACAAGCTCGACATCCAGCAGCGCACGCAGGGTCAGGCCAAAGCGATCCCGCAAGATGCCTGGGCGGATGCGGTCAGTCGACCCACTCCTCCGTACGTGCCCATGGACTTCGAGATGGGGGTCGCCGGCTACCCGGCGATCTGCATGACGCAGTTTGCGGCGAGGCAGTACACGAAGTGGCTGAGCATGAAGACGGGCCGCTTCTACCGACTGCCGACGGAGGCGGAGTGGGAGTACGCGTGCCGTGCCGGTACCACGACGGCCTACTTTTTCGGCGACGATCCCGACGCGCTCGACGACTACGGCTGGTACTTCGACAACGCCGACGACCAGTATCAGAAGCCGGGTCAGAAGAAGCCGAACGCTTGGGGCCTCTTCGACATGCACGGCAACGTGGCCGAGTGGGTGCTCGATGCATTCGATCCGAGCTTCTATGCGGCTCAGAAGGCCAAGGGGGAGGTGCTGCGCGACCCCATCCACTGGCCGAAGGAGCTGTATCCGCGCGTGGCGCGAGGCGGCTCTTGGGACGACGACCCCGAGCTTCTCCGCTCCGCCGCCCGGCGGGCGTCGAAGCCTGGCTGGAAGGTGCAAGACCCGCAGCTTCCCAAGAGCATCTGGTATCACACCGATGCACGATTCCTCGGATTCCGCCTGGTGCGTCCCTGGAAGGTGCCCAGCGTCGAGGAGCAGCGGCGCTACTGGGAAGCGGACGTGGACAGCGTCTTGGAGATCCAGGAGAGGCAGAGGAAGGGCGGTCGCTGACGGCAGCGGATCGCAGGCAGGCACACTGAACGAAGCCATCTTTCGAGAGAGATTCATGAGCAAGAACAACAACACGACCCGTCGCACCTTCCTCAAGCACTCCTCGGCCACGCTGATCGGCTCGTCGGTGCTGGCGCAAGCTGCGGCCCTCGGCGCGCATGCCGGCTCACAGGAGACGCTGCGCATCGCGCTGATCGGTTGCGGCGGACGCGGTGCCGGTGCGGCCAATCAGGCTCTCTCGACCCACAACCAAGGGCCGGTGGAGCTGGTGGCGATGGCCGACGCGTTCGAGAATCGCCTGAAGGGCACTCTCGAGCATCTTCGGAAGCAGCACCCGGGTCGGGTCAAGGTCCCGGCCGAGCGCCAGTTCGTCGGCTTCGATGCCTACAAGAAGGCGATCGACAGTGACGTCGATGTGGTCGTGATGGCGACACCGCCCGGCTTCCGACCGATCCACTTCCAGTACGCGATCGATCAAGGCAAGCACGTCTTCATGGAGAAGCCGGTCGCCGTCGATGCGCCGGGCATTCGCCAGGTCCTCGCCGCCGGTAAGAAGGCCAAGGAGAAGAACCTCAAGGTCGGCGTCGGCCTGCAGCGGCACCACTCGGCGAAGTACCAAGAGACCATCCGCCGCATCCACGACGGGGCGATCGGAGACCTGGTCCTGCTGCGCGTCTACTGGAACAGCGGTGGAGTCTGGGTGCGCGCTCGGGAAGCCGGCGAGACCGAGATGCAGTATCAAATGAAGAATTGGTACTACTTCAACTGGCTGTGTGGCGACCACATCACCGAGCAGCACATCCACAACCTCGACGTCGGCAACTGGCTGATGAAGGGCTTCCCCGTCAGCGCCCAAGGCCAAGGCGGGCGTCAGGTGCGGAACGGCATCGATCATGGCGAGATCTATGATCACCACATGGTCGAGTTCACCTATGCCAACGGCACCAAGATGCTCAGCCAGTGCCGCCACATCCCCCAGTGCTGGAACAGCGTCTCCGAGCACGCCCACGGGACCCAGGGAACCTCGAACGTCGGGGCCGGCCAGATCGCGCCGGCCAGCGGCGACAAGTGGCGCTTCCGCGGTGAGGATCCCGACCACTACCAGGTCGAGCACGACAAGCTCTTCGCCGCCATTCGACAGAACCGACCCCACAACGAGGCCGAGTACGGTGCCAAGAGCACCATGACCTCGATCCTCGGACGCATGGCCACCTACTCGGGCCAGATGATCCAATGGGACGAGGCGATCGCCTCCGAGCTCAGCCTGGCACCCGCCCACTACGCCTGGGATGCCAAGCCGCCCACCCTACCGGATGCGGACGGTCGCTACCCGATTCCGATGCCCGGCACGACCCAGGTCCTCTGAGCCGATCGACGAAAACCGATGCGCCGAGGTGTCCTCTGGGCCCCTCGGCGCGGAATCCCCAGACCGGAGAATCTCGAAGTGAAGCCGATCACCCTTCTCGGCGCGTTCCTCGTCCTTTCGGGCGTCTTCATGCTGATGCTCGTCCCGACCCCTCGCTCCGAGATCGTACGGGCCGCCGAGGACGACACGCCCCTCGCCGATCTCATGCTCGAAGCCCAAGGCACCCTCAAGAAGCTGCGACGCAGCGTGCGCAAAGAGGACAAGCGCGACGAGTCCCTCGAGCTCACCGATCAGCTCCTCAAGGTGACCTTGGCCAGCCGCCTGCTCGCTCCCCCGATGATCGAGAAGGTGCCCGAGGCCGAGAAGGCCGCCTTCGTCACCGCCTATCGCAAGATGATGCTCGACGTCGCGCGGGCGACTCTCGATCTGGAGACCGCCGTGCTCGACGGGGACCTCGAGAAGGCGCAAGAGCTGTACAAGAAGATCGCCGACATGGAGGACCCGGGCCACGAGAAGTTCACCGAAGGTGACGGTTGATCCGAATCCGACGCTGAAGTGATTGAGCCCGTCCGCGAAGCGTCTTCGAGTGTCCGCGAGGCACCCCACGGCTTCGTCCCCATCCTGAAACCGATCGGCCACGGCCTCATCATCGCCGGGGCCATCGTCGGCCCTGAGTGTGGCGTTGATCTTGGTACGCGGCCGCTACGGACTGATCGAAAAGGTCAAGGTCTTCGTCGGCGCGTTCTTCGTGCTGTACTCGACCTGCTTCGTGAGCACCGCGTCGTTGGCGCGCGTGCTGACGGATCTGCGTCGCGTCGGCACCTCGCAGGCGCCGGACACGCGGCTCGATCAGTCTTGGATCTCGGTGGGGGCCGTCGTGCTGCCGATCGCATTCTGGGCGTTGGCTGCCTTCTGGCCGGATCGGCCGGTGCTTCTCGTGACGGTGGGGGCCGTCGGTCAAGCGCTCACGCTTCCTCCGATCGCCGGCGCGCTCCTCGCGTCGTGAACGAGCTGGGCTCTTCTTTCTGGAGAATGAAATGACAGGACGGGTCACGCTCATAGGGCTGTTGCTCGCGCTCGGTGGGCTCTCCGGTGCCGGCACCGCCCAAGAGGCCGATGCCGAGCCGAAGCCGGGCTGGAAGAATGGCGTCCACATCCTCGAGCTGCACGACCTCGAAGCCCTCGCCCGCGACCAGGTCTGGGAGTTCTGCTACATGGCCACGACCAACAAGCTCGCCGGAACGACGGCCGGCTTCGCCCTGCGCCCGATCGCGCTGCGATGAGGGGATTCGCCCGGCTCGGAGTCTTGCTGCTGGCCAGCGTGTTGGCACCGTCGGTCGCCGCGCAGAGCGGCTCGGATCGCAAGCCGCCGAACGTCTTGTTCGTTTGCGTCGATGATCTCCGTCCGCAGCTTCGAGCGGCGGGGGAGGGCTTCATGGACACGCCGCACCTCGATCAGCTGGCGGCGACCGGACGGCTCTTCCTGCGACACTACGTTCAAGTGCCGACCTGCGGTGCGTCGCGCTACTCGCTCTGGACAGGGCGGTACCCGGACCTGCCGGTGGCACACGACAACGGCGCCTTCCAGCTCATGCAGGATCGGCCGCGTCAGCCCGCATCTTTGGCCGCCCACTTTCGGCAGCAGGGCTATCGAACGGTCTCGATCGGCAAGGTGAGCCACACCCCGGATGGGCGAAGGGTCAACCAAGCGGGCCAGGGAGACGGCGAGCCCGAGATGCCGGGGAGCTGGGACGAGGTTGGCGCGCCGGCCGGTCAGTGGGGGAGATCCTGGGACGCATTCTTTGGATACGCGAGCGGGGACGGTCGGACGCGCGGTCAGTCGCCGCCCATCGAGAGCGCCGACGTCGACGATCACGGCTATCCCGATGCCCACTTGGCCGACGCGGCAATCTCAGCGCTGGCGCGGTTGAAGGGGCAGCCATTCTTCTTGGCGGTGGGCTTCTACAAGCCGCACCTCCCGTTCAATGCTCCGAAGCGAGATTGGGACCGATACGACGCCACGGCGTTGCCTCTCAGCGGAGCTCCCAGCTTCCCGATCGGCACCGAGCGGCGGATCAGCGGACACGGCGGCGGTGAGCTCTTCGGCAACTATGGCAGCCATCCCGCGGACCGATTGGGGGAGGCGTATGCGCGGCAGCTCCGGCATGGGTACTTCGCGGCCGTGAGCTACGTCGATCGACAGATCGGGCGCGTGCTGCAGGAGCTCGAGGATCAAGGGCTGGCCGATGACACGATCGTCGTCGTGTGGGGCGATCACGGTTGGCATCTCGGCGATCTCGCGATCTGGGGCAAGCACACGCTCTTCGAGTGGTCACTGCGCAGCACGTTGATCGTGCGCGTGCCAGGCCAGTCCGAGCCGGGCATCGCGACGCGCGCGATCGTCGAGTCGGTGGATCTGTATCCCACCCTCGCCGAGCTCTGTGGCTTGCCGATTCCAGCGGAGCTGGATGGGGTGAGCATCGCGGACGTGATTCGGGATCCACGCGCGGAGGCTCGGGGCCGTGCGCTCGGGTTCTGGCGCAAAGGTGGCCTGCGCGGGCGCACCGTCCGTACGCCGGCCTATCGCCTCGTCGAATGGAAGCGCGGGAGCGAGACTGAGCAGATCGAGCTCTACGACCACCGCGTGGATCCCGGCGAGACGAGGAATGTTGCTCAGAGGCATCCGGACGTCGTGAGTCGGCTTCTCCGTGAGCTGTAATCGCTTGTTGATTGATTCGTCAGCGCCCGGCATTGCCCCCTCGGAGGCCCGAATTCATTCGGGTGGGAGGTCGTGCGCTCTCGATTCGGACCGTCTGGACGTCGGCCGCGCCTCCGATACTGGGTTCGTCTCGTGTCCCTCGCGTCCGCTCTCTCGTCCTCGTCTGACCGCGGTCCCAAGGCTCGCCGGCGTGCCATCAGCGAAGCCCGTTCGACGCCCCGAACTCCGTTCGCGTCTCTGTTCCCCTCCATTCGCGCTCTGTTCCCCTCCGTTCGCGTCTCTGTTCTCCGCAATCCGTTCTTGCCGCCGACGTCGGATCTTCGAGAATCGAGGGGCATCCCGAGCTGCCTGACGCCGGGCTCAGCCCTTCTCGCCTCTCGGAGACCTCCATGTCCGCTCTCCGATCGATCTCGTTCCTCGTGATCTTCATCGCCTTGCTCGGCGCCGGGATCTGGTTCGTGCTTCACGAAGCGGAGTCTCCCACGAGCGAGTCATTCGCTCCGTTAGGTGACGAGGAATCACCGCGCTCCTCCGTAGCGGCTCCGGCCTTGGAGTCACTCGCCGTCCCTTCGTCGATCGAAAAAGACGACGCGTCCGAGCGCTGGAAGGCCATGTGGAGCGGCCCGGGCGTTCTTCGTGGACGCGTTCTCGGGCTCGAGGGGAAGCCGGCTTCGGAGGCCGTGGTGCAGCTCGTTCCCGGTTCTTCGCCGAAGGATTCCGACGACTTCCAGCTGGCGATGCTCGAGGCGATCCTCCGCGCTTCGCGGAGGAAGACTCGCACCGATGCCGAGGGGCGCTTCGAGTTCACGGACCTCAAAGCTGCCGCCTACTGGCTCGATGCGCACGACGACACCTACTGCCCGAGCGAGCGTACGAAGATCGTCGTCGACGAGGACCAACCGCTCGAGGACGTCGAGCTGCGACTCGTGGCCGGTCATGCCTTGAACGGCGTCGTGCGTGAGCAAACGGGCGGCGGCGGAGTCGCCGGAGTCCTCATCGTGCTCGATGCCGAGTCGCCGCTGGAGGACCCGCTCGATGAGCGGCGCGTGACGACTGATGCCGAAGGACGATTCCGCATCGTTGGAATCCGTGACGGGACCGAGCACGACCTGGAGATCAAAGCCGACGGCTACACTGCCGCGAGTGAGCTGCCGAGTCGGTTGACGATTCGTGCCGATCGCACGGTGGACGTTTTCCTGACGCGCCTCGCGATGCTCGCCGGTTATGTCCGCGATCCGTTCGGGGAGCTCGTGGCCGGAGCCCTCGTCGCGATCGTCAACGGCGATGAGATCGAGTCCGACGAGGAAGGACGCTTTCGATTCGAGCTCGCGGGGCGACTCGAAGAGCCATTCGAGCTGCTTGGCGCGACCGAGGATCTCGATCTCATCGGACGGCTCGAGGTTGCACTCGGTCCGGGCGAGCGCCGCGAGGACGTTGAGCTTCACTTGGCGCGCTCGACCCGCATCGTGGGCCGCGTGACGACCCGAGATGGCACGCCGATCCGAGGTGCCGAGGTGACGGTGCGCCGCTCGAAAGGTCCGCCGGATCCGGCAATGATGCGACAGCTGGAGAGCTTGGGCTACATCGCGGAGAGTGAGCCCCCCCGCGAGCCGGCCGAGCTTCGCACAGCCGTTCGCCAAAAGCTGCTCTTGCAACGAGAGAGTGAGCAAGTCCAATTGCTGGAGGTGCTCCAGGCAGCCCGGCACTCCGCGCTGCAAGCTCGCCAGTTGACTCTGAAGGAGGCGCTTCGTGCCCGAACCCAAGAGATGATCCAACGCCGGGACGCGAGCACGACCGAACATTCGGAGCTCGAGCTGGCCCGGGCCCAGGAGCGACTCGCGGCCGTCCAGCAAGCGGTCGATCAGGCCCTGGCCGAGGCGAAGTTGAAGTCCGAGCAGCTGACTTCTCGCCTCTTCCGTGACGAGCGCCGCGTCGAGACCGACGAGGAGGGGCGCTACGCGGTGCTCGGCTTGAGGCCGGGTCGGTATGCCTGTTCCGCGAGCGCCAAGCCCTACCTGACGGCGAACGCCCCGGCGATCGATCTCACTCCAGCCGGAGATGAACAGACGCAGGACTTCGCGCTCCGGCGGGGGGCCACACTGTCCGGCCGTGTCTTCGAGAGCTCGGGAGAGCTCAGCACGGGTGCGACTCTTTGGCTGATGCGGGAGTCCGAGGAGCAGCGAGCTCAGGTCGCCGAGAACGGAGAGTATCGATTCGACGAAGTCTACGGCGGCCAATACCGGCTCTTCGCCAGCTCGGATCTTGGAGGCGTCGTTTCAGGAATCGATCTCGAGCTGGCACCGGCGGTCGACCACCCGGATCGAGACATCTTTCTGATCGAATCGTCCCAGATTCGAGGGCACGTCGACTCCATCACGGGAGAAGCTCTCGCTGGAGTGGAGCTGAAGCTGACCGCTTACGACGAAGCATCCCGGCGGTTTCGGGAGGCCACCGACGACTCGGGCGAGTACGTCTTCGACAATCTCTGGGCGGGGACATACCAGCTCGAGGTCTCAAGCTTCAACGTGCCCGGCTCGGAGCAAAAGTACCTCGCGCAGCAGAAGACGCTGACGCTCGGCCCTCAGGAAGAACGGCGCGTCCATTGGGAGCTGGAGCCGGCAGCCACCTTCGCGGGGCAAGTGCTGCACAACGGTCGTCCGTCCGACCAGCGTGTCTACGTGATGGTGATGTACGGCACCAGCAATCGGGCGGCGATTGCGGATCTCGCAACGGGCAGCTTTCGAATCGACAGTCTGCCATCCGGCAAGTGCCGGGTCTTCGCGCGTACGCTCGACTACGCCTTCATGGCACGGATGGATCTCGAGATTCGACCGGGACAGTCTTACTCGGACGTCCTCGTTCCGCTCGAGCCGGCCCGGACGGTCACGGGGCGAGCCATGGACCGGGCGGGTCGACCCTTGGTGGGTGTCACGATCGTGGCCGAGGTCGAGCCGGACGGTCAAGGCAAGCGATCGGCCACGACCGGAGCCGACGGCCGCTTCGAGATCGGCCGACTGTACTCCGATCAGTATCGGATCGAGATCGCCGGGGATCCGGACTCTCGCCAGTCATTCGACGCTCGCCAATCCCCCCGCTCGCTGGACCTTCGCGCGACCCGCTGAGCTCGCCGACTGACACGATGGCGAAAACCGGAGGGCGGACTTCAGTCCGCTGGATACGCCGTCGGCGATCACGACGGCTTCGGAAGGGCGAACGACCTCCCACCGGGCTGACCCGAGAACCACACCGGGAAACTGGCGGACTCGAGGGAGACCCGGCGTTCCTGCTTCCTGTCCGACGACATCGGACGGGAGCGAGAGACCGGTGGCGACCGGTCGGGGGGCTCCCCCACGACGTTTCGCTCGCCTTCGGATCGGGAACCGAGGGTACAGCTCACCCATTCGAAGGAGAGTGAGATGACGAAAGATCCGAACCAAGAGCTCTTCGACTCGATTCAGCAGATCCAAGAGAAGAAGCAGGACGACTTGCTGTCGCGCGCGAACGTGGTGGCGGTCGGCATCGGCTTCAAGTCCAAGGGAGGTCAGGAGTCCGATCAGCTGTGCCTCACGACGTTCGTCGAGCAGAAGCTGCCCGGCGAGGCCTTGAGCAAGGACGACAAGATTCCGGGCTCGATCGACGGCATCAAGACGGATGTCATCGAGACGGGCGTGATCCAAGCCGGCCAACAGGTCGAGACGGAACAGTCGGTCGACATCGAGCTGCTGCGAAACCGGGTGAGACCGGCGCAGGGCGGCTACAGCGTCGGTCACTATCGGATCACGGCCGGTACGTTTGGCACGGCGGTCTATGACGCCAGCGCCTTCCCGGGCATTCCCAGGCGTTACTACATCCTCAGCAACAACCACGTGCTCGCCAACTCGAATGACGCGCGCATCGGTGATCCGATCCTGCAACCGGGACCCTATGACGGTGGGCAAGTGAAGACCGACACGATCGCACGGCTCTCGCGATTCGTGTCGATCAACTTCCGGGGCGGCAACAACTACGTCGACGCCGCGATTGCCGAGGGCAACTTCCACGAGCTCGACCGGGAGATCTACTGGATCGGGCACCCGCGAGGCATTGGGACCTCTTCCTTGAGGGTCGGCACCTACGTTCAGAAGACGGGCCGCACGACCAACTACACGACTGGCCGTGTTACCGCGATGAATGCCACGGTCAACGTCAATTACGGCGGCGGCCGCGTGGCTCGATTCGTGCGCCAGATCATGACGTCGAACATGTCGGCGGGCGGCGACTCCGGGAGCTTGCTCCTCGACCTGGAGGGGCGCGCGGTCGGGCTGCTGTTCGCCGGCTCGAGCACGGTCACGATTCACAACGACATTCGCTACGTGCAGTCGCTCCTGGGCATTCGCATCGGCTGAGTCTCTCGAGAGAACGGACCTCGCGGGGAGAGCCTCGTGTTCGACCTCGGTCGACCGGGAAAGCTCGCACTCCCCGCGGGGTCTCCTTCACCGATGCCGTGCGCTATGATGTTCGTCCAATGGAGGACCCGTGATGAGTGATCCCGAGATTCTGGATGCGATCGACGCCGCTGCCGTCTGGCTCGATATCGAGGGCGTCCTGTCGGTCGCTGAAGGCGAGCTCGGCGGCAAGCCCTGCCTCGAGGTCCGAGTGCTCGGCGCCCGAGCCGATCTGCCGCAGGAGCTTCCGAACGAGTTCCAGGGCTATCCCGTCGCCGTGATCGAGAACGAGACCCCGATCTCCGCGCAAGACGACTGAGCGGATCTTCGGCTAGTGCCGAAAGGCGAGGATCTCCTCGACGCCGTGATACATCATCAAGGTGGCGCCGGGAGCGGCGTAGCGCTCGAAGATCTCGAAGTAGAGCTCCTCTTCACCCGGCCACGGATAGGCGTAGATCAGGTCGAAGTCGCGGATCTCGAGGCCGAGCTCGTCGTAGGCGTCCGATCCTTCGCGAATCGTCTCGAAGTCGGGATCGACCCAGCTCTCGAGCTCGGTGTAGCTGCGAGGAATGAAGCTCCCTTCGATGATCTCCGCGCCGATGTCGAAGTCGTCGAGCAGGCGCTGCGCTTCATTCACCAGCGTCGGCTCGATCTCGACGCCGTACGCATCGAGTCCGAGCTGGGCTGCCAAGGCGGTCACCACTCCAAAGCCACAGCCCCACTCGCAGAGCGGCTCGACCGAGTAGCCCAGCTCGTCGAGGCGGCAGATCGCCCGATAGGCCGCCGCATGGTCCGAAGGATGAAATGCCGGAACCGAGTTGGCCGGCGCACTCGACAAGAAGGCTCGAATGCGAAGGTCGGCCTCGGTCAGCAATCGCTGCACGTCTTCCGGCAGCGGTCGATCCGACGGGGGACCGAGGTCGACGGGTTGAAGATCCATGGCGCGATTCTACCCTATTGCTGCAATACGATGTGCCTCCAGACCGTCCCCTCGAAGGCCCGAATTCATTCGGGGGTGAGGTCGCACGCCTCGAGTCGGTTCGTCTGGACGACGGCCCGCGCGTCCGGGACGCGGCTCGTTTCGACGACTCGAATTCCGGCGGTCGCCGCAAGCAACCGACAGAGACGCGAACGGAGTCCGTCACGTCGCTCCGTCTCTGTCATCGCGCTACGTCGGGCCGAGGCGCCATCGGACGACCAAACTGAGAGAGTGGCCACTTCTCGCGCCGCACCGACCGGGCTCCTTGCAGGCCTCGCTTCCCGACCGGGCGACGCGTTCGACCTCCCACCAGGCCAAAGCCTGGCCTCCGAGGCCGTCGGCTACTGCAGCACCACCGGCACAGTCGGCGTGACGTCCCTCACGGAGCCGTTCGGGCCGAGGAGGATGCCGGCCAGGTAGAGGCGAAGACCGGCCGGAGCGTTGGCCGGGATCGGCACCGGTTGGGTGATCGAACCGGGGCAGGCCTTGATCGAAGCCGAGCGAGTGCTGATCGGAGCTCCGAGTGCGAGCAGGAAGAGGGCGTCCGGATCGAGCCCGAGCGTCTTGCCGCCTGGAAGCGGAATGCCTCCGCTGGCCGTGCCATCGCCGAAGCTCAGGAACACGAGCGCCACTCGGCCCACTTCGAGAGGTGGCGCTTGGGTACGGAACGCGAGCAAGCTGCCGCCGGTCAAGGTCCCGAGAGGCTCCCAGAGGAAGTCGAACTCGTCCGCTCCGATGTCGACGGCCGGGACACCGTTCGAGTCCCCATCGACCAGGCGAGGGTCACCCTCGAGATCGGTGGGGGGCAGCAGGGCGTTGATGGCCCCGGCTTCGCGCGCCGGAGAGCTGCAAGAGATTCGGTAGTCGTCGCGTTGGGGCGCGAGGAAGCGAGGATTGGCGGCGAGGTTGCTCGGTCCGGGCCAGCCACCTGCGACGATCGAGGTGCCGACCGAGAGCTGTCCACCGACCACCAGGATCTCGCCGCCCACATTGCCCCAAACGATCGTGTTCACGACGATGAGATCACCGCTGGACCAAAGGCCGCCGCCACCGGCGGCTGCATTGTTTGCGAAGGTGCCGTTGAGCACGAGCGGCGTCGAGTCGGAGACCGAGCGCAGGCCGCCACCTTGAGTCGTGGTGATCGCGTTGCCGTTGCGGATGATCAGGTTGCCGGCCAGGATCGAGCGACAGGCCAAGCCACAGTTGATGCCCGCTCCGCGGACCGCCTGATTCGCGCGAACGGTGTTCAGCACGACGCGGGTGTCGTTGTCGACCATGAAGAGCCCGCCGCCTTCGATCTCGGCGACGTTGAGAGCGATCGCGTTGGAGAACAGCGCGCCCTGGCACCGATCGAGCAGCACACCGGCACCGACGGTGGCGGTGTTGCTCTCGATGCGATTCCCTTCGATCGTCGGAGCGCCCGTATCGCGACATGCGATCCCGCCGCCGCCGCTGAAACCGCTCGCTCGATTGCGCAGCACCTCGTTGTTCCGCACCGTCGCATCGCTACGGCTGAAGATCCCTCCGCCCGAGCCCGTGATCGCCCAGTTGTCCTCGATCCGATTGCCGTCGATCAGCGGCGCGCCGCCCTGCACGCCGATACCGGCTCCGTCGAAGCCACGGTTGGCCGCGATGACGTTGCCCCGAATCGTCGGTGAGGCGTTCTCGATCAAGATCCCGCCTCCCATCGGCGCCGAGCCGTTGGTGATCGTGAAGCCCTCGAGGACGCTGCCCGGGCCTTCACCGTTTCGGAACGTCGCGCAGCTCGTGATCTGTCGACCGTCGAGGTGGGTCCCGCTCGGGCCAGTCGTGGCACGGACCACAATGCGCTTGCCGAGGAAGTCAATGTTCTCGAGGTACGTCCCAGGGGCGACCTCCACCCCGTCGTCGGGCTGCGCGGCCGCAATGGCCAGCTGGATGGAGCAGAATGGCGATGCGGCAGTGCCCTGTCCCGGACAGGCCGAGCTCACGTCGACGTACCAGGTTTCCGCCTGAGTCGTGCTCGCACAGACGAGGAGCACACCTAGCCAGAGGGCCGGGCAAAGTCGCATCGGGGGGCTCGTTGTAGGAGTGGGGGGGCTCTCTCGGCTCGCCGCGGCGAGCCGCATCCTCCAGGTGTACCGAAACCGACTTCGCCCGTCCACCGAATCACTCCGTCGTGCCTCGAGGGCTCACCGACACCGCGTGCTATGAGCCTTCCGCCTGAAGCCATCGGCTGGCTGCCGGCCCGGCCCGATTCAAGCCTCGCCGCGCTCCGAGACGATATCGAGAGCGCGAGCCTCCCGGTCCTGAAAGAAGTGGAAGCGCATGAGACCCTCGTTCGATCAGACCCAGCTCGAGCAGTCCCCGCGATCATGGCGGCTGCTGGGGCCCGAAGGCGTGCTGCTCCTCGAGCTCCGCGACGTGGAGCTCGACCGGGCCCTCCTGAGCGGCTTCGTGGATCCGAGCGTCTCGCATCGTTCGATGTTCGAGTATCACCGCCTCCTCGAGGAGACGAAGGGTACTCCGGTCGTCGGCGAGTCGTCTCCGCCTCCGAGTGAGGACTTTGACGACGGATTCCTCGGGGACGCCGGAATCCGTTGGGACTGACGCACGACCGAGCCTGAATCAGCGAGGGAGCGCGCTCGCCTTGCCGTCGGGCGTGAGTCGATAGGCGCGGCCCGCCGTCAGGCCCCGGGTCGTGACCGATTCACCGCCCGGCCAATGGACCGTGACTCGCTCCACCACCGCGGCCTGTCCCAGGCCAAAGTGGAGCCGTAGCTCGTTCTGGCAGAGGTAGCTCGAGCCGGCTCGCAGCTCTTCGACCTGCACGCGGCCTTCGGCGAGCACCTCCACACGAGCACCGACCGCGACCCGCTTCCACTCGGGGTGCCAAGGTTCGATCGCGATCCAGCCCCCGCGGGATCCGCCATCGTTCCGGAGGAGCGTGACCGGGCCGCCGTTGTTGGTCACGACGAGGTCGAGGTCCCCGTCCCGATCGGCATCGGCAGTCGCCAGGCCGCGCGAGACGCGCTCGAGCTGGAGCCCGGGGCCCGCACCCGGGGTCACGTCGATGAAGATGCGCGCCTCTCCCGGGCCGGGACGATTCCACACCAACGTGTCGGCTTGAGCGAAGCGGGCTCGCACGTCGGTCTCCGCCGCGTTGTCGAGTACATGTCCGTTCGCGAACATCAGGTCGAGCCAGCCGTCGTTGTCCATGTCGAAGAAGTCGACGCCGAACCCGAGCGAGTAGAAGGTCGCGGCCGTCAGCCGCGTCGAGGTCGTCACGTCCACGAAGTACAGGTCGGAGCTCGTACGATAGAGCGTGTTCGTCTCGTTCTGGTAGTTGGTGACGACCAAATCGAAGTCACCGTCTCCGTCGAAGTCGCCGGCATCGACGCCCATGCCCGACTCGGAGCGGCCGCCCTCCTCGCGTGCGACGCCCGAGATCTCACCGATCTCCTGGAACGTGCCGTCCTGCTGATTGTGATAGAGCGTGTTCGGTGTGCGGTCGTTGGCAACGTAGACGTCAGGCCAGCCGTCGAGATCGATGTCCGTGACGACGACTCCCAAGCCCTTGCCTTGATCGTCCATGCGGAGCCCGGCCGCGGCCGTGACGTCCTCGAACGTGCCATCACCGAGGTTCCGGTACAGCCGATCGACCTGACCCGAAAACTCGTCGGGGCTGCAGTACACGTGATGCTTTCCGAAGAAGCAGCGCCGATGGGTCTCGATCGTGAGCGCCAAGTAGTTGACCACCCACAGGTCGAGGTGACCGTCGAGATCGAAGTCGAGGAAGGCACAGCTCGTGCCCCAGCCCGCATCACCGAGCCCGGCCGCCTCGGTCGCATCCTCGAAGGTCCCGTCGCCACGATTGCGGAAGAAGACGTTGGGTCCGAAGTTCGTCACGATCAGATCGAGATCGCCGTCGTTGTCACAGTCTGCCGCCGCCGCTCCCATGCCGTAGCCCGTGTCTCCCACGCCGGCACTCTTCGTGACGTCGACGAGCTTCCAGTCGCCATCATTGCGATAGAGCCGATTCGACGCCGGCGATGCCGGTGCCCCCGGTATCGGCCCGCTCTGCACGAGGTAGAGGTCGGCATCTCCATCCTGGTCGTAATCGAACCAGACGGCTCCGCTGCCCATGGTCTCGATCAAGATCCGCTCGCCGGTCGCACCGGTCACATGTACGAAGTCCACGCCCGCCTCGGAAGCCACGTCCACGAAGCGGACCGGAGCCTCGACGGTCGGGGAGGACGAGCGCTTCTCCGCCGATTCGTCGACGTCGTCCTTCTTCTCACAAGCGACGAGAGCCGTCGCTGCCAAGAGCAAGGCTCTGAGCCGGTCCCGCGAAGAGCCGTCGCCTCGATTCATCGCCTCGAGCCGGATCCGGTATCAGCGCGCAACGCGGTGTTCGCCTCCTGGATCAGCTGTCGCGCGATCCGGTGCTCCGGATCGAGCTCCAACGCCTGCTGGAGGGCCTGGCGAGCTTCCTCAGGACGACCACTGGTCAAGGCGAACCGTCCCTTGTCGATCAGAATGGGGATCGCCTCTTCACGAGACTGCTGGCGGCGTTGAGAGTCGGCTCGCACTTCGGCGCGTGTGAATCGAGCGAAGACCTCCTCGGCCTTCTGTCGCTCGCCGGTGCGACGATAGCATTGGGAGACGAGGAACAGCGTGCGCCGATGATCGGGCTCCTGCTCGAGAACTGCGAGCCCGGTCTCGAGCGCGCGGTCGAAGCGCTCCATCCGTTGATAGAGCCGAGAGGCCTCCATGAGCGCCGGCAGGTAGTCGGGTTTACGACCCAGCAGCTCCTCGAGGAGCTCCGCAGCCAGCGGCTCGTTTCCGAGCAACGAATGGACCTGCGCGACCTTGAGCTGAACTTGGTCGTTGTCTGGCTCGAGCTCACCACAGCGGAGGTAGGATTCGAGAGCCTCCTCGAGCCGAAGCTCGCTCTGGAAGGAGAGGCCGGCCAAGAAGCTGGCGTGCGCGGTCTTGTCGGGGCGCTGCTGCTCGTAGGATCGCAGCGCGTTCCGTGCGCCGGTGTAGTCTCGTTGGCGAATCCGGAGCTCCGCGAGCTGGCACCAGTGACGCCCGGGGTCCACGGAGGATCGGATGGCGAGCTGAAGAGCTTCCTCCGCCAGCGCAGGCTCCTGGAGCTTCTCGAGTACCTGGGAAAGATCCGAGAGACCCGTTTCGGGATCGGCACCGGTCGCCAGGACAGCCAGCAGAACACCGGCGGCGAGGCGAGGACGCTCCTGTTGCATCAGGCGTCGGGCCTCTTCGATCGGATCCTGCAATCCGGTCTCGGGAGTCCCCTCGAGCTGCAGCTTGGCGGCCACGCGTTCGTAGTAGGCGAGCTGCGCTTGCAGTTCTTCAGCCGGATCGCACGCGCCACCGAGCAGGAGAACGGTGAGGACACTGATCGCACACACAGACTTGAAACGGACCATCGCCGCCGACTCCTCGTCGAACCGAGACGGATCACAGAGGTGCTGAGTTGTGGAGATACTTGGGTAGTTTCCTGGAACTTCCGCAGAGTACCTCCGTACGCGGCGGGATTCAAGGGGGACCGTGCGCGTGCGGGCGGACGTTTCCTGCTGGGGCGACGGTCGGCAACGAGTGCTCAAATGAAGTGGGACGCAAATGCGCAAAGGCTCATCGCGCGGGCCGAGAGCTCGCGAATTCGTCAACTCCTAAGTTTTTAGGAAAAAGCTGTGGACCTCGGCGGAGGAGTTCCTAGGCTTTTAGGAGTTCGCCCTTGCTCGACTGACGGCTCGTGCCGCGAGGAGTCTCGATGTCCACGCGCAGAAGAACGACCCTGCTCACCAACCTGGAGCTCGCCGTGATGCGCGTCGTCTGGGCGGCGGCCCCCGAGCCGCTCACCGTCCGGGCGGTCGTCGACGGATTGAATGAGGGGCGGCGCAAGCCCCTCGCCTACAACACCGTCCAGACGATGCTCAACATCCTCCGCGACAAGGGCGTCGTCGAGTGCCGCCGCGGTACAGGCCGAGCCTTCGACTATCGATCCGTTCGATCGCAGGAGGAGGTCACGACCTCGATGGTCGGTGACCTGGTCGAGCGGCTGTTCGACGGCCACGTTCAGCCGTTGCTCCTTCATCTGGTCGAGCAAGAACGCCTCAGCCGGGACGAGCTCGCCAGCCTCAAGGACCTGATCGAAGACCAGCTGGACGACGAGGAGGCGGAACAATGAGCGGAGCACTGCTCGGGCAGGTCCTTCTCACCATCGTCGGACTGACGGCCGCCGGCGGCCTCGCCTGGCTCGTGCGCCTCGCCTGGCGTCGGGATCCCTTGGCGAGCTATCGGCTCCTGGTCGTGATCCTACTGGGTTGTCTCGCCCTTCCGATCGCGCAGGTCGTCGTTCAAGGGCGCGCCTCGCACTGGCTGCCGGAGTCGACGCCTCGCCTTTTCGCCGAACCGGAATCGACCTCCGAAGCGATCCCGGTGACGGAATCGATCGCGCCTCCGATCGAGGCGCAGCGACTCGCGTCGAGTCCGGTGGTCGGGGCCGCGGCCCCGAGCGCCTCACGCGAGACGTCACGGCGCGTCGATCCCGGGCAAAGGTCGCGCGCGGCCCGGCCGAGCCGCCGCCACCGTGTTTCCCGCCGATTCGAGTCGATGCGGAAAGATGATCGTATCGCTCCACAAGAAACGGGGTCGGCGCTCGTCGCCGAACTGCCTCTCGTTTTTTCGAACGCGAATGGCCCGATCACATCGACTGCGAGTGCGGGTCCCGAATCGATCTCTCACGGGCCGGAGCGACCTGACTCTTCGGAGGCAGGGGCTCGAGAGAGTGAGTGGGGGCCGCTGGTGGTCGGGCCGTTCGCGATCCTTTACCTCGTCGGTCTCGCGCTGGTGGCGGTCGGCTACTTGATTCGCACGGTGAGGACGAGCCGCCTCGTTCGATCGTGTCGCCCGGTGTCGGACGCCGAGGTACTCGCCATCTGGCGTCGCGTGAGCCGCGGCTCCCGTCTGCGACGTCGAGTGTCTCTGCTCACGGGCGATCGAATCACGTCGCCCGCGTGCTGTGGAGTACGGCGCCCGGTGCTGCTCGTGCCGGCCGGCCCGGTCTCGGATGCCGCGACGCTCGAGTGGGCTCTCCGCCATGAGCTCGTGCACCTCGAGCGAGGCGATGCCCGCATCGCCGTTCTCCAGGCCGTGCTGACGACCATCGCATGGTTCCACCCCGTCTCTTGGTGGATCTCGCGCCAGCTCGACCGGCTCCGCGAGCTCTCGTGCGATCTGCTCGTCGTGTTGAAGAGTGGACGACGCCGGAGCTACGCCCTGGCGCTGCTCTCTTATGCCGATGGTCCGGCGCCCACGCCGACCGGCGCCCTCGGTCCCCGCCTCCTTCAGTGGTCGCGTTCGCCTTCTCAGCTTCGCAGGAGGATCGAGATGTTGGCTCACCGTGAATCCGTTCCATCGCGCCGCCATCGCTGGGGCCGCGCGCTCGCGGTCGCGTGTGCGTTCCTCGGCGCCTGGGCGACTCAGATCGCCCTGGCAGCGACGATGATCCCGGGCAAGGCGCCGAGCGCAGTCGAGGCGTCCACCGAGACCACGCCCGAGCTCAACGCACCCGAGACGGAAGCTTCGACCGCCCCGGTCCGTGCTTCCACCTCGAGTCTGTCGAGACTCATCACTTGGGCGAATACAGCCGCAATGGCATCCATGAGGATCGGAGACGATGCGCCGGCCGGCGTCCTCCCCTTCGAGGAGCTCGGCGAGGCGTGGTCCGATCTGGACGAGCCCATTCAGCTCGCGGGCCTCGAGAAGCTGCTGAATGACGAGCCCTCTCGCCTGCGTCCCGTCGACGCGCTCGAGAAGCTCCCGTGGCTCGTACACGTCGAGACACCTCAAGGGGTGCTCAAGGTCTCGATCCAATCGGGCGAGCTCTTGGTGACGATCGATGGTCGACCGGTGGCTCACAACCGAGTCGAGCTGAAGCCCAACCGCGTGATCGTTCGTCTCGAGGATGGTTCGGTGGGGTTCGAGGCACCGTTGCCCGTCGTCGGCTTGACGGCGGCCACGAACCTGGACAGGTATCTGGGCACGCATGAGCTCGATCGCGGCCGCCTGTCGAAGCTCCAGCGCGACGCCTGGCGACGCGTGAACCAGAGACTGCGCGAAGCGCAGCGCCGCGCTCAGCGTCAGCAGATGGATCTCCAGCGTCGCCAAGCTCAGCTCGCGCGGCGTTGGAGTGAGCGACAGGCCGAGCTGCGTCTCGAAGAGCGTCGGCTTTCGCGAGAGTGGACCCGGCAGCACCGTGACCTGGATCGCCTCATTGAGGAGTTTCAGGCTCGTCACGAGCACGGCGAAGGTCAGTCCGCACAGCAGGAGGAGAATGCCCGTCGGCTCGAGGAGGAGCTGAGCTCTCTGAGAGAGTCCTGGGACCGATTCGATCATCATTGGGATGAGCGCCTCGGTGACTGGCAGGATCAGCTCGAAGATGTCGACGACCACCGACAGGATTGGATCGAGTCCTTCGAGCGCCTCGCCGACTCCTTGGAGCGAGACCTCGAAGACTCCTTCGATGCCTTGGACCACGACTTCGAGGCGCTCCGTGACTCCTTCCGCGAGCAGCTCGAGCAAGGCGACCTGCTAGACACCGGGCCGCGCTTCCAGGAAGCCTGGCAGAGAGCGTTCGAACGACTGATCCCGCCCTTCGAAGAGCTCTCGGGTGAGCTTCTCGACGACTTCGACTCGTATCGGGAAGCCCTCGATGAGGACGTGGCCGAGTACGACAATTGGCTCGAAGCCTACCGAGACCAACGCTCCGAAGACCTGCACGCCCTGATGGCTTCCTGGCACCGAACTCTCGCCCTTTACCAGCCCGGTATCCGGGAGATCCTCGACCGCCATCCCGAAGATCTCGGCGATCACGATTGGCACGAGATCGAGATCGAGAACCTGCTGGACGACTTCGAGATCGATGAGTCCTGGTCTGAGGCCTTCGAGCTCCTCGACGACGATTGCGAAGAGCGCGACGAGAGCTGCGACGACGAAGAGGAAGTCGAGGAAGACTGCGTCGAAGAGGCGGATGAGGCGCAGCCGAAGCCCGGAAAGGAAATCGGACGTCGCGCTGAGCGTCGCTCCACCGACACGAGTCGCTTGGCTCGCGCAAGGAGTGCCGCACGGGCTTCCTCCTCGGCCCGCTCGACGGCGAGCCTCGAGGCGCGGGACCGAATCCGCAGGCAGAATCGCAACGTTCGCGAAGACTGAGTCGGCAGGATCACAGGAAGACCGCGCCCGGGTCGGCCTCGAAACGAGAATCACACCAGCCGGAGGGGGAACCTCGCAAAGCGCGTGGGTCGGGGTAACCTCCCTTCGGCTGGTGCGTTTCCTTCCCCAGGATGCGCCCGGGTCGAGTGCACGGCAAGGAGTGGCTCTCTACGGGTCGACTCGATCTTCAGCTTCGCAGGAGTCGACGGGCAATCGCGAGAGCTGCCAGATCTCCGCGGTCGATCCCCAGCGGCGAGGGCTCGATCCGTAGCCGACTGGCGGATCGAGTAATTGCTTCTCGTGCCACTACGGCTCGAGCGCGCGGGATGAAGAGGTCGGGATGCGCGGCCCCGATCGTACCCAGCACGACCACCTCGGGATTGAGTAGGTCGGTCAAGATGGCGATCAATCGACCGAGTGCGTCTCCGATGCGATCGATCGCTCGGAGAGCCACAGAGTCTCCCTGAACAGCGGCTTCGCACATCTCGCGCGGACCGACCGTCACCGCGTCGAGCAAGGGGCTGGGCTCGCCTCGTTGGTGAGCGGCCAGGATCTCGGAGCGAACGACCTGCGTCATGCCGGGACCGCTCAACGTGCCTTCGACGCTTCCGATCTTGCCGAAACCGACGGGACCCGTCGTGTCGAGGCGAAGATGCCCAACCTCGCCGGCGAGGTCATCCGGCCCTTCGTAGACGTCGCTGCCCAAGTAGAGTCCGGCTCCCATGCCCGTGCTCATCGTCAGGAAGACTGCGCTCTGGGCACCGCGAGCGGCTCCGAGCCAAACCTCCGCCAGCACGCTGGCATTAGCATCGTTCATGATCGCGGTCGGCAGCCCACTGAGCTTCTCCACGAATCGCCGCACCTCGAATCCATGCCAAGCGGCCATGTTGGGAGGGTCGAGCAGGCGACCCTCGTGCGACGACATCGGGCCGGGACAAGGGACTCCCACTGCGGCCGCTCGTCCACCGACCTCGGAGAGCTGACGCTCGAGCAGCCGCCAGGCTTCCGTCAGCAGCGCCTCCGGCCGACTGTCGGGATTCGTCTCGATCTGAGCACGTGCCAAGATCGTGCCTCGATCGTCGCCGACGCAGACGCCGATCTTGGTACCACCGATGTCGATCCCAAGATGTCGTATCGCTTCATCCGTCATGTCTCTCTCCGACGAGCGCCATGATGTCGGCGCACAGTCTAACCGGAACCGACGATCGATCGCTGCGCGCGAAGCGCCCGACATCGATGCGGTCCGATCGGCGACCTCGTCCCCGCGCCCGACATTCGTCGCGCAGTCGAGAGTGCGACGAGAGCGAACCCGCGCTCGTCTTGCGCAAGGATATCGAGGATCGAGCCAGCGGTACGAATCTCACTCTTGCCGGAGCAGCACCAGCGCTTCGTAGAGTCGAGACTTCACGACGGACACCGGCAGATCGAGCACGGCCGCGATCTCGGCTCGGGAGAGGCCTTCGACGTACCGCAGCAAGAGTGGCTCTCGGCGATCCGTCGGGACCTCGGCGAGGCGAGCGGCGACGTCACGATGATCCTCGGATCGAGCGAGCCGCGTCAAAGCTCCCGTCCACGAGGCCGGAATCTCGAAGGCCGTGGGGAGGCGACGCTGATCGCGTCGGCGGGCTTGGGAGCGCCGCAGATTCAGGCAGTGATTCCGAGCGACGCGGTAGACCCAGGGGCGGAGCTCTTGGGGGCGCTTCTTGGCGGAGAGAAGCTTGCAGAACACGTCTTGAACGGCGTCTTCGGCGAGATCCGTCGAGCCGAGATAGCCGCTACAGAATCGGACCAATGGAGCCCGAATTGATCGCTCCCATTCTTGCCGGGCGCTCGCCTCGTCGCGTTGCAGCGCCTCCCACCAGGATTCCTGCCACTCGTGTGCACTCATCTGTCGTCTCCGGACGCTCGGGTCGCTCGCAGGCGTGCGAGATTCTCTTCTCGGACCTCGACCGACTCGAAGACCCGCCTCGTCCCCGCCGGGTTCCGCCCGGCGATGCGGAGTCGGGTCCGGTCTCGGAACCCATGCGTCTGAGCACGGCGACCAGATCTTCTTCGAACCGCAGCGGCCACTCGTCTGCAAAGTCTCGTTGGCATCGTGCCACGATCTCGGAGACCGCTCGATCAGAGATCTCCTCGAGACGGATCCACTCACCGTCGAGCTTCGCCGAGGGAAGGTCCGCGTTCGACCAACGCAGCTCGCCGAAGGGAGAGCCGGTCGGGGTCTCGATCCACTCTACCCCAGGCTCGCCGCTTCGCCATGGGCTTCGCCTTTCGATTCGAGCGCCGGTCTCGAGATCGATGAGTTGGAGGCCGGGCGAGTCGAATCGCCAGGTTGTCGTGCTCATGGACGATGGGTGTTTCAGCTCGACCGACATCTTCCTGGGAGCCTTCGCCGAGCTGCCGCAGGTCACGCTGTTGGGAACCGCGAGTGGAGGGGGGAGCGGTCGCGCCCGATCGAAGCGCCTGGCGCACGGCGGAGTCGAGTTGCGGCTCTCTTCGATGGCCTCATTCCGGCCCACGAGCTATGACGGCGTCGGTATCGCTCCGGACGTCGTCGTCTTGCCCGGGCCGACCGACTTCGTGCTGGGAGGCACGGATGCGATGCTGGAGGCCGCGATCCGACAGCTGAAGAGCCGTTGAGTCGTTACGGCTCGGGCGGGGCATCCGGAACGGGCCGCGGCTCTCTCGCGACCAGGCGGACCCCAGGCGCCGCCTCCTCTTCTTTCACCTGACCGAGATGAACGACCGCGTCCCCTCCATGCACCACGGGGTTGTTCGTGTGGCCGATCACGAGTCCGCGGTAGGGCGCCCGCAGCGTGAAGGGATCTTCTCCGAATGGATCGGTGATCCGCCCGATCGGCTGCTCGGCTTCCACCAGCTCTCCGCCATGAACGAGGAGGCTGAGCAGCCCTCCTCGCCGGGCTCGGATCCAGGCGCTGCTCTCGACCAGGAATGAGGGGCGTCGCTTCGGCCGTCGTCCCTTGTAGGCCGGCGTCTTGCCCAAGAGGCCGAGGTCCTTCATGACCCCGAGGACTCCCCGCACGCCCACATCGATCGCGTACTCGTTGAACCGGAGCGCCTCGCCGCCTTCGAAGACGATCACCGGCACGCCGTGGCGCGTCGCGGCTCCGCGAAGTGAGCCGTCCCGAATGATCGAGTGCAGCATCACCGGAGCCCGGAAGGCGTGGGCGAGTCGCAGCGCTTCGTCATCGTGGAAGTTGCCACGTACCTGAGGATAGTTGGTCTTCTCGAGGGATCCGGTGTGGAGATCCACTCCATGAGTGCAGCGCGCGACGATCTCGTTCATGAAGAGATTGGCGATGCGACCGGCCAAGGAGCCACGCTTGGAGCCTGGAAACGAGCGATTGAGGTCTCGTCGATCCGGCAAGTAGCGGGACTGCTGAATGAAGCCGAAGACGTTGACGATCGGAATCGTGATCAACGTGCCGCTGCGAAGCGGGCCCTCGAGCGCGTCGAGAACCCGAGCAATGACTTCGACACCGTTCAGCTCGTCCCCGTGCACGGCGGCGCATACCCAAAGGCGTGGGCCCGGTCGAAGCCCGTGCATGACCGTGAGTGGCAGCGAGAGTGGCGTTCGTGTTGGCAGCCAAGCGACCGGCAGGTCGAAGCGCAGTCGCTCTCCGGGCCGAATTCGCTGGCCACCGATTTCGAACGGCGGATGGCGCTTGGAGTGAGGCGCGGACGCGGGAGGGGAGTCGGGGCTCTTCTTCCGGCGAGGCTTGGTCATCGATGGCTTTCGCTCTCAGGCAGGCGTCGTGGCGTGGGGCCAGCCGCGGTCACCGGTCACGAGGCATCGATCGGACGCTTAGGCGCGGTTCTTCTGATGGAACCGGACCCATTCATTGCGCAAGTGGGCCTCGAGCACGTCGTCGAGTGTCTCGGCAGGCGATAGATAGCGCAGGAACGTATGCTCGAGCTCGATGATGTTCCCGGGATGCGTCATGTCGATCCCGACCACACCAACACTCTTCTCGAGGATGGGGACCAGGAGCTCGTCGACCGGTGGCTCGGGAGTGGCCCAGAGCGTAACCGGTTTCTCGACGATGTCCATCGTCTCCGTGTCGACGAAGGCGGCTCGCCAGCCGAGCCCGGCTGGGACGACGTGCGTGAAGCGGTAGCGCCGCAGGACGGGTAGCTCGCTCGGGTCGTAGATCATGTCGGCGGTTCCTGAGTCCGGATCGGAGACGATCGGTCTCCCCGATCTCCTCCCTGTCTCCTGAGTCGGCGAATCCTCTCATGGATCCCGAGCTGATTCTGTCAGGATCGCCGCCGCAATCCAGCCACTCTCGGTTTTCCAGCCTCGCGATCTACGCTTTCTGCGCGATCTGCACCACGGCACCGAACCTTGAAGCATACTCCGACCCTGCGACAATCGAGCGTGGTGCGGGACCCGCTGGACGAAAGTCGACCGAACATGCCACTTCAGAACATGCATCCCGTCGTGAGCGCTTGGTTTCAGGAGCGTTTCGGCGAGCCGACTCCGCCTCAGGCTCAAGGCTGGCCCGCGATCCGCGACGGCCGCCACACGCTGATCGCGGCGCCGACGGGGACGGGAAAGACGTTGGCCGCGTTCCTGGTCGCCCTCGACCGCCTGCTGAGCCAGCCCGAGCTCGCCGACGGGACGCAGATCCTCTACGTCTCGCCGCTCAAGGCGCTCGGCAACGACGTCCAGAAGAACCTGCTGGCACCTCTGGCCGAGCTGCGCGATCGCGACCCCGAGCTCCCCGACGTGCAGGTCATGGTTCGTTCGGGGGACACCCCGCCCTCGGATCGAGCCAAGATGATCAAGCGGCCGCCGCACATCGTCGTCACCACTCCGGAGTCGTTGTACCTCCTGCTGACCAGCGACGGCGGACGTTCGATCTTGAAGACCGTGCATACGGTGATCGTGGACGAGATCCACGCCCTGGTCGGGGACAAGCGAGGGGCCCACCTCGCGCTTTCTCTCGAGCGACTGGAAGCACTGACCGGCCCGTTCCAGCGCATCGGACTGTCGGCGACGCAGAAGCCGCTCGAAGACGTGGGCCGCTTTCTGGCCGGCGTCGATCGCGAGTGCACGCTCATCGACGTCGGACATCTTCGCGAGCTCGAGCTCGCACTCGAAGTGCCGCCGTCACCCTTGCAGGCCGTTTGCCCGCACGAGGTCTGGGACCAGGCGTACCAACGCATCGTCGAGCTGATCGAAGAGCACCGGACGACCTTGATCTTCGTCGGTACGCGCAAGCTGGCCGAGCGGATCGCGGCTCGGCTGTCGTCGTTGCTGGGCGAGGAGCGAGTGACCTGCCATCACAGCAGCCTGTCGAAGGATCGGAGGTTGGACGCAGAGCAGCGGCTCAAGGAGGGCTCGCTGAGCGCGCTCGTGTCGACAGCCTCGCTAGAGCTCGGCATCGACATCGGCGACGTGGATCTCGTGATCCAGATCGGGGCGGTGCGGCGGATCTCGACCTTCCTGCAGCGCGTGGGGCGGTCGGGGCACGCGATGTCGAAGACGCCGAAGGGATACTACTTCGCTCTGACGCAGGACGAGCTCGTCGAAGGCGCGGCGCTCCTGCGCGCCGTGGCGGCCGGGGAGCTCGATCGATTGACGCTGCCCCGTGCGCCCCGGGATGTGCTCGGCCAGCAGATCGTGGCGTCGTGCGTGAGCGAGACCTGGGACGAGGACGCGCTCTTCGACATGTTGCGGCGGGCCTGGCCGTACCGAGATCTCGAGCGATCGAGCTTCGATGAGGTCGTCGCCCTCTACACCGCGGGCCGCCTCTCGCTGCTGCATCGGGATGGTGTGAACGGAAAGCTGCGCGGCACCAAGCGCGCGCGCATGCCGGCCATTCAGTCCGGGGGCGTCATTCCCGACACCGGCGACTACCGGGTGCTCCAAGAGCCCGAGGGCACGTTCGTCGGCACGGTCAACGAGGACTTCGCCATCGAGTCGAGTGTTGGCGACGTGTTCCAGCTCGGCAACACGTCGTGGCAGATTCTGAAGGTGTCGGCCGGCGAGATGCGCGTCGTCGATGCGAAGGGCGCACCGCCGACGCTGCCCTTCTGGTTCGGCGAGGCACCGGCGCGCACGGAAGAGCTGTCACGCGAGATCGGCCGAGTGCGCGAAGACGCGACCGGCGTCGATTGGCTGCAATCCGAATGCGGGTTGGGGGCGGATGCGGCCGAGGAGCTATGGAGCTACCTCGAGGAAGGACGCACGAAGCTGGGGGCGGCACCGACGCAGCAGTGCGTGGTGGCCGAACGCTTCTTCGACGAGAGCGGCGGCATGCAGCTCATCGTGCATGCGCCCTTTGGAGGCCGCATCAATCGTGCCTGGGGCCTGGCGCTGCGCAAGCGCTTCTGCCGCGGCTTCGGCTTCGAGCTGCAAGCGGCCGCGAATGAAGAAGCGATTCTTTTATCATTGGGACCCCAGCACAGCTTTCCACTCGAGGAGATCTTCACCTACCTGCACTCGAGCTCGGCCGAGAAGGTGCTTCGCCAGGCGCTGCTCGCCTCGCCGATGTTCGAGACGCGCTGGCGATGGAACGTGACGCGCGCGCTGCTGGTGCCGCGCCGGCAAGGACCGCGCCGCGTGCCGACGCCGTTGCAGCGGTTTCGGGCCGACGATCTGTTGGCGAACGCGTTTCCCGACGTCGTGGCCTGTGCCGAGAACTTGCCCGGCGGCGACATCGACATCCCCGATCACCCGCTGGTGCAGCAGACGATCGAGGATTGCCTGCACGAGGCCATGGACGTCGAGGGCTTCTTGGCGGTGTTGGAGGGGATCGAGAGCGGTCGCATTCGCACCGTCGCCGTGGACCTGCCCGAGCCTTCGCCCTTCGCGGCCGCGATCCTCAACGCACAGCCGTACGCATTCCTCGACGACGCACCGCTGGAAGAGCGGCGAACGCAGGCCGTGCTGCGGCGTCGCTCGCTCGACAATAAGACCGCCGACGACATCGGGGCCCTCGACCCGGCCGCCGTGCAGCGCGTGCGCGAGGAAGCCTGGCCCGATCCCGAGAGTGCCGAAGAGCTTCACGAGTGCTTGCTCTGGATGGGATACCTGACCGAGCTCGAGGCGACGCCGTGGAGCGCGTGGCTCGCCGAGCTGCAGGCCGGTGGGCGCGTGACGTTCGAGCGCGGTCATTGGTGGGCGACCGAGGCAACGCGCGATCCCAAGGCCGCCTTGCGCGGTCGTCTCGAGGCGCTGGGACCTGTGTTCTCCGACGATCCGTGGCTGCCGGCGCTCGAGGCGGACGGCGTCGTGATGCGCGCGCGCATCGACGGCCGCGAGGCCTGGTGTGACCGCCGGCTCTTGGCGCGAATCCAGCGCTACACGCTCGAGACGCTCCGCCGCGAGATCGAGCCCGTCGACGCCATGACCTTCTGGCGATTCCTGACACGTTGGCAAGGCGTTGATCCCGAGAGCCGCTTCGAGGGTCCCGAGGGCGTCGCGAAGGTCTTCGAGCAGCTCGCGGGCTTCGAGGCCCCGGTCGCGTCCTGGGAGACCAGCTTGCTTCCGGCTCGCGTGCGCGACTTCCAGCGCCGCTGGGTCGACGATTTGACGCTGTCGGGCCGCTTCGCCTGGGGCCGCTTGTGGGGCGATGGCAAGACGCCGATTCGGAGCACGCCGATCAGCTTCGTGCCACGGGACGAGCTCGACGAATGGCTCGCCCTGGCGGGGTCGCCCGACAGCGAAGGCTTGGGTGCTAATGCGCGCGCGATCCTCGAGGTGCTGCACCAGCGCGGCGCGCTCTTTCCGGCCGAGGTCGCCAAGTCGGCGAGGCTCCTGGCGTCTCAGGCGGAAGACGGGGTCGCCGAGCTCATCGCCACCGGGCTGCTGACATGCGATGCCTTCGGCGGACTGCGTCAGCTCATCACGCCGCCTTCGCGACGGCGCCGCACCGTCGTCTCTCTGGGTCGATTCTGCGCCTTTCGCACCGAGGGTGAAGAAGCCCCGACGGCCGAGTGGGTCGCTCAAAAGCTGCTGCGTCGATATGGCGTCGTCTTCCGCAAGCAGCTCGAGCGCGAGAAGATTCCCATGACCTGGCGAGAGCTGACGAGAGCGCTGCGTACTCTCGAGCTGCGCGGCGACGTACGCGGCGGCCGCTTCGTGGCCCGCTTCGCCGGCGAGCAGTTCGCCTTGCCGGAAGCGATTCCGTTGTTGAGAAAGGCGAGAAAGCGAGACGACTGGCCCGAGATCGAAGTCGCCGCGGCCGACCCGCTGAACCTCCAAGGCATCCTGACCCCGGACGAGCGCGTCTCGCCAACCGTACGCAAGAAGGTGACGATCACCGCGAGTGCCCTCGCCGAAAGCGGTTGACGTCGGAGGATTCCGACGCCTCGGAGGGCGGACTTCAGTCCGCTGGACGGTCGATCGCCGACGCGTAGTACGTTCGAACGTTGACTGACTCCGTCACGACCGACGCGCGTGATGCGATTCATTCGCCTCGGAGGGCGGACTCACTTCGGAGGGCGGACT
Source organism: Planctomycetota bacterium (assembly GCA_029260795.1). Classification (GTDB taxonomy): domain Bacteria; phylum Planctomycetota; class OFTM77; order OFTM77; family OFTM77; genus OFTM77. The sequence continues at coordinate 12,846 of JAJDCO010000128.1, read as the reverse complement.
TCAGTCCGCTGGACGGTCGATCGCCGACGCGTCGTGCGTTCGAACGTCGACTGACTCAGTCACGAACGACGCGCAAGATCGACGCGCGTGATGCGATTTCGTTGGCCATCTTCGCGCGATGAGTTTTCCGATCGACTTTCGACGTGCCGATGTCCGCCGCGAAGTCGTTGACCTCCCACCAGGCTGAAGCCTGGCCTCCGAAGAACCTGGCTTCCGATCTACGCCAGAACGCCTTCCACGACCTTGCCGTGGACGTCAGTCAATCGATAGTCGCGGCCCTGGAAGCGATACGTCAAGCGCTCGTGGTCGATGCCGAGGCAGTGCAGGATCGTGGCGTGCAGATCGTGCACGTGCACGGGGTCGCGGACGATGTTGTAGCAGAAGTCGTCCGTCTCGCCGTACCGGATGCCGGGCTTGATGCCGCCGCCGGCCAGCCACATCGTGAAGCAGCGCGGGTGATGGTCGCGGCCGTAGTTGTTGTGCGTCAAGCTCCCCTGGGAGTACACCGTGCGACCGAACTCGCCGCCCCAGATCACGAGCGTGTCGTCGAGCAAGCCGCGTTGATCGAGGTCTTGGATCAAGGCCGCGGAGCCTTGATCGGTCTCCTTCGCGACGCGGCGGATCTCGTTCGGCAGGTTGCTGTGATGATCCCAGCCGCGATGGTAGAGCTGGATGAAGCGCACGTCGCGCTCGGCCAGGCGCCGGGCGAGGAGGCAGTTGGCCGCATGCGTGCCTGGAGTCCGCGCGTCCTCGCCATACAGCTCGAAGGTGCTCTCGGGCTCGTCGGAGAGGTCGGTGAGCTCGGGCACCGAGGTCTGCATGCGGAACGCCATCTCATAGGCGCGGATGCGGGTCGAGATCTCGGGGTCGCCGACCTCTGCCTCCCGCAGCGCATTCAGCTCGGCAATGCTGTCGAGGAGCGGTCGCTCCGATTCGGGTGGCGCGCCGGCGGGGTCGTTGAGGTACAGAACCGGATCGCCCTGCGAGCGGAACTTCACGCCCTGATGATTTGAGGGAAGGAAGCCGCTGCCCCAGAGCCGCGCGTAGGTCGGCTGCGCTTGGGCATAGGTGTTCTTCGAGAGCAGTACGACGAAGTCCGGCAAGTCGCGATTCTCACTGCCCAAGCCGTAGCTGAGCCAGGCGCCCATGCTCGGGCGTCCCGGCTGCTGGTGCCCGGTCTGGAAGAACGTGATCGCCGGATCGTGATTGATCGCCTCGGTGTGCATCGAGTGGATGAGACAGAGCTTGTCCACCACTCCGGCCGTGTGCGGAAAGAGCTCGCTCACCCAGGCGCCGGACTGCCCGTGCTGGGCGAACGAGAACATCGGGTTCGCGATGGGAAAGCTCTTCTGACCCGAGGTCATGCCCGTCAAGCGCTGACCGCCGCGCACGGAATCCGGCAGCTCGGTACCGTGCAGCTCCGCCAGCCTCGGCTTGTAGTCGAAGAGCTCCATCTGGGACGGCGCGCCCGACTGGAACAGGTAGATGACGCGTTTCGCCTTGGGCGTGAAGTGGGGCAGCCCCGGCAAGCCGTCGATCGATCGCGGTCGCGCTCGACCCAGCATCGAGGCCAAGGCGATCGAGCCGAGTCCCGTCGCGGCCCGGCCGAGAAAATGTCGACGGTTGATGAGACGATGGGCTTCGTGAAGCGGATTCATGGCATCAACCCTTGGTGATCGTCTCGTCGAGGTTCAAGATCGCGCGCGCGATCTCCGTCCAAGTCGCGAGCTCGAGCGGATTCAGGCTCTCGTCGATCGGGAGCTGACCGACGCCGAGCAATCGGTGCACGGACTCGGAGTCCTTCGCAAAACCCTGCCGTCGCCCCGCCTGGAGCTTCGTGAGGATCTCGACCTCGCGCGGACGCGCAGGCCGGCCCGTCGCCAAGCGGAACCCGTGCGAGATGCGCTCCTCGGTCGACTCGCCCGCCTCCCTCAAGATGCGCTGCGCCAATCCCCGCGCCGCCTCGACGAGCTGGGGGTCGTGCAGCAGCACCAGGGCTTGGAGTGGCGTGTTCGTGCGCGATCGCCGGACGACGCAGGTCTCCCGCTCGGGCGCATCGAAGGTGCGCATCGCCGGGTGAGGGACCGTGCGCTTCCAGAATGTGTACAGGCTGCGGCGATACAGATCCGGGCCGCTGGCGACCGGGTAGGCGCGGGAGTAGCCCGGACGATTGTTGAGCTCCATCCAGAGCCCGGGCGGCTGATAGGGATAGACGCTGGGTCCGCCGATCGTGGGCACGAGGAGCCCGCTGATGGCGAGCGCCGAGTCGCGGATGACCTCGGCGGGTAGGCGCTGCCGCGGCCCGCGTGCGAGCAGGTGGTTCTTCGGGTCGCGCTCCCGGAGCTCCGGGCTCACGCGCGACGATTGGCGGTAGGTCTCCGACGTCACGATGAGCCGTTGCAGCGCCTTCACGTCCCAGCCGCTCTCGATGAGCTCGAGGGCGAGCCAGTCGAGGAGGTCCAAGTGCGACGGCCAGCTCCCCTGATGCCCGAAGTCCTCGAGCGTCTCGACGAGGCCGGTCGAGAAGTAGTGATGCCAGAATCGATTCACGGTCACGCGTGCGGTGAGCGGATGACGCGGATGGACGAGCCAGCGCGCGAGCCCCAGCCGATTCGGAGCGACGTCGAAGCCGCAGATGGCGAGGCGCTCGGGAACGCCGGCCGTCACCGATTCTCCCGGGTGGTCGTACTGACCGCGCTCGAGCACGAAGGTCTCCCGCGGCGAGGCGCGGTCCCGCATGACGAGCGTGGCCGGGAACTGCTTCTCGAGCTCGCCCTTTTCGTGAGTGAGAGCATCCCGCTTCTGCACGCGTCGTCGCAGCTCGGGCGGGGACGCGTGGTCGAGGAAGAAGTCCTTCAGGCGAGCCTCTCGCTGCGGGTTCGGCGAGCGGCCGCCGAGTGCCGCGAGCTCGCCGACGTCGAGAGGAGCCGGACCGGGATGTTCGATCAGTTCGAACGCGAACGCGTGGTCACCGCCGGCATTGACCACTTTCAGGAGCAGCTCGTTGAGCCCAGGCTCGAGAAGAACCGTCACTCGGTCCTGGGCCAGGGCCGCGCCGCGCTGAACCTGGCGCTCGAGGATCAGGCGGCCATTGAGCCAGACCTTCAACGCATCGTCGCTGCCGAGGAGCAAGGTCACGGCTCGCCGCTCGCGCGCCTCGATGGCACGCCGAAGGTAGGTCGCTCCGATGCCGCCGGGGAGCGCATGCACCTCGCCATCGGCCCAATGGGTGGATCGTGACTCCCAGGCGAGCGATTCCAGTTCTCTTGGTTGGGCGAGGGCTCTCTCCGGTGCAAAGACGGTCGACCAGGCCGTCTCGAAGTCGTCGCTGGGGATCAGCGCCAAGTTCCACCAAGGCCCGAGTCTGACAGCCGAGGGCGTCTTCCGCGATCCCACCGAGATCCGAAAGCGACCGATGCCGTGCGTCGCGAAGCCGGCCTCATGGCGGAGGCGGACGTGCAGGTCGCCGGCTTGCCTCAACGGCCTTCGCAAGAGGAACCAGGCGACGCGGTCTTCGCGGCGCGTCGGGCCATCGACTGCCCAGCCATTGTTACCGGCGGTCGTGCCATCGATCGCTTTGGCGATCTCGTAGCCCGACTGCGAGTAATCGGCCGACGCTTCCGCCAACCGCACCGGCTCGAGGGAGCCCTCGGCTGCCGATGTGAAGACCTCGATCTCGCTCAGCACGAAGTTCGCGTTCGCATGTCGACCCGGTCCTCGATGCGGCAGGCTGTCATGCGTGAGCGCCTCGAGGCGTAGGGCGGTGACCTCACCGGGCGGGCGCCGATAGGTGACGTCGTAGACGTCCTTCGCCGAGTTCGCGCCTCCCACGAGCAGCGATCGGTCCTCGATGCGCGTGAACTGGCTGCCGCCGGAGGACGTCATCGTGATGGGCTCGAGAGCGGTCCAAGCAATGGACGGGGAGGCGGAGAGTCTCTCCTGCCACTCGTGCTGCGCCTCGGCGAGGTCGGGCGCGAGTCGACGGACTTCGCCTTCGGCTGCCTCGAGCTCGGCTTCGATCGCAGCCAATCGCTCGCGCTGCTCGACGGTCGGCGCGCGGACTACGGGGTCGTTCCCCATCCCACGCTCGTCGACCTGGTTGAAGTAGGCGAAGAGCTCGTAGAACTCCTTCTGCGAGAGCGGATCGAACTTGTGGTCGTGACAGCGCGCGCAGCCGGCGGTCAGGCCTAGCCAGACGGTGCTGGTGGTGCTGACGCGGTCGATCACGTACTCGGTGCGGTACTCCTCGAGGATGACGCCGCCTTCGATCGTGATGCCATGGTTACGGTTGAAGCCGGTCGCGATGCGTTGATCCAAGGTCGCGTCGGGGAGCAGGTCCCCGGCGAGCTGCTCGACCGTGAACTGATCGAACGGCATGTTGTCATTCAGGGCGCGGATCACCCAATCTCGCCAGGGCCACATCGTGCGCTCGGTGTCGTACTGGTAGCCGTTCGTGTCGGCATAGCGCGCGGCATCGAGCCAGTCGCGCGCAAAGTGCTCGCCATAGTGCGGCGAGGCGAGGAGACGGTCGACGACGCGCTGGTAAGCGCTCGGGGACGTGTCGGCGAGGAAGGCGTCGATCTCATCGAGGGTCGGAGGCAGGCCGGTGAGGTCGAGCGTGACGCGTCGGATCAAGGTCTCGCGGTCGGCGAGTGGCGAGGCTGCGAGCCCTTCCGCCGCGAGTCGAGACTGAACGAATCGATCGATCGGATGGCGCGCGTGACCGGCCGGGAGCGGTGGACGCGACGGTGGCTCGAAGGCCCAATGATCGCGGTACTCGGCGCCCTCATCGATCCAGCGCCCGAGCAGCTCGATCTCGTCCGAGGTGAGAGACTTCCCCGAGCTCCGAGGCGGCATGCGGCGGCGCGAGCTGTCGCTGGTCGTGCGCAGATAGAGCTGACTGGCGGAGCGATTCCCAGGAACGATCGCGGCTCCGCGGCGCCGCTCGGCGAGGGCGTCGTCGCTCCGATCGAGCCGCAGCTTGGCCTTGCGCTCGTTCTCATCCGGCCCGTGGCAGCGAAAGCACCGATCGGACAAGAGGGGCCGGATGTCACGACCATAGTCGACGGGCTCTTCGGCGAGGTTCGGGGGAGCTAACACAGACAGCAGAGTCCAGAGCGCGACGAGCATGCGGGTGCCTCAGACGGTGCAACGATCCTCCCGGCAAGATTGTTTCACCGCGCGCGCTGCGTGCAAGGACCGAAATCGAGTCCGAGGGTCGGAAGGCTCAGGAGACGGCGCCTGTCAGGACGAGGAAGGCGAGTAGGACGAGGGGCAGCAGGAAGAGCGCCGTGATCAACAAGGCGGTCCGGTTGCCGAAGTTGAACGTGTAGCCGATGCCGAATCGGCTCTCCATCAGGATCGACGAGTCTTCGCGGTCGAAGTAGAGCGTGCCCCAAAGGAACCAGTGGCTGTTGTCGGCCAGGCCACCCGTGAGGGGAGCTTCCACGGAGCCGCTCTCGAGCAGCGCGCCTCCCTGCCCGTATCCCTTCATCATCCGGACCAGGCAAGCGAGCGCGAAGAGAATCATGGCGACGCACATCCACACGAGGACACCGTTCAAGGACGCTGCTCGAGACGAGGCGACACGCATGGTCTGAATCGACAGGGTGCTCAGGATCAGGCAGATGAAGAGCGCCATCCCACCCAGTGTCTGCGACATGACGACGCGAAAGGCGTCCTGGGCTTCGGGTGAGCGTCCGCCGTCGCCTCCCCGCACCGATCGTTTCGCCCGGGAGACCAGCAGTGCGATCAGCGCAAAGCCCGAGCTCAAGACCAGGTTCAGGCTCGGTACGAAGAGTACTTGAACGATCGACTTGTCGGCGAGGGTCTCATCGAGGCCGAAGAGATGGGCGAAGGTCGGGATCTGGTCCGGGAGGGTCCCATACTGTACGGTCGCATGGCAGACCACCGCCAGCCCGGCGAGAACGCAGAGGCCCAATGCGACCTTCGCGAATCCCTCTCCTCTCGTCTCGTCCACGGCGAATGGGGCGGAGGCTTGCCGGACTGGAGGTCCGTCGGTGGATGCCAACGCCCGGGCCTTCTGGTACATCCAAACGTAGAGCAGCAGGGCCAAGGAAAGCAGGATCGCGGTGCCCGTGAGGTTGCCGGTCACCGGCCAGCCCGCCAAGCTGATGCACCAACCGACGAGGAGCGAGAACAGCATCAGCATCCCCGTCGCTCGGTTCCAGCTTCTCAGAAGATGACGAGCTTCGTCGCCTTCCGCCTGGGCCTCACCGACGTAGGTTCCGAAGACCAGACCCTTGCGGGCGATGCGTGGGTAGACGAAGAGGATCCCTCCGACCAGGGCCACCCGGAAGGTGAAGAACAGATTCACGACAGTGGCTTCGGTCATTTCCCACCTCCTCTGGAGTCAACGCCCAAAGCATTGACCTCGTTCCGAAAGACACGGAGCAGCTCGTCCGCCGGCATGCCTGCCTGCCGGAGCTTGGCGACGATCGTTCGGAGCTGGTCGAGCAGATCGGACCGCGTCGACTTTTCGATCTTTCGCGAAGGCGCGGCCACCGTGACTCCCGCCCGGTCGCGAATGACGAGAAAGCCCTCGGTCTCGAGGACACGGTACGCCCGAGCGATGGTATTGAGGCCGACCCCGAGGTCCCGGGCGAGCTGCCGAACGGAGGGCAGAGCCGTCCCGGGAGCCAGCGAGCCCGACGCGACGAACTGCCGCACCTGACGTGCGACCTGCTCGTAGACGGGCTCATCGTCATCGCGTTGGATCGTCAGCGTGAGCATGGAGACGACTGTACACCAGATCGTATACAGTCGTCAAGGCCCGAGGTTCATGGAGGGCGCCCGCGAGCGCAGCGAAGCTTGCGCCTGGCGTGTCCTCCTCGGACCGCCGAGTAGCCTGCCCGTGGAGGACGCCGAAGCGCGAACCGGGATCGCGGGCATCCTGCCGGCATCCGTTCCGTGCGTCAGCTCCACTTCGCCGTGACGATTGTCGCAAGACCGAGAGACGTCGTCGGGCTCCGCTGCACGGACGCACTCCGCGCTTCCCCCCTGGGACCGCCGGCGTCTCGCCCGCATCTTCCCTGCGCGGCCTCGTGACACGGTTGTCGGCATCAGCTTCGCTTCGCTCGCGATGCACTCCGGGCGTTCTGTCGACGCTCACTGGTCATGCTTGTCGGCCTGGGGCATCATGTCGACCGGGGAAGGAGATGTCCGATGACTTGGCTGCCTATTCCCGTCGCTCACTTGCGGCGGCGGGCATTCAATGCGAAGAGCTCGAAGGACCGGCACGACACGGCCTACTTTGCGTGGGAGGTGTCGGTGCGGCTCGCCGTTGCGGCTTCGCCGCCGAAGGACGTCGCGGCTTTGCGGCGCGCGTCGGTCGGCGAGTGGGTGCAGGCTCTCGGTGCGCCGGCGACGCGGCTCGACCAGAAGCCGGTCACCGAGCTGTTCTCGCTGATGAGCGAGGTGGGCGCGGGCGCGAAGAAGCGGCCGGCCAAGGTCTCGGGCACCGAGCTGCTCGCGGCTCTGCCCGCTTATCGCAACAAAGTCATCGGTCACGGCGCTCCGCGGCCGGGCTCGTTCTACGAGTCGGCGAGTGAGCTTCTCCTCGAGGCGCTCGATGCAGCGTGGGAAGCCGAGCTGTTCTTGCCGCGCTCGGGGAAGATGGTCTTCCTGGAGTCGATCGTCGAGCGAGCCGACGGCCAGCGCGTCGGACGCGTGCTCGATCTGACGGGCGAGACGCCGCTCGTCATCGACCCGCGCGGCAGCGAGCTGCCTCCGGGCACGCGCAGCCACCGGCTCTATTGGCGCGAGGCGGACACGTATCGCGACCTGCATCCTTGGCTGATCTTCCAAGAGGAAGGCGAGCGCCTCTACTGCTTCAACGGGCTGGCCCGGCGAGCCGAGTACCTCGACTACGGCTCGGGCGATCTGCTGCGCGGCCAGGAGCTCGAAGCCGTGCGCCCCGGCCTCGAGCAAGAGCTGCGCATCCTCTTCTCGAGCCCGGCACCGAGCGGGCCGGAGCCAGAGGAGGACACCGAATCCGCCGATCGCTTCGGCGAGTTCAAGATCCTGGGCCGCATCGGGGTCGGCGGCATGGGCGAGGTGTACCTGGCCGAGCAGGAGACCCTGCACCGCCGCGTCGCCTTGAAGATCCTGCCCGAGCGCTCGGCGCAGGAGCCGGTCTCCTTGGCACGCTTCCGGCGCGAGATCGCGGCCCTGTCTCGCTGCGAGCATCCTCACGTCGTCAAGGTGCTCACGTCCGGCGAGGCGAGGGGCGTACCCTACTATGCGATGGAATACGTCGACGGGGCGGACCTGTCCGACGTGGCGAAGGCGCTCTCGGACACGGGCGACTTCGACTCGGCAGTGTCGACGGCCTGCGAGGCGGCGCGTGGGCGGCAGAAGGAGCTCTTCGCGGACGCACCGCCCGTCGAGAAGGCCCCGATGGCCAGCCGCTCGGGCCGCGGCCGCTTCCGGGAGCTGGCGACCTACTTCCGAGACGCCGCGCGCGGTGTGGCGCATCTGCACGAGCACGGGATCGTCCACCGCGATTTGAAGCCCGGAAACCTGATGATCACCGCCAGCGATCGGCGAGCGGTGGTGATGGACCTGGGATTGGCGGCGGTCGAGGACGCGAGCGTGTCGTTGACCCTGGACAAGAGCCAGATCCTGGGGACGCTGCGCTACATGCCGCCCGAGCAACTGCAGCGCAACCTGCTCTCGGTGGATCACCGCGCCGACGTCTACGCCCTGGGTGCCACGCTCTACGAGCTGCTCACCGATCGTCCCTTCTTCGACGGCGACACCGAAGCGCGCCTCATCGAGCAGGTGCTGCGCGAGCAGCCGCTCGCGATCGAGAAGGCGAATCCTTCGGTGCCCAAGGACCTGGCGACGATCGTTCGCAAGGCGAGCGAGAAGGACCCGGGCCTGCGCTACGAGTCGGCTGAGGCGCTGGCCGACGATCTCGAAGCCTTCCTCGACAATCGCCCCATCAGCGCTCGACCGCCTAGCCTGGGCTACGTCTTCAAGATGGCGGTGAGGCGCCACAAGGCGCTGAGTGCGGTGATCGCGATCTCGCTGCTGATCATCGTCGTGGGCACGATCATCGCCTTTCGGCAGATTACCGATGCACGCGACGATGCGAAGCTCTCCGAAACGAAGGCCAAGATGAAGGCGGCCGAAGCCGAGCGAGAGCGCCTGAAGACGGCCGATGCGCTCGAGGCCAAAGAGGAGGCGCTTGGCCTCGCGCAGAGCAACGAAGAGCGCGCCACACGCAACGCCGAAGAAGCCACACGCAATCTCGACGAGCTGCTCCAACTCTCGAGCATCGAGATTCTGACGGACATGCGGCGGCGAGCCGACGAGGAACTGTGGCCGCCGGATGCCGCCACGATGCCGAAGATCGAAGCTTGGATCGCGGAAGCGCAGTCGAGCATCATGCCGCTCGTCGCTCCGCTCGAGGCGCAGCTCGAGAAGCTCGAAGCCGAAGCGTTGCCATATACCGAAGACCGGGCCGAGCGCGACCGGGAGACGCATCCCGAAGCGGCGGCGCTCGCCGAGGCGCAGGCGAAAGCGCTGGAGCTCGAAGAGCAGCTCGCGGCAGCCAAGAAGAAGTCGACCGGGCCGACCGCCCTGCTCTCGGGCGGCGGCGAGAAGTCCAAGGAGGAAGCCGCTCAGCTCGGGAAAGCACTCGAGGCGCAGCGCGCCGAGGTGGCGCGGCTCGAGGCGGTCGTCTCTGAACGACGGGCCTTCGAGTTCGAAGGTGATGAGAAGATGGACGCGGGCGAGAAGCGGTGGCGGCACCGGCTTTTGAGCACGCTCCTCGCCGATCTTCGCGTCTTCGTCGATGGGCCAGGAGAGGCAGTCAGAGCGGTGCGCGGCTATGCCGGCGAGGCGGACGGGACCAGCCTCCCCGAGGTGAGGGCGCGGCTCGATCTGGCGAGGCGCCTGCAGGCAGAGACCGTCGCGAGCGCCGAGGCAAAGAGCCTTTGGGCAGCGGCGACCGTCGACATCGAGCAGCACGCCGAGTACGGCTTCGAGCTCTCGATTCAGGAGGGCCTGATCCCGATCGGCAAGGACCCGGACTCCACTTTGTGGGAGTTCGCGGTGCTTTCGACAGGAGTCGTTCCGGAGCGAGACGCCGAAGGCAAGATCGTCGTCTCGGACGAGATGGCGGTGATCTTGGTGCTGATCCCGGGCGGGGAGTTCGACATGGGGGCGATCCCTCCCACCGCCGATCGTGCCGAGGGCTCGTCGAACGTCGATCCTCAGGCGCAATCGGACGAGAGTCCCGTCCGACGCATCGCGCTCGATCCGTTCTTCCTTTCGAAGTACGAGATGACGCAAGGCCAGTGGGAGCGCGCCCGGGCGGCGCGGCCCAGCTACTACGATATGAACTGGGCGAGAGCCGCCTGGCGGCGTCATCCCGTCGAGCAGGTGAGCTGGCTGGACTGCGACGAGGTGCTCCCGCGGCTGAGGCTCGTGCTTCCCACCGAAGCGCAGTGGGAGTATGGGGCGCGGGCGGGGACGACGTCGGTGTGGTGGCCGGGGAACGAGGAGAAGGACCTGGAAGGGAAGGCGAATGTCCACGACCAGACATCCTTCGGGAACATGGGCGATCGCTGGGGGCGGCCGGTCGCATGGAGCGACGGGTACGTGGTCCACGCGCCCGTCGGATCGTTTGGCGCGAACCGCTTCGGGCTGCACGACGTGCACGGGAACGTCTGGGAATGGTGCGGTGATTGGAAAGGCGACTACGAGATCGACCCCCGATCCGGCGATGGCCTGCGCTCAGTAGAAGGCGCCCGCGACCGCGTGTTCCGCGGGGGCAGCTTCGGCGGCACCGCCGAGACCGCCCGTTCGGCGAACCGCGACAGCAGCACGCCGGACGCCCACTACAACAACCTCGGCTTCCGCCCCGCCAGGGTCATCACTGAGTAACCTTACCTCTTTACTTCGGGTAAGCGGTGAGCGGAGGTTTGGTGGCCGGTGTGGGACCCAGGAGAAGTGGTTCTTGTCTTGGGCACTCTGCTCCGTGCGAAGCCGGAGCCGGAGTGCCGGCGGGTTCGGCCAGCAGTGAGCGGGCAGCCTGTGGCGGGGCCGGGTGAGCGGCCGCCGGAGGTGGGAGGACGGGCGCCCGCCCAGACACCGAGCGAGGGGCGGCCTGCGGAGCGGCCGCCGACGAGTTTTTTGGCCGGGAGGGCTCGTCCCGATCCGGCCCTCCGGCGGGAGCCGAGGCGAAGCCGGCTCCCGCCCATGCGGCGAGCGCAGCGATGCCGCCCGCCGACGACGCGCAGCGAGTCCGGATTCTTCTGGGCGAGACGCGCTCGAGCACCCAGACGGGGCTCGAGCCCCCGACCGCCCCCTGGAGCGCTGGCAACCTGCCCGCATCCCTGGGCCCATGTCAGCGTCTCACGAGATCTTCGCGAGGATCTCGCCGAACTCCTGGCGCGAGTAGGCGCGCAGCGTCTGGGTGTGGACGAAGCCTCGACCCGAGAGCGAGAGGAGCAGCGCCGAAGCGGAGGCCTCGTCCGGGGACTCCAGGACGACGATGCCGTCGTGGGCGCCACTGGTCCAGTAGAGCTCCTTGATCTTCACGCCCAGCTTCTCGGCACGTTGCGTGAACGCATCGGCCCGCTTCGGGGAGTCCTGGATCGTCTCGAGACCCTTCGGAGTGAAGTTCAAGAGGGCGACGTACGTCTGCATGGTCTTCTCCTTCGAGAATGATGCCGGGCATTGAGAATCTGCGCGCCGCCCTCGCACACGGGCTCACCTCACCGACTCAATCGACGGCGAGGACCTTGATGTCGAAATGGAGCGTCTTGCCCGCGAGGGGATGGTTCAGGTCGAGGACGATCTTGTCGTCGTGGACCTGATCGACGCGCGCCGGGCGCTGACCGCCGGAGGCATCCTGGGCGACGAGCTGTGCGTTGACGCGGCGCGCCTCTTCCGGGATGTGCTCGGGCGGCACCTCTTGGAAAGCGCTCGGATCGACGATGCCGTACCCCTCTTCCGGCTTCAACGTCACCGACTTGGTGGCCTCGGGGGCCAGTCCGGTCAACGCGTCTTCGAGCGCGGGCAGGATCTGTCCCGAGCCGTGCTCGTAGGTGAGCGGCTCGCGGCCCACGTTCGAGTCGGCGAGGCTGCCGTCTTCCAGCTTGAGTGTGTACTCGATCGAGACTTGGCTTCCGTCCTGAATCATGGCCAGCGTTCCTCTCCGTTCGCGGGATGTCGACTCAGACGAGGACGTCGTGGTGAGCCGACCGGAATCGAGTCCCTCCAGGGCCTTGCCGCGCAGGCTTTCGAAAACGCACGCGTCTTGGCATTTCGTGATGACGGGGCGATCGTAGCACGACCCGCGGCTCGTTCCGAGGATCGACGGGGGCAAGGCGAAGGCGCCCGAGAATCCTCCTCCCTTGCTTCCGATGCAGATCGCGCGATGGTCTCCGAGTCATTCGCCGCGTGGTGCAGTTCGAGTGCCTCCCCCCTGGGAGCGCGGGCGGCCCGCTGTTTCGGTAAGCGGTGAGCAGTGATTCGGTGGGCGGCCCGGTGCTGGTTCTGTAAGCGGTGAGCAGTGATTCGGTGGGCGGCCCGGCACTGGAAGTGTCGAGGAGTGCGCTCGCGAGTGCAACGAAGCTGTCGCCCGGCCAGTCCGCACAGCGACGGCCTCCGAGTCAGTTTGCCGCGTGGTGCAGTTCGAGCTCCTCCCCCCTGGGAACGCGGGCGGCCCGCTGTTTCTGTAAGCGGTGAGGAGTGCTTCGTTGGGCGGCCCGGGGTTGGTTCTGTAAGCGGTGAAGAGTGATTCGGTGGGCGGCCCGGCACTGGAAGTGTCGAGGAGTGCGCTCGCGAGTGCAACGAAGCTGTCGCCCGGCC
>JAJDCO010000127.1 GCA_029260795.1 Planctomycetota bacterium | reverse complement strand
GATCTTCACCCACGTGCTCGGATTCGACAACGCCGCGCGCCTCAGCTCGGGACGACGGGATATGCGGACCTGGCCAGCGTTCTCACCCCGTGGCTCGCTGGACAAGATCTACTTTCGCGGCGGTCTTCGCTTGCTCGCGGCCAGGCGCTGTCGCCTCGCCATCTCCAAGGTGGCCAGCGATCATCTGCCGATCGTGGTCGACTTCGATCTCAGTGGATAGAGAGGGAGGCACCGTGCTGTCGTACTCGCTTCGAGTGATCCTCGGGCTGGGGCTACTGCTCCTGCCGGCGGCTTGTCAGATCGGCCTCCGGGCTCCCGTCGTGCCGCCGACCGGTTTCGCTTTCACCCAGATGAGCGCGCCCCTCGACACCGACTTCGACGGCACTCGGCTCGGGGACCGCGTCGGGCGGTCCAGCACCTCGGTCATCCTGGGCCTCGTCTCGTGGGGCGATGCCAGTATCCAGGCCGCGGCCGAGCAAGGAGAGATCACGACCATCCGCCACGCCGACTACGAGTACGACAACTACCTCTACTTCTATCAGCACTTCACGGTGATCGTTTATGGAGACTGACGCCCGTCTCGCTCCCCCCTCGGCGGTCCTGCTCCTCTTGCTCTTCTTGATCGGTTGCCATCCACTCCCCGAGGTCCCAGTGCGACCGCCGTCGGGCTTCCTCGTCGCGATTCAGCGCGGACCGCTCACGACCTCCTTCAATGAGACCCCGACCAACGGACGCCTCGGAACCGCCAAGACCTTCTTCCTTCGGGAGCCGTTCCTGCGCACCACCTGGGCCTTCGGCGACGCCAGCATCGCGGCCGCCATGGCCGAAGGACGGCTGAGAAGCGTTCACTATGCCGATTTCGAGATGGTGAGCATCCTGGGAGCGGCTGGCGTCTTCGAGACCCGAGTCTACGGAGAGCCGAGTCTGCTTCGGAGCGGAACCCCACCGACTGACCCAGGGCCACACTAGAAGTATTGGGCGTTCTCTAGTTTCTTGTTGGAGCTTCGGGGGGGGGGTAGCCTGGGCCACCAGGGTGCTGTGAAGGAGAGTGGCAGGCGTCGCTCCCGCTGTGCCCGTTGAAGGGAAGAAGGTACGAATAGGCTCGCTTTGGTCCTGGCGGCTTTGAGTCTTGCGCTACCTGCCAGTGCATCGTCGCAGCCGGTGTCGTCCCCGGCAGGAAACTGCTGCCGGGGCGTATACAACTACGTCACGGACACGTTCGTCTGCAACGAGGAGGGTTGCCCGGCTGGCCATTGTGTGCAGCTCGGCAGCACGAACCCTGTGACTGGCGTTCAGAAGCGGTATTGTGTGTGTGACAGCACGGGCTGCACGGATTCGTACGCCTGCTTGACGACGGTCTACAACTATCCGGACGGAAGTTGGGATCTCGACTGCGACGCGATCGACTGCGAGTTCTGTGTGATCTCGTTCTGGCAGCCGAATCCGAACTGGATCTTCTGCTCCTGCGGCAACTGAGTCAGCCTCACTTCAATGGAGATCTTCAGATGAAGTCCATCGCGATTGGCTTGATCGTCGTCTTGGCCGCCGGCGCGGCTTTTCTATACAGCTCTCGGGAGCCAGCTCGAGCTACAGCGATCCCCAAAGGCGCAGATAAGGAATCCCGTGTCGAACCAGGTCTCTTCCTGCTCGATACTTCGTTCGTCTCCTTCCCGGGCGACTGGACGAGCGTTCAGCAGTCGGAGTTGATCGATGTCGAATGGGAAGGCGAGGTGCCCGCTTCCGGCAGGCACCGGCGGCTCTCGGAGAACGTCATCGAGGTTCCAGCGAGTATCGTGGATGCGGTCCTCGGGTCGGGAACTCCTTGCACCGTGGCGGTCCCGGATGACTGTCGAATTGCGCTGAGATGGACACAAGCCACCTCGGCGATCTGGTGGAAGGTCGAGATTGGCGAGGACCCTTCCACGTTGCAGAGCAACTCCGGAGATGACTGCATCGTTCAGACCGCGACGCAGGAATGGACCGAAGACGGTCGACCCGTCGAGCAGATCGCTCGAACCGTTTGGCAGGCGGAGGAGCGCTCGCTCTCAGCGACTTCAGCAGGTCCAGGTCGTGTCCGCATCCTTTCGGACGGAACCGTCGAGCTGACTGCCGATCCGCCATCCGAGAACGAGCGCATCCTCGCCCAGAGAACCGAGGCGGGAGACGTGATCTTCTGGGTCGTCGACTCGACTCAGTGAGGGGTGGGCTGACCAATTAAGCGGCGGCACGGGCCTGGGCCAGCGCTGCCGCATTCCCATCTGCCAAGTCGATCGAGCACTCAGCGCTTGAAGAAGTAGGTGTAGCCCTTCGTCACCCCCTGGATACCGAAGGGGGTGATCACGCCGACATCGACGTCGTGCGCCAATCGAAGTGGGCTTCCCGTCGGAGCTGGAGCGAAGGGCCAGGCGGGTACGACGTCTTGCAGCTCTTCTTCGCTGACGTGCACTCGGACGAGTTTCACGATCTCGACGCGCGCACCGCCTGCCTGGTCGGCGGCGACTTCAACGACTGGCGCTCCTTGATCGTCCCGATCTTCACCCACGTGCTCGGATTCGACAACGCCGCGCGCCTCAGCTCGGGACGACGGGATATGCGGACCTGGCCAGCGTTCTCACCCCGTGGCTCGCTGGAC
>JAJDCO010000126.1 GCA_029260795.1 Planctomycetota bacterium | reverse complement strand
GATCTTCACCCACGTGCTCGGATTCGACAACGCCGCGCGCCTCAGCTCGGGACGACGGGATATGCGGACCTGGCCAGCGTTCTCACCCCGTGGCTCGCTGGACAAGATCTACTTTCGCGGCGGTCTTCGCTTGCTCGCGGCGAGGCGCTGCCGGCTGGCCGTCTCCAAGGTCGCCAGCGATCACCTGCTGATCGTGGCCGACTTCGACCTCTCTGGATGGAGAAAGAGGTACCGTCGTGTGTCTTGGCGGTTCCGAGGCGTCCGTCGGTCAGGGTGGCCGAGTCTACGGAGAGCCGATCGGGCTCGAGGTGACCGAGCCGCAGTCCACGAGAAAGTGAGGCCGCCGGATCGCGCCGCCTCACCGCAGCCGCTCGGCTCACCGCCGGAAGCGGTCCGTGGCGTCGCCCGGCCTCGTGTCGCTCGAGTGCGAAGCCAATGCGGCCGGCATACCTCCAACCTGCCGAGGACGATGCGTGTGTGTCCTAGCCGCAGAGGGTATCCTCAGGACGAGGGGCACCGAGTAACCCGTCTCTCTCGAAGGAGACGCATCCGAGAGGAGACACGATGAAACGACACGACAGCCTCCAACCGTTCTCACGTGAGCATCATCATGGACTCGTGCTGGCTCGCCTGCTGCGCGAGGTCGAGGATCAGGATGCCCGGCGATCAGTTCGCGTTCGCCTCGCCCAGCAGTGGGCCAGCCAGCTCGTTCCACACTTCGCCCACGAAGAGCGATGGCTCACGCCACTGCTGACACGCGAGGAAGAAGCCCGGCTGACTCAGGAGCATGACACGTTGCGCGAGCTGGCCTCCCTCGTCATCACGAGCGACCCGGAGACCGTTCCCAACGTCGAAAGCTTCCGCCAGCTCGGCACGCTTCTCCACGATCACATTCGATGGGAAGAGCGCGAGCTCTTCGAAGCGCTTCAGATCCGCGCCGCCGACGCGCTCGATAAGCTCCTCGAGCCGCTTCTCGAGATCGAGGCCCGGAGGCCACCCGTCTGCTGGACGTAGCTCCCTCGGCGTTTCGGTCGACGGCTGGTTCAGCGATCCGATGTCGGCCCGAGTCGTTCCGCGGCCAGGCGCGCTGCTGCTGCCGCCTCGGAACGGCCCCGCAGGCTTTCGACCTCGGCCAGTGCCCACCAGGCGTGCCGATGGCGGGGGTTCTTCTGAATGACCCGCCCAAACGCGGCCGCCGCCCGCTCCAGAGCTGACGGATCCGACTCTCCCTGGGCTCGGTGGACTCGGCCTCGGTTCAGATCGATGCCCAGCTCGTCCGGGGCCATGGCCTCGAGGCGATCGAGAAGTGCAGACGCTCGCTCGAGCTGTTGGGCACCAATCAGTCGTTGAACCTCGGCCAGACCCCGCAAGACCGGCAAGCGCTCGCGTGGATGCGGTCGGTCGGAAGCGGCCGTGATCCCGCCGGTGCTCAGGTAGCCGAGCTGTGTGAGCTGGCGCTCGACCTCGGGATCCAAGGGGGGATCGGTCGACGACGGCGACCTGAGGGCGGTGGAGCGTTGAAGTCGCTCGAGTATCGGGAGCGCGGCTCCCAGCCGCGCGTCGGTGGACTGCCGCTCGAAAGGATCACGAGACAGATCGTACGCCTCGGGAGGCGTCGAGGACGAGGGCGCCCACACGACCTTGGTCGAACCTTCGACGCGACCGACCAGCTCGCTCCAGCCACGGCGTAGCCGCGGATACCAGGTCTCGAGCTCGGCCGGGCGCGGCGGTTCGGTCGCATCGCCGTCGATCAAGTGCCGTGTCGTGCGTCCCGACACTCCGGGCAGCGATGCGAGTCCTGCATAGTCGAGGAGCGTTGGCACCAGGTCGACCGTCCGAACGACGGGTGTGATCGTGCGGCCGGCCGGAATGCCGGGCCCGGCGAGCAGCCAGGGCACGCGCAGGGTCGCGTCGTGGAGCAAGAAAGCATGGGTGTCTTCTCCGTGCTCGCCCAGGCTCTCTCCATGGTCGGCCACCACCGCCACGAGCACTCGGTACAGCCGATCGTCTCGGCCGAGCCGGTCGAAGAGCTCGCCCAGGCAATGATCAACATAGGCGAGCTCACCTTGATACGGATCGTGCCGCCAGCGCTCGGCCCACTCGGTCGGCGGGGCGTAGGGGCTGTGCGGATCGAAGAGATGAACCCACGCGAACCAGGGGCGATCAGCCGGGCGTTGGTCGATCCAGGCCCGGGCCTTCTCGAGCGTGTCGGCCGCGCGCCGCTCGCCGATGACAGTGCCGGTCGCGCTCTCCTGCTCGGGGAGATCGTCGTCGTAGAGGTCGAAGCCACGATCGAGCCCGAAGGTCGCGACCACGGGGTAGGCACTCACGAACGCGGCCGTCTGGTAGCCGCTCTCGCCGAGCCTCGTCGCCAGCGTGGGAACGCTGGCGTCGAGATCGAAGCTCCCGTTGTCGCGAACACCGTGTCGCGCCGGTTCGGTGCCGGTCAGGATCGAGGCGTGGGCAGGCAGCGTGATCGGAGCCGAGGTGTAAGCCCGGTCGAAGCGGACGCCGCGCGCGGCGAGGGCATCGAGATGGGGTGTGCCGGCATCCCGTCGGCCGTAGCAGCCGAGGCGGTCGGCGCGCGTCGTGTCGAGCGTGATCAGCAAGATGCTCGGGGGTTGCTCGGGCTCCGCGCACGCGACGAGGAGCCCGAGGAGCATCAGCAGAAGAGTCGCAGCGCGCACGCGACGCCGATCAGAGGAACTGAAGCGCCGCCGGTGTCGACAGGCGCAGCGCGGTGAGGTCGATGCCTTGGAAGACAAGATTGCGACCGGTCAGGGCGGGGCTGTTGAGGATCGTCGTGACGACGGCTTGACCCGCGCTGTCGGCCGGTATGTTGACGAGCACCTGGAACGAGAGCAGATTGCCGAAGAGCTCACCGAAGGGTGCGATGGTCTGAGAGGGCAATGCGCTGCCGCTCCCGCCCGGGCCGACGTTCACGGTGACGGCGATGAGTCCGCCCGGCGAGGCTCCCGAGTACTGGAGCTGGTGGAAGGAGGGCTGGGAGGTGATGAGGTTGCGCGGATAGTTCTCGACCACGAATGGCGGTGCTTGGGTAGGGATGAGCGCGAGACCGTTGAGACCGCCGAGCCCCGTGCTGTCGGGAAGCATGCCGATCTGCGTTCCGGTGGTGGCGGTCGCGCTCGCCATGGCGAAGCCGTTGATCGTCGCGAGGCTGCCACCGTTCGCGGTGCTCAGGATGGCGCCGTCATTCGAGAAGCCTTCCCAGCCGAAAAGCATGTTGGGCAGATCCGTGCCCGGAAACTGCGGCGACGTCCAGGTGCCTCCGGCCGGATCGATCTCGAGCGCAGCCAGGTCGGTGTAGCTGGGAGTACCTCCGACCGAAGAGCGCATGCCGCTGTTGACGACCAGCGCGTCCATGTCGGCCTCGGTCGCGACGATGGCCGCACTGCTCGCGGCGACGAACGACACGTTGCCTTGGGCATCGTAGGTGATCGCGTTGGCCGGGATGCAAAGGAGCGCGCCGTCCCCGGCCGTGACGCCGCCGACCGTCTCGTCGAGCGAGAACGAGAAGTAGAGGGCGCCGTCGGAGGCTTGGCAGATCGCGTCCAGATCGACGTCGCTTCCGGGAGCCTGACCGATGGCCGAGACCAGCTGAGCTTCGCTCACGAAGATCTCGAGTGCTCCGTTCGGTCCCACGAAGCGGAAGACGTCGCTGTCAAGAAAGCCTGGCCCGAATCCGTCCTCGGTCTCGCGGCTCATGAAGACGTCGCGCGGTGTGATGGGGCCAACCGCGCTGGCCTTGACGAAGAGCGCATCGACCTCGTCGCCCGGGCCGTCGACTGAGTCGTCGGCGTAGCGTCCGTCGTTGTCGGCATCCCCGAGGTAGGCCCACTGGGCGCCGAGGGACAGGAAGGGCTGGGCGGAGAAGAAGCCGGGTCCGGGCGTGACGACGCCGATCTCGTCTTGGTGCAGAAGACCGATCTCGACCAGCCCGTTGCCATTGTCGAGCGTGAGCTCGTCGCCATCGAATGAGAACAGGACGGAATGCTGGGCGGCCGCCGAGCTGGAGAGTGTGGCGGCGAGGATCACGACAAGAAGCAGACGCATGGGAACCTCCGAGCGGCGTTCGAGAAGAGCCAGGTCGAGAGGCCCAGTATACGCGGAAACCGGAGGGCGGACTTCACGCTTCGGAGGGCGGACTTCACGCTACGGAGGGCGGACTTCAGTCCGCTGGACGGTCGATCGCCCACGCGTGGCGCGTGCAAGCGTTGCCAGACCACGGCGAAGACATCGCGCTGGGTCGGCGTTCGATTCGCGTACGCGACGAGCTCGCGGTCGGCGATCGACGTGCCGTTGCTTATCGCAGTGTCGAGCGACTTCCCCGCGGATTGCAGTCCGCCCTCCGGATTCCTGGCCTCCGGATTCAGTCGTCGCTTTGGACGGCTTCGCGCGCGGCGCGCATCGTTTCGCGGAAGTCCTCGCGCTCCTGGCCATCCACCATCTCGATCAGATGATCGAGCGCCTCGCGGGTCGCCTCGTAGACGGCGGCTCGGTGCGGGTTGAGGTGCTGGATGTCGAGGTACAGATCCGGATCCTCGGACAGCACCGAGAGCGCCGTGGCTGCCTGGCGCGAGAAGGTCGTCGAGGCGCAGGCGGCCAGCTCGCGGGGATCGAGACCGGAGCGCGTGAGCGCGGCACCGAACAGCATGCCGTTGAGGTGAGCCAGGCCGAGCAGCCAACCCATCAGACGATCGTGGTGCGAGAAGGGAACGGCGAGGAAGCGGCTGTAGGGATGTCGCAGCAAGGACTCGAGCGCTTCCCGCTCGATCTCCGGCT
This sequence comes from Planctomycetota bacterium, assembly GCA_029260795.1. Taxonomy (GTDB): domain Bacteria; phylum Planctomycetota; class OFTM77; order OFTM77; family OFTM77; genus OFTM77. Next base: position 6,967 of record JAJDCO010000126.1, on the reverse strand, counting down.
CGTCTTGGCTGGCGACCACGAAGGTGAGGGGCTCGTAGTGCGACTTGCCCGGTCCGAACATCGGGTGAAGGCAGCGCACCGTCACGTTCAGCGCCTTCGCGCGCTCGAGCGCAGGCCTCAGGTGATCCTTGATCGAAGCCACCTCGATGATGGGCCCTCGCGGCCGCCGCTCGATGACCGCTTCCAGCACGCCCGGCGTCTGCCGCAGCGGCACGGCCACGATCACCGCATCGTAGCGCGCGAGATCGGGGACGGCCTCGAGGCTCGAGTATTGATCCGCCGCTGCCGGAAGATTGCGCAGGGCAGGGTCGACGATCTGCACCGAGTGACCGATCAGCTCCAGGAAGTGCCGGAACCAGCTCCCCATGCCGCCGGCGCCACCCAGCAGGAGAACCCTCCCACCCTGCCCGGCGCGCCGCTCGATGCCGATGCGGTATTGCCGCTCGACCGAGCCTCGGATGATCGCCTGGAACACCTCGGCCATCACCGATTCGGAGACCTGGCAGTCCTCGGCTCGCTCGCGAGCCTTCGACAAGATCCGATCCTCGACGTCGCGCACCACGATCGGGAGGCCTTCCTCGGCCTTCACGTGACCGATCCGAGCCGCAACATCGAAGCGTCGTCGCAACAGCTCGAGCAGAGCCCGATCGATCTCGGCGATCTCGTCTCGATTCTGAGCCAGCTCACGGGAAGGGGCCACGAGCATCTCCTGTCGTCATCGAATCCTGTCGAGCGCGCGCCGGGCACTTCGGCCGCCGATTGGACCATCGCCCTCTCGGGCCGTCGAGCTTCAGTCTCGTCGCAGCCAGGCTCGCCCCGAGTCGCACCCGAAATCGCGAAAGTGGCCCGGCCTATCGGAGCCGATCGGGCTTCCGGGCGGTGGAGCGGCGATGGTCGGGCTCGACGGCGAGGTCGTGAGCTTGCGCTCCTGGTATCGAAGAAGGTCCTGATACGTCGCGAAGCTCGCGGCGCGGCTGATCAGCAGCTGACCGATCGCGGCGTCCACGTGCGCTCGAACGTGCGGCGTTGCCCGAGGGTCCTGGCTCAGTGCCATGAGCTCGCGAGCGAGCACATCGGCGACCAGCTCGCGGAGCGGCTCGAGACGAGCCTCTTCCTGCTCCTGAGCGGTAACCCGTTCGAGGAGTACTCCCAAGATCTCGTCGAGCGTGACCTGGTTCGGATCCCGGCGAGAATGGTCGAAGACGCGCGCCAGCCGCTCGGGATGCAGCAAGCCGCGCACGGTCATCTGGGCCGCCGTCGTGGCGGCGGCCATGGGATCGAAGGTCAGGCCCGTGTTCCCGTCGAAGAGCTCGCCATGCGAGGCGTGGCCGGGCGGCCGAGGCAAGAGCAGCTCGACGATCGACTCGGGCAGATCGAGAAAGCCGGGCTCGATCGTCGTCAGTAACACTTCGAGCGCTTGGCGCTGGCGTTCGGGTGACACGGGGTGAGCAGCCCGGGCGCCTTCTCCTCGCAACCCGTAGCCGTAGTCGACGCCTCCGATCACCTTGGCAGCGGCATCCACTTGATAGCGATGGTGCAGGTACACCGGCACTAGCACCTCGTGCAGGAGCGCGAGAGGCTCGCCCTGTTGAAGTCGATCCCGACCAAACGACTCGAGGGCGAGTCGGCGCACGTCGAGAGTCTGCTTCAGGCCGGCCACGGGATCGCTTCCGTTGTCCCACAGGTTGGCGAGCGGATGGGCAGCGCCGGCTGGGCGCGCGTCGCGATCGGACAGATAGAGAAGCCCGTCGCGCTCGGCTTCTCGGAGCAATGCTTGCAGCTCGGCGTTCTCGTCGGCGCCGTCCGGGAAGTCACTGTAGAGCCAGCGAATCGCCACCTTGTCCCAGGCGCCGATGCCGACTCCGTAGGCGCGGGACGTGTCGAGGCGGCCGTCCTCGGTGACCTCGATGAGCGGGGCCGGGTAGTCCATCACCGACGCCCGGTCACCGTAGGTACTGGCCGCGAAGTTGTGCGAGAGGCCGAGCGTGTGGCCGACCTCATGGGCCGAGAGCTGACGAAGACGAGCCAAGGCGAGCTCGATCGGATCGTCGGCGCTGCCCGTTCCCGTGCGGCGCGTGCCCAACAGCCCTTCGAAGAGCAGGCGATCCTGACGAATGCGCAGCGAGCCGAGCGTCACGTGTCCCTTGATCATCTCGCCGGTGCGGGGATCCTGAATGCCGCCTCCATAGGACCATCCACGCGTCGAACGGTGCACCCACTGGATGACGTTGTAGCGAACGTCGAGCGGGTGGGCGCCTTCGGGGAGCAGCTCTACGCGAAAGCCGCCCGGGAAGCCCGCTGCTTCGAAGGCCGCCGACCACCAGCTCGCCCCTTCGACGAGGGCGCCCCGAACGGGCTCGGGTGCACCGCGGTCCACGTAGTAGACGATGGGCTCGAGCGGAGGCGAGCTCTCGGCATTCACGTCCTGCTTCTGCAAGCGGTGTCGCACTGCCCATCGGACCGTCAGCGGTCGAGCAAGAGGGGCGGCCTGATCTCGAAACGCGATCGAGAAAGCGCCCGAGCGTGGATCGAAGGGGCGCGGGTGGTAACCGGAGTCCGGGAGCCGGATGAAGGAGTGATGCTGAATCAGAGTGATCGAGTCCGACACGGGCACCGTGCGCGGAACGTGCCTCCCGGTGGCGCTGCCGCTGAAGGTGAGGACCGCCTCGAGCTCGAGATTGTCGGGAAACGAGAAGCAGGCCGATGGATCGAGGGTGCTGCGCTCGCCGTCGAGCCGATAGCCACCCTCTCCCTGTCGCTGGAGCGTCTCGACGACTCCGTGAGCGTCGCGCACCGCGAATCCCGTCAGCTCCACCAGCACCGTGCCCTCGGGACCGCGAGCGAGTGGCTTTTGTGCGTAGACCACCGAGGTGGCGAAGGACTGACGAGTCGCCGCCGCTTCGGCCGGGTCGCTCGTCTGCGCTCGGAAGCCCAGGTTGGGAACCTCGAGCATCACCAGCGGACCGACCATTCGGAAACGCACCAGGCGCGCCGGACCGAGCTGACCACGATCGAGACCGAGGTCGTTGGAGCCGAGGCCCGAGGTGAGGCCTTCGACGGAGAGCGCCTCGTCGAGGAGCCCGTCGGCGTCGGGTGCCGGCAGCTCGATCGCCACTCGTCCGGCGTCGGCGTCGAGGTAGACGGGCCACAGCCCCTCGCGCCGCTCCCAGCCTGCGACGACCTCTTCGAGCGACTGAGGCTCTTCCGAGGCGGAGGCTTCGTCCTGGGGCACTGGAGGTCCCGCGGTGTCCGGTTGGAGCGGAAGCGGGACGAAGGACAAAGAGCAAAACAACCAGGTCGCGAGCATGGCCTCATCCTCGGGAATCCGTGAGTCGACGACCGAGCCGACCGGCCCGACTCGGTCCGGGCTACACCGCTACTCCTTCGGAGGAGCGGTGGCGCGTGCGAAGAGATCGGACATGCGTCGCGCGAACTTCTCGGGATTCTTGACCGGGCTTCCCTCCGTCAGCAGGGCCTCGTCGTGGAGAAGCTCGATCCAGTCCTGAAGCACAGTGGCCTCGGAGTCTTTCTCTTGCCAAGCGACCAGGTTTTGGATGACCGGATGCTTGGGATTCACCTCGAGGATGCGCTTGGTCTCGGGCGCCTTGAAGGGAGAGTTCTTCATCAGGCGCTCGGTGGCCGCGTGCACGCCGCCCTCGGGCACGACGAGGCAGACGGGCGAATCGACGAGCCGCTTCGAGGCGCGGACCTCTTGGACGTGGTCCTGGAGCACGACGCGCATCTTGGTCAGGAGCGCTTCGACGCCCCGGAGCTCCTCCGACTTCTCCTCGTCGTCGGTCGACTCTTCCTCGTCGAGCGCGAGGTCGGCCTTCATGACCGAGATGATGGGCTTGCCCTGGTACTCGTCGAGGCGATCGATGATGAAGTGATCGATCGAGTCGGTCAGGTAGAGGACCTCGTAGCCCTTCTTCCGGACGCCTTCGGCGTGGGGGCTGGCGTTGGCTTGCTCGCGTGAGTCGGCGAGGAGGGTGTAGATGGCGGGCTGATCCTCGGGCATGCGCTCGAGGTAGTCGGCGAAGGAGGTGAACTCGTCGCCTTGGGACGACACGAAGCGAACGAGCTCGGCGAGGCGCTCCTTGTACTCGGGCTCGTAGTGGAGCCCTTCCTTGAGCACGATGCCGAACTCCTTCCAGATGTTCTCGTAGGCGTCGGGTCGGTTCTTCGCGATGTCTTCGATCAGATCGAGGGTCTTCTTGACGATCTGCTTTCGAATCGCGCGCACGACCGCGTTGTCCTGGAGCAGCTCCCGCGAGACGTTGAGGGGCAGATCCTCGGAGTCGATGATGCCGCGCACGAAGCGGAGCCACGCCGGCAGCAGCTCTTCGCAATCGTCCATGATGAAGACGCGCTTCACGTAGAGCCGCACGCCGCGGCGTTGATCGTTCTGCATCAGGTCGAAGGGGGCGCTGCTGGGGATGAACAGCAGCCCGGTGAAGGTGACGCGCGCGCCTTCGACTTGGAAGTGCGTGTGCGCGATCGGATCTTCGTAGGCGTGCGTCAGGTGCTTGTAGAACTCGTTGTACTGCGGCTCCTCGATCTCGGACTTGGGCCGCTGCCAGAGCGCCTTGCCCTGGTTGACCGTCTCGAGCGACGTCGTCTCCTTCGCCTCGTCTCCCTCGCCTTCGGTGCGCGTCACCCGCAGCTTGATCGGGTGCTGCACGTAGTCCGAGTAGCGGTGGATGAGCTCGCGGAGCTTCCACTCCGAGGCATGCTCCTTTTGATCGTCCTTGAGGTGGAGAAGGATCGAGGTGCCGACCTCGTCTCGCTCGGCCGGCTCGATCGTGAAGGCGTCCTGGGCGTCCGACTTCCACAGCCAAGCCTCCGTCTCGCCGGCTCGCCGCGTCACGACCTCGACGTGATCCGCGACCAAAAAGGCGCTGTAGAAGCCGACGCCGAACTGGCCGATCAGGCTGAGGTCCTTTTGCTCCTTGGCCTGCTTCAGCTTCTCGAGCAGCTCCCGGGAGCCCGAGCGGGCGATCGTGCCCAGGTTGGCGATCAGCTCGTCCCGGTTCATGCCGATGCCCGTGTCCTCGATCGTCAGCGTGCCGGCCTCGTCATCGGCGAGGACGCGAATCTCGAGCGAGTCGGAGTCCTCGAGGACGGCGTGATCGGTCAGAGCTTCGAAGCGACGCTTGTCGAGGGCGTCCGAAGCGTTCGAGACGAGCTCGCGCAGGAACACCTCGGGGTGGCTGTACAGGGAGTTGATGACCAGGCGGAGGACCTGGTTGACCTCGGCCTGAAAAGCATGCGTCTCCGGGGCGTTGGCTTCGGTTGCCATGTCGAGCGTTTCCTCAATCGAGACCTGAAGTTCTTGGGAAAGCCCGCGATTGTAAAACGACCGCCCGGGAGGGGTCAACGGGTGAGGAAGGTGACAGAGACGAGAACGAAGTCCGACGCGTCACTCACCGGATGCTTCATCGCCAGTTTGAGGGCCGATTCGTGTTCGATCGACGTGGATGAGAGAGCGGGCACCGGTGACAGAGACGTGAACGGAGCTCGTCACATCGCGCCCCAAGCCTGTCATCGCGCCCCGGCGGGGTGATAAGCATTCGATCGACGTGGATGAGAGACCGGGCACCGGTGACAGAGACGTGAACGGAGCTCGTCACATCGCGCCCCAAGCTTGTCATCGCGAGCCGGCGGGGTGATAAGCACTCGATCGACGTGGATGAGAGAGCGGGCACCGGTGACAGAGACGTGAACGGAGCTCGTCACATCGCGCCCCAAGCCTGTCATCGCGAGCCGGCGGGGTGATACGCACTCGATCGACGTGGATGAGAGAGCGGGCACCGGTGACAGAGACGTGAACGGAGCTCGTCACATCGCGCCCCAAGCCTGTCATCGCGAGCCGGCGGGGTGATACGCACTCGATCGACGTGGATGAGAGTGCGGGCGAGCTGAGCGGCATCGCTTCAATGGGGCCCTGATCGGATGACCAGGGAGAGGCCAGGAAACCCATCGCGCGCGCGGAGTCGGTCGCGCTGCTTCAATGGGGCCCTGATCGGATGACCAGGGAGAGGGAGGAAAACGCGGAGATCAACAAGTCGATCGCCAACTCGCTTCAATGGGGCCCTGATCGGATGACCAGGGAGAGTTTCAGCTCGCGCTACGGCAAATCGGACGCGAGGCGGCTTCAATGGGGCCCTGATCGGATGACCAGGGAGAGGTCCTCCCAACACGCAACGTGCGCGTGGGCCGTTCCCGCTTCAATGGGGCCCTGATCGGATGACCAGGGAGAGTTCGGTGCAAGGTGACTGTACGGTGGGCCAGTGTGGCTTCAATGGGGCCCTGATCGGATGACCAGGGAGAGTCCGATAGCTGCCGCAACTGGCTTAGGATGGTGATGGGCTTCAATGGGGCCCTGATCGGATGACCAGGGAGAGGATGTGGCCAAGGCCACACAGCCTGACCTCATCGTGTTGCTTCAATGGGGCCCTGATCGGATGACCAGGGAGAGGATAGCCCCGATGGCGACCGCTGATCTCGTCCACTACCTGCTTCAATGGGGCCCTGATCGGATGACCAGGGAGAGAAGTCGATACCGGTACTTGAATGCAAAGGAATGGAAGCTTCAATGGGGCCCTGATCGGATGACCAGGGAGAGTCGGCGAAGGACGCCGTCAACAAGACCATCGACGAGGCGCTTCAATGGGGCCCTGATCGGATGACCAGGGAGAGGGGACGAGATGGAGGCGGCAGGTGCGACGACGAGGAAGCTTCAATGGGGCCCTGATCGGATGACCAGGGAGAGGTCGATCCTCAGATTGTCGCCCGACTTGCCTACACTGGCCCCTTGTTCGGTGACGTCCTTCCACGCCGAGATCCTCGCATCGGCGCCCCGGCCGAGCTTCTTCAGGATCTGGCGCTCGAGGTCTTGGAGCTCCCAGGCCGACCGGTTCGAAAAGCGCCCCTGCTTCTCCAGCGCACGACCGCGCTCGACCCATTC
>JAJDCO010000125.1 GCA_029260795.1 Planctomycetota bacterium | reverse complement strand
CGGATTCTCGGCGCCAGCGCGCTGCTGCTGGCCACTGTTCTCAGTGCCGGTGGCTGCAGCGAGCGGAGTGGGGGATCGTCCTTCGCTTTGGGGTCTGGCGCGAGTGGGCCGTCGACGCTCAGCGTGGTGATGACTTCGCCGTCCGAGCCACCGACGTCTCGGGCAGCGGCGTCATAGCGGTCGTCTTCTCTGAACGGGTCGATCCGCTGTCGTTGACCAAAGAGAGCTTTCAGGTGTTCGCCGATGGACAGCCGGTGCCGGGGCAGGTCGCGGCGGCCGGAGAGCGTGCGATGTTTCGAGTCGCGGATGAGTTTGAGAAATCGCTCACCCACGAAGTGGTCTTGACGGATGAGATTCGCGATGCGCGGGGCCGCCGATTGAAGACCCCCTATCGGTTCTCGTTCGCGACCGAGGCGTTGGAACCCTTTGATGTCGATTCGGCGTTTCCTTCAGCGGGCCAGCAGAACGTGTCTCTCGACGTGGTCGTCGATGTCCGATTCTCACGCCGCATCGATGCGACGAGTGTCACCGATCAGAGGTTCTGGCTCGAAGGCCCCGCGGGCATCGTGGAGAGTACGATCGAAGTCCAGCCGCAGAGGATTCGTTTGAGGCCTCGGCAATCGCTCGGTCCCGAGGCGGCCTACACGGTGACTCTCGACGGGAGCACTCGGGCAACGGATGGATCGAGCCTCGGCGAGGATCGAGTGTGGTCGTTTCGCACCGATCGGCGTTACTTGGAGATCCAAGAGGTCTCTCCCGAAGACGGGGGCGAAGGGACGCCCGATCTCGTCGTCGAGGTGCGTTTTGATCAGGAGCTCGAACCGACGAGCGTGAACGAGGGGACGTTCTACCTGAAGGATGCTCTTGGCCAGCAGGTGGCGGGCGAAGCCAGCGCCGAGGGTGAGATCGCACGGTTTCGGCCCAGCGCCGGCACGATGCCTCCGGAGTCGCGGTTCGAGGCGACCCTCACGAAGGGAATCCGAGCCAAGGGCAGCGGCGATTCCTTGCGAAGCGACGTGCGCTGGTCCTTCTCGATCATCAAGGTCGATGCGGTGCTCCTCCTGGCCGAGAATCGGGCCGACGCCAACGTGGTCTCCGTCTACCTCGTTTCGTCCAAAGGCCTCCTGGTCGCGCATCCCGGCTCCCCGTTCGAGACTCGAGGGTCTGGCGGGAGCTCAGGCCGCGACGCGATGTCACTCTCGACGGACTCGCGGTTCCTCTTCGTCGCGAACGCCCGAAACGGAGATGTCACGAGCTTCGCCATTGGCTCAGGAGGAGGACTCCAGCGAATCGAAGGGACTCCCTTTTCGATCGAGGGTGACAGTCCTTCGGCTCTCGAAGTTCATCCGAACCAGCCGCTGCTCTACGTCGCGAGCTCGGATGGGGCGAACTCCTCGATCGCCATCTTGGGGATCACCACCGGCGGATCTCTGAGCCGCGCCTTCGATCCGGTCCTGACTCAGCAGCAAGGCCCGGTCGCTCTCGTCGCAGATGCGATCGGCGAGAGGCTGTACGTCGGGTTCGAGGGCTCACCCCGAGTCGAGTCCTTCTCGATCGCGGACGACGGTTCCTTGTCATCGCTCGGCATCCAGGAGGTCTCGGGCGGATCGACCACGTACTTGGAGCTCAACCGGCGCGGCACGAGGCTGTATCAACTCGATGAGACCGATACGCTCGGTGTGATCTACGGGTACGATATCCGACCCGGCGGTGACCTCGACCCCATCGCGGGCTCACCGTTTTCGAACTCGCCCGCGATCGCCCCTTCCTCGTCGATGTTCACGCGTCATGGAGAGCTTCTCTACGTGGCCGATGCGACCGCCGATGTCACCATCTTCGAGGTCGGAATCGATGGAGCCCTCACGCAGATTGCGGACTCACCTTTCAACAGTGTCGGCGGGAGCTCGCACCTGCTCGCCGGTACCGAGCACGGGAGTTGGCTCTACCTGATCGAAGAGAGCCCGAATGTCCTGAGACGCCTCGAGGTCGAGGTGGACGGCGGCCTCACGCGAACGGAGGACGAGATCGAGATCTCTCCGGAAGCGGCGCCTTCGGGATTCGCGATCATCGATCAAACGGGAGATGGGCTGATCGCCCACTGGCCGCTCGATGGATCCGGGCTCGATCGCTCTGTCCGCGAGAATCACCTCGACCTCGAGGCCGAGAGCTTCGATTCCGGTCCGCGCGGCGGTGCGCTCGAGCTCGACGGGATCAGCACTCGCGGCACATCGGAGAATCTCTCGGACCTCGGAGGAGACCCACCTTTCTCGACCGCGTTCTGGATGCAAGCCGATGGGGAGAACTCCGCGATCGAGGATCAAGGTCGCCACCTTCTTGGCTGGGGTCAACGGCAGCCGAATGAGGGAACCTTCATCGCCTACAACGGAACCCAGACGGCCTTCGAGTATGGCTTCAGCCAGAGCTTCGAGCGCACGGCGAGCGGTTTCGTCCCCGGAATCTGGTATCACGTCGCACAAGTTTACGATGGACTTCGCCAGCGCTTCTTCGTCGACGGCGTTCTGTTGTCGGAAAGAGAGCCGGCCGGCGTCGATTTGTCCGGCGGTCCATTCTGGCTCGGCGTCGATCCTTTCGATCAAGGGCGCTATTTCCAAGGCAAGATGGATGACGTGCGCGTCTACGACCGTACTCTCACGGAGAAGGAGATCCTCGACCTCTCCTTGCACCCGAAGGTGTGGATGGATCTGAATGAAGGCGAGGGGCTGGAGACCTCCGATGCTTCGGGGAACGGCTCGCAAGGCAAGCTCATGAGGGGGCCTGTCTGGACGGACGGGCCGCTCGGCGACAGTGCCCTTCAGGTCGATGGCATCAATGATCACGTCGAGATTCCCCATCGGTCGACCCATTCGATGAGCACGCAGCTCACCATGGCCGCCTGGATCAAGGTACGCGCCTTCGGCGCTTGGGACGGCATCGTCGCCAAAGGCACCAGCCGAGCTCGGTACTCGATGCAGCTCTGGAGCGACGGCGCGCTGCGTGTCAGCTTCAATGCCGACGCGCACCTCTCGAACTCGAACACGTTGATGACCGTCGATACTTGGTATCACGTCGCGGTCACCTACGATGGCGCGCGCGTCCGTTTCTATATCGATGGCAAGCTCGATTCAAACCAGCCGACCGTCTCACTCACCATCGAGCAGAGCGAGGAACCGCTCATCATCGGATGTGACTTTCAAGGAGGAGACGAGTACTTCGACGGCATCGTCGACGACGTGCGCCTCTACCAGCGCGCTCTGACCTCCGAGCAAATCGCCGCGCTCGCCCGGGGGCATTGAGGCGGTCTCGAGGGGGCTGGGCATCTTGACCCCATGGCGAGGCCCCTGGGGAGCACACCCTGGGGACGCGGGTATCTTGCCCGCTCCCCGACGGCGAGCCGCCTTCGCGGAGAGCGCCGCGAGAGCTCACGGCTCGCTCCGCGTTAGAAGGCCAGCTCGATGTTGACGCCGAGCTGTTCCTTGAGTTGGCTCAACTCTCGATACGCTTCTTCGTCGGGGACGATCTTGAGGTCGAGGTCCACCGTGCTCGGCCGCCAGCCTTCGAGAACTGCCGAGACACCGCCGACCACATAGACGCGTGTCTCGGTTCGGATCACTCTCCCGAGAGCCTTCATGAACTCTCGGACCTTGGGCGCGTCGACTAGCGAGCGCATTGCCGGGCCCGAATGAAGCTCACCAGCTGCCGCAGCCAGGCATTGTACTTCGAATGAGCGCCGTCGCCGTGACGCTGGGCTAGGCGCCCATAGAGGCGAAGCTCCGGGTCCTCGAAAGGAGGTCTCGGCAGCGGCACTCCGACCGAGGCGAGCCGAGAGGGCGCGATGGAAACGAGAAGGGAAGCCAGGGTCTCCTCCCCGCGCGCCAAGTCCGCGAGTCCTTCGACGATGACGTCAGCACCTGGGAATGCCGTCTGGTTCATGCGGGGAGTGTATCACATCGAATCTGCGCCGATCCCTTGGACGGAACGCCTTCGCCGTGTTCGCGGCACAACCAAGGTGTCCACCAGAACGGGGGAGGATCACTCAGGGCCGGACGCCGGTCTCCGAACACTCATGAAGCGGAGAAGCACTCGGTGATCGAAAGCGATTCACTCCTCGGGGAGGCGTGGTGCTCGGAGACCGAGCGACAGGCGTCGCGCGATGGTCTCCAGCCTGCGCGTTGCCGGTAGATCTTGGAGGACGCGAGAGGCCTGCGCCAAGGTCGACGCCCTCTCGTATTGCTCGGCGATGAGCGCAGCCCGGCTGGCGTTGCGGAGGTGCCACGCGCGAGCCGCGATCCGCATGAGGGCCGAGAGATCCGCACCACAGCGCGAGCATTCCGCTGTGCCGCGAAAGCGGGCCCGACAGACTGGGCAGCGGCCTTTCCGGTCGACGCCGCTCACTTGCCCTCCACGAAGAAGACGATCTCGCGCAGCTCTTCCATGGCGTCGCGAAGCGCGGGGAGATCATGGTCTTCCAGCGCTTGCGTGATCCGTTCGTGGAGCTCGATGGCCTCGTCGCGGTCATCGGCGTGCATCCGCTCGAGCAGAGCTCTCGACTTCTCGAGAAGGCGTGTGGCCGAAGTCGCCGCTGCGGCGCGCGCGCTGCCCAGCGCGGCACTCTCGCCACCGGCGTCCGCTTCGATCGCCTGCTCGACCTCGGCGTGCGTGCGATCCGCGAACTGCGCCGAGAGCCTCGTTCGGGCGGCCCGGATCTCCGATTCTCGCATCGGGACGCGGGTCTTCTCGATTCGGATGCTCTCTGCCAGGCCCGTGTCCTTCTCGGTGGCCGAGACGTGCAAGATTCCGTCGAGGTCGAGCTGCATCTTGCAAAGCACCGTGGAATGATCTGATACGGCATTCAGCCCCTCGATCACGAACTCGCCGAGCCGGATGTTGCGGAGTGCGTCGGGATCCTCACCCTGAAAGATCTCGATGTGGGCGCCCGTCTGCCCCGGGAAGACCGTGAAGAAGCGTTCGGTTCGGGTCAGTGGAAGCGGCGAGTTTCGAGGAATGATCGGCCTGTAACAGTATGGGTAGTCCTCGCCGTTGAGCTCTCCGAGGAACGAGATACCGTATGAGTAGGCCGTGACGTCGACCAGCGTGTGGCGCACCTCGTAGCCGCCCAACCGGGCCGCGAGGCGACCGGCACCGAGGGCGACACAGAGATCGGGATGGACCTCCTGATGCAGGGGGGCGCTCGAGCGCGAGCTGAGGAGATCCTGGATCAGTGGCGTTCGACTCGAGCCGCCGACGAGCAGGACACCGTCCAGATCTGCGGCCGAGATGCCCCCGTCCGACATGGCCTGGGTGACGCTCTCCATCGTCGATTCGACGAGATCCCCGATCAGATCCTCGTACTCGTCCCGAGCCACCTCGCGCTCGAAATGCACGGGCTTGCCCCCCTGGAGCAGCAGAGTCTCTTCCCGAATCGTGGCGAAAGGGCTCTCGCTCAGGGTCTTCTTTGCTTCCTCGGCGGCCCACCAGAGCCGCGCGCGAGCCTGTGCCTCGTCGGTTCGCACGTCGACGCCGCTCGTTTCCCGGAACTCGTCGGCGAGACGCTCGAAGAGCAACGTCGTGAAATCGTCGCCGCCGAGATGGTTGTTGCCGTGGCTCGCCAGGACCTCGGTGACGTCGCTCTCCCGTCGGACGATCGAGACGTCGAAGGTGCCGCCGCCGAGGTCGTAGACGAGGAGCGTTCCCTCTCGACCGCCTTCATCGTAGGCCAGGCTGGCGGCGGTCGGCTCGTTGATGATGCGCAGGACCTCGAGACCGGCAAGGGCGCCCGCTTCGCGCGTCGCTTGCCGCTGGGCATCGGAGAAGTATGCCGGCACCGTGATCACGGCCTTCTCCGGTGTCGTCCCCAGGCATGAGCGCGCCCAGGACATGAGCTCGCGCAGGATGAAGGAGGAGATCTCTTGGGGCGAATAAGTCCGTTCGCCGAGCCGCACCGGCTCGGTCTGACCCATACGCCGTTTGATCGCGAGGATCGTGCGGTCGGGGTGCAGCGGGTGCTGGTTCTTCGCGGTTGCCCCGACGAGGAGCTTGCCCTCGTCGTCCAAGCCGACGCACGAAGGAAGCATATTCGCGTGCCCGGACGCGATGACCTGCACTCGGCCATCGATCAGTGCCGCGATCTCCGAGTTCGTCGTACCCAGGTCGATTCCAACGATCGTTTCCAAGCCAGTCACTCCGTGATCGACGCTGCGCGTGTCTTAACCATTCCGCGATACCTTCACCTCGGCGAAGCGCAAGACGTCACCTCGCCACCGATACCCCTTGCGAAAGACCTCGACCACGACCTTCGGGCCTGGCTCGATTTCGTTCGCAGCGGGCTCTTCGACCTGGAGGATCTTCATCACCTGGGGATCGAAGGACGCTCCGAGGCAGGGAATCTCGGTCACGTCCAGCTCCTCGATTGCTTCCTCGACCCGCGAGAGCGTCATGGCGCACCCGCGGGCGAGCTCGCGCTCGCTCTCCAGGATCGACTTGATCGCACCTTTGCCGAAAAGCCGCAAGAGTCGAGAGGACTCGAGCCGCGCCTTGCTGAAGGCGGCGACGCGCGTGGCCGTCTCGAGGCCGCGGTCGAGTCGCTCGTGAAGATCGAGAAGGAGCTCGATCGTTTCTCGTTCGGACGCATTCGGCACCGGGGCTTTCCGAGCTCGCTCGGCGAGACTTCGCACGGCTCGAAGCTCATCGAGGACCTGCGCCTCGAATGCGTCCCGTCCATGCGAGACCGACTCTTCGAGCTTCTGGAACGCGCGACCCTGGAGCTTGGTCTCTTGGGTGAGGGCCGTGAGGGCGGCCGTGAAAGAGTAGAGGTCGGCGGCATCGTTCGCGTCGTCATCGGTCGATCGGAGCCTCGTCACTTCGAGCAACGCCGGGTTGATGCCGTCGGGCGGCGACTCTTCGGCGAGCGCCTCGTCGAGCCAAGCATCGATCTGGGCGATCCAGCGGGACCGCAGACCGTCGCGGAGGGCGTGGCGATCGGCGTCCGATGAATCGTCACTCTCGGGTTCGGAGACCGGGGCCTCGTCCGGCTCGTCGGAGGGAGGTGGTGGAGTGAAGCGCGGATCAGAAGGGCTCATCGGGATCGTTCTTCGAGAACCTTGAGCCAACGCTTCGGTCCGATGAAGCGGCGCGGGAGAGGCGCAGCGATCAACGCGTCGACCAGCGGTGCGTCGACATCGACGAGGAGCTTGCGGTATTCAGCACGACGAAGCGGATTCTCGAGCTGCTCGTAAGCCGCTCGGATTCGCTGAAACTCCTCGGGGTCGGTATCCGGCCCATGCTCTCGAATGCCCGCGAGGTAGGCCGTTCGAATCTCGGCATCGCTCGCCGAAGGTGAGAGGCCGAGCACGATCCAAGGGCCCGGCTGGCTTGGGGTGTTCGAGGACATCGGAGTCTTCTCCTAGCGACGGCGCTTGTTCTTCCGACGACGATTCGTGCCCGAGGACCCGGGCGCGTTGAAACCGCCCTTCTCGAGAGTGCGGGCGATCTGTTCGAAGAGCTCGGGGTCCTCGCGGCGGACTCGCTCGATGTCGGCATCTTCCCCGAACTTCTTCGTGACCTCCACCATCAGCTCGATCACTCCGGAGGGCATCCCCATCTGCGCCTCGAAATCCCGCTGTACCCGGGGATCGATGTCGAGAGCCTCGCTGCTCGATTGCGTTCCGTGAAGTCGACGGCGCTCCACACAAGACGCGCACATGCAGTCATCGTCGTCGAACGCGAATTCGAGGTCGTCATCGAGATCGTCCCAGTCCTCGAAATCGAAAGCCGGCCGGCGCCGGCGGCGACGCCTCTTGCGAGGGGTGACCTCGGCCGGAGGCGTTTTGGAACGCAGCTCGAGATCGATGTTCTCTTCGATCTCGTCGTCGTCGAGCTCCTCGGCGAGTTCCTCGAGCATCACCTCAGGGAAGAGGTGCCCATCCAGGATCGTGTCTCGCGCGTGATTGAGAGCAAGGGCCGCGAAGGCTTCGTCACCGCGTCGTCGCGCCAGCTGGGCAGCGGTGCGACACAGCTCGACCTTTCGATCGCAGTCTCGGTCGGGCAGGGACTTTGCGCGCAGAAACACGAGCTCGGCGCGAACGCTGCTCGGCGAGCGCATTCCGGCACCGGCCAGGGTGAAGCTCATCTTGGACCGATTCTGCCTCTCGGCGGCTTCGGCCAGCAGGCGGAGGTCCTCGGGGCCCAGGGCCTCGAGCTCACGGTCGGCGAGGATCACCGGCTGCCAAGCTTCGGGAATCCCGAGGGGAAGCTCCAGCGCACGAGCCAGCGAGCAGATCTTGACGGCGGCCCGCGAGAGTCGATCGGAAGACGGTTCTCGGGTTCGAGCGGCCAGGGCGAGGCGCTCGGGTCCAATGGCGCTGCATCGGGCCAACTCGAGGAGCAAGCCCTCCGCGGCGAGATCATCGCCGAATCCGCGAGCAAGCTCCTCGAAGTGCTCGCGCTGCTCCTGCGAGGAGTCTTTCACCAGAGCGATCATCGCCCGGAGGGCGATCGCGAACTGGCTGGCTGGCGTCTTGGTCAGATCCTCGAGTCGGCCGAGTGCTTCGAGGTCCTTCGCGGCCAGGTGTCCTTTCTTCTGCTTGAGGTGTCGAAAAGCGAAGGCCGCGGTCACCCGCCAGTGGGAGCGGCGGAGGTCCGAGCTGAGTGAATCGAGCCGGCGCGCCTCCTCGATCAGATCGGCGGCCCTGCGCAAGGCACCACGCGCCTCAGCAAGGTTCGCCAAACGCCGGAGCGGCTCGACGTCTTCGGGGAAGCTCTCCCTCCAATCGGAGAGCACCACCTCTTCACGCTTCCGGTCCCGCGCTGCGGCGACGTAGCCGGCCCATTCCTGGAAGATCTCCCGTTGCCGTGCGATTTCGGCGGCGTGCCCGTACAGCTCGAAGGGGGTGGGAAGGTGGTTCGGACGCACCCGCGTCAATCGATCTCGAAGGCTCTTGGAGGATTGATCGCCGGCTGCCAGCTCGAACCGGAACGATCCGAACGGCGGCTTCCAGTCGAGGGTCTCCTCGGCCTCACCGGCCTGCCGGCAGATTCGAGCGATCTTCAAGAGCACCGCGGCCTCTTCGAGGCTTCCCCTCTGGATCGTCCCTTCCTCGATCGCATGGAACAAGAACTCGAACCAGATCGCGGCGACTTCCGCTCGGTTGCGTGGATCTTGTATCGGGGGCTGAGACTTCTCCTGGTGATTGCCCAGGAGGCACCAGTAGAACGCGTCTTTGGGAACCGGCCCACCGAGGGCGCGCTCGATCGCCCGGCGAGGGATTCTCGCCTCGATCGCGCGGAAGACGAGGCGTTGGCACATCTGGGTGACGAGCGGCCGGTGAGACCGGGTGAGCTCTTCGATCAACTTGGGAATGCTCTTGGCGACAGCGCCGGGCTCCTCGGAGGTCAGAGCCGCTTCGGTGCTGTTGAAGAGTCGGATCAGGCGGGGGCGATAACCCAGCACCTTCTCGAAGAGTTTGTTGCGAGCCGGAGAGTCTTCTGACGGGGGCGTCTGAGACAGGAGCTTCTCGAGCGTGCCAGCGAGCGGCGCGGGCGCGGAATCGGAGGGGACCGCAGAGGCGAGGGCGCGCGCCGTGGCGTCCTCGCCGCGATAGAAGGCCGCGATCGCGCGAACCAGCGGCTTCCAAGGCGCGAAGGGACTCTTCCGAGACACCTCGCTGAGGGCGAGCTCCTCATCGGACATTGGTCGACTCGTGACGGCAGTCAAGGCGTCGTCGACGTCAGCGGCGGCGAGCCGGAGCGGATGGTCGCCGGGGAGGGCGGCACAGTGAGCGACGTCCGCCGGCGACATCAGCCAGCGGCGGAGAGCAGTCTCCGCGTTGCGGCATCGCGCATCCTTCGACTCGGGCTCTTTCAGGATCGTGAGCACGTCCGCGACGTGGCCGGTTCGCAGCCTCAGCCCGAAGCGAGGCTCGTCGAGCAGCTCGGCTTGATCGGGGAAGTCCCGTTCGACTCCCGAGAGAAGCACTTCGGCCTCGGGCAAGAGATTCGCGGCGAGGAGCGATGAGACGCGGGCGCCGTAGCTCCTCACGAGCAAGGCCTGCACACTCGGTGACGGCGTCGCCGCATAAAGGACCTTGGCGGCCGCGAGTGCTTCCTTCGACCGACCTCGCGAGAGCAAGTCCTCCACCTGCGCCGCGATCTTCTTGGGCTCCTTGAGCCCGGCCGAATGCGCCTCGGGTCGGTACTGGGGAGACGTGTTCGGTGAGCCCGATCGGGAGGCTCTGGATTTTCGGGTCTTCCGTCGCGCTCTGGACATGAACGAGAGCTTCCTGAGTGCTCGTGAGAGTGCTTCGAATGGACTCTGGCTTACCCGGAGCGCGTCCGGGATTCGAGCCAAAAAAACCGGAAGGTTCGAGAAAGGCTCAGGCCTGCAAGCGATGCGGCGCCGGGGACTATCGCGGGTTGCGAGTGACGTCGCGACGACGCAATCCAACGATCCAACTGCGGAGGATCAGATGATTCACCCGTGAGTTTGTGGCTCGTGCCGACGCTGGATAAGTGGTGCGCCCGACAGGACTCGAACCTGTGGCCTGCGGTTTAGGAAACCGCTGCTCTATCCACCTGAGCTACGGGCGCTTGTTGGGACGGGAACGGGACATTAAAGCGGTAAGTCGCGAGGATCGCAAGCGTGGGCGGCGGTCGTCTGGCGGTCGTCCGGGTGGTCGTCGAGTCGGGCGTGAGCGGTCCGGCGCGATCGCGATTCTGCGAAGGGCCGACGGGATCTTGCGGCTGCGGGTTCAACCTTGCCGCTTCACCATCTCGTTGATCCAGATCGGGGCGAAGGGTGAGGTGCAGCCCTTGGAGACGGGGTAGTCCCGATAGACTCCCAGCTTCTCTCCGATGGCGAGGGCCCATACGAGCTGAGCCAGTCCGCCACCTCCACGAAGGGGACGGATCGTACCATCCGATCCATTTCGACAGCGGACAGGGACCTCGGCTTGATCAGGAGGATCGCCAAGCATCGGGCGTCGATGTTCTTGGTCTTCCAGAGAGCCCGGGCCAGCTCGTGGTTGGTCTTGATCTTCTTAGCCAGCGTCTGGACGTCGCCGCGTCGGACGCCGAACTGGTTCTTGCCGGCTCCGTGCTTGCTGTTCTGCGCGCGCATCTTCTCGGTGCCGAGCGCTTCGAGCTGAGTGAGAGTCTCTTCGAGGGTAGATGGTCGCGATCGTACAAGCCCGCACACGTCGCCTCAACTCCTCTCCGAGCGGACGACGAGAAGGGGCCGGAGTCCATGACGACCCCTCCTCCGAGTCCACTTGGCGGTGTCGATGCAGCAGGCTTCGCTCACATCTGGCCGGGTGATCTCGTGAACGAGCGTCGTGACCCAGGGCACCTACACGATCCCCAACGCTCAACGCCGGGGTAGAATCTCGAATCCCTCGTACGCTCGTCTTCGATACCGGGAGTCCCGTCATGTCCTCGAGCCCGCCGGACGGCTATCCGCGCATCTCTCCCTACCTCAACTACGAGGACATCGGAGCCATGATGGCATGGCTCGCCCAGGCGTTCGGTCTGGTCGAGCGACACAGCATGCGCAGTGCGGATGGAAAGGTGATGCACGCCGAGATGGGCCTTCACGACGGCGTCGTGATGATGGGCTCGCCGGGTGGTGACTTCCGAAACCCGAAGCGCCTCGGGCAGGTCACGCAGAGCCTGTACGTCTACATCGACGACCTCGACGCGCACTGCGAGCGCGCTCGCGGTGCGGGTGCGAAGATCATCGAAGAGCCCGCCGATCAACCCTACGGCGACCGGCGCTACGGGGCGAGCGATCCGGAGGGACACCACTGGTACTTCGCCTCGCGGCTAGGCGGTTAGAAGCGCGGCTCCCAGTAGACCTCGATCCGGTGACCGTCGGGGTCGGTGCACGTGAAGCTCACGTAGTCGTCCTCGGCGATCAGCTCGCGGGCGATCGGGATGCCCTGAGTGATCATGTCTTCGCGCAACCCGCGCACGGCATCAGCCGACTTCAGCCGGAAGCCGAAGTGGAACCACTCGGGAAGCGGCGCCGGCGATTCGTCCGGGGCGAGCGCGAGGTCGAAGGCGTGCTCGTTGTCGAGAAACGCGATGTCGCCGTGGTTCAACGTGTACGTGAAGCCGAAGACCGTCTCGTAGAACTCGCGGGAGCGGTCGACTTCGCGAACGTGGAGATGCAGGTGGTTCAGGTCCATGAGGGCTCTCTCCGTTCGTTTCCGGCCGGGAGGTTCAGAATACCAAGAGGTGAACCAGTGAGGACACGGGGAGCACGGAGGGTATGAGCCACGGAGAGCACGGAGAGAGAATCAACCACGAGGAAAGCAGAACACGAGGCACGGCGAGTGATGAGCCACGGGAACAAGCACTTTGGGAGGCAGCGGAGGGCACGGAGGAGGAGCGCCACGGGGCGGGTCGCCATGAGGCGGTGCCGTTGCTAGCATGCCGTCATGTGGGTGATGGTGACACTGCTGCTTGCGCTTCCGGTCCCGGACTCCTCCGACGTGGGGGCCGTCGTTCGGGACGTGCTGGCGAGCGGGCGCTTTCAGACAGAGCTTCCGGACTCCGTTTCTAGCGCCGCAACCGAATCGGGCGTCGCGGATCCGAAGCGGAGGGAGGCAAGGCGGCGACTTCCGAGAGGGCGCCGCCGCGGTCGTGACGCTTCGGACGAGCTCGTCAACTCCGTGGTCTTGATTCTCGCGGTCGGCGTCACCATCGTGTTGATCGGTTGGTTCTTCGTGCGAACCCGCAACTCGATCCGCGAGCGCACGCCGCCATCGCTCGGCGACTCTCCGGCGGCGGAGACAGCCGTCTCTCTCAGGGCGGATGATTCGTTGGAGCGTGCGCTGGCACTCGCGGAGGCCTCTCGCTGGGCGGATGCGATTCATGCTCTCCTCGTGGCGGCGCTCGTCGACGTCTCGCGGGCACGAGGAGAGCATCTCCGTGATTGGTGGACAGCTCAAGCGGTGCTCTCTCGCCTGCAGGGCACAGGTTACCGTCCTCCTCTCGAGCGGCTCACGTTCGCGGTGGAGCACTCTCTCTTCGGCGCTCGCCAGATGGATCGCACTGATTGGGACCTTGCCCGGCAGGACCTCGAAGATCTTCGAGCGGCCCTCGCCGAGGCCGGGACCGAATCCGAGGCCGGATCTCCGTGAGCTCACCAAGGGAAACGAAGACGTCTACTACCGACGCCAGCTCGAGCGCCGTGCGCCCCGCGCACCAGAGCTCACCGTTCTCACGCCGGACACTCTTTTGGGTGGTCGGCGTCTCGGCCGTCTCGCTCGTCGCCGCCCTCTTCGCCACCGCGTGGGATTCGGAGGCGCCGGCGGAGGTCGAGCCGAGCGCCTACAGCGAGTCGGCGATCGGCCATGGCGCGCTCGTCGCCACACTCCGCCGGCTGGCGATTCCCGTGCATGTGAGTCGGAGTCGCACGGCCCAAAAGGCAGACACCCGCGGTGTCCTCGTCGTCGCAGAGCCTTGGCCTTGGGTGACTGATGAGACCGAGGCTTCTTGGAAGGCGCTGGCCGAATCGGACGTTCCGGCGGCGCTCTTCGTGCTGCCGAAGCGCCGAGGCACGGCTGACCCCGACGCGCCGCGATTCCTCGGATCCGTCGAGCTCGTCGCCAGGGCATCCGTGCAGGACGTTCTCGATGATCTCGGTTCGGATGCGATCTGCGAACGCATTGGATCTGCGACGAACTGGCGCGGGGGAGGCTTCTCATCGACGCCGACGCTCGAAGATCCGCAGCTGGTTGTTGGCGGAGACATCGAGCCTTGGATCGAGTGCGACGAGGGTGTTCTGCTCGGGCGCCTTCTCGAGCCGGCCGCTGGCAACTCGCGACGAGACTTCGTCCACCTCGTCCTGAGTGACCCGGACCTGCTTTCGAATCATGGGCTGGGCCGCGGCTCGAACGCCGCACTGGCGCTCGAGATCCTGGATCGCCTGCGTGCCGGCACGACCGACGGCAGCGTGGTCTTCGATGAGTCCGTCCACGGCTATCGCGGCACCGACAGCTTCCTCGCCGAGCTCGCGCGATTCCCGCTCGTGCTCCTGACGGTCCAGGCGATCTTGTGCGCACTCGTCATCGGCTGGTCGGGACTCCCGCGCTTCGGCGTGCCTCGGCCCGAACGGCCGCCGCTCGGTCAGGACAAGGAGCAGCTTCTCGACAACTCGGCGCGCCTGATCTCGAGCCGGGGGCGATCCGCATCGATGCTGCTTCCCTATTGGCAAGACACACTCCATGCCGTCACTCGGCAGCTGTGCCCCGGGGAGGCGACGCTCGACCCCGACCGCCGGGTCGAGCAGCTGCGGTCTCTCGGTGTGCGGCGAGGCGTCGACACGGATCTCCAGGAGCTCTCGGAGCGCGTGCATCGATTGTTCGCCCATCGCCAAGCTCCTGCTGGCGAAGTGATCGCGGCCGCGCGGGAGATTCATGCGTGGCGAGCAACGATGCTGGGAGAGCGCCCATGACCTCACGTCTGAACGTCGTCGAGGCGAGGGGATCGATCGGGTGCCATCCGTTTCGGGGTCGGTTAGGATCGCGGTCTCGATTCGAACAGCCTCTCAGAGAAGAAGCGTGCAGCCCTGTCTCGGGTCCGGAGATCGACGATGCAGCTCGATGAAGTGCGGCAGCTCGCGGATCGCATGCGCGAGCAGGTACACCGAGTCGTGGTCGGCCAGGAGCGGGCGTTGGAGCTTCTGCTCACGGCGCTCTTGTCTGGGGGGCACGTCCTCTTCGAGGGGCTACCGGGAACGGCGAAGACGTTGACCGTGCGCGTTTTTGCCCGCTGTCTGGATCTGTCGTACAAGCGGATTCAATTCACACCGGACTTGATGCCGGGCGATGTCACGGGAACCAACCTCTTCGACTTTCGAACCAACGAGTTCCATCTCATCCGGGGACCGATCTTCACAGACGTGCTGCTCGCCGACGAGATCAACCGCACGCCTCCCAAGACCCAGGCGGCGCTGCTCGAAGCGATGCAGGAACGCTCCGTGACGATCGACGGCGAGACCCACCTACTCGGTCCGGGCTTCTTCGTCGTCGCGACGCAGAACCCGATCGAGCACGAAGGGACGTATCCCCTCCCGGAGGCCCAGCTCGACCGATTCCTCTTCAAGGTGCGCATCACCATCCCCGATCGGGACACCGAGATCGAGATCGTGCGGCGCCACGGACATCGTTCCGGTTCGCCGATGCTCGACGACTTCGATCTTGCTCCGGTCGTGGATGGCTCCGAGCTCGAGGCCGCCCGAAGCGTCATTTCTCGACTCCATCTGTCGGACGAGATCGTCGCCTACATCGTCGACCTGATGCGAGCCACGCGCGAGCATCCTTCCGTCGCTCACGGCGCGTCACCACGGGCGGCCAACATGATCGCCACTGCGGCCCGGGCGCTGGCGGCGCTCGCCGGGCGAGAGTACGTGATCCCGGACGACGTGCAGTCGCTCGTCGAGCCGACGCTGCTCCATCGGCTGGTCTTGGCACCCAGTGCCGAGATCGAAGGTGTGTCGCTCGAGGGCGTGCTCGAAGACGTCGTCGAGCGCGTGCCGGCCCCGCGGTGATTTCGCCGACGCCCCGGGCGATTGGGCTCTTCCTCGCCGGACTGCTTGTCGCGCTGATTCCCACTCTGTGGGACACCCGCCTGTGGCTCGCCTGGCCGATCTTCTTCGGTCTCTGCGTCGCGCTCATCGTTTGGGATCTCTTGTGGCTCGTGTCCGAAGGCCCGGTTGTCGTCGATGCTCGGCTGCCTCGCGAGATGTTCATGGGTTCTCGAGCAGAGGCGGAGATCTCGGTTCGTGTCAACGGACTGCGTCGGCATCGCTCGGCAGAGGCACTCCTGGAGCTGGACGACGATCTCAGGTCCGATGAGCCGCGCGGTGTACTGCTCGAGGCCCTGGCCGAGACGCGCTTTGAAGTCTCCATCGTTCCGATTCGGAGAGGCGAGCTCGAGGTGCGGGCGGTCTGGCTACGATGGCCGGGGCCGCTCGGGCTCCTCCGCCGGCAGGTGCGCTCTCTTCTGGCGCGGCAGATCACGGTCGTGCCGGATACGACGGGCGTTCGAGAGCTGGGCCCGCTCTTTCAAGGCGATCGACGAGACGTCTCGGGCCTCAAGGTCGAGCGCTTCACCGGGGAAGGCTCCGAGTTCGAAGCCTTGCGCGAGTTCGTTCCCGGGCTCGATGCGCGGACGATCGATTGGAAGGCTTCGGCTCGACACCGAAGCTTGCTCGTGCGACAGCATCGGGCCGAGCGAGATCACTCGGTCTTGATCGCCATCGACACCGGTTTGCAAATGGCGGAGCACCTTTCGGGGCAGCCGCGTCTGGACCACGCCATTCGAGCGGCCTTGTCATTGGCGTACGTCTGCCTGAAGACGGGGGATCGTGTCGGGCTGGGTGGCTTCGACGAGCGACTGCATTCGTACCTCGAGCCGCGTCGCGGAATCAGCGCCTTCGCTCGCCTGCGCAAGCGCAGCGCTCACTTGGACTATGGGACGACGGAGACGAACTACTTGCACTCGATGACCCAGCTGGCGACCAAGCTTCCGCGGCGCACCCTCGTCGTCGTCTTCACGGACTTCGTCGATTCCATCACCGCCGAGATTCTGGTCGATCGGCTGGAGCAGCTCGCTCGCCGCCATCTCGTACTCTTCGTCGCGATTCAGGATCCGCGTCCGGCCGAGATGGCGTCACGACGACCGGACTCGTTGTTGGCTCTCGACCGCGCCGTGCTGGCGGCGGACCTGGTGCGGGATCGGGAGGCCGTCTTGCTGAGGCTACGGCGGAGCGGTGTCCATTGCCTCGATGCTCTGCCTCATCAGGCGAGCCCGCGTTTGGTGCAGCGGTATCTGGATATCAAGCGGCGGGAGCTCCTCTGATGGCGCGTCCTCCGATCGAGCTGCGCAGTGAGAAGTTTCGAGCGGACCGGGAAAAGACCTGGCGAGAGCTGGAGGGTGCCGTCAACCGGATCGAGCAGATGGGACCGGCAAGGCTGTCGCGGCAGGCGCTGGCTCGATTGCCACGCCTCTACCGTGCGACGCTCTCGTCACTCAGTGTGGCGCGGTCGATCTCGCTCGATCGCAACGTGCTCGACTACCTCGAGAGCCTTTCGGCGAGGGCGTTCGTGTGCGTGTACTCGAACAAGCGTTCGCCGATGCAGGCGTGTTGGAGGTACTTGCGGGGAGGATACCCACGGGCGGTGCGCGCGTTGGCACAGCCCGTTCTCTGGTCGGCGGCCTTCTTGTGCATCGGTCTGGCGGTCGGTTTCTTCGTGACGGTCTCGGATCCGGAGCGCTTCTACGGGTTCGTGTCCGATGACATGGCCGCAGGTCGCGACCCGGCCGCTTCGCGGGAGCTCCTCGAGTCGACTCTGTATGAATCGAACCCGAAGACGGAGCAGCTGAGCGCCTTTTCCTCGATGCTATTCGCGAACAACGCCAAGGTGGGCATCCTCTGCTTCGCCCTCGGCTTCGTTGCGGGGCTGCCCGTGTTCTTTCTGCTTCTCTACAACGGCCTGATCATCGGTGCACTGGCAGCGGTGTTCCATCTTCGCGGGCTGAGCCTGGATCTGTGGGGGTGGCTGCTACCGCACGGCATCACGGAGCTGCTGGCGGTCGTGCTCTGCGGCGCGGCCGGCCTGTCGATCGGCCGAGCCGTCGTCTTCCCAGGTCGTGAGACGCGGCTCGAGAGCTTGGCGATTCACGGTCGCCGGGCGGGAGGCGTGGTCGGCGGCACGGTCCTGTTGTTTCTGATGGCCGGTCTGATCGAGGGCTTCTTTCGTCAGCTGGTGACCAGCCTGACCATGCGGTACGCGTTGGCCATCGGGACGGCTCTCTTGTGGACCGCCTATTTCGTGCTCGTGGATCGGGACGGCGGCAGTTCCGAGGAGCCGGCACCATGAGCACCTTCACGGTCTCGCGGCGAGTTCGGCGGATCGTGCCTCCCGAAGGAGTGCCGCTGACTTTCGAGATCTCGGCGACGGGTGAACGCTTGCTGGCGTTCCTGATCGACGTTGTCGTCGTGGGCGTCGTCTGCCTCGTCGCCGCCCTTCTGGGCGGTCTCGCGGGCTCGGAGTCCCTCGGGACGGCCTTCGCGATCTTGGCGCTGTTCCTGATAACGAACTTCTACTTCATCGTCTTCGAGATTCGCGGTCAGGGCCGGACACTCGGCAAGCGGGCCTTGGGACTCCGCGTCATCGATCGGCGAGGCGGAGCCCTGTCGGGAGAAGCGATCTTCGCTCGGAACTTCCTGCGGCAGGTCGAGATCCTCGGCCCGCTGGTCGTCGTGTCCGCTCCGGACGCGCTTTGGCCGGGAGCGGCTGGATGGCTGCGCGTGTGCGGAGTGGCTTGGCTCGTCGTCTTCGCGGTCATGCCTTGGCTGAATCGGGACCGCATGCGGGTGGGAGATCTCGTGGCCGGAACGCTCGTGGTGAAGTCGCCTCTTCCTGTGGCGCTGGCGCAGGGCGCGGCAAGTCGGAGGCGGTCGCCAGTCGCGGATCCACGGTATCGATTCAGCGCAGCTCAGCTCGGCGTGTACGGAGTCTACGAGCTGCAGATCCTCGAGGACGTGCTCCGCAATCGACGACAAGATCGAAAAGCGCTGGAAACCGTCTGCGCGAAGATCCAGAGCAAGATCGGGTGGGATCCAACGCACCTCGACGTCGATCCTCTCGACTTCCTGACCGACTTCTACGAGGCGCAGCGCGCCCAGCTCGAGGCGCAGATGCTGATGGGGGAGCGGCGCGAGCACAAGAAGACAGGTCGACTGCACCCGCGCCGGTGACCCACCTCAATCGAAGATCGAGGCGAGCTCCTCCGAGTCGATGCCGTCCTTGGCAACGCGCAAGTCGTGGTAGGTGACGGCCGTGATCACCGCGAACAGTGAGAAGGTGAAGAGGCTGAACAACGATGCGATCCACGAAAGCCTGTCGAGATTCCCGAGCGCTCCGGTCGCAAATCCCACGACGGCGCCGGCGAGGAACATCAGGATGTAGAGGAGGAACAGCAGGCCGAAGATGCGGGCTCGATTGCCTCGTGTGAGGTTCCAGCTGCGACTTAGGGCTGCAAAGACTCCCGGTCGCTCGACGACCGCTGCCGGCACGGCGACGAAGAGGCCGCAGTACACGAGGGCGAGGAAGACCAAGAGCACCGGAAGGAGAACGATGCTGAAGAGGGGGATCATCACCATGAGGGCGCCAAATGGAAGCGCGAGGGCGATGAGAACCAGGCCCGTCAGCATCGCGACTCCGAGCGCCGGAAAGAGGCGAGCAAAGCCCTGGCTCAAGCACTCGCCGATGGAGGCTCGCCTGTTGCGAAGCTCCCCGAAGACACCATACACGAGCGTCGCCGTCAGGAGCTGAGTGGTGACCAAGCTGATCAATCCTCCCACCAAGGCCCTCATCATCAGGTCCCAGGGGCTGCGCTGATCAGAGAGTCTCGCCCCCGAGTCCGTGGTGGCGTCATCGACCCGCTGCTGCTCCATGAACTGTTCGCGGAAGTTCGGCGCGACGAGCACGGAGCCTGTCTGCGTCCAGTTCCACGCGTAGGTGGGAATCTGGAGCAGAGCCGTCAGCAGAAGGAACGGAATCAGATTGCGTCCCCAGATCGAGAAGCCGCGTGACAGCACGGAGCCGATCTCGAAGCCCCGGCGGGGCTGCCGAGACGGTTGGGGTGCCCTCTCCTCATACGTTGCGGACATCGGTGCGCTCTCCTACTCGGTGTGGCACTTCAACCTCTTTCCCGTGAGGCCACCAAGCTATCAAGCGGAGGGGAGCGTACCAAGTTCGGAGAGTGGCTCGGCGGAGCCAGCGGACCGAGCGCATCGGCAACGTGATCGTGCCTCGAGCCAAACCTCCGGTAGCGGGCCGCATGGCGCTGCGGATAGAGTGATTGTCTTGGGTACGTGCGGCGGGGCGGGTGGTTTGAGGGAGTCGCTTGGGTCGCGGCGCGGCGGAAGGTTCTCCCCTGGTGGCCCTCGTGCCGCCAGCTTCAGGCGTGGTTCCTTTGGGTGGTCTTGAGTGCCGCTGGCTTTGCGGTGCCGATTCTGGCGTTCCGTTGGCGATCTCGCTAATCTGCTTGATTCGATTCGTGTGGCCGATCGTCCTCCGTCTTCCCGCTTCGGAGCTTCGCTTGTCGTTCAAAGACTTCTCGCTCGACCCTCGGCTCATTGGCGGCATTCGGCGGCAAGGGTTCGAGAAGCCCACACCGATTCAGGCGCAAGCGATTCCGGTGATTCTCAAGGGGCGTGACTTGATGGCCGCGGCACAGACGGGATCGGGCAAGACCGTCGCCTTCGCGGTGCCCTCCTTGCAGCGCTTGCTGCAGCCGGCCCGCGTCGCCGTGCGGGGCCCTCGCCTGCTCGTGCTGACGCCGACACGGGAGCTTGCACAGCAGGTCGCGGGCGTCTTCTTGGACATGGGCAAGTTCATGAAGCTGCGAGCCGTGACGCTCGTCGGTGGAGCTTCGATCGAGGATCAAGTGCGACGCCTCGAAGAGAAGCACGACCTCGTCGTCGCGACGCCCGGTCGCCTGCTGGATCATCTCGAGAAAGGCCGCGTGAGGTTTCAGCGCCTCGAGGTGTTCATCCTCGACGAAGCGGATCGCATGCTGGACCTCGGCTTCATCGACGACGTGAAGAAGATCGCCTCGTTTCTACCCGAAGAGCGACAGACCTTGCTCTTCTCGGCGACCCTCGGGGGCCGAGTGAAGAGGATCGCTGACGACATCTTGCGCGATCCCGACAGCATCGAAACCGGCGGCCCGCGCGAGCGACATCAGGACATCTCGCTGGTGGCCTACCTCGCCCAGACTCGAGACCACAAGATCGCGTTGCTGGCCGCGCTCCTCGAGAAGGGCAAGCGAAGTCGAACGCTGGTCTTCGTCGCGACCAAGAGGACGGCCGACTACTTGGCTCGTGAGCTCTCGCATCACAACTTGCACTGCGGCGTGCTGCATGGTGACAAGACTCAAGGTGCACGCAACCACACGCTGAGACAGCTACGGAGCGGATCCGTTCGCGTGGTCATCGCGACCGATGTCGCAGCCCGCGGTCTGGATGTCGAAGGGCTCGACCACGTCATCAATTTCGACCTGCCCCAGGGCGGTCGCGAGTACACGCATCGCATCGGCCGGACGGGGCGCGCCGGCAAGAAAGGCACTGCCACGACACTGGTCGAGCCCAAGGACACCTGGCGCCTCGAGCGGATCGAGCAGTCGCTCAAGCTCAAGATCCGTCGGGCCGAGCTGTCGAGTGTCGAGCCGCCCCCGCGTCGAGCCACCAAGAATCGCGCGGCTTCGGCGGACCGGAAATCCTGATCGAGCTCGTGCCGTCGTTCGGGCTCCCCGCACCGGTGTCCTTCTCACACACCGAGTCGGAACCGCGTACCGTATCGCAGTACCCACGCGCACGGTCCGACTTCCCCCTCCTCGGGAGGCTCTCATGACTCGATGCCTGATCGCTCTGGTTGCGCTTCTGCTCCCGTCCCTACCGATCCTCGCTCAAGAGGCCGAAGACGCGTCGCCGGATGTTGCCGAGAGAATCCATGCCTACCTGAAGCCATACGCTGACGCGGGCCATCTCTCCGGCACCGTGCTTCTCGCAAAAGGCAACGAGGTGCTCTTCGAGAGGTCCTACGGCATGGCGAGCTACGAGCTCGGTGTGCCGAATGCACCGAGCACCCGCTTCAGCATCGCCTCGGTGACGAAGCCGATGACGATCGCCGTGTTCGCGGCATGACCAAGGTGTCCACGAGAACGGGGGAAGATCACTCATCGCCTCCGACGATCACTGAGGACGCTTTGGAGGGCGTCGACGTCCGGGAGCGTCGGCGCCTCGGGCTTCACTGAGTCTTGGGGATCTTCGCCTTCAGCGCTTCGAGGTCGAGCCCCGCTTCTTGGTAGAGGCGAGTCAAGTAGGGCGAGAGCTTGGCGAAGTGCACGAGCAGCGCCGCTGAGGCGGGCTGCTTCTCGAGGGTGCTGTCGAGGATCGTCTTGGCCTCGTCCGTGCGACCGACCATCAGGTAGAGCGTGGCGAGGCCGTGCAGCGCACGAAAGTTGTCGGGCTTCTCGGCCAGCACCTGCTGGAAGACCTCCTCGGTGCGGGCGGCTCGACGCGCCCGGTCGTAGCGCATCGGTACGAATCGCAGCAGGTAGAGGCCAGCCTCGGCGAGCCCTTCCGTCACGAGCTCGGGCCGCGACCCCGTCTTGCGCAGGCACTCGGCGAAGTCGGGATCGGGACGCTCCGAACGAGCGCCAGCCGGTAGACCGGCGGCTCCGAGCGCGTCGGCGATCTGCCGCGCGAGCACGTAGTCGCCTTCGAGAGTCGGGTGGACGTTGTCGATGATCTGTCCGTTGCCGATCAAGCCGTTCGGCGCCGCGGCGGTCAGGCCGGACATCGTGTCGATCCGGGTGACGCGGGATTGCTCGCGCGCGACGGTCTCGACGATCTCGAGGATGGCCGCCGTGGCTCGCAGCGGGCGGCCATCGAGGTCGCGCGCGCGCAAGTACTCGGCCCGGGCACGAGAGAACTCGCCCGCCGCCTCGAGAGCGCGACCGAGCTGGTAGTGCGACTCGGCGACATTCGGGTCGGCCCGATTGGCCTTCTTGAAGGCCTCGATCGCGCTGCTCCAGTCTTCCTGAGCCGCCTTCGCACGCCCTTCGCTGAAGGCCTCGTCGAAGCGGATCATGAGGCGAGGATCGAGATCGGTGCTGTGCGTGGAGACGTTCGGCTCCATGTCGGCGAGGTTGGAGGCGGGCAGGCAGAAGAAGAGCGGCACGGTCGCCGCTTCGGCCATGGCGGTAAGGTTCTGTCGGTATCCGGTGAGGACGGCCTTCGTCTCGTCGGGACCGCAAAGTGGCGGACCGATCATTTGATCGTATTGGACGAGGTCGTTGAACGTGACCTCTTCGCGCTGGGGCAGCTTCGGCGTGATGGCGGAGCGGAGCAACCCGAACAAGCGCAGCGAGCCCGCAAACTCGAGCACGCCATTCCAGAGGGGCTGCTCGAGTGCCCGGCGAGTGAGCGTGACGTTCTGGGGGAGGAACTCGTTGTGACCCGAGTACACGACGAGCGCGTCGGGCGAGTAGTCCAACGCCGCGTGCAAGATCTCGAGGCTGGCGCGGCTGTCCATGCCCGGCGAGCCGCAGTTGATGACCTCGATGCGTCGCTGGGGATAGCGCTCGGTCAGCAGGACGCGGAGCATGCCGGAGAACGAGCTGCGGGAATGTGCGCGGCTGAACGGGTAACCGTATGTCGACGACCCGCCGAAGGTGAATACGCGAAAGGTATCGCTCGGCTTGTCGACGGGGAAGCGTTCGGAGTGGAAGTGAAAGGCGCCTCGAGGGGCGAGCTTGGCGACCCACGAGCCTTCCGAGTCGCGCTCTTGCTCGAACGGGCTCCAGCTCTCGCCGACGCCGACGAAGAACAAGGCGGTTTCGACCGCCGCGAAGAAGCCGACCGTAAAGAGGACCGACAACAGGATCTTCTTGAAGAGCCGCACCACTTCGCTCCTGGACCGATTCGAATCCTCGTCCCGTTTCGCGATCGTATTCGGACGGCCGGCCACCGACAACGGGAACCTCACGTTCCGAGCTCAGCTCTCGGGCTGATACCCCAAGCCGACGATGTAGGTTTCCATGCTGGCTGAGCGCGAGCTCTTCGGCTTGAAGCCGTGGGTCTTGCGAAAGCGCCGCCGAACGTCCTTGAGGAGCTCGGGGAATCCGGCCCCTTGGAAGATCTTGCACACGAAGCTACCGCCCGGTTTCAGATGCTGCTGTGCGACGAGCCACGCACCTTCACACAGCTCGAGGGAGCGTGCCTGGTCGGCCGACTTGATTCCCGACGTCTTCGGGGCCATGTCGCTCAACACGGCCTCGTAGGGCCCGTGCGTTGCCAAGAACGTGCGCCCGTCATCCGAGAAGAAGTCGCCCTGATGGAGTCGCGCGCCCGGGCAGGCGTCGGCGTCGACGGCCACGAGGTCGATGCCGACGACCTGGCCGCTCGGACCGACGATCTCACGAGCCTTTTGAAGCCAGGAGCCCGGCGCACAACCGAGGTCGAGCACGGAGCCTCCCCGCGTCAGAATGCGGTAACGCTGATGGATCTCGGCGAGCTTGTACACCGCCCGCGCGGCGTAGCCTTCGCGGCGAGCCTGCCGGCGGTATCCATCGTCGAGCTCGTAGGCCATGGCGTGGGGGTTCCGAAACGAAACGAGGGAGCCCGTCGCCAGGCTCCCTCCGCGTGCTTGTCGAGTGTCGTCGAGTCTGATCAGGCCTTCAGTGCCGGCTTCTTGAGGGCCGGATGTATTTCCAGCAGGCCGTTGCGCGTGCCCGGTACGGCACCCTTGATGAGGATCAGATTCTTCTCCGCGTCGATCTTGACGACCTTGAGGTTCTGCGTCGTCACGCGAGCGTTGCCGTGCTGCCCGGGCATCTTGGTGCCCTTGAAGACGCGGGACGGCCACGAGTGCATACCGATCGAACCACCGTGCCGGAAGAACTCGTGCGTACCGTGCGTCGCGCGCATTCCGTGGAAGCCATGGCGCACGATGACACCCGTGAAGCCGTGGCCCTTGGACGTGCCGGTCACGTCGACGTACTGGCCGACTTGAAAGATGTCGACGGTCAGCGGCTCGCCGTTCTCGTGGGCCTTGAGTGCTTCATCGTCGTCCAAGCGCATCTCGCGCAGAACGCGGTGGGTGTCCACGCCCGCCTTCTTGTAGTGGCCGACCAAGGGCTTCTTGGTGATGTTCGCGCGCCGCGGCTCGAAGGCGACTTGGAGCGCCGTGTAGCCGTCGGTCTCGTGCTTCTTGATCTGAACGATGGGGCAGGGGCCGGCTTGGATGATCGTGACCGGGATGATCACGCCAGTCTCATCGAAGATCTGGGTCATACCCTGTTTGCGGCCGAGCAGTCCTAGGGACATGGGAGTTCCTTCGTGACGGAATCAGGACACCGCTCCTCGAGCGGTCGGAAGGCAATCCGTGCTTGCGCCGGTGAAGGGAATTCATCGGGTAGGCGCAGCGGGAGACGGGCAAGACCGCCTCCATGCGGAACGATAAGACCCGCCCTTATACGCGGAGGGGGCGAGAGGGTCAATCGACTTTCAGCAAGTGCTCCGAAGGGCACCGAGAGAACAATGCCGTCAGGAGTCGCCACCACGCTCCGCCTCGCGGGAGCGCTCTCCCTCAGGACGGGACGAGCGTCGATTCGGACCGGCTGCCGGGCGAGATCCTCGGTTCCCGCCGGGTCGACCTCCAGCCGGCCGGCCAGCACCACCCGGCTTGCCACCGCCGGAGTATCCGCCGCCGGGACGTCCGCCGGCCGAGTAAGCATTTCCCGGTCGACCACCCCCGCTGGGGCGGCCCCGCTCTGGGTGATTTGCGCCGCGCGGTCGGCCGGATCCCCAAGGCTTGCCACCTCCGGTTCCACCACCGTCGGAGTAGCTTCCGCCCGGTCGACCAGCCGAATGTCCACCGCCGCCCGGTCGACCACCGCCGGAGTAGCTTCCGCCCGGTCGACCAGCCGAATGTCCACCGCCGCCCGGTCGACCACCGCCGGAGTAGCTCCCGCCCGGTCGACCAGCCGAATGTCCACCGCCGCTGGGTCGACCGCCGCCGGAGTAGCTTCCGCCCGGTCGACCTGCTGAATGTCCACCGCCGCCAGGTCGACCACCGCCGGAGTAGCTTCCGCCAGACCTACCGCCAGATGCGTGTCCACTGCCGGCGGACCGACCACTGCCGGCGTAGCTTCCGCCCGGGCGACCGGTTGATTGTCCTCCGCCGCTGGTGTTTCGTGCGTAGCCCTGGCCCGGCTTGCGATCTCTGCTCGCCGTCGGATCGCGCGGCTTCCAACCGGTGCTCGCGCTGCGTCGGCCTCCTCTCGCTCCCAGAGGCTTCCGGTGGTCATCTCCGCCTGCCCGACGGTCTCGGTCGCGTCCCGAGTGTCCCCCTGAGGGTTTGCGATCAGGGCCTCCGCTCGGAGTGCTGCTTTCTCGCCGCTGCTTCCAACCAGGCTCGGGTCGGCGCCGCACCTCAGCCTCGAAGCCTTCGAAGTTGTCCTCGTCCCCGGATCGGTCGCTGTTGGAAGGGCGGTTCCGATCGAATGTGTCTTTGTTTGCAGGCCACCGCCCACCGTGTACCGCCGCTGCTTCGTGGGGTTTTCTGGGACCTCGGCGGCGATCGCTGCCTGCCGACATTCCTTGTGAAGCCTCTCGTTGGCGCGGGCCCAGGTATCCCTCTCTTCGCTCTCCCCGAGCATCGGACCGCCCCTCGCGGCTGGAGCTGTGGGTTCTCTCGGACTGCCATCGCTTCGGGGGCAAGGCTTGAGCCCTGGGAGCACCGCGGGGTTCGCGCGCTTTAGGATTGGCCGGGGCCGGCTCGGCGAGGAGACGCTTGAGGATCAGGGAGCCGTAGGCGCCACGCGGGAGCGAGAAGGACAAGCGGACCTTGAAGAACCCCCGATTCAGATCATCTGGCTCCGGCTCGCGGACGGTGAGCTCTTCGGGAACGAGCATCGCGGGCCGCGGCTCTTCCTTGAAGAGGAATCCCGGGATGTCCTGGATGTCGAGGTCCCGAAGGTCGAGGCCCTCGTGATTCAAGGCATGCCCCAGGGCACGCGCGATGCGCGGATCACTCGGTCGCGTGTGTGCGTCGGGCAGGGGCAGCTTGAGCTCTCGCAGCTCGAGAGCTCGCTTCCGAGTCAGGTTGTTCGGAAAGACCAGCCAACCGCATTCGTACTGCGTGCCCAACCACCTTTCAGGAGCCGGCTCGGGCTTCGTGGCTTCGATCTCTGGCGGCTTCGTGGCTGCCTGCTCCGAACCGGCCGGACTCTCGTCGGGTGTGTCGTCCTCGAGAGGGGGACCGGCGAGGAGCGTCTCCTTCGGACCTTCGTCCTGCACGGGCTTCGGTGCTTCGACGGGGGCTGCCTTGGGGACTTCGGGTCCGGATTCGCCCTCGGCCTCGAGGTAACGGCGAAGCATCTCGTTCCACAGGAAGCTCTGATAAGCACACAGATGAATGAGCTTGGTGCCGAGTGGCACGAGCTTGAGCGCCCCGCGAAAGTCGCTCGGATGGTCTCCGAGGTAGCTGAAGAGCCGGCTGTAGAGTGAGCGTCGATGTCGTCCGGCGAGATCTCGCCACTTTCCCCAGTGCTTTCGCAGGTAGCCCTTGAATTGGGCGTCCTTGGTCTCGAAGCGCGACTTCGAGGCGATCATTCGCCGCAAGGCCTCTTCGAAGTCGCCTTGGATGACGTGTCGGGCGATGAAGCCCTGGCCGTGCCGGATGCATCCGAAGCGCTGGCTGTCGAAGTAGTTGGGGACTCCGATGCTCCGGACCTCCTCAGCGGCCTCGACCAGATCCACGGCTTCGCTCCTGCGCAGATGCCGCAGTGTGATCTCGAAGCGATTGCCCTGACTGTCCGTTTTCTCGACCGCCCGGCGGGATCGGCCGAGGTATTTGAGGCGAATCTGGTGGGACTCGTACCGGATCGGCTTGCCCGTGACCGAGATGAGCTGCTCTGTGACCCCTTGCCGATCCTTGAGGCCGGCGTGGGCGAAGGCATCGGTCCGGAGGTCACTTGCGCGGGCCAGCTCACGGATCGCTTCGGGCGTGGTGAGCTTCTTCTTCCGCAGCACGTAGAGGTAGTATGGTCCGGATCCGGTCTTGGAGACCGGGGGCTCGGATCGCTCGATGACCCGAAAGTCTTCGGGGGTCTGCTTGATCTTCAAGATACGAGTCTTCCTGGAGAATAAGGCCGGGGTCGGGCTGTAGGCCGTCGCCTATTACAAGAGCCCGAAGGCCCCGAGGAAGCCCGCCATCTTATACTATTGGCTTCCGGAACCGCGGGGTTCTCTCGCGACCGTGACCAGGCGTCAGGTGCTTCGGCAGGCTCGGCCCTCTCGAGTCGGTCGCTGATTCCGGTGAGACTTGAAAGTCTGGGTCCGCTCGCCTGTAACGCGAGGACCATGATCGTGCCAGCCCAGCAAAAGCCCAGCGAGACGGCAGCCGAAGACGTCCAGATCGTTTCCGAAGTCCGAACCGGGGACCCGGAGGCCTACGGACGCTTGGTCGTAAAGTACCAGGATCGCCTCTACTCGATCCTCTACTCGATCTTGCGTAACCATGATCTGACGTTGGAGATCTGTCAGGACACCTTCCTCAGGGCGTTCAAGGCCATCCACCTCTACGATCCCACCTACAAGTTCTCCTCCTGGCTGTTCCGCATCGGGGTGAACCTCTCCTTCAACAAGGTCAAGCGCCTCAAGCTCGAGCGTCGGGTCACCGATCGTTCGGTCGAGGTGACTCGAATCGGTGGGGGAGAATCCGGAGTTCCTCCGACGCTCCAGACCCAAGAGACGAAACGAGTCGTGTGGGAAGCGATGGCGAAGCTCCCGGAGAACTACCGCACTGCCCTGGCGATGCGGTACTTCGACGGCTTGGCCTGTAAGGACATCGCGGATATCCTCGGGGTCACGCCCAACGTCGTGAGCATCAACATCCACCGTGGAAAGAAGCTGCTGCAACGCCATCTGAAAGACTACGCAATCAAGAGGTAACCGCGGTGGAATGTCGTGACGTGCTCGAGCTCCATGAGCTCTACCTCGATCGCGAGCTCGAAGCGACTCAGAGGTTGGCCGTCGAGGCTCACCTCGGAGTGTGCGCGCTCTGTCGCCAGGAGATCGAGGCCGCCCGAGCGATCGGGCGACGCCTGCAGGAGTCCGGGGCGTCGATTGACGATCCGAGCTTCTCGGTCGAGGTCCTCCGGCGCATCCGCCGGGAACGAGCCGCCGGCCGCAAGTCGTCGCGCATCGGTGCCGGAGTTTGGACGCATCTCGCCACCGCCGCTGCCGCCACGCTCCTCGCCGTCGTCCTCTGGCCGAGCCGGGGTCCCGAGTCGATGGAGGGCGTCATCCGCTCACTGAGCGGAGAGGCCCGGTCTGCCGGTCAAGTGATTCAAATCGGCAGTGAGCTTCGTACCGGAGAGCTGCTGGAAGTCACACCCGGAGGTCGACTGGCGGCCTCGATGTCGAACGGTATCGCTTTCGAGCTCGCCGCGAACGACGAGAGCGCTCGGGTCGAGCCCACGGCGATCGATCGCCTTCGACTCGAGTCGGGGACTTTGACTGTGACCTCCTTGTCACCGACCGCTCTGAGAGTGGATTCGCCTCTCGGCCAAGCTGAGCTGGAGCCGGGCACGTTGGCGAGACTCGAGCGCCATGGAAACGCCGGCTTGAAGCTGGCCGTGCACGAAGGTCGGGCGCGCCTCATGCATGGCGGCCGAGAGGTCGTGATCGAGTCCGGTCAAGAAGGTCTGGTCGGGACTGCCGGCCCGCGACGAGTGAGTGGGCCGGCTGCCCAGCCGTCCGACGCCGAAGAACGGATCGCGGCTCTCGAGCTCGAGCTCCGACAGCTTCGCCGATTCGAAGCGACGTTGCAGCAAGAGCTCTTCTCGACGCGAAAGCAGCTGCGCGACGCGCTGGCGGAGAACGGAGCACTGCTCGTTCAAGTGGAACGGCAGGCAGTGCCCGAATCGACTGTGGTCGCCTTGATGGACGACTTCACGACCAGCGCCGAAGCCGGCTTCCTCTATCCGTTGATCGCGGAGGCCGTGAAGCTGTCCTCGCGTTTTCGTGAGCTCGGGCCGCGCGGTATCGATCTCTTGGCGGACGTGATCTCTTCGGGCTCACCCTCCGAGGAGCGTCTGCTGGCGGTGCTGATCCTCCGGCGCCTCGAGACGCCGGCCGTGATTCCGCCACTCCAGGCGGCGCTCATGATCCCGGACGAGGCGGGTGACATGGTGCGACGAATTGCAGCGGCGGGTCTCTCGGCATTGGATGCCGAGAGCGTGAGCTCTGTCCTTCGCGGCCGCTTCGAGGCAGAGAACGAGGACATCGGAGTGCGCATCAACTCCGCAGTCGGCCTCGCCCGCATCGGCGACGGTCCGGCGATCGACTTCCTCACGAAGCTCTATCGGGACGATGGACATCCGGAGTCCATACGCGAAGGCGCGCTCGAGGCGCTGCTGTTCGCCAATCGTCCGGAAGCCGCGCCGCTGTTCCGGGAGCTCGTCATCGATGCCGACGAGTCGGTCGAGCTGAGGACGGCGGCCATCTCATTCCTCGGAGACGTGCGCGACCAAGCTTCGCTCGAGATGGTTCAACGTCTGGCCGACGATCCCGAAGTCGAGGAGGCGTTCCGAACCGCCGCCCAACGGGCCTACAACCGAATCACGGGAACCGACTTCTACCGGTGATCGGTGACCGACAGGCACCCGACTGTTCGAGAGCCATCCAGGTGGTCTGTCGGGTCGGGAGCCGATCGCTCCTGCGTCAATCCCGGGAAGGGGCGAGAGCACACCGCGAAGCTCGTCAACGACCGCGAGCCTGCTCCTCCAGGAAGCGGGCCTTGTGCTCCGGGAAGCGGTTCTCGAGGATCGCCTCTCGCGCCTGCTGCATTATCATCTGATAAAAAGATACGTTGTGGATCGAGGCGAGGATCTGGCCGAGGATCTCGCCCGACTGGAACAGATGGTGGAGGTAGGCGCGGGTGAACTCGCGGCAGGTGTAACAGCTGCAGTTCGGCTCGACCGGAAAGAGGTCGCGACGATAACGGCGATTGGTGACGCGGATGCGGCCGCGGAAGGTGAAGAGTGTCGCGCTGCGAGCATAGCGAGTGGGGATCACGCAGTCGAACATGTCGATCCCACGCTCGATCGATTCGAGGATGTCCTCGGGAAGGCCGACTCCCATGAGATAGCGAGGACGATCCTCCGGCAGCTCGGGCGCCGCCCACGAGACGACTTGCTTGAGCAGCTCGAGGCCCTCACCGACGCTCACGCCACCGATCGCATAGCCGGGAAAGTCGAGGCGAACCAGGTCGCGAGCGCTCTGTCGTCGAAGGTCCTCGTAGGTGCTGCCCTGTACGATGCCGAAGAGCGCTTGGTCCGCCTTGTCGTGTCGGGCCTGGCAACGCTTGGCCCAGGCGAGCGTCCGATGCATCGCGCGCTCGGCCCGGGAGCGCTCGCAGGGGAAGGGAACGCACTCGTCGAACGCCATGATGATGTCCGCTCCGAGCGTCATCTGGATCTCCATGGAGCGCTCGGGTGTCAGCGTGACGGCCTCCCCTCCTTTCTCGTACCGGAACTTGACGCCGTCGTCGTCGATCTTCGTTCCCGGGAGGCTGAAGACCTGAAAGCCGCCGCTGTCGGTCAGGATCGTGTGCGGCCAGCGCATGAAGCCATGAAGGCCACCGCTCTTCTCGACCAGAGCTTCACCCGGCCGGATGGCGAGATGGTAGGTGTTGGCGAGGACGATGGTCGCGCCCGACTCGTCGACCTGGCGGGGCGTGAGCGCTTTCAAGGCCCCGTGGGTGCCGACCGGCATGAACACCGGCGTCAGCGTCTCACCGTGGGGCGTTCGGAGGCGACCCGCTCGGGCGCTGCAGCCGGTATTGGTGGCTTCCAGAGAGAAGCTCAGGGATGGAGTCTGGGTCGTCATCGGTGGTCGGCCCGTCGGTGGAGATCCGCGAGTCCGGCCGCACCGGGGGCGGCCGGGGCAGGACGCTAGCAGACCCGAGGACCGGCTGTCAAACCGTAACGCTCGGGGAGTCAAGGCTTTCTGGGAAGCTCCGGGCAACCACTCGCCGCGAAACTCCTTCGGTTCGAACGATTCGCGTTCCGATAACTCCTTCGGGAGACTCGACCAGCCTCCTCCGCTGGCTCCCCGTTCTGGCTCTGATTCCGAGTGGAACAACACATGACGAGATCCGGTCGAGATGGCCGCTCCGAGGCTCGCGGCGATGCCTCGAACGCGTTTCGCCATCGAGAGAACGAGCTCCATCACCGCAAGGACTGGACGCAGCTCGCCAAGCTGTACGAGAAGCGTCTGTTGTTCGAGAGCGACGCGAAGGAGCGTGCCTCGATTCGACTTCGGCTCGCCCAGCTCTTCCACTCAAAGCTCCACCGCCTCGATCGAGCCCAGGATCAGTATCGCGCGCTCCTGGAGGAGCCATCGACCTGCGAAGAGGCTCGCGCCGGGCTCAAGGATCTCTTCCGAGAGGACGAGCGTTGGACGGACCTGGCGGATCTTCTCGCCACCGAGGTCGAAGAGGCGGGTGTTCGACGGGCCGTCCCGGCCGCACGCGAGCTGGTCTCGCTGTATGGTGATCACCTGAACGAGCTGGATCGCGCGATCGCCATCGGGTTCGACCTCTTGGCAGTGGGAGGGACCGAGGCCTCGGATGCGGAGCTCCTCGAAAAGTTGTGCCTGAAGTCTTCGGATGCGACCGCCGTTGCTCGGCTGCGTGATCTCATGTCGCGAGGGCCGGCCGGCAACACGCGCACGACCCCCAGTGGCTCGCCTTTGGAGTCGGGTGTTCGAAGCAAGGTCGAGTCGGATCTGGTCGCCGAAGAGCGATGGCCCGACCTCGAGGCGTTTCTCACGGAGCGCATTCGGACCGAAGATATTCCGGCCCGACGAGCGGAGCTTCTCGTTCGACGAGCACGCTGCCGGCGAGAGCAGGGCGAGAACGCAGACGGTGCGCGCTCGGACGTTCGACAAGCGCTGCAGCTCGATCCCCAGGTTCCCGACGCCCTCGAGCTCTTGGAGACGTGCGGTGCTTCGCGAGAGGACTACTCCACTCTGCAGCGGAGCTACCGCGAGCTTCTCGAAGTCTATGCGCGCTCTCCGGAGCGACAATTCGATCTGAGCCGAAAGCTGGGCCTTCTGCTCATCGACCGACTCGATCAAGCGGAGGTCGGCCTCGAGCGATTGCGAAACGCGATCGAGTCCTCCGACGATCAGAACACGGCCTGGTTGCGGGTGTCCGCCGGCATGCAGGAGCGTGGTCTCTGGTCGAGCCTCGCCACACTCGCGATCGCCGGGTTGGCTCAGGAGTGGATTCCTCACGCCCGCAGGAGCTCACTGGAGGAGGTCGCTCGGAAGGCGGCGGCGCAGGGCGATCAGAGAGCCGCTTTGGATCTTCTCGAAGCGCTGAGTGAATGGGGTGAAGGCACCGAATCGGCCACCTCGATCGAGGATGACATCCTGATGGCCCGGCTGGCAGCCGAGCCGACGGATGAGTCTGCGCGAGAGCGCCTTCGAGGTCTCTGCCAGAGCCGGGACGATTGGAGTCCCTGGCTGGAGATGCTGCAGAGAGCGGCCTCCGAAGCGGCGCCCCGACAGGCGGCGGCGTTGCTCCGCGAGCGTGCCGAGATCCTGACCGAGCAAGGGGACGAGGAAGCTGCCGCCAGCGACTACCGCGTGGCCCTCGAGAACGATCCGACCGACTCCGCCACCGGAAGCTGGCTGCGTCGCCATGATGCGCAGGGTGGCGATTGGTCGGGCGTCCTCACCACACTTCGGATCCAGCTCGCGGCCGGGCCGTCCGATCCCGAGCCTCTCTATGAGGAGCTGGCACGGGTCGCGGAGCAGGAGATCGGGGACCCGATCATCGCAGAAGAGGCTTGGATGCGATTGACCGAGCTGCGACCCGGCGATCGCAGCACATGGGATCGCTGGCGCCGATCCGCCGAGCGCGCGGAGCGGTGGGACCATGTCGCCGAAGCCTTCGTCGGTCTTGCCGAGCGTCAACCCGACCCGTCCGATCCCGCGGCACTCGACGAATGGCGCGCAGCGGCTGAGGCCTTCGTGCGCCATGAAGACCGGGCGGGTGCTGAGCAATGTCTCCGACGCATCCTCGAGCATGCGCCCACCGATACCGAGGCTCACGAGGGCCTGGCCGAGCTCCTCGAGCACGATGAGCGTTTCGAAGACCTCGTCGCTCACCTCGAGCACGGCGTCCAGTGCCTGGCGAATGGGGAGCACCGTACGAAGACTGTTCGGCGTCTGGCGCAGGCTCTCACGACGCTGCAGCGAGCCGATGAGGCGCTGGCGATGTGGCAGCTCGCCTTGAAGAGCGATCCGTCGGACTCGGAAGCGCTCGAGAAGATCGGAGAGCTGGCCGAGCAGCTGGGCGACCCGAGCGCGAGCCTCCTCGTTCTCGAAGCTCGCCTCTCCGAGGTCGAGGAGGATTCGACGCGAGCAGAGCTTCTGCGTCGCAAGGGCGAGCTCCTTCTCGGTCCCTTGAATCGGGCCGAAGACGGAATCGCTTGCCTGACGGACGCGGCCCCTCACGACTCCCGAGCGCTCAAGCAGCTCGCCCGACTGCAAGCCGAACGTCGCGATTGGCCTCGTGTCCTCGAGCTCTATGAGGTCGAGCTCGCACGAGCGGACGACGAGATCACGCGCGCCGCGATTCACCAGAAGATGGCGATTCTCTGGGAGAGCGAGCTCCTCGACAACCAGCGCGCGATCGAGCATCTCGAGAAGGCCTGGTCCGAGCGGGAAGGCGACATCGAGATTCTCGAGGGTTTGGAGCGTCTCTACCGAGCGAGCGGAGACTGGGAGCGAGCGGCAGACGTCGTCAGCCGTCGCCTCGAAAGAGAAGAGGACCCGAGGCGCTCCCCGGCCGCAGCGCTCGAGCTCGCCCAGATCCACCGAGATCATCTCGGGGACCCCGAGGCGGCACTCCAGCTTCTCGAAGCGGCGCGCAACCGATGGCCTGACCAGCTCACGATTCTTCGGGAGCTTCGCCGCGGCTATCGCCAAGCCGTCCGCTGGAAGGAATGTGCTCAGACCTTGGAGCGCGAGCTCGAGGCGACCCGGGACCCGGTCGCGCGTCGCGAGCTCCTCGGGGAGCGAGCCCAGCTCTTCGAAGGTCCGCTGCGCGATCCTGCCGCGGCCGCCTCCACCTATCAGAACATCCTCGCCGACCTGCCCCAGGATCGGTTCGCACTCCGAGGGCTGGTCCGAGTCGCTCGACGGATCGAAGATTGGAAGCGGCTCTCGGCGGGGCTCACGCACCTGGCCCAGCTCGAGGAGGATCCCGAGCGGAGTGCGCGATACGCGCGAGAGCTCGGCGAGCTCTTCTCACGCAACCGCGATCAGCGCGAGCTGGCGGAGCACTGGTTCCGCAAGTGCCTGCAGACGGAACCCGCGGATCCGATCGCGATGACATCCCTGTCGGCGATCCTGCGAGAAGGACAACGATGGGAGGAGCTCGTCACGCTTCTGGCGGAGAATGAACCGAAGGAAGCGTCGCCGCTTCGAACGACCTGGCGCCTCGCTCGGGCGCGCGCGCTCGAGCGTCTGAAGCGTGGGAATGAGGCTGGCCGCGTCTATGAGTCGATCCTCGAGTCGGAGCCTGATCGGGCGAACATTCGAGACCGAGCGATCGAGCTGGCCAACCGTCACGACCGGATCGTCGACGCACGGCGACTGCTCGAGGAGGGATTGGCAGGTGAACCAGCGGAGTCGGTCGGTGCCCGCTGGAAAGCTCGACTCTCGGTCTTGCTCCTCGAGTCCGGGGATCTGGAGCTCGCCAACGGACTGCTTCGCGAGGCTGCCGCCGGCACGGTCCTCGCCGCCGACCTGCTCGAGCGCCACGCGTTCGCACAGATCGAGGCGTCGCGTTGGGCGGCTGCTGCCGAGGTCCGCGAGCTTCAGCTCGCGCGAGCGTTCCGCCCGGCGGAGCGGCATTCCATTCTGCTGAGCCTCGGCGAGATCTACTCGGATCGCCTCGATCTACCGGAAGAGGCCTTGCGATGCTTCGAGGAAGCGCGCGCCCTCGATCCTGTCGATCGTCATGGGCTCGACCTCTTGGCACATCTCTACGAGCGCTGTGAGCGTTGGACCGAGCTCGCCACTCTGGACCAGAGGCGAACAGCACTTTCCCACAGTCGGGCCGAAGAGGTCGACGTGATCGTCTCGCGGGCGCGGCTTCTCGAGGAACGCCTCGGAGACGCGGCCGCGGCCATCTCGGCGTATGAGCGCGCCCTCGACCTCGACCCGAGCTCGAACCTCATCCTCACCGCGCTAGCACGGCTGTACCGCGAGCACGCGCGTCGAATCGATCTCGTGCGCGTGCTCGAGCATTGGCTCCAATCCGACGATCCCGCTTGCGATCGGTTCACGGTCTACCGAGAGCTGGCCCGGCTCTGGAGCGAGGATCTCGATCGTCCCAGTCACGCGATCGAGTGCCTGCGCTGTGCCCGGGATCTGAACCCCGACTCACGGGAGACGCTCCAAGATCTTGCCGATCTCTTGGGGCGAGCGGGCCGAAGCACGGAGCAGCTCGGAGTGCTGCTGGCCGCGCTCGAGCGGTTTCCCGAGTCCGAGCGCGGAGAGATTCGCCAGCGGATCGAGGAGCTGCTGCTCAACCCGCTCCGCCCGGGTGGTGAGCGCGCGCGCGACATGTTGGAGCGGCTGTTGGCCCAGTGGCCCGACTGCCTCGTCGGCCGCCGCAAGCTGGCGGCCTCGTGTCTGCGAGACGAGCTGGACGACCGAGCCGAGACCGTGCTCGAAGGTCTGGTGCGCGATGATGACGGCGAGTCTCGTCGGGCCGGCCACGCGCTCCTCCTGGCTCGCCTGCTTCAAGACCGCCTGCATCGGCCCCACGACGCCATTCCCTGGCTCGAGCGGGCTGCCGACCTCGGATCTCGTCGCGCGACATCTTCACTCGAGCTGGCCTATCGCCGTTGGGGATACTGGCCCGAGCTCACCCAGCGACAAGAGGCTCGCCTCAGTGACTTGGAGCCCGAGGAGCGAGTCGCGTTGGGACGTGAGATCGCCTCGGTGCACGAGCGCTATCTCTCGTCGCC
Source organism: Planctomycetota bacterium (assembly GCA_029260795.1). Classification (GTDB taxonomy): domain Bacteria; phylum Planctomycetota; class OFTM77; order OFTM77; family OFTM77; genus OFTM77. The sequence continues at coordinate 81,672 of JAJDCO010000125.1, read as the reverse complement.
GATCGAGGCCGCGCGCGTATTGCGCCGAGTGCTCGATGAGGACCTGCCGGCCGACCAACGCCAAGAGCTCGTCGGAGATCTCGAGCGGCTGTACGCACAAGTCGGATGCAGCGAGGAGCTCGCCGATTTGCAGCGGTTGCAATCGGACGCTGAGACCGTGGATGTCGAGAGACTTCTTCGTTCGGCGGAAGAGCTGTCGTCTAGCCTGAACGACGTCGATCGCGCGGCTCATTGTCTGAATCGTGTGCTCGAGCTCGAGCCCGGCCGGACGGCGGCGCTCGACGCCTTGATTGATTTGCTGAGGCGCGCTCGTCGTTGGGAAGAGCTGGCCGCGACACTGGAGCGGCGGATCGAGCAGATCGATGATCCAAAGGAGGCCGCCGGCGTGCGCGCCGAGCTGGGATTGGTGCTGTTCGGTCCCTTGAGTCGGCGCGACGAGGCGTGGGAGCTCTTGCAGCAGGCGGTGGCGGACGGTGCGCAGACAGTCGACGTGCTCGACGCTTCGATCGCGCTGGCAACCGACCGTGAGGAGTGGGAGCCGGTCGCCGAGATGCTCCGATTGAGGATCGCGAAGACCTCCGCGGGTCCGGATCGGGCTCGTTGGATCGCGCGCCGTGCTCGCCTGCTCGCGGACGAGCTCGACCGGCGCGACGAAGCATTGAAGGCACTGCGCGAAGCCTGGAAGCACGACCCCGCCTGTGCAGAGGCCCGGACGCTTCTGCAAAGGCTGACCGACGAGACCGACCGGCTGGCGGTGGGACCCAAGAACGGGGCGGTCGAGGAGACCCAGGTCGCGGCTCGTCCCGAGTCGTCGGAGCAGCCCTCCGAGGGAAGTGACTCGAAGAGCACCCCACGGGATCGGGCGCGTGAGCTCGAGGACGTGCGACATGAGCTCTGCGAGCGGCGCTCCGAGCTCGTCGCTTCGGATCTCGTCCGCCTCTTGGCGCGCCGAGCCAAGCTCGAGGAAGAGACAGGACATCCGGAGACGGCTCTGCTCACCTGGCTCGAGCTTCTCGAGCACCACCCAGAGCACATCGATGGGCTCGAGACCGTGGCAGGTCTGTATCGCCGAGGGGCTCACTCGGCCGATGCCCTGCCTTATCTCGATCGCTTGGTCGGCCAGCTGGCGCGTCGGCCATCGGAGGTCGAGCGGCTCTTGTCCGCCCAGCGCTGTCGTGCGGAGCTCTTCGAGCAGGAGGGCGACTGGCAAGCGGCGGCGCGCGCCTATCGGGAGGCGCTCGAGAAGGAGCCCGATGCGGCCGATCTTCTCGAGAGCCTGGCATCCCTCTATGTTCGAAACGGCCGCTGGATAGATGCAGAGCATCACCTGAGTCGCTTGCTGAGCGTCGCGCAAGGTGACGAGCAGCTTCGGACGACGCGCTTTCTTCTCGGCCAGGTTCTCCTCAAGGGGCTCGATCGTCCCGAGGATGCCGAAGTCTACTTCCGTGAGGTCCGTGACGACCCGCGCCTGGGCACCTCGGCTCGGCTCGGTCTCGCCACGGCACTCGAAGCGCGAGAGCGATGGGACGAGGCACTCGAGGTCCTGGCCGAGCTCGTCGAGTCCTCGACCACGCCCCGCCAGCGGACGACCGTTCGGCTGCGTCGAGCGCGCCTGCTCCGGGACCGATGCCACCGACCCAAACAAGCCTATGAGGTGTTGTTGGAGGCCGCGGGTGAGAATCCGAGCTCGGAGGCACTCCTCGAGGAAGCCACGAAGACGCTCCGCGGGATGGGCGACGAAGAAGGTCTCGCCAACCTGTGGCGAAGCTATCTCGACCATCTGTCTCCCGCCAAGCGCCGACTTCGACTGGACCTCTCCTTGGAGCTGGCGAGGCTGTACGCCGAGCGATTGAGTCGTCCCGACGAGGCGGCGGAGATCTACCGTCAGGCGCTGGCGGACTCCGAAGAGGATGCGCGGGTGACGCTCGAGTTTGCCGCGGTCCTCAGTCGGACCGATGCGGGATCTCGTGAAGCCGTGCGCCTGTTCCGGAACTTGCTGCACGACGATCCGACCCGCTCCGAATGCCTGAATGCGCTCGAGACCTTGCTCCAAGGTCAGGGCGATCAAGAAGGCGTCCTGATGGTACAGGGTTGCCGGGACGTGCTCGGGCTGCTGACGCCTCGGGAGCGCACGCGCTACCGAGCCAGCCTGCGCCCCTGGAGTGCAGCGCCCTTCGCTCGCACGGGACGATTCCCGGCCTCGCTCCACCCCAAGCCGGATGCCGCGATCGGCGCGGCGGCGATCTTGCTTCAGCTCGTCCCCACGCTCGGCGAGCTCTTTCCCCCGGAAGCGATACCGAAGCGAGTCGTCCGCGAGTGCGACAACTCGCCGCTGCTGAAACGCCTCGACGAGATCGCCCAGGCCTTCCGCCTGGGTAGCGTGCAGCTTCACGTACTCTCGGAAGAACCTCGATCGGTACGGCTGCTTTGTGATGAGCCGTGGATCTTCGGTGCCTCGGAGCGCCTGGTTCTCGGCACGGCGAGCGCCGAGACGATCTTCCACGCGGCGCGAGCATTGGCGGGGCCGCTCGGTGGATTCGGTCCGTTGCTGCGGATCGGTCCCGATCGGGCAGCCGATGCCCTTCGCGCGTTGGCGCACATCGATCGTAAGGCGAGCGTCGGAGGCCGCCGCAGCGATCGGGTGACGGCCTTGTCGCAACGTCTTCGCCGAATCCTTCCGACCGGTGTTCGCCGCAGCCTCGCCGCCTTGTCGAGCACGGTCGATGAAGTTCGAGTCGCGGCGCAGGTTCGTGCTTTCTATGCCCGGCTCGACGAGGCCGCGACGCGCTATGCGCTCTGGCTGTGTGGAGATCCCAGCGCCGGGCTGGGTGCCGTCGCCGATGTCCTCGAGCTCCCTTCCGACGGTGGAACGGACGCGTGGCAAGAGAGCGCTGCCGGGACCGCCGCGCTCCGATTCGTGCTCTCGAACCTCTACCTTTCGTTGCGACGGCAAGCGGGAGTGGCTCTCCCTCGATTGGTGCGGGACGGCAAATCGACCGAGCTGATCTCGACCGGTGGAGCGTGAGCACGGGCGTACCGCGTGCTGGCAAGATTACAGGCGATCGAGATCCTCGACCCGGTATCCCAGCAGGCGAGCGCTGGGAAAGCGCCGAAGCAAGCTCTGTCGCCAATCCGGCCGTCCGGTGCCGGAGCCTTGCTCGCGAGCTGCCGTCTCGAGCCATCGCGCCGTGTCGATGAGAGACTCCCGTGCGGGGGCGCGTCGAAATGGAATCACGATGACCGTGCCGCGGCCTCCGAGCTGAGAGTCGAGCAGGCCGATGTCAGCAGCCGGTAGGCGCCACGAGACGCCGGGCTCCAAGGTCGGTGCTTCGGCGTCAGGAGCGGGCACGATCAGGGCGACGTCCCCGGCGGCGCGGCGGTGGTAGACCGCGACTTGTCCTGCCTCGATCAGGGAGAGCTGGACGAAGAATTCGAACTCGTAGTCGACGGAGACGACATCGGTGTTCTTCTGGACCGAGAGGTCCTCGGGAACCCCCGTGACTCGAGTCGTCAATCGGAGCTCATTGAAGATCGCATCCGGCGGCGGGCCGCCGAGCCAGCGCGAGAGCAAGTATCCCCACAGCGACACGACCACGATGGCAGCAGCGATGATGCCGAGATGTCGATGGCGCTGGGGCACTGACGAGACTGTCGGTTCAGTGGTCGGGACGGTCACCGGCATCATCGGATAGGCGGTCTTACCGGGAGACGGCGATCCGCCCTGGACGCGAGATTGGTTTCGCTCGGCTCGAGCCGCGTCGAGGAGGAGGTCGGTGATGGAGTGCTCGCGAGTGAGGAGGCGTCGATAGCTCTCCCGGCAGGTCGAGCATTCCTGCAGGTGAGCCTCGAGCTCGGCCGTCTCGACGTCGAGAAGGTCCCCATCGATGAATCGGTAGAGTAGCCCGAGATCGGGATGGTCGTCGGTCGTGAGCTCAGCACTCATCGGAGTCACCCCGGGTCAAGAGCTGAGTCGTTGCGCGTTCCAGAGCATCGGCAACGGCCTCGACGGTGACGTGGCGGTTTCGAGCGAGCTCGCGGGCCGTGCGGCCTCCGAGGACTCGCTCGCGGAGGATCTCGCGCTCCTCAGGAGCGAGGGTGGCGAGAGCGTCTTCGAAGGGGAGTCGGGTTCCGGCAGGAGCGGACGCCCCTCGCTCGGACAGCAGGCGAAAGAGCAGGGACCGGAAGTGGCTGGCGAACCAGTTGGGAAGGTCGCCGCGTCGAAGAGCCATCAGCAGGTTGAGCTGAAGCTCCTCGTGGAACGAATGCCGCTCGGCCTCTTCATGAAGTCCGACCCGATCACACTCTGCTTCAAAGAGCGGTTCGTAGTGGCGAAGCAGCTCCCGGGCGGCGGCCAAATTGCCGCGTCGCCAACGCCGGGTCAACAAGATGTCCCGCGCCCGCTCGTCCCCCTCGCGCTTCCACAGCTCTTCGAGGCGAGGGTTGGACAGCTCGCGGTACTGAAGGGGGTCCGCCATAGCCCTTCTCACAGGTCCCGCGCTCGTACCCCTCCCAATGGGTCGGGTACCCGTTGAGTCTTGACAAAATCGTACGGGGCGCTCTCAGGGGCGTCAACAACTCTCGGATGCCCGCTCGCAGATCTACCGATCGAGTGCCGCTCGCTGGCGCTCCAGCTGGTCGCGTCGAGCCGGATCCGGTTCCCGGGCGAGAAGGGCATCGTAGGCTGCGCGGAGCTGTGGAGCCGGTGCGCGAATCAATCGCAGCACATCGAGCCATCGATACCAGCTGCGCAGGTTGTCCGGCCCCAGTCGGGTCGCTTCGCGGTACTCGTCCGAAGCTCTTTGGAGAGGGACCTCCGCCTCGCTCGGCAGTGCCTCGCTTCGATAGAGGGTCATCAAACGAGCTCGCTCGTCCGCGGACGCGAGGTCGACGAGGCGCGTGTCGTCTCGAGCGTGTGCCATCGCTTCGAAGGCGAGCTGCACCTGCCGCTGAGCGGCCGCCAGATGGGAGAACTCGTGCATGGTCGTCGCTTGGTGATCCCGGACGCCCCACTCCTGGATCCACCAACGCTCCTTGTCTCGGAGTGCCTCGGGATCGCCCAGGTCGCGGGTCGCATTGAAGAAGACGAAGCTACCCGTCAGGAGCAATCCGACCGAGATCGCCGGCGCCACGAGACGTGCCAGCTCTCGCTCGTCGGTCACCGCACGACCGAGCCAGCGACTGCCGAGCAGTAGCCAGCCGAGACTCCCGAAAGAGAGCAGGTCCCAGTCCCGGACCGGACCCAGATCCGGATGGACCAAGAAGCAAAAGGACAGCAGACCGGCCGCGAATGTCAGCTCGAATCGGCTGGCCGGCTCTCGCCAGAGTGCTCGCCCCGCCCGGGGGAACCAGCTCGTGATCCACAGGAGGAGCACGGGGCCCGAGACACGCAGCATCAAGAGCATCAGGTCCCGGAGATGAGCCCCGTCGAAGGTCCGGTATCGGAAGTCCGGGTCGTTGCGATCGACCAAGAAGGTCCAGCGGCCGAATGCGTGGCTCCGCGTGACGTGACCGACCGGGTAATCGAGCAAGCCGAAGTAGATGAGAAAGACGATGCCGAGCACGGTCGTGCCCATCGCCAGTGCGAGCGCGATCCGCCGCAGGGCTCCTCGGTTCGCCGACATCGGACCGAGCATGCACAGAACGAGGAGGCTGGGGAGAGCGGCACCGGCGGGTGCATAGAAGCCGATCCCGAGTGCGAGGCAAGCGGCCGGCGAAGCGATCGACGTCTGACCGGCGAGGAAACGATAGGCTTGTCCTGCGAAGGCCAGCAGGCAAACCGTCACGCCGCTGTAGACCTCGATGTAGCCGAAGAAGAGCTGGACGTTGGCGATGGTGAAGCCGAGCAGCAAGGGCAGCACTCGCGCGATTCGGCGATCCGGGAACAGCGTACGGCCGATGCCGATCAAGACCGCGGCATATAGGACTCCCCAGAGTGCGCTCGACAGGGCGAAGGCTTGAAGGACGTCCAGACCGAGCGTCGAGTGAACGAGACGGTAGAACAGCGATCGCGAGAGGCGAGCCAGCACTTCGTCCGGCCAGACGTTCTGCCCGTAGACGTGGACGTCGTAGGGGACGTCTTCGATCAGAACCGAAGCGTCGCCCAGCTCCAGGTTGCGCGAGCGGCCGATGAAGAGCACTGCCATCAGCAGAAGGCTCGCCAGCAACCAGCCGCCGGGTCGGCGAAGCTCACAGGAGGCAATCCGGTCGATGATCGCGAAGAGACTCGAGCGACCGCGAGGTGTGAGGAGCAAGACCGCCGCACCCCCGATGACGATCAGAGCGGATGCCGGGAGGTCTTGAAGGTACTTCCAGGTCGGCATCACCCGCTCGACCCAGGCGGGCTCTCCGAGCAGGGCCGTGGCCAAGAGCGCCAGCAGGCCGACGAGACCCGAGCCGAGGATGAGCCGCGTCGGGGCCCGGCTCATCGAGCCCGCTCCGGAAGCGACGAGAGTGTCGCTTCCAGTATCGCGCGATCGGATGCGTCAGGCTCGATCCGAAGGATGGCTTCGAGGTGCGGTCGAACGTCTGCGGGTCCGGCCTTCAGCAGCTGGAGCAAGCCGAGCAGACGGCGATGGGTTTGGACGTTGTCGGGATTCAGCCTCGAGGCCTCTTCGTAGCTCTTTCGAGCGGCTTCGAGATCGGGTCCTGCCGCTGCCGGGAGTGGCCGATCTCGATAGTGCTCGGCGATTCGCCGCGCGGCGCTCGGCTCGTCGTCCCGAATGTCGAGCTCAGGCGCCTCGTCCATCAGGATGCGAAAGCCGCGCCCGAGCCGTCTTTCGGCTCGACCGAGGTGGGCGACCTCGTGGACGCTCTGGGCGCCGAGCTGCGTTCCCAGCTCCTTCATCCAGGGCTCGGGTGCCTCGTCGATTCGCTCGTAGTCGGGTCCGAGCGTGTGCGCGTTCTGAAGGACGAAGGGAACCGTTATCCCCAGTCCAACCGCGAGGAGGGCACCCCCGACTCGCCGCAGTTGATTGTCGTCCGGCAATGCGAATGGCAGGAGAAACGCGCCCGCCAGGGTCACACCCAAGCCACCGAATGAGAGAAGGTCCCAGTCGGCGACCGGTCCTAGGTCCGGATTGACGACGCAGATGAATCCGATCAAGCCCGCAGAGGCCAAGCCATAGACGGCTGCCGCGTGGCTGCGCCATGGGAGGCGCCGCCGTCCGAGGAGGAGCGCGGCGATCAAGGCGCCCAAGCCGGGCACTCCGGAGAGCACGAGGGCGTTCACGATGTCGAGAAAGTGGCGCGGATCGAGGGGACCGTAGAGGTAGTGCGGATCGTCGGGCGTCACGGAGAAGATGAATCGTCCGCGGACGGCGTGGCTCTTGGTGAGGTGGTGGTCCTGCACGTCGTAGCCTTGCAGCTGCAGCCAGGCCCACGTCAGGAGCAGGGGCAAGGCCGCGACCGCCAATGCGAGCGCGACCCGAGCGACTCGTGTCCGCCACTCCGCGCGAGCCGAGAGCCAGGCGAGCACGGTCAGCGCCGGTAGGAGGCAGGTCGCGAAGCTGTTGCAGGCGATCGTCAAGCCGACCAGCATGGCGGGAAACAAGACCTTGGCCTGGCCTCCACTGGTGCGATAGAAGGCGATCGCCGTGAGCACGATCAAGACGGTCGCGCCGGCGTAGAGCTCGAGGTAGCCGAAGAAGTGCTGTGTCAAACCGGCGCAGAAGAACAGTCCGAGCGTGAGGCCTCGAGCGGCCGAGCGTCCTGGAAACCAGGTGCTGGCGAGGCGGCGAACGGCCGACACGAAGGCGAGGCCCCAAAGGATGCTGAGCGCGGCCCAGGCATGGGCGAAAGAGACACCGAACGACTCGTGGGCGAGGAGGTAGAACCGGCTGCCGAGGATTCGAGAGAGGTACTCGTCGGGGTAGGTGTTGAAGCCGTAGACGTGTGCGTCGTAAATCAAGTGCTGAAAGAGCATGTCGGCATCGCCGAGCTCGGTGTTCATCGACCGAAGGAGCCAGGCCATCAACAACCAGGCGACGGTGAGAGCCGCCGCCAAGCCTCGGCGATCGAGTGCTCGATCGAGCGCCTCGAACAGGCGCACCCAGCCCGACGAGATGGAAGGGACGGCCCCGAGCACGGCGAGAGCGAGAGCGAGCACCGTCATGGCCCAGGAATCGACCTGGGGCGCCCACGCCCAGAGCCATCGCTCGAGCGGTGACTCCGTGCCGCGGAAGGCGGTCATCACTCCCAGCGTCAGGGTGACCACCCCGAAGCCGATCACCCAGAGGATTGCAAAGCGTGAGACACTGCTTCGCGGCCCATTCGTCATCCGACCCATGCTCGCCATTTCCTGGCCGAGTATACTCCATCCTCTCTTCGGGACAGGTGTGGAGAGGCGGGGATCCTCGCGGTTCGCTCACGCGGCTTGGCCGGGCTCGAGATCACCCTCGAGAATTTCGGCCCTCCGACGGACGTAGAGCCGGCCTGCATCCGAGTCCCGATGTTGGATTCGCCGAGAGAGGTCTGAAATGTTCGCAGTCTATGTCTTCTGTTCCGTGGTGGGCGGTGGCCTGTTGCTTTTCAGCCTGGTCTTCGGCGGAGACGGGGAAGCGGACCTCGAAGTGGGCGCGGACGTCGAGCTGGATGTCGACGGGGGCTTCGAGCTCGAGGCGGGTGATGGTGGGCACGACTTCTTCTCGGGATTCGCCGAGTTCTTCAGCGTCCGCGGTCTGATCTTCTTCGTCGCCTTCTTCGGGATGACGGGCTTGGTGCTGGACCTGCTCACCGTCGCGCCGGCCTTGACGATCTCCCTGGCGCTGGGCGTGGGTGTGTTCTGCGCCTTCGTCAACTTCCAAGCCTTTCGGTACCTGCGGCGTACGGAGTCGAGCAGCGCGTTGGCGTCGGTCGATGCCGAAGGATGTGAGGCCCAGGTCGTGCTGCCGATCAGCTCGGAGCAACGCGGCAAGGTGAACGTGCGTGTGCAAGGGCAAATGATGCCGCTTCTGGCCAAGCCCTTTGACATCGAGACGGAGTCGAGCTTCGAGGTCGGTCGCCGGGTGCTGGTGATCCGCGTCGAAGCCGGCGTCGCCTACGTGAGCGGAATGGAAGCCTGATCGGGAAGCCTCGGCCAGGGTATCGCAGCAACGTCAGGAGAAGAACATGACACACCTCTCGAGCGTCATTATCGCCCAGACCAGCGGCATTGAAATCGCGATGACGGTCGGAGCCATCGTCTTGGTCGCCGTCATCGTCATCGTGCTCGTCATCAAGAATCTGACGGTCATCAGCGAGCCCAACGAGATCGTCATCCTGTCAGGACGCTCTCGCAAGAAGGCTTCGGGTGACCGGGTTGGCTATCGAGTGATCCATGGAGGACGAGCCCTCCGGATCCCGATCATCGAGCAGGTCGGACGGATGGACCTGACGACGCTCCCGATAGAAGTCGTCGTGACCAATGCCTACTCGCTGGGTGGCATCCCGCTTACCGTCCAAGGAATCGCCAACGTCAAGATCTGCTCTCGCGAGCCCTTTTTCGCGAACGCACTCGAGCGTTTCCTCGGCGTTCCCATGAAGGCAATCCAGCAGATCGCCAAGGAGACTCTCGAAGGCAACTTGCGCGGCGTTCTTGCGACGTTGACGCCCGAAGAGGTCAACGAGGATCGACTCAAGTTCGCGGGAAGGCTCCTCGAGGAAGCCGAGGATGATCTGAGCAAGCTCGGCCTTCAGATGGATACCCTGAAGATCCAGAACGTCACCGACGAGGTGAGCTACCTCGACTCGATCGGTCGAAAGCAGACGGCCGAGGTCATTCGGCAGGCGCGGGTTGCCGAAGCCGAACGGCGGGCCGAGGCCGAGGAGAAAGAGGCCGAGGCAAAGCAGCGAGCCGACATCGCACGGGCTCGAGCCGAGCGAATGGTGGCCGAAGAGGAGAACCTGCTTCGCGTCCGACGCGCGGAGCTCGAAGCCGAGTCCATCGCCAAGGAGATGGAAGCGGTAGTGGCGGGCGAGAAGGCCAAGGTAAAGGCGGAGCAGGATGTGGAGCATGAGCGCATCGAGCTGCAGCAGCGCCGCCTCGAGGCCAATGTCGTCACGCCGGCCCGAGCTGCCAAGCAGGCCATGGAGCTGGAAGCGCAGGGGCAGGCTGCCAAGGTGATCGAAGCCGGTAATGCCCAAGTCGAGGTCTATCGCCGCTATGTCGAGACCTACCGGGCAGCCGGACAGGACGCCGAAAAGATCTTCATCCTCAAGCAGCTTCCCGAGCTGATGGAGTCGTTGGTCTCCACCGTTCGGAACGTCAAGATCGACAAGGTGTCGGTCATCGACTCCGGCCAGGGAGGCAGCGGTGCGGGTGTGCCAAACTTCCTCTCTCAGCTGCCCGGCTCCGTGATCAAGATCAACGAGCAGGTGGAGAATGCCACGGGCGTCAATATCCTCAGCGCTCTGGGCAAGCGGAGCGAGGACGACGCCGGTGGGACTCCGGCGCCGGGGAAAAAAGGCGGCCCGCGCCCGAAGCGTCCTCGCAAGAGCGATCCCACTCCGCCTCAGGACGAGCCGGGCAATTGACGACGCACGAGAGTGATCGGGCCGCTTGAAGAGGGAGCGGAGCCACGAACGGAATCCGTCTCGTTGGGTGGTTCTTCATCCGGAGTGATCGGGCCGCTCGACGAGGGAAGACCCAGGGTGAGAGAGCGGTCCCGACCTCGCTCTCGTCGTTCCTTACCCACGAGCTCGCCCTGGCGTCCGCCTGCGACCCTCGATAGCCTCGGAGCGAACGAAACTCGAGGTCGATCGGAGGTGAAGATGTTCGTGCGCGGCTGGTGGATGCTGATTCTGACGATCTTTGGCGGGACCGCCCGGACGGCTCCGGCACAACCAACGGAAGCTCCAAAGCGTCCGAACATCGTCTTCATCATGGCAGATGACCTCGGCTACGGCGACCTGGGTTGCTACGGCCAGAAGACGATCCGCACACCTCACATCGATCGACTTGCCGCTCAAGGTTTGCGCTTTACGGAGTGCTATGCGGGAAGCACCGTCTGTGCACCGTCGCGCTCGGTCCTCATGACCGGTCAGCACACCGGGCATACCTGGGTGCGGGGCAACAAGCTGATCGCGCTGCGCCCCGAGGACGTCACGGTGGCCGAGGTCCTGAAGACTCGAGGGTATCGGACCGGCCTGGTCGGGAAATGGGGGCTCGGAGAGCCGGACACGACCGGGATTCCGAATCGGCAAGGCTTCGACTACTTTTTTGGCTTCCTGAATCAGCGCCATGCGCACAACTACTACCCGGAGTATCTCTGGCGCAACGAGGCGCGCTTCGAGCTCCCCGGAAACGTCGCCCACGACGGCGTCAGCTCGCAGAAGACCACTCACGTCCAGGAGCTCTTCACCCAAGAAGCGCTCGCCTTCGTCGAGCGCAACCGAGACGAGCCGTTCTTCCTGTACTGGGCGCTCACGATGCCGCACGCCAACAACGAGGCGGGGCGCGACCTGAAAGATGGCATGGAGGTGCCCGAGTACGGACCCTATCGAGACGAAGATTGGCCGACGCCCGAGAAGGGGCGAGCAGCGATGATCCATCTCCTCGACCGCGATGTCGGGCGCTTGGTCCGGAAGATCGATTCGCTCGGCCTCGGAGAGCGCACGATCATCTTCTTCACGAGTGACAACGGGCCGCACAGCGAAGGCGCTTCGAAGGCGGACTTCTTCGACAGCAATGGCCCGCTGCGCGGCATCAAGCGAGCGCTCTACGAAGGCGGCATTCGCGTCTCGATGATTGCGCGTTGGCCCGGTCAGATCGAAGCCGATCGAGAGAGCGATTTCTACTGGGGCTTTCAGGACCTTCTCCCGACAGCGGCCGCCCTGGCTGGGGCGGGAGTGCCCGACAGCATCGATGGCCACTCCGTCCTGCCTACCCTTCTCGGCGAGGATCAGAAGCCGGCCGAGTATCTCTACTGGGAGTTCTTCGAAGGCGGATTTCATCAAGCGATTCGCAGAGGTCGTTGGAAGGGCGTGCGCCGCAAGAAGCTCGAGGCGCCGCTCGAGCTGTATGATCTGGAGACCGACCTCGGTGAGCAGGACGACTTGGCGAAGGAGCATCCCGAGCTCGTCGCCGAGTTGGAGTCCCTGATGAAGAGCGCTCGAAGCGATTCGCCTCACTGGCCCTTGAAGCGCTCCAAAGGCTGAGAGCCTCGGGTCGCGGGTTCCTTCAAGAGGGGGGCTCGAGTTCATCCTTCAAAGGAAGAGCTGAACATGGCTACATCGCGCTGGTCCCTGATCATCGGCTTTCTGGTGCTCTTCCTCGTAATCGTCGTCGCCCCCGTTACCGAACGGGAAGCACCGCGCCGAGAGACCCTGCTCGAGACGGTGGAGCCGAGAGGTCAGGAAGCCGTCGGTCCGCGTCGTCTACCGCTCGAGCGCGAACGGAACGAGCCGCTGCTGCGGTCCGAGAGCTCTTCATCTGCTGACGGCGAAGCGCCGATCGGGAGACCGGTCCGCATTCGCGGTCAGGCGCTCCGAGGAATCGACCCGCTGATCGGCGTCGAGCTCCTCTTCCGAGGCAAGGGCCAAACGAATCGCGAGCCGAACTCCGTCACGACGAACGCCAGCGGTCGCTTCGAGCTCCTTCTGACGGAGGGTGAGTACGAGGCGAGCTCTCGAGATCCCTACCTCCGGGCTCGAGACGATCGTGTCTCGGCCTCTCTCGCCACCGAGAGTCGTGAAATCACGCTGCATTTCGAGGCCGCCGGCCAGATCTTGGGAAGAGTCGTGGACGTCGAAGGCGCCGGAGTTTCGGGAGCCAACGTGAAAGCCGAGCTCTCGATCCTGTTCAACGACTTCGATCCTTACTCCGATCCCATCGGCTTCGAGTCGATCGAGGCGACCACTGACAGAAGCGGTCGATACGAGCTTCGCCATCTCGAAGGTGCGAGCTGGCTCACCTTGTCCAGCGAAGTGACGGGTCGAGGACGTGGTCGAGTGGACCTCGTCGGTGTCTCAGTGGAGCAAACAACCGCGGCGCCCGATCTGGTCTTGCGGAAGGGGCGCTCGCTGGCCGTTCAGGTGGTGGGCGAGTCGGGAGTCTCGATCCAGGGCGCGCGCGTCGAGTGCCTCGAAAGCGAGCCCGAGCGACATCCCGTGTTCGAGATGGCCTTTCGACAGATTGCTTCGGCCGACGAGAGAGGGCGAGTGATCTTCGACTTTCTCGAGGCTGACCGCCTGGAGCTTCGGGTGACGCATGAGAGTTGGGCGCCTCGGACCGTTGCCGTCGAAGGGCGCGTTTCCGATGCCACGGTCACTCTCAGTGAAGGACAGGTCGTCCTGGGCCAGCTGCTCGGCCACACCGGCGACGAGCCACCTCGTGTCTTGATGAAGCCGCTGTCGGTGGAACCTTGGGTGTTGTCTCCTCGGCCGCTTCCAGCGGAGGTCGACGCCGAAGGTGGCTGTCGGTGGCGGCACGTGGCGGCGGGAGCGTACGTCGTGGAGGCCGAGGGCTATCGATCGCTGGAGATCGACGTGCCGCTGGATGAGGCGTTCCGCCTTTCACGGGCCACCCGGAGAATCGAAGGCCAGATTCTCGGGCCCGATGGCGCTCCCTACCCGGAGCAGTGTCAGCTGGAGCTCATTCCGACCGGCTTCCTCGCCGTCGATTCCGATCCTCCCTTTCGCAAGAGCCTCTTCACAGAGCGGTTCTCGTTCGAGGTGCCGATCGGCTCCTACACCCTCGTCGCAACGGATCAGCGGCGTGGCTTGATCGGGCGAGTGTCGCTTCGCGTCCCGGCACGGAATGAGGCGCCGGCATTCGACATTCGACTTCGGTCCTCCGGGTTCGCGATCGAAGGGGTCGTCGTGGACGAGTCGGACGGCCAAGGAATCTCCGGCGCCGAGGTGTGGATCGAGAGCCCTCGTCGCGCCGTGATCACCGACCAAGAGGGCCGATTTCAACTACCGGTTCTGACCGCGGACCGATACGCCCTCGAGTGGCGGTTGCTTCGTGTCGATCGATTCGTTGCGTCGACCGAGCCAACGTTCGTCATCGTCTCGCCGGTCGTACGGCGGCCGCGCGTGAGGCTTTCGACCCTGGGTCGCGCGTCGGTCTCGGGGCGGGTTCTCCTGCCAGAAGGCGAGCGTCTGCGCGGCGAGGTCGAAGTGTATTCTCTGTCCGCCATCTTGGGCGCCGGCGGCGTCGACGAGGACGGGCGCTATCGCTTCGAGAGCCTGCCCGCTGGGCGCCACGCGCTTCTTTGTGACGTCGGCGGGGAGATCGAAGCGACTCGCCGGATCGACCTCGCAGTCGGCCAATCCGCGATCGTCGACTTCGACCTCGACACTGCGACGGCTTCTCTATCGGGGCGAGTCCTCCGAGACGATCTGCCGCTTCAGCATGTCGAGATCCGGTTGTATTGGTCACCCGAGGTTCTCGATCAGCTGGCCTCCGTCGTGAGAACGGACCCGGCCGGACGATTCGAGATGCGGGACCTGAAGCCGGGCCAGCAGCGCTTCGTGATCGAGCTCCTCGGTGCCGATCGTACTCAGAGTTACGAGCGCGTCTTGACGCTGCTCGAACGAGAGCGACAGACGATCGAGACGAGCTTTCGAACGGTGAGAGTCGTCTTTCGAGCGCGACGGGAGGCCGGTGAGCTGTACCTGGACGGAGTCGTCGCCTTGAGAGGCGCTGCCGGAGATCTCGGCGAAGCGTCGATTCGGGTGGAGCTCAACCAGCCGATTCGCGTGCCGCCTGGTGAGTACGCGCTACTCCTTTCAGGAGTCGACACGCAGCGTGTGGCGCCGGGCTCGGTCGAGCTGCGTGAAGACGGTGAGATCGAGATCCCGCTCGTGCCGGGCGAAAGGCTCGACGTGATCGCCGTCCGCCTCGACGGCATTCGCGAGCGAGCGCCGTTTCTCGCCTTCGAGTCCGGTCGTACAGTTGGGCGAGCGGGCCCGTTCCTACCGCCGGGTCGGTTCGAAGTCTGGATGGGGGGCGGGGATCTTACTCTCCAGCGAGTGCCCGCCGTGGAGATCCAGCCGGGCTCGCGCACGCTCCTCGAGATCCCGGTCGTGGCACCTGGATGGCTCGAGATCGGGCGCGGCCGCACGTCGGGTCAGGTTCCGAGGGCCTTGCTCGATGATCACGGCCACGACCTGACGCCCCTGGTCGGCCGGAGACCGTCCTTCGAGCTCGAGGCCGGAGTCTACCGCGTCGTGCAATTCAACGGAGAGATCTCGACCGTGATCGTGAGCAGCGGCGAGTCCACGATCCTCGATGTCAAATGACGATGACCGGTCTCTAGGCACCGAAGCGTTTGCGGAGGTCTTCGGGCAGGATCGGGCACGCCGCCTCGGGCGTCTTGAAGAGCCGATGGCGTACCCGGGCGATCAGGTCGTAGAGAGTGTTCCCGAGGGAACGGGGCACGACTCCGAGCAGCGTCCCCAAGATGCGCCAGCCTCCCCCCAGACAGACGAGTACTCGCCGTGCCGCTTCGAAGCGACTGAGCACGCGGTCGCCCTCCAGCAGCACGACACTATCGGGTAGCCCCGCGATCGTCTTTGCCGAGAGCCGCTCCCGAACGGTTTCGCCCTGCAGCGGCGCGTAGCGAAACGCGCCGCGGTCGTCTTCGGCCAGGAGGAAGCGCACGAAGCGGTGGCAGAGGCCGCAGCTGCCGTCGTAGAAGACCCAACGCTCACGTGACGCGGGCGGCTCGATCCAGCCGGGATCGAACAGGAACGCGAGCACAACGATCCAGCCGACGCTGAACTCCTCGCCTCTCGAGAGCTGAATGACGACGTCGGCGACCCCGAGCACTGTCAACGCGAGCCAGGCCCAGCTTCGCCAACGCAATGAGACGAACGCCAACGGCGAAAGGATCGCCAGGCAGCCGAGCCCGATGTCGCGAGTGCTCGACAGCTCGAACGTCCGGAGCTGGCTCGTTCCCCACACGACGACGACGAATCCGCTCAGGCACCACGCCAGCGCGAGGACAGGTCGAGGCATCTGCCATTCGCCACCGGGATCGAGGCGGCCGCGGGCCAGCCAGGAGCCGTAGGGCCGACCCGGCACCAACACCTGAAGGAGGAGGATGGCCGCGATCGCATGCAGACTTCCGTGGAAGTGACCGGGGATGCAGGCAAAGACCTGACCCCAAAGCAGGGCGAGCAACGGGCCGACCACGCGCGGCCAGACACCCAGGATCAACGGCAGCGACAAGGCGAGCCCACTCCACAACGTGCCCTGGACCCAGATCGGGTCCTGCTTGCGGGCGAGAACGTTGGGGAGGAAGCCCCAGATCGGGTCTTCGGCCGTCTCGAGCACCCAGTGATTGGAGAGGTACCATGGATTCGAGAGCAGCAGATCGGCGAAGTGAAGCGCGATGTACAGCCCGAAGGCGGCGCGGAACAGCGAGTACTGGCCGCCAGTCCACGAGTTGGCCCCGAGTCGCTGGAGGGATTGAAGGCCGACCATGGGCGTCTCGAGATCCGAAGTTCGGGAGCACTCGTGATCACAGAGTCGTCTGGATCGGTGAGTTATAACCGACGGTCCATTGGTGGACGAGCTTGCGCCTCCGCACCCTCTTGCGCCTCGCTCCGTGGCTGGACGAACAAGTGCTGAATCCCCGTCGAGGATCGAGTCCAGCTCTCATGAGAATCAGGAGAATCCTGAGCATCGTTTCGAGCGGTGGCGGTGTTCCGTCTCGGCCCGGGCGAACCTAAATCGACGAAGCGTGGGAGCCTCTGAGCGAGGATCGAGTTTTTCTTGCGTGTCTCCGACGACTGGGCACTCGCTTGCGTAGGAAGCCGTCGATCGTTCACGCGATCACCCGTGCCGAGTCTGGCGCGCACTCCTTCGGGAGAGCCGACAGGCAAATTCGGCCCGGGAGCTCGGAGGAGCTTCGAGGTATGGGCGCTTCCCTCGAATCTCCTCCGTCTTTTTTGGTTGAGAGCTACCGCGAGCTCGAGGAGCCTGGGCGCTTCTCGCGATCACGAGCACATCGGCGGTACTTCTCCGCAGCCTCGACCTCGCCGAGCGCTTCCAACGCGAGAGCGGCGTTTCGAAATGCTTCGGGTCGCAAAGGGTCTCGGGCCAACGCGCTCCTGAAGTCGGCGAGGGCCTCAGCAGGCAGGCCGAGCGATCGGTAGCACTCGCCGCGCTCGAGAAGCAGGTCGTAGTCCTTGGTATCGCCCGCGCTCTCGAAGGCATCGATCGCCTCGTGCCATCGCCCGAGGGAGCGGAGCGCTCGCCCGCGGAGATAGAAGAGAACCTGTTCGTTCGGACGCTCCTCCGCGAGCTGTTCCAATATGTCGAGAGCCGCTTCGCCGCGATCCAGCTCGAGAAGCAGGGCGGCCTGCTCGATTCGGCCGTCCCAATCGTCGGGCTGCTCGCGAAGGAAACGCTTGAGAGTGAGCAATGCGTCCCCCGGTCTCCCAAGGCGCGCCTCCGCCAGAGCGCGATTGAATCGAACGCGGTGCATCTCCGGGTCGTGGTGAAGCGCACGATCGAAGCAGCGCCACGCGAGATCCGGCTGGTCAAGGTTCCAGAGCGCGAGACCCAATCGAGCATGCAGCGACGCCTCCTCGGGTCGCCGGGACAAGATCTCTTCGAGGGCCTCGCGAGCGGTCTGCCAATCGGCACGCCGCTCGGCAACTCGAGCCAGCAGCTCGAGGCAATCGGTCGGTCGGATGCCGTGAGCTCGCGCTCGGCGGAGGGCGCGATCGGCGAGCCGCAGCGCCGCTTCGTTCATGGGCTCGTCGTTCTCGTCCGCAGGCATCCACTCGGCCAGCACGGCTCGACCGACCTGAAACCAGAGCCAACCGTTGCGCTCGCGAGACCACCAGGGGAAGTGAAAGGCGAGGTCGCGGTAGGCGATGAGGTCCTCGATCTGCCGCGACAGCTCGCTCGGCGTCAACCGCCCCAAGCTCGTCTGCACCGACATTCCCTCGCACTCCTGCTGCAGGGCTTCGTCGATCTGGCGCATCACCTTGACATGCATTCGCTCGAGGTTGGCGCGATCGCGATCGATCCAATAGCCCGTCGAGTCGTCGACCGAGACGTCGACCAAGAGCTCGGACTGTCGAGCGTCGTCGAGCCAGGCGACGACCTCCTCATGAAGCCCTGGCCCGACGCCCGAGGTCACGAGCAAGACTTCGAAGGCCTGATCGTCCCGGATCGGAATCTCGATGCCGTCGGCGAGTGGATGAAAGAAGATCCGAGCGTTGTCTTCGTCGACCGGCTGAAGCTCGCCCGGGCCTCCGGCGAGGAATCGGTGGCATGAGCGGAGCCAGTCGGTAGCGCGTCCGGGCGTGGTCCGAGCCTGGATCGCCAGGAAGATCATTCGCGCTCGCTCGCCGTATCGAGCGATTGAAGCCGCTTCTCGACCTCGCCGGGGAGATCGGCGATCGCGACGATCATCTGCTCGCCGCCGATCATGTCTTTGAGAGTGACTTGCCCTTGGGCGAGCTCGTCGGGACCTCCGATCACGACCAGAGGAAAGCCGAGGCGGTTCGCGTACTTGAACTGCTTGGCGATCTTCGGCGTGCCCGGGTAGAGCTCGGTCGGGATCCCGGCCGCCCGCAGTGCGCGCGCTACCTCGACGCTCGCCGACGCGGTGTCGATGTTGAAGGTGGTGACGAGGACGCGGGCGGAGGTCTTCTGCTCCGGGACGAGGCCGAGCTCTTGCAAGCCGACCACGAGGCGATCGATTCCGACGCTGATGCCAACAGCGGGAATCGACTGTCCGAGGAAGAGGCCGATCAGGCCGTCGTAGCGTCCGCCGCTCATGACGCTGCCGAGATCGGGCAGGTCGAGAAGGAAGGTCTCATACACGGCGCCCGTGTAGTAGTCGAGTCCCCGCGCGATCGAGAGATCGACCTCGATGCGCTCTCGAAAGCCGGCCGCTTCGGCGTAGCGCAAGATCTCACCCAGCTGCGCGATGCCGGCGGGTCCATCCGGCTGGTCCCCGACCAGCGACTCGAGCTCCTCGAGGAGATCGCCCTCGGACTCACCCAGTCGAATGAACCGGAAGATGCGCTCGAGGGCGTCGTCCTCGAGGCCGGCGAGCTGTCGGAGGCTCTGGCGCACCGACTTCTCACCGACCTTCAGCAGCTTGTCGAGCTCGCGCAGGATCACTTGGACCCGCTCGGACTCGTCGACGCCCAGGCTCGTCATCAGCGCGTTGAGAAGCAGGCGGTGGCCGAGGCGAAGCTGGAACCGCTCGACGCCGAGCCCCTCGAGTGCAGCGCATCCCACGCCGAGGATCTCGGCCTCGGCGAGCATCGACTCACTGCCGACGATATCGACGTCACACTGCATGAACTCGCGGTAGCGTCCCTTGCCCGGCGACTCGCCGCGCCACACGGTGCCCATCTGATAGCGACGGAAGGGGCGCGGGAGCTCACCATGCTCGGCGATCATGCGAGCGAAGGGCACGGTGAGGTCGAAGCGGAGCGCCACGTCGCGGTCGCCGTGGTCGCGGAAGCGGTAGAGGAGCTTCTGATTCTCAGGGCCGATGTTGCCGGTGAGCACCTCGGTGTACTCGAGGGCGGGGGTGGTGACGGGAGAGAACCCGTGACGCTCGAACGTGCGCGCGATGCGGTCGAGCATCGATTGCTTGGGGATCATCGCCTCAGGGAGGTAGTCTCGAAACCCCTTCAGCGTCCGTGCCTCGATCCGACTCATGTCCGCTCCGTGGGAGGTCCTGGTGTGGCGGGGCCGAGGGCGATCCGCGCGCCGCTCCAGCCAGCCCATCATTCAAGGAGCGCGTTTCGAAGGGGACAAACCAAAAATCGAGCGAGCCCGAAAACGCGTTGCAAAGCCTTGGCCCCGTTCGTAGATTGGGCGGCCCTGTCAGGCGGTCCCGCCGTCCGACACGCCACCCGAAGGGCGATTAGCTCAGTTGGCTAGAGCGCTGCCTTCACACGGCAGAGGTCGCTGGTTCAAGTCCAGCATCGCCCACCATCCTTCCCTCTGATCGGAGCGTCCCTGGCATGGGCGACCCCAGAACCGAGGAAGATCGAAACGGGTCCGGCGCCGCCAGGAGGCTCTCGTCGCCTGCGGCCAGCTCGGCGCACTGCCCGGGAGCCAGCGGTGCCTTGGGCGGCACGATACTCGGTCTGCTGGCATTTGCGCTCGTGGTGCCGTCGGCCTGGTGCACTCCGGTTCAGGATCCGCCGGTTGCTCGCGACGTGCGATTCGCGGTCACGGCTCCCGACGAGCGCGGCCCGCTCTATCTGGCGGGCACCTTCACTCGATGGAAACCCGGCGACCTGCGATGGCGGCTGACGGTCGAAGACTTGGACGACCCGACGCGCTGGACGATCGCCGTCCCGATCGAGAAGCTTGGCGGCGAGCCGATCGAGTTCAAGTTGACTCGGGGTGATTGGAAGACGGTGGAACTGCTCGGGAGTGGAGCCGATCAGCCGAACCGGGTCCTGAGCGTCCAGGATCTGGAGGGAGTGATCGAGCTCACCGTCGAGGCTTGGGCCGACGATCGGACGGGCGAAGCGGCGAGCGCTGCGCGAGAGAGCACCGTCACCGGCCAACTCAACGTGTTCGAGCTCGCCAGCGAGCGACTGGGCAACACCCGTCCGGTGCGCGTTTGGCTGCCGCCGGGCTACGCCACGGAGGAGCAGGCTTCACGTCGCTACCCCGTGCTCTACTTGCACGATGGACAGAACGTGTTCGACGCGGCCACGTCGTTCAAGGGTGACGAGTGGGGCGCGGACGAGTCGGCCACCCGATTGATCGAAGCAGGCAAGATCCCGCCACTGATCATCGTCGGCATCGACCACGCCGGCAGCGCCCGCACGGCCGAGTACAATCCGCCCTTCACCCACAAGCGGGGTGTACCGCATCACGGCGATCGCTATCTGGACTTCCTCACGCTGAAGCTCATGCCGGAGATCGAGAAGCGGTACCGCGTCGCTCTCGGACCACAGCACACGGCGCTCGGCGGGTCGTCCTACGGCGGCAACATCACGCTCTATGCGGCGATGCGCCACCCGGATCGGTTCGGAGCGTTACTCGTCGAGTCGCCGGTGTTTTGGGCCTTCGGTCCGGCTCTGATGAAGCGTTGTACTCAGCACGAGACCTGGACGCAGCGGATCTTCGTCGCGATCGGAACGCAGGAGTCATCCGACGCGAGCACACAGGCGGGCTACCTCCGCGGGATGGAGGCGCTGCGTGCGACGTTCGAGGCGCAAGGACTCCTGCCGTCGCGCGCGCAGCTCGTCATCGAGGAGGACGCCATCCACCACGAAACGTCTTGGGCGCGGCGGCTGCCCGGTGCTTTGGAGTTCCTGTTCGGGAATGCGCCCGACTTGCGACCCGACATCGGGAAGGATAGGTAGGAGTTGCTCGAGTCGTTCACCTCGGCGCCCTCCGCCGGTCTCCGCCACACCGGGTCGGAGGCCTTGTCCTTCAACGAGCTTCCGATCGCGTGTAACCCTGCGTCTGCTCGAAGAGTCTTCGGGGCGTAGGCACCACAGCCTTGGCGGAGAGGATGAGCGATGCGCAGCGGCCGGCTTCCTCCTACGGCTGCGGCGAGAGGCCAACGATGAGCTGGTCCGACGTCAGCGATGACCTCACCGTCTTTATTGCCGCTGGGCCCGGTCGGTCCGCCGTGCCGCCGGCTCGAGGTCTCCGTGGCTGTCACCGCGCCCGGCGCTCCGGTAGCATGAGCGTCGTTGAACCGTGCCACCGTCCGCGGGAGGAGTTTCCATGGGAGCGCTCGAAGCGATGGTCTTCGTGCCGGGGCTGAGCAATCGTCAGATCGGGGCTGCGCGGGAGATGCTGCTCTCGGGGCTCGAGACATCGCTCGAGGGAGCGTCGGTCACGCGGCTGCCCGCTGAGGAGAGTGGCGGCGGCGCGATCCCGGTCGAGGTCCGCGGACCGACGGGGACGGAGCCGAGGCGGATCGACGTGTTCGAGGCGTACATCGGCGACATCCGAACTCAGCTCACGACCGACAAGACCTGGCGCAAGGTGCTCGGTGGGCTGGGGCTGATCGTCTACTGGGCCTTCTCACCGGTTTGGAAGGCGGCTTGGAGCTCCACCTATCTCTTCCTCGGGATAGTCGGATCATCCCTACTGCTGGGCGCGTGGTATTACGGCGTGCTCGGAATCGGCCTTCAGGCGATCGGCAGCGGCGCCATCGAGGACGCGCCCGGCTTCGTCGAGAAGTGGGCCCTGGCAGTCGGCGATGGAATGCTCGGTTGGAAGGTCTGGCTCACAGTGAGCCTCGTGCTCGCATGGTTTCCGATCAACTCGCTGGTCGATCTCGCCTTCTTCGCCAAGCGCTTCCTCACGCAGCGGCCGAGCGATGAGGGTGTCTCTCTGCGGGATGCGAGTCGCAATCGCGTGCGTGATGCTCTCGACGCCGTCCTGGCCCATCCGGAGTACTCCCGGGTCACGTTGCTCGCGCACTCCTTCGGCACGGTGGTGGCCGTCGACCTGCTGGCGGATCGCGAGCGGGACGATCGGCTGCGACTCGTCACGTTGGGCTCGCCGCTGCGGATCCTGAGCGCTCGGTCGCGTTGGCTACGGGCCGAGGTTTTGAAGTGCGCGGAGCAGGGCGCGCAGGTGAAGTGGATCGACGTCCACTCGGAGCAGGACTGGATGGGCGGGTCCTTGCCGCTCCCTGAATCGACCGCCGTCGAATCGCGGACCCTGGAGCTCGACGCTGGGCTTGGGGATCGGCTGTTCGGTCGCACGCACGATCGCTACTTTCGCGATTCCGACACGCTCAAGGTCGCTTTGGGCATCGGGGACTGATCGTTTTCGAATCGAGCGATCGGCGACGGCGAGCTCAATGACCGTCTGTCATGGAAGTCTCGGTGGCTGCTGCCGGCTCTTCGGAGCTCGCGGCAGCGGATTCCCCGGTCAGGTCGCTCAGGCTTCGGAGGACGATGAAGGTGCCGATCACGAAGAGGAAGATCGCGAAGCCGCGCCTCAGGGCGGCCTGCGGTACGCGTGTGCTGATGAGGTTTCCGACGAAGCTGCCGACGATGCCGAGGGCCGTGAAGATCCCGATCACCTGCCAGTCGAGTGAAAGACCCAAGTCATCGAGCACGTCGAGGTACTTGACGAAGCCGCTCGCCGACTTCAAGGCGATGATGAACAGGCTCGTCCCGATCGCCTTGCTCATCGGCAGCCCTCCGAGCAGCACCAGCGCGGGTACGATCATGAAGCCGCCGCCGACCCCGACGAAGCCGGTGATCATGCCCACCACGACGCCGTCGATCGCGATCTTCCAAATCGCGCGACGCCGGGTGAGACCTTCGACGAGACGCGGCGGGCGGAGCATCATGACGCCCGCGACCAGCATCAGTCCTGCGAAGACGACGAGCTGCAGAGACCCGGAGACGAAGCCGGCCAGAGTGGCGCCCAGGTAGCTGCCCGCCATGCCGGGCAGCCCGAAGAAGACGAGGCTCCGATAGTCGACCAAGCGCTGGCGAGCGTAGGGCAAGCCCGCCAAGAGCGCGATGCCTCCCACGATCGCCAGCGAGCCCGCGATGGCGACTTTCTCTTCTTGTCCGAGGACGAGCGTGAGAACGGGCACGGTGAGGATCGAGCCGCCCGACCCCATCAGCCCGAGGCTGAGGCCGATCGCGAGCGCGCCGAGCAGAGCCCAAATCATGATGCGGTCCTGTTGCGGAATCGAAGAATGCCAGGTGCCGGGACGAGAGCGTCGGGGACTCGTCGCTACTCGTCGTCTTGCTCGTCGCCGGGCGCTCGGAAGTCGGCGATGTTGGTGCTGACGAAGCTGCCGATGACAGTCAGATACGACTCGTTCTTGAAGTAGCGGCTGTCTTGCACCTCTGGGACGATCAAGGCCAAGTGGCCTTCTCGCCAGACATGCAGTGCCAGTCGTGCTCGACCGATCTGGGTTCGTGACTTGTAGAGGGAGATGTCTCCCAGGGCGACGGGCGTGCCGGGAACGAAGAGCGGGATACCGATGAGCGTGCTCTCGTAGTCGGCACCGGCGAAAGCGACCACGGCTTCGATGTGACCGAGTGCGGTGGGATCCTCCGTCACCCGAATGCCATCCCGAAACAAGCGGTCCTGGACGCAGGCACGCACCCAGTCGAGGTCGACGTCTTCGAGGGTGCTCACCGAAAGCCGATAGGCGACTGCTCGATCGATGTCTCGCGTATCGAGTTGGTCGACACAAGCCTGGATGGCCGCCGCGGTGACCTGCTGCTCGATCGCAGTCCGTCCGGGCTGGGTCATCATGGGGGAGTAGCAACCGGTGAGCAGCGACAGTGCGACCATGGATCCAAAGCAGCTCAGCCGGGTCATTCGCTCCCTCGCCCTATCCTTGTCCCGAGTCCTTACCGCGTCCTAGACGATCGCCTCCGCGCTTCACTCGAAGCGGAAGAGATCATTCGGGCCGCGGATCCTGACAGATTCGAGCCCACATCGCCAACATCGGCGCCAGGTCGCTGACTGTCAGTGGTTGAGCGGTGCCGAGCACGCCGTCGGTGTCGATCGGCGATTCCACGGCATCTTCGAGAGGACCATGCCCATGCCGCACGTATCGGTGACGCCGGCGAAGACCAATCCCGCACCGATGAAGCCGGACAGGAGGCTGAAGAGCGGATGCACCGCGAAGCTCAAGATCACGCCGACGACGACCAGGGTCCCGGCCACGATTCGCACCTGACGCTCCAGTGACATGCCGGATGCTTGGCCGGTCGCGACGGACTGACCGGCCGCCGTCCATGCTTCGAGCCCGCCGGCCAAGACCCGCGTGTTCGTGATGCCCGCCTGCTCGAGGATCTGGCGAGCCTTCTCGGCGCGGTTCGCCGTGCGGCACACGAGAAGCAGGGGACGCTCGGCCGCCTGGGAACGCAATGCGTCGAGTGAGCCGGACAAGTCTCCGAGCGGAACGTTGGTCGAGCCCGGGATCCAGGCCGCCGAGAACTCGGCGGGGGTCCGTACGTCGATCAGGTGACACTCTTCCAGTTGAGAGTCGGGACGCTCTTGAACGCTTGGCATGGTCGTCTCACTTCGCAGTCGGTTCGCGCCGGGTCCAGCCTCTTCTCGTCGGGCTCGGATGCGAGCGGCCGGAATCTCGCTCCTCAGTCGGATACTAGACGAAATCCCGCCGTGTCGCTCACGACCTCGGCAACCGTCGTGCTGCCCTCGACCGGCCGAGCGCTTCGACGACTTCCAGGGATACGGGCGGCGACGTGTGACTCGACGGCCGGTCTCAGTCGAGGCAGAATCAGCGACGTCGCTCTCGAAACCTTCTGCATGTCGAGCCTGAACCATGTCCCCGGAATCTCGTCCGTCGGCTGCCCGATCCCCCACCGGCTCGCCTTGTCGCTCCGAGGCTCCGCGGACCGAGCTCGGGATCCTCTTGGGGGGAGGCGGTGCGCGGGCCGCCTACCAGGTGGGGGTGCTGCGGGCCTTGGCCGAGAGCTGTCCCGAGATGGCGCCTCCCTTCCTCGGGGGCGTGTCGGCGGGCTCGATCAACGTCGCCTTCCTCGCCAACCAAGAGATGGGCTTGGCAGCCGCGACCGACGGCTTGCGCGCTCTCTGGGCTGGGCTGGACATCACCCACGTGATCGAGACCGGCCTGTTCCGGGTCGTCGGAAGAATGCTCGGGGCGGCCGTGCATCTCTCGATCGGGACGCCGCCCGGCTCGCGGCGCGCGCGCAGCATGGTCGACAATCGACCTCTGCGGGCGTTCTTGAGCGATGCCTTGAAGGTTGGAGACGACGGGCGGCTGCCGGGAGTCGAGGCCAATCTCGCGGCGGGTCGCCTGCGGGGCGTCGGCATCACGACCTTTTGCTTCACTCGCGGGCGAACCGTGACCTTCGTGGCGGGTCCCGAGGTCACACCTTGGGAGCGGCCGAGGCGAGAGAGCCGGACGGTCCGGCTCGGACTCGATCACGTGATGGCTTCGGCCGCCCTGCCGCTGCTCTTTCCGCCCGTCCGCATCGACACCTGCTGGTACGGGGATGGCGGCATCCGCTTGGTGGCGCCCTTGGGGCCGATTCTGCACCTGGGCGCGGGGCGTATCTTGGCGATCTCGACGCACTTCACGGGATCCGACGCCGAGGCTTCGGTCACCCAAGACGAGGCACCTTCGCCCGCCTTGATCCTGGCGTCGTTGTACAACCACATCTTCAACGATGAGTTGGATCAAGATCTGCGCCACCTCGAGCGAGTCAATCGTCTGCTCCGCCATGTTCCGGTCGAGGAGCGCATGGGGCTTCGGGAGGTGGATCTCATGGTCGTGCGCCCCTCAGAGAATCTGGGCGAGATGGCGCGGGAGCACGAGGCGAGATTGCCTCGCACTCTGCGGTTCTTCTTGCGCCGATTCGGAACCGATCAAGCGCGCAGCCACGACTTTCTGAGCACGTTGATGTTCGATCCGGCCTACGTGGCGCGGCTGATCGAGCTGGGTGAGCGCGACGGTCGGGCCCGAAGCCGTGAGCTGGCCGATTTCGTTCGCGGCCCGGCTCCGACCGGTCGTCCCTGATGAGAAACTTTGGCTCCGAGTCTCGTTCCCTTGGAGTTTGGATTGTCACGCCGGCCCTTTCCGCCTAGCCTGCGCAGCCCCGAGCCGGTGGCTCGGCAGTGGATTGACGGCTCGAGCAGGACCGGATGAGAGAGAAGGCAGAGTCCCGTGGTCGGAGTGGTGCGGATCTTCCAAGACGCGGACGAGGTGGTGGAATGCCCGCTGGGTGACTTCGCATTCGACGCGCAGCTCCACTCGCTGTGGGCGGATCGCGAGCAGCGTGGTGTGATCCGATACGGGATCGAGCACCTCGAGCGCCGTTCGGTCGGCCGCCTAGCCGTGCAGTTCAACCCGGGGCGTGCTCGGAAGGAGCAGGATCTCGAGCGCCCCTGGCGAGACGAGACTCCCGTGTTGGCTCGCTCCGAGGAGAGTGACAACGACTTCCTGACGATCCAGGCGACGCACCCCCTGCAAAGGCTTTTCGAGCTCGAGGTCGAGCCGCGTCCCATCACAATCAACGTGAACTATGCACCGATCTTGCCGGGGCACAGCATCTTGATTCCGGACCCGTCGGCTCGGCGACCGCAGCACCTCACGCCGGCCGCTCTCAAAGACGCACAGCTCGTCATCGAGCTCTCGTCCTCGCCGTCGTTCTGGGTCGGCTTCAACAGCCTCGGCTCCTGGGCATCGATCAACCACCTCCACTTTCATGCCTTCGACTACCCGGGCGCCGAAATGCCCGTGCAGCGAGCGACGCGGCAGGAGCTTCGAGCTGCGGATCCGAAGATCGAGCGGCTGACCAATTATCCGCTCAGGGCGTTGGTGATCTCGGAGCCCGATCCCAAGGAGCGACTCGCCGCCGCCTCTCGCTTCGTCTCCGTGTTGCAGGAGGACGACGTTCCTCACACTCTTCTGCTCAATCGAGACGAAGCCTACGTCTTCCCCAAGAGTCGTGATCGAGGTGAGCTGACGGCAACGGGCGCGGGATACTTCGAGACGGGCGGCGAGATCTTCCTCGGCGACCGAAGCGTGTACGAGGACATCGACGAGGCCACGCTCTGGAAAGAGCTCGCGATCGGCTCGTTGGATGAGGCGAGCTTCGCCAGCCTGGTCGAGCGATTCTTCGAAGATCTCTGGTAGAGATGGTGTTCGGTCACCGCGTCTCGTCCGAGTCGAGTGCCTTGATCATCCGCTTCAAGGCAACCAGTCGATAGCTTTGCTCGACCAACGCGGTCACCATCGACCAATCGATACGGTCGACGCAGATGCCGACCCATCCGTGTTGACCGACATAGGGAGGTACGAAGAAGCCGTCCTCCTGCACCCGGTGGCCCTGGTCGGCTCGCGTCTGCTTCACACCGATCGTCGCCTCACCCTGGTGCTCACCAAAGGTGGCGAAGATCTTCTTTCCGGCCCGAAAGGTTGGATGTCCCCAGGCCTCGACCTCGGCGGTCTCGGGGAAAGCTGCCGACAATCGACGGAGCTTGGTCAGAGCAGGATGGGCGCGCGGCTTCTTCGCCGTGTTCGCGGCATAACCAAGGTGTCCACGACCACGGGGGAAGATCACTCGCAAGAGTCTGTCGGAGCGAATCGGCCTGAGCCGCTCCAAGCTCCCGGCAGGAGCGGCTCGCGCGGTAACGGTGTCAGAGCTTCGACGTCAGCGATTCTCGTGGTCGGTCTCCTCGTCATTCGGTAGGCACACCGCCAAGGTCTGAACGGCATAGGCGGTCGCGAGAACGGGATTGCCTTCCCACCAACGCTCGGCGTCGTCGTTGATCCAAGCACCGTCGGCGCGTTGCAGCTCGGTCAACTTGTTGACGAGGTCACTCCGCCAGTCCTGCTTCTCACCGCTTTCATCCACGACGAAGTCCAGCTCGAGACCGGCCAGAGCTTTGGCCATCGTGAGGTAGTAGTAGTAGAGCCCTTGATAGGCCAGCTTGGTGTTCTTGTGTGTGTCGAAGCCAGGGTTGTACTCGACCGTGTAGTTGCGGGAGATCCAGCCAACGGCCTCCTGGACTCGAGGGTCGTCGGGAGACAGCCCGGCAAAGAGGTACCCTCGCAGTAGGGCGTAGGTCATGCTGCCATACGAGCGCGCCGTGAAGGTGCCATCCGGGTTCTTGATGTACCCCGCGTCGCTGTTGCCGGGGTAGTACGCGGAGCCGCCGTCGTTACCGGCACGCATCGTCCGGCCGTCAGACGTCTTGACCGGATTCGGGTTCGACTCACTCCGATTCTGGCAGCGCTGCAGGAACACGAGCGCATCTCGAATCGCCTGATCCTCGGGCGAGACTCCCGCCGATGTCAGTGCTTCGAGCGAGAACTGAAGGTTCGAGAGATCCGGGCGCTGATCTCCGCCGTATCCGATGCCGCCGTAGAACTTGTCATCCGGCTCGTATCCTTGGTCGCCGTTCGCTTGCAGGCTCTCGATGTACCGAGCCGCTCGCCTGATGCGCTCTCGGTCTTCCGGGCGACCGGCTTGCTTGAGGGCCATGAGTGAGACGCAGGTCACGTAGTTTTGCACGCGACCCTGGTGGATGCCGCCGTCCGACTGGACGCTCGAGCGAATGAAGTCGAGTGCTTGTTCGATGACGGCGTCCGATCCTTCCGGCCGCTGAGGGCTCATGAGGACCGCCGTCAACGCCATTCCGGTCAGGCCGAGATCCGCCTGGCCCTCGATCATCCACCGACCCTCCTTCTGCTGGCTCAGCAGGAAGGTCACTCCGCGCTCGGCGGCACCCAGCCCCGCCGAACGTCGGAGAGTCGTCTCGGTCCGGGAGGAGCTGGACCGAGCGGCCAGAGACAAGAGCAACGCCGCACCGGCCGTGCGCTCGACATCGGGTGATTGGGAGCCCGCTCTCGACCAGGCCCCGCTCGCCAACTGTGATCTGACGAGCGCCTGAACCTCGTCGCGTCCTCGAGCCCAGGCTGCGGAATCATCCGGCAGGCCGACGGCCTTGAAGTAGCTGCGAACTCCGTCGCGGGAAGCCCGCACGCCGAGGAACTGACGAGCTCGCTCGAGAGCCGAAGCGTGCCGATCCGCTCCGAGAGCCTCGAGCGCTTCGATGGCAAGCCCAGTGGCCTGGACCTTCTGGTCATCGGAGCCAAAAGATCCGTCCGTCGATTGCTGAGAGAGCAGGTACCCCAGGGGGCGCCGCACGAAGGGGCCATCGTCTTCCCGATACTGGCGAGGGCTGTGGGCATAGGCTGCGAGCACCGCAGCCGTGACAGTCAGCCGTCGATCGCCGGATCCGAAGGATCCCTCATCGTTCTCTCGAGCGTTCAACCATCGGATCGCGCGATCGACCGCGGACTTGAGATCGTCCGCGGCGGCTGGCGTGGTCGACAGAAGCAGAGTCGACAGAAGGCCGACCACGATCAAGAGGCGGCGAGCATTCATCCCATTCATCTCTGACTTCTTCCTCGAAGAGTGGCTCCCGGCGATGGACGATCTAGCCGACATTCACGGGCTCAGCAGCGGTGCGTGGGGCACAGACACGATCACGACCGCAGGGTGACTCCCTTCCAACGTTCGAGACGGCGAAAGGTTGGCATCCGGGCCCCGGGGACGCGCGACCGCGCTTGCCGCACAACCACTCTCGGCGTATGAAGGGACTTCGCCAACCGACGAGGGGTTGCGACGCGGCGGAACCGAGGCTCCGTCGCGATGATCGTCCGGGTATCTTCCAAGCACGTCAACACCCCGCAGGATAACGACTTCCATGTCGAGCTCGCCAGCTTCTCTCGACGCGATCTTCCGTCCCCGCTCCGTGGCGGTCGTGGGCGCCTCGCGCCAGCCGGACTCCCTCGGTCGGGTCGTCCTGCACAATCTCCTGGCCGGGGACTTCAGCGGGATCATCTTCCCGGTCAATCCGCATGCCTCCTCGATTCACGGGCTCAAGTGCTACCCGAGCGTCGTCGACATCCCGGACGCCGTCGATCTCGCGATCCTGGTCGTCCCGGCTGCGCAAGTGTTGGACGTTGCTCGCGATTGCGCGGAGAAGAGCGTTGGCGGGCTGGTGGTCATCACGGCCGGCTTCGCGGAGATTGGTGGCGACGGCCGCGAAAGAGAGCGAGTGCTGGTCGAGCTCGTCCGTGAGCGAGGGATGCGCTTGGTCGGTCCGAACTGCATGGGTGTGCTCAACACCGATCCGAGCTTCCAGCTCAACGGAACCTTTGCGCCGGTCGCCCCGGGTCGGGGCCCGATTGCGCTGATCTCGCAAAGCGGAGCGATGGGTGTCGCGATCCTGAATCAGGCGGAGTCTCTCCAAGTCGGTTTGTCGAAGTTCATCAGCATCGGGAACAAGCCGGACGTCAACGCCAACGACGTGCTCGAGTACCTGCGGGACGACCCGCTGACCCGGGTGATCCTCCTCTACCTCGAGAGCTTCGGCGATCCGCGAGCTTTCGTGCGCATCGCCCGAGAGATCACACCGCACAAGCCGATCGTGATCGTGAAGGCGGGGCGAACGCATGCCGGTGCTGCCGCAGCGTCCAGCCACACGGGCGCCCTGGTCGGTTCCGACTTGGCCGTCGATGCCTTGCTGAGCCAGTGCGGCGTGTTGCGTGTCGACAGCGTCGAGGCACTCTTCGACGTCGGCAGCTCGCTGGCCTCGCAGCCGCTACCGCGGGGTCGTCGAGTCGTCGTCGTCACGAACGCGGGAGGCCCGGCGATTCTCGCGACCGATGCCCTCGCGGGCTCGGGCCTGGAAGTGCCCACTCTCACGGAGGAGGTCCGTGAGCTCTTGCGACCGGATGCACCTCCAGAGGCCAGCCTGAAGAATCCGGTCGACCTGACAGGGAGTGCGACTCCCGACCATTTCCGACGGACCCTCCGGACGCTTCTCGCGCGCGACGACATCGATGCGGCTCTGACCATCTTCGTGGAGCCCGTGATTCGGGAGCCGCAGGCCGTCGCCGAAGCCATCGCCGAGGTCGCGGTCGAGTTCGACAAGCCCTTGCTGGCCTGCTTCGTAGCTCGAGAGGTGGTGTTGGAGGCGCTTCGGGATCGAGAGGATGCCCTGCGGCCGGTGTTCCTGTTTCCTGAGTCGGCGGTGCGTGGGCTGGTGGCTCTCACGCGTTATCGGGAGATCCGAGAAGCTCCACAAGGAACGGTGCGGCAATTCGACGTCGATCGTCCCCGAGCCGCTGCGGTGTTGGAGCGAGCGATGGCTGCCGGATACCCCTATCTCTCCGAGCCGGAGGGCTATGAAGTCCTGCAGGCCTACGGGATCGGTACCGCTTCGTACCGGCTCGTGCGGTCGGCTGACGAGGCGGTGGAGTTTGCCTCGCAGATCGAAGGTGCTGTCGTGATGAAGCTGATCGCCCGCGCGGTCGCACACAAGAGCGACATCGGCGGCGTGATGGTGGACGTGCAAGGGGAGGATGCAATCCGGGACGGCTTTCACATCCTGGTTCGAAACGCGAAGACCCATGGTGGCCCGGATCTCGAGCTCGGCGGCATCCTGGTTCAGGAAATGGTACGCGGTGGGCGGGAGCTGATCTTGGGGATGAAGCAGGACCCGGTGTTTGGCCCAATCCTCGCCTTTGGCCTCGGCGGTATCTACGTGGAGGTGCTCCAGGACGTGGCGCTCCGCCTCAGTCCTGTGACCGATGTCGAAGCCTCTGAGATGGTGCGTTCGATCCGTGCCTACCCGCTGCTCGAGGGTTTTCGGGGCGAGGCACCGGCCAGCATCGAAGCGATCGTCGAGGCGTTGATGCGTATCTCTCAGCTGGTTCAAGACTTCGAGTGCATTCGTGAGATCGACATCAACCCCTTCCTCGCAGTCGAGCAGGCGAAGTCCTGTGTGGCGGTCGATGCACGGATCGTGTTGGAATGAAAAGGAGTTGTAGCCTCTCAGGGCTAAGCGATCGAGCGTCGGCGTGGCCCAGAATTCGGGTGGAGCCCTCTCAGGGGCCATGCTAAGATCGGCGCCCTCACCCTGAAAAGAAGACCGACGAGGTGAGTAGAGCTCGGCGGCGCCGAGCGAGTCCGCCTCGGAAGCCTGCGGAGCCAAGACCGCGCTTCCTTCAACTTCCCGCTACGACGAGTCCGAGACCGTGTCGTCCACATCCGGGGTACCTCCCCCCGGCGACCGGATGTGGCGTCCTGTCCGCTCGACTTCACCCATCTCTCCGAGCGCTCGCTCCCGGTTTCGGAAGGAGAATCGATGCAGATCGAACAAGTTCGGGTCGACGGCTACGAGAAGGTCGTCCAGGCAACCGATGACGAGAGCGGCCTTCGCGCGTTCATCGCGATCCATGACACGACGCTCGGTCCCGCCTTGGGCGGGATGAGAATGTGGCCGTACGATTCCGAGCAAGAAGCGTTGGGGGACGTGCTCCGCTTGAGCCAGGGCATGACCTACAAGTCGGCGATTGCGCGCACGGGCCTGGGTGGGGGGAAGTCGGTCATCATCGGCGATCCGCACAGTGACAAGACCGAGCCGTTGTTGCGAGCCATGGGGCGATTCGTCGAGACCCTCGGCGGCTTGTACATCACCGCTGAAGACGTAGGGATCAGCGAGCACGACCTCGCGATCGTTCGTCAAGAAACGCAATGGGTCACCGGCCTGCATCGCGAGCAGGGTTCCAGCGGAAACCCTTCGCCCTACACGGCATACGGTGTCTTCCTCGGCATCCAGGCTTGCATGCAGGATGCGGAAGGTCACGAGGACCTCAAGGGAAGGCGGGTCGCGCTTCAAGGCTTGGGCCATGTCGGGACCCGGTTGTTGGAGTACCTGCAGGAGGCCGGTGCCGAGGTCATCGTCGCCGACATCGGGACGCAACGTGTCGAGGACGTCGTGTCCCAGTATGGAGTCGAGTCCGTTGCGCCGGACGCCATCTACGATGTCGACTGCGACATCTTCGCTCCCTGTGCGCTGGGAGCCGTGATCAATGACGAGACGATTCCTCGGCTGAAATGCCGCATCGTGGCGGGCGCCGCCAACAACCAGCTCTTGGCACCTGAGCACGGTGATCGACTCCTGCAGGGGGGCGTCTTGTATGCGCCCGACTACGTCATCAACGCGGGCGGGATCATCAACGTTTCGGTCGAGCTCCTCGAAGGAGGCTACCGCGAAGAGGTGGCCCTCAAGCGGATCCGTAACATCCACGCGGCGCTCCTCGAAATCTTCAAGATGTCGCGCGAACAAAAGATCTCGACTGATCGCGCAGCGCTTCAGGTGGCCTTGCAACGCCTCGCCGAAGGCCGACAGGCAGCTCGACAGAGCACGCCGGTGCAGCCCTAGCTCGCCCCCCGCCCCAGCCGGTGGATACCGCGGTGTGTTCATCGGCCGAGCGAATGCGGGAACCGATTCCCTTCGTACGTCGTTCCGACTCCGTCTGGAGTCGGTAACGAGCGACCCATCTTGGTCCGAAGGCGGTTCCCCCGAGAAACCCGTCGCCTGGAATTCCCAAGGACGGACGTTCCAGGCTTCTCCCCAAATACCCACGAGCATGTTGGAGGATCGACCATGCGACCCACCGTTCTGCAGCGAGCCACCCGGCCGCTTGCCCTCGCCTGCGCGGGGCTTCTGATCGCCCCTTGGGCGATGGCTGAGTCGAATGATGAGGCTCCTGTCGAGACCCGCTTCGAACGGTCGGTCTCGGCCGATACCTATTTGGCCGCGTCGGTGAGCGGCATCGAGCAACTCGGCCGTCATTTCGACGGGCTAGCGCTGCACTCGATTTGGAAAGAAGACGAGGTCTCGAGCTTCTTCGCGGGCTCGGTCGAGATGCTCACCGAGCATCTCGAGGAGATCAAGTCGCAGGCCGGCGACAGTCCGGTTTCTCTCGCCACCCTCCGAGCCCTGCTCGGCGGCCGAATCGACCTTGCGATCGGCGGTCTGACGACGGTTCAGTTCACGCCGACGCCTTCGGTGTTGCTCACGATCGAAGTGCCTTCCGATCAGCACGGGAACTTCCAGGGCCTCCTCCAACAGCTCGTCGATCAGATTCCGGGGTCTCAGGAGCTCGTGCGCGGTGAGTTCACGCACCATGACGTCACTCTCGCCACCCTGGGACATGAAGAGGTTCAAGGGGAGCTTTGCTACGGCTTCGATGGTGAGCTCTTTGTGGCGGGTGTGGGGCGAACCTACTTGAGCGACTTTCTCGATGCTCGTCACGGCCGATCCGAGGGAGATCGACTGGCGGATTTGCCGGCGTTTCAGAAGGCGCAGGCCAAGGCCTTCGGCGACGGATCGCTGACCTGGCTCTTCTTGAACGTCGACTCGTTCCGAGCGCGTCTCGGTGGCCTCGTTCCCGATACGTATCAGAGCGCGCTCAGCGATCTCGGAGTCGATCACGTGCGTGGGTTGGCGCTGGCAGTCAACCGCCAGGGTACGGGGAGTCGGACGGCGGTCTATCTTGATGCACCTGGCGAAAAGCGGGGTCTTCTCAAGGCGCTCGCGCCCGGCCGCATCGATTCGGACCGTCTCGGGCATGTGCCGGCCAATACGGTCCTCTACGCGACGGCTCACTACGACATGGCGAGTATCTATGACGAGCTCATGGGCCTCGCCGAGCGGGCCAGCCAGGAGTACATGCCGCGTCGTTACGCCGAGCAGTTCCGTCGCGAGCTTCAGGCGGCGCTCCGCATGCTCCCGGTCGATCCTCAAGAGGACGTTCTGAGGCCGCTCGGTGCCATGGCCGAGCTCTATGTAGCTCTGCCCCGGCAAGGTGGCTTGATCCCCGATGTCGTTCTCTCTTTGGACGTCCGTGATTCCGAGCGGCTGAAGAAGACGATCGAACAAGGTCTCTCGATGATCGACGGCGTCGAGATCAAGCAGACCACCTATCAAGAGCGCACGATCCACTACGCGACCATCCGCCAACCCGATTTCACGTTACAACCTGCCTTCGCTCTCACGGGGGACAGGCTGATGATTGCCTCGCAGGTCTTGGTCTTGAAGCGTGCCATCCAGTGGCAGAATTCCGAGGCAGAGACGCTCGCGCAATCCGAGGATTTTCAACGGACGCTCGCACAGCTTCACGGTCAGCCCGGTGAGTTGCTCTATGTGAACCTGAAGGATGTCTTCAGCTTTGCCTACAACGCGGCAGCTCCGGCACTCTCGGCCGTCATCGACCCCGAGCGGACGCCCTTCGATGCCGCGCTTCTTCCGAGCACGGAGTCCGTCTCCGAGCATCTGTCCGGATGGGCCATGAGCTACACCGTGGATCAGGACGGTCTCCTGTTCGAGTCTTGTGGGCCATTCGGTCTCGCCGCCGTCATCGAGGCCGCAATGGCGGGAGTGCACTGGGCCATCGATCAAGGCTACGGTGACGCCTTGCTTGCTCAGGCGATGGGCGGCCAGCAGCATAGCGCAGCCATGGATAGGCCGCGGTCCACGGACTCGTTCGCGCAAGGTCAGGCGTTGCAGGACGCCGGGCAGTATGCCCCAGCCGTGACCGCCTTTTCGAAGGCCCTCGAGGCCGACCCAAGCAACGGCTCGATCTACTTCCAACGTGGCTACTGTCGCCACGCACTCGGAGAGTACACTGCCGCGCGTGGAGACTTCGTTCGGGCGACGGAGCTCGGTTTCGCCCCGGAGGCGGCGACCTACAATGTTGCCTGCGGATACGCGCTCTCGGGCGAAAAGGAAGTCGCCCTCGAGTGGCTTGCCCGGGCGATTGAGGTCGGCTTCGACCGGGAAGACCTCTTGCGGGGGGACTCGGACCTGGACAGCATTCGCGGTGAGGCTCGCTTCAAGGAACTCGTCAAGCGCTACGGGATCGACTGAGAGGGGCGGATACTCTCGACCTCCAATTGATGCACCGGGGGATGCACCGGGCCGGTCCGTTGACGCGGACCGGCCCGTTCGCTAGTATCCAGGCTTGGCCTTAGATGCGCAATGGCACCTAAGTGCAAGTTATGTAAGGGTTTGAGTCTTGGCTGGAGAGGCTCGAGGAGTCGAGGCAAAGAATGACAGTCAGTATCGACAAGGCCAAGAATCAGATCTGGCAGAAGTACATTGAGGGTGGAAAGGTGGAGCCCGAATACTCCACAGACGACCTCCTCGTCTCGTTCGAAGAGTACTACTCCAGTCGGCCGCTCGAGAAAGACAAGGAGTCATTCTTCTACGGCATCTTGCTCTTCGAGCATGCCTTCGAGGAGGAGGACGAAGAGGCTCAGTACACCTTCATGAAGAAGGCCAAGCAGGTGCTCGACGGGTACCTGTTCTTGACGGGTGAGAGCGATTGGGAAGAGGTCAGCGATCGTCTCGAAGACATCAACGACTACTTCAGTGATCGCGGCGAGCTCGAGACAATCGAGGCCGAGATCCGGACCTTGCTGACTGGGAGTGCCGCCGGAGGGAGGTCTACAGACCCTCGGTTGGTGGACATGGTTAACATTCCAGGCGGTATCTTTCTCTTTGGTCCGAAGAAGAAGGAACGGTACATCGGTCCGTTTCGAATCGATCAACATCCCGTCACCAACGAGCAGTATGCCGCCTTCCTTCAGGAGACGGGGCACGCGGAGCCACTCTACTGGCGAGATCCACAATACAATCGCCTCCACCAGCCGGTCGTGGGCGTCTCTTACACCGACTGCGTCGCCTATGCGAAGTGGGCCGGCAAGGGAATCCCCACAGAAGAGCAGTGGGAGAAGGCCGCACGGGGGGAAGACGGACGTCGCTACCCGTGGGGACATCGATTCGACCGCGCTCGCGTGAACTACAACAGCGACGAGCTCGCCGACGTCGGTGCTCATCCCAAGAACGCATCGCCATTCGGGGTTCAAGACATGGCCGGTGGAGTCTGGGAATGGACGGCCTCGGACTACGAAATCCCCTACGAAGCGAAGGTCCTTCGTGGCGGATGCTACGCGGACACACACGAGTTTCTCAGCTGCGACGCCCGCCTCTATACCCGATCGGATGACCGGATCGACAACGTCGGGTTCCGCTGCTGTGTCGTCGAGGCCGCTCCATCGACCTGATCGTGTCAGCGGTCTTTCGGAGCGAGAAGGTGGCCCTGGTACGTCTGGATCTCCTCGCCCCGCTCGGGCGCGAGCTGGCCGGCGCGCTCGAAGGCGGCATTCGCTTCCTCGACGCGATCGAGGCGGGCGAGAAAGCGAGCCCAGCGTATCCAACTCTCAGCCAATGTCGGCTGGCGCTCGAGGGCTCGCCGGAACATGCGTTCTGCGTCCTGGGCTCGGCCGAACCGGTAGAGGTATTCGCCCGTGAGCAAGAAGGCCTGAACCTCTTCCTGCGGGGAGAGCCAGCGGCTGGCGTCGAACGGACGACCGGGAGGTAGCGGACCTCGCCAATACCGGTTTTCGACCAGTACTCGATGAATCGCCTCCGCGAGGATGGCGTGGCCTTCGAGGTAGGGGTGCACGTTGTCGATGAACAAGTCTTCGCCCGGCACTCGTGGTTGAGTGCGCGCCATCAAGACGGACTCGGCATCGAGGAGCGGAAGATCGGAGCGCTGAGCGATGTTGCGCAGGGAGCGGCGAATTGCTTGAGTCGCACGCAGCGGGAGAGCATCCAGATCGCGAGCGCTGCGGAAAGCCTGAGCGGCGTCGTCGAAGCGTCGAAGGGCCTCGAGGCACAGACCTC
This sequence comes from Planctomycetota bacterium, assembly GCA_029260795.1. GTDB lineage: Bacteria > Planctomycetota > OFTM77 > OFTM77 > OFTM77 > OFTM77. Next base: position 43,709 of record JAJDCO010000125.1, on the reverse strand, counting down.
TTTCGAACTGGGTCGTCGCGTCCAAGGGCTGAATCGCGGCGGCGGCGTCGAGCTCACGGAGTACTCGGTGCAGGTCCCTCTCGCCGAAGGCGAGCCGAGCCGACGTGCGGTGATTCTCAAAACGGGTCGCCTGGATGGGACGAAGTCCCCGAACCCCGACGGACCGGTTGGGCGGCCAGCTGCGGAGATTGGAGGCTGGCGCGATGACGATGACCGGTACGCCCTTCGAGCGAGCTGTTTTCACGAGCTCCTCGATGTTCCGCTCGAAGTTCTCGATGACTCTGCGGGCCGCGGAACCGTTCGGGTCGACCGAACCGAATCGTTCGAGCGCGTCGGGACCAGCCACCTCGATGTCACGAGGGATCACCTGGCCAAGTAGCTCGGTCAGCTCCAGGTCCGAAAGAAAGCGCTGAAGTCCCGTCGTGAAGCCGTCGGTTCGGCTGTAATGCCCGAAGTCGTTGTGTCCCGCGTAGAGGATCAATATATCGGGTTCGAGCTCAAGGGCTGCGATACCGATCCGGAGAACCTCGCGGCTGGAAGCAGCGGGAAGACCCGCATTCAAGACCTCGGGAACTCGGTTTCCGAGGGTTTCGGGAAGCTCTTCGAGCAAGCGCTCCAGAAAGAACGAGAAGCTCCCCCGATGCTCGTAGGGGCGTCCATATGTCGTTGAGGCCCCCAGGCTGATGACGCGAAACGTCTCGTCGGGCTTGGGGAGTCGGCAGGCGGTGGTGTTCAAGCTGATACCAGTCAGCCGCTCGAGATCGAAGACCTCTCGATTGGCCTTGGCCCATGTCTGGCCGGCCGCGTCTCGCTCCAGGCGAAACACCTCCCGCGGGCTGCCGTAGTCGAAGGCACGGAGTGTGAGCTCGGCCGTCGTGAGAGCGATCACAGCCACCGACGTGCAGATGAAGCCATAGCGCAAGGTTCTGAGCGTACTCATGACTCCTCTATCGGCGAGGATCGGGCTGTGGATGGAGGGGCACGGCAGGCTATCGGGCCGGATTCGATGGAGGTCGAGCCTCAGAAGTTCTTCCGAGGATTTGGCTTCGAGCCGGTGATGTGGTATGGATGTTATTGTCGAGTAGGTCTCCCTTTAGGGTTCTCCTGCTGGCGCAGGGAGTCGCTCTCACGCGATGACCGGTCCCGGCCGAATCCTCGTTCGTTGGCACTCACCCCATTCTCGAGAGGTAGCGATGGCAGGTCGATCTTGCTGGCTGTGTCTTCTCGGGGTATTGGCGCTTTGCAGCGGGGTGGAAGGGATCCATGCCGAACACGAGCCCGGTGAGCCCCCGATTCAGGTGATGTTTCCCGTCGAGGGCTTTCCGGTAGTGAACCCGGTGGTGCTGACCTTCCGTCTCTCCGGACTCGACCGGCGGTTCGATCCTAGGGAGCTCCAGTGCCTGATCGACGGCCACGACGCGACCTTGGAGCTTCAGCGGTCTCTGATTCGCCACCCTGATCGGTTGTTCGCTCAGGACACCGACTTGGTAGAGGTCCGCTTCCCGGTCGAGCTTTCAGCGGGGGTTCATGAGATCGAGTATCTCTGGGGACCTTCGGGAGAATCTTCCCGGAATCGGATTCTGGTCGAGGGCGAGCGCGGATCTCCGAGACGCTTCGAGCCCGTTCATTCATTGGAAGGCGTCGATCTGTCGCCGCCCCAACTCGACTGGGAGCTGGAGTCTCAGCCCTTCGTGGATCGAAGATTCGTTCCGAGCTCTCGACCCCACCTCGTCGTGGCTTCACGAGAGGAGCGGAGCGCGACCTCGCATTGGATGTTGATGGTCGACCATTCGGTTCGTCTGAGAGAGCCGGGCGCTGTCGGCTTGAGCTGGGAACCCGTGGAAGAGCTAGCTCCTGGCAAGCACGTCGCCACCGTCCTCGCCCAAGACCGACACGGCAACATGACGGTGGATTCCCGCGAGTTCATGGTCTTCGAACCGGCGAACCGTCATCTGTGGCCTGTAGGCGGAGAGGTCGAGGACCAGTCGCTCGGGCATTTGGCTCACAACTTCCAGCACTATGGTGGGCGGCCTTATTTCCATCCGGGAGTGGATGTTCGAGCACCCGCAGAGACGCCGGTCTATGCCGCCACTGGAGGGCGCGTGGTCGCCCTGTGTTACTACGGAGCTCGGCCGCTCTACTTCGAGGTCGCGATCGAAGATGATGACGGCTTCCTGTGGGAGTACCACCACATCGCGGAGCAATCCGTTCCGGAGGCGATCCGGCGAGCTCATGAAGAAGGAGAGCCGATCGCAGCTGGGAGTCAGCTCGGAGAGGTCATTCACTGGCGTGTACACGCGTACGGCTCTCGATATGACCACTTGCACTTGAACGTTCTCGACCCTTGGGGAAACTACCTGAATCCGCTTCACTTCGTGAAGCTGCCGGTTCGGGACGAGGAAGCTCCTCGAATCCTCGGCGCGTATCTCTGCGCGAACGAGGGTGATGAGGCTTTCCCGCCGGTCGGCTCGGTCGGGATTCCGGTCGTGTCGGGGGATGTCGACATCGTTCTCGAGGCGGAGGATTCGTTTGGCTTTGCTCCCTATCAGCTGGGCGTCTACGAGATCAGTTATCAGATCTTCCACTTGACTCGATCGAGTCCAAGGCCCATGACGGAGCCGATCTTGTTTTGTCGCTTCGACACGCTCCCAGGCGGGTTTGATCGTCATTCCGGAATCGACGGTGTCTTCAAGCGGCGGCTCAAAGTTGGATCCGAGGTCTTGGAGACCGAGGGAAACTACTCGAAGCGTCGGTTTCTGTACGTCTTGACGCATGCTCCGGCCGGCCGGGCCGTTGGCGCCGAGTCCTACTGGGACACGGACGGTTTTCATCCTGATGGATCGCCTCGTTATCCCGATGGGCGTTATCGCCTTGCGGTCATGGCCCGGGACATTTCGGGCAACACGGCCCGGCGCTCCTTCGACATCCTCGTGAAGAACGGGAGCGATGCACAAAGCAAGTGAAGCTGCCCACGCCGCCGTTCCACGAATCGGTGAGCTCGCGTTCTGCCGCTACGATCTGAAGCCCGAGGCCATCAAGCGAGTGCTGAAGGCACAGAACGGGGCGGGAGCATCGCGGCGTTTCGGTGAGATCGCACAAGAGCTGACGTTGCTCGATTCGGGGCAGGTCGAGCAGCTGCTCACGATCCAACGCGCCTATGCGAACGGGCTGTCCGCCGAGTCCAACGGCACCCCGCTCCCGGAACCGAACCGAGCGAATCCCGTCGACACGGAGTTCGTGTCGGAGCTCGGAAGCATCGTCAAAGAGATCAACTCATCGCACAAGCTACGACGAACTCTCGACAACGTTCTCAAAGTCAGTCGAAAGTGGGTCCGCGCCGACTACGGTCTGGTCGCGATTCGGGATTCCGAGAACGATGTACTTCGAATCGAGAGCATGACCGAAGTGGATCTTCTCGACGAGTTTCGTCATCGGCAGCACCATGTGCTGAGCTTGTTCGAAGGCGAGGCGAGCATCGCCAAGCATGTAGCTGAGACCAAGTCGCCCTACGTGTGTCCGAATGTTCTCTCCGATGACGAGCAGTACTACCTCCAGATGTGGCGAGATGTACGATCGAACATCACCGTTCCGATGCTCGACCGTCAAGAGAGCTTGATCGGTGTCCTCGTGCTCGAGTCGCGGGAGGTCGGTGCATTCAGCGAGTTCGACCAGGAGCGGCTGAAGCTTCTGGCCAATCTGGCGTCCGTGGCCATCAAGCAAGCTTGGGAGTACGAGAAGCAAGAGAGCGAGCGAAATCTGCTGTTTGACGTGGCTCGTCAATACAGTGAGATCCACCAAGGCCTCATCGTCGAAGATTCGAACAAGGTCCTCCAGGACCTCCTGAAGCTATGCTTCAGCAAGACCGGCGCTCGAAACGGCTTCGTTGCGCTGATGGACGACATCGAGCAAACACTCGACATTGCCCACATCGAAGGGCCGCACCTGCTTCCCGAGGACCAGCGCCCCCAGCGAGTGGAGGTCGGTCGCGGGATAACGGGGCGGGTCGCTGCGACCGGCGTTCCGCTTCTGGTGAACGACGTCGCGCTCGAGCCGGACTTCGTGCCGTTCTTCGCGGGTATTGCTTCGGAGCTGGCGGTTCCGATCAAGTACTACGGAAGAGTCATCGGCGTGCTGAACGTCGAGAGTCGGCAGAAGAATGCCTTCACTCGACGCGACCTGGAAACCTTCTTCGCCTTGGCAGATCAATGTGCGCCCCTTCTCAGAGAAGCGCAGTTCTTCGAGTTTACGCAGGAGAAGTTCGGCGAGGGAATCAATCTCGTAGGCGCGAGTCGTAAGATGAACGCGCTGAGGCAGATGATCATGCGTGCGGCACGCTCGGACGCTTCGGTGCTTCTCGAGGGAGAGTCTGGGACGGGCAAGGAGTTCATCGCCAAGAACCTGCACTTCAACAGCCGCCGCAGGCTTCACGACTTCGAGGCTCTGAACTGCATCAATACACAGGCGGACTTGATCGAGAGCGAACTCTTTGGGCACGTGAAGGGAGCCTTCACGGGCGCCTATGCCGACAAGCTCGGTATTTTTGAGTTGGCTCACAAGGGCACCGTCTTTCTGGACGAGATCGGTGACCTTCAGTTCGATCTTCAAGGCAAGCTGTTGCGGGTCTTGCAGGAAGGAACCTTTCGCCGGGTGGGCGACAGCCGCGTTCAAAAGGTGGATGTCCGGATCATTGCGGCCACCAACAAGCCCCTCGAGCGATTGGTAGAGGAAGGCAAGTTTCGCGAAGACCTCTTTTACCGACTGAACGTTGTGCCGCTGAGCCTCCCTCCCCTTCGGCAGCGACGCGAGGACATCCCGCTGCTCGCCAAGCACTTCGTCGGGAAGTACGCCAAAAAAGAGAAGCTGCCGCTCGAGAGCGTCGAGAGCTTCTTCGACGAAGAAGCACTGTGCATACTCTGGCGTCAGGGATGGCGGGGGAACATCCGGGAGCTGGAGAACTTTGTCTACCGACTGATCATCTTCTCGGACCTCGTCCCCGTCACCGCCGACGAGGTGACTCGGGTTTGCGAGATGTTCGGAATGGAGGTCGAGACCAAGATCGCAACGCGGCGAGGAGACGTCTATTCCGAAGTCTGCATGGCACTTCAAGCAACGGCCTTCAATGGCCGGCTCAACAAGGCCAAGGCAGCGCGCTACCTCGGGTGGGACAGCAACACGCTCTACGAGAAGATGCGGCGGTTGAAGATCAGTGATCGGTCGATCGACTTCGCGCCGGCCGGCTCCGTCTGATCCTCAGCTCTCCGCCGTTTCGCCCTTCTTCGACTTGCGTTGCCGGCGTGTCGCCCAGGGAGAGGTTTGCTTGCGCAACTCGAAGACGACCTTTCGGCTGCCGAAGCGCAGCTTCTCGACCCGAGCTTGGAAGTCTTCGAAGGTCGGTGGCTTCGCGAAGCTCTTGAGCACCTTCTCAATGCTCTTGGTGAGCTGGAGGAAGAATCGTTCAGCTTCGACGTACGTGTCGAAATCCCAGTATCCAAACAAGTAAGAGTTGACCCACCACTTGTCCGTGCCGCGAGAGATGTATACCGAGGTGGCTTCAGTCTTCTGCTTGAACTTCAGCCGTTTCTTCCAGACGCGTTCCATGTGAGGACCTCCTCTTCACTCACCAGGTAGCCGCCGAGGCGGCATTTCTTGAGATGGAAGGGAGGATAGCTAATCACGAGCCAAGCGGATGAGTGAAGCCGCAGAAACGCCCTTGGTCATCTAAGTGGTGTCTCGGGAACGTCTTCCTTTCGCGATTCTGAAAGCCGCCCAATTGGGAAGCATCGCCAGAACCGCTGAATCCTGCAGAGGACGGTTACCTTTCTCGACAAACTCGACGGATCATTGGACATCGAGCGGATCCGTGCTCCAGGACTCGACTCAGAATGGCGGGGCGGCTCGTCGAGAATGGAGAGGCCGTCTTGCGGAAAGTTGTTTGTAGGGAGTGGCTTGGGGCAGCGGGCGAGAGGGCGGGGTGATCGGTGGGTCTTCGAAGGGCACTCGATTCGAGATGATCAGAAACGCACTTCGCGGACATCCTCGACGCTGTAGTCGACCGAGATCTCCTTGTTGACGTTGATCAAACGACCGACGCGTTTGAGCTCGTTGAAGATGATCATGCCGTCCACCGCCCGCCCATCGCGGAAAACGAGTGTGACGTGGTCTTTCTGCTTGCCTTTGATCAAGCGCTGGAAGATCTTGTCTTCAGCTTTCTTGCGATCGGCAGCCTTCTTCTGCTCAACCTTGGTCATCGAAGCCAGTGCTCCAAAGGGGAAGTTTCGAGTGCTGTGGACGAGCCAACCTTTGGCGGCGGCTCTTTAGCAGATCCTACGGACGGGATCCGGCAAGACCGAGAATTTTAGCGTTATTTTTGTTGAATCGCAACGAGTTTCTTGGGCCGCCCTCCCCGGGCAGGACTTGACTCGTGAGCAAAGCGCCGTGCCGATAGCCTGGAGACACAAGGAGTTGGGTGCTCTCGTCGCGCATGCAATCGACGTCGTCATTCCCGCCTACAACGAGGAAGCCTCAATCGGGCTCGTCCTCGACTCACTTCCTGAGGGCCCTCTCCGAGAGATCGTCGTGGTCGACAATGGGAGCACCGATCGAACCGCTGAGGTTGCAAGTGCTCTGGGCGCCCGGGTCGTGTCGGAGTCCCGACGAGGCTACGGCTCGGCTTGCCTCGCCGGGATCGCCGCTCTTCGGTCCACAGACGGGATCGTCGTGTTTCTGGATGCCGACTTCAGTGACTATCCCGAAGAGTTGGAGGCGTTGGTGGAGCCGATCCTCCAAGACCGCGTCGACTTCGTTCTGGGATCGCGCATCCTCGGCCCTAACGGGCGTGAGGCGCTCCTGCCCCAATCATACTGGGGAAACCGTCTGGCCACGGCACTGATCCGGTGGCGATTCGGTCACCGATACACAGACCTCGGTCCCTTCCGAGCAATCCGGCGGGATTCGCTTCACAAGCTGGATATGCAGGACACGAACTTCGGCTGGACGGTCGAGATGCAGATCAAGGCGGTGCAGGCCGGCCTTCGGATCGAGGAGGTCCCCGTCCGATACCGAGAGCGGGTCGGTGTCTCCAAGATCACCGGAACGGTGTCGGGTACCCTTCGGGCCGGCACAAAGATCCTCTGGCTGATCTTTCGCTATGGTCTGCTCAGTCATCGGCCCGCCGCTCGCCGGTAGCCACTCCCTTCACTCGACCGGGCTCTGGCAGGGAATTGGGTGTCCCTCGGAGTCGACAGCGACGTAGACGACCTCCGCCTCTGTGACGACCACCGTTTCGTCGCTGTCACGGCGCCGTTGAGCCTCGACGTTGACCCGAACCGAGATGGAAGTGCGCCCCTTGCGAATGGTCTCGGTGTAGAAGCTCACGACATCTCCGACGTAAACGGGAGCGACGAACTCGACCTCTTTCATGGCGACCGTCACGAAGCGGTGGTCCGTGTGCTTGCGTGCCTCCACTGCTCCGGCGAGGTCGAGCTGGCTCAAGATGACACCGCCGAAGATCGTACCTCGCTCGTTGGTGTCCTTCGGTAACAGGATCACCCGGATCGCCGGCTGTCGAGTCTCGACGCTCATTCTTCGATTCTCCTCTCTCGATTTTTTCAGATGTCGCGGATGTCAGTTGGCGGTAGTGCCGAGTATCCCTGGAACGACTTCCTCTCACAGCTCTCCTTCGTTGGTGTGCTGACCGCGCGTTGGAAGAGCACGCCGGCAGCCGTCAAGACCTGAAGCCGAAACCACCCGGCGATCAGAAGCAGGAAGGTCACGATCAACGACCCACGAGTCGACTCGCCTCCCATCTCCGGCAACAGCGGCGTGAGCCGGACCGCTGCCCAGATCAGCGCTACTAAGAGAGCGCTCTCCAGCAACACCAGGGTCGCGATACTACCGACCCGGCGGAGCCAGAGGCGGGCGGTTCGCCCCAAGGCGCTGACCACACTCGAGCCTGGCGGCGCGACCAAGGCACAAGTGGCCAGATCAAGGAACAGCAGGAGCTTGATCCCGCCAATCAGGGCGAAGATCACGACCGCCGGGTCGTGAGCAGTCGTCAGTGCGCCGTCGTAGGGTGGGTCGGTTTCGAGCCAAATCCAGAACTCGCCCAGCAACTTGCCCCAACCAACCAGGCCGACAAGGAAGACGGCTGCGATGGCCAACATTCGACCCGCTAGCGCGCCACCAGCTCCGTAGAAGGTTCTCGAGTCGAGTGAGCTTTTCGCGAATGCCTCTTCGACCAGACCCCCTTGAATCCAAACGCCCTGGAAGAAGAGCGCCGCGACGAGTCCGACCAGTCCTGCGGTCCACGGCACGATGGGAATGCGAGCACGAATCAGATCCTGCAGCCAACTGGAGAGATCATCGGGGGCTGTGAGCGAAGCGCCTGTTTGGCTACCGAGCCACACCATCGATCCGACGGACAGCGCGAGCAGGAGCGCGGCCGTCGAGAGCCAACGCCAGAGTGTCCGCCAGCGAAGGGTCGTGACCAGGCAGCTTGTCAGGAAGGCCTCGATTGCCAACATCTGTCCGGTCCACCTCCACTCGATCCACTCCGAGAACCGCCCGTTCCGATCCTGGTGAGCGGCACATTCTAGCAGCCCGGATCGAGGCTCTCAGCCGGGATGTGGCCGGAACGGGAATTGCCGTCACTCAAGGGATCCCCTTCGAACCGATCGGTCCGGAGGCCACCGCATCGGTTAGAATCCGACCGCTGGCCGCCAACCGGATCGACGTCCCACAGGAGCCTTGTCATGCAGATTCCCCTCGTCCGGGTTGCCGCGCTCACCTGTCTGTTTCTCGTCAGCTCCGAGATCTCCGCCCAGGAGGTTCGACCACGGTATCGATTCGAGGTCGGTGCGGTGCATCGATATCGACTCATCGAGGACCAGGCGATCGAGAACTCCCTCGCGCCGGCGGCCGAGTCTCAGCGAATGGAGCGCGTCTACCGCTTCACGGTGCGCGACGTGGATTCAGCGGCTCGAACGGCGAGCCTCGAAGTCCGAACGGAGTCGATCCAGCTCAGCGCATCCGGTGGACCGGTGCGCGAGACCTATGACTCGACCCGAGAGGACAACAATCCCGCCAGCCCAACCACCAAGATGAACGACGCGATGCTCGCGCAGACGCTTCGGATCACCTTGTCGGATCGAGGCGAGATCATCGCCTTCCGCGGGGTCGACGTGGAGGCGATTCTTCGGGCGGCTTTCGGCGACGTCGCCGGCAGCGAGTTCTTCCAGCGTGAGCTCGAGCAAGTACGCGAGTCTCTGGGGGACGACAATATGAAGACGATCTTCCAGCGCATGTTCGTCGAGCTACCCGATAGTGAGCTCACCCCGGACGACAGCTGGCAGCACCAGGTCGTCATGAGCCTGCCGGTGTTCGGGCCGATGCAGGTCAGCACGAGCTACCAATACATCGGCGTCGAGCGGAAGGACGACCGTCGCGTTGCTCAGATCCGCCTCGATCAGACCTACGAGCGCCAAGAGTCCGGCCCTCTGGTGGCCGGTGGTGTTCAGCTCCTGGTCGAAGGTCTCGAGTCGAAGGGGAATGGTCTCGTGAGCTTCGACCTCGAGGCGGGTCGGATCCATCGCTTTACGCTGGAGCGCCAGGAAAGTGGAACGCTACGACCCGCGGAGTCTCAACCGGGCGGGCTTCCTCCGGCCCACATCAAGACCACCACCCGCTCAACTCTCGAGCTCCTTGGCCAGTCTCAGTAGACGGCTCACTTTATGGGCACGCAGCAGGAATGACCTACGGATTCGACCAGGCTGAGGCAGCGGGACGCTTCGTTTCCCTCTTCGGGGCTCCCGCAGAGCGTGCCTTTTTCGCGCCGGGGCGAGTGGAGCTGATTGGCTCACACGTCGACTACAACGGCGGACACGTGCTCGCGGCAGCCATCGACCGGGGAACCTACGTTCTCGTCCGCCAGCGTGAAGATGATCGGATTCGACTCGTGTCGTCGGCTTTTCCCGAGCGCGAGGTCGAGTTCGGAGTCAACGAGCTCGAGTATCTGGAGGCCGATGGTTGGGCCAGCTACCCGAAGGGTGTGCTGCACTTCCTCCGTCGTCGCGGCTATCGGATGTCGGGCCTCGATTTCCTCTTTGGAGGTGATCTGCCGATTGCGGGCGGCCTCAGCTCATCGGCGAGCATCGAGATGGCGACGGCAGTCGCAATCTCGAGCCTAGCCAACGAGCCCGTTCGGACGATGGATCTCGTGCGAACCGCTCAACGCGCCGAGAACGAGTTCATCGGGCTCAAGTGCGGAATCATGGACCAGCTCGCCTCCGGCTACGGTCGCGCAGGGCGAGCGCTCATGATCGACTGCAAGAAGGTCCGTCAGCGGACGTTGCCCTTCGACGATGCGGCCATGAAGATCTTGCTGTTGAACACGCGCGTCGACCGTGGGCTCCAAGGCTCGGCGTACAACGATCGCGTTCGAACCTGCGCGTCGGCCTTCAAGAAGCTCAAGGCAAAGATCAAAGGCGTCACGTGCCTGTGTGACGTTTCGCCCGAGCTGCTCGTCCGCCATGCCGAGTTGCTCGATGATCTCGAGCTGAAGCGAGCACGACATGTGATTGAGGAAGAGCAGCGAGTCCGACACGCAGCGGCCGCGCTCGACATCGACGACGCCGACTGGTTCGGTCAGCTCCTAGACGAGTCTCATCGGTCCGCACGCGACCTCTACGAGGTCAGCTGTGACGAGCTGGACTTGATGGTCGAGCTGGCCCGGTCCAAGGACGGCTGCTTTGGAGCTCGATTGACGGGAGCTGGATTCGGTGGATGTGCATTGGCTCTGGTCAGTCCGGAGTCGGTGGCTCAGGTTGCCGTCGAGGTGTGCGCCGAGTATCGCGATCGAACGGGCTTGGCCGCCGAGGCGTATCTCTGCGCGACCGGCGATGGCGCTCGGGCCATCGCGCTGCCGACGGTTCCTACCGTGAGCGCCCCCAATACGGCACAAGGCGAAGGTTCGTGATTCCTTCGCCTTGTCCGAACGTTTCCCTTTGGAGGTCTGAGCGGCTTCGTCAGGCCGGACTCAACCGCTCGCTGATTCTATCGACCGGAGAGGCCCGTCGACTTGAGGCGAGCTTCATCCCGGCCCGACTCGTTCGGCCGCGATCCTGAGGAAGAGGCATTCGATGGAACCCTGGACTCTCGGTCATCGTGCGCTTCCGTCGGAGCGACCCACTCGGCTGGATCGCGTCGTCTCCCTGGCTCCGTCGATCACCGGAAACCTCTTGGGGATGGGTCTCCTGGGCTCCTTGTCCGGCGTGAGCGACGAGTGTGTCGACCTCTTCGAGGCGGAGCTCGAAGTGGGTCCGGCCTTGGCACTCGGCTCGTATCGGGATCTCGACGAAGGCGTCCTGGCGGCGCTGAATCCGGATCTCGTGATCGGCGACGCTCGAGTGAATCGAGCGGAAAACGTCACCGCGATCGCGCGCCAGGGCTTCCCGATCGCTTTGGCGCGGGTGGACGACTTGGACGCCACTCGGATCTTTCTCGAGGAGCTGGGTGTGCTGTTTCCCCGATCCGGCCGCGAGGCGTTTGCGGCGAGCTCATTGCTCGCAAGCCCGGTCATCGACTCCGTCGCTGACGGAGAGGATCGTGTCGAGGTCGTCGTGCTCGATCCTTGGCACGCAGGGCAGAGCTTGCCCGAGCTGTGCTACCCGGCCGACCTTCTTCGGAGAGTGGGTGCCTTGACGATTCACTGGGAAGGATCGCTTCCCATCGGCGAGTTTCAGGCCCGCTATCCTCGAGCACGCATTCTGTGGCCGCGACCGTCACCGACAGACCTGCCATCCGGACTGGCCAAGAGCTCCGCCGTGATTGAGGTGTCATGGCAGAGCCTCTTCGGATTCGGGTTCGGAACCGCTTCGGCGATCAAAGAGCTCAAGGCCCGACTCTCCGAGTGAGCTCCTCGTTCGCTGATCGTGTGTCTTGCCGAATCACTCCTTGGCGTGCATCGGAACCAGGGAGGCGTTGTGGCAACGCTCACAGTTGCGCTTGGGTGCGTAGACCGTGCTGTCCTTCCACTCCGTCTTGCCGTTGTGGCAGTGACCGCATGACTTGCCGGCGTTGATGTCCTTCATCGTGAAGACGTTCGCGCCGATCTCCTGCTCGTAGAGTGGTGTCTCTCCGCCGTGGCAGTCCTCGCACTTGTAGCCATAGCCGATATGGTCATCATGACTGTAGATCACGCTGATCAGACTCTTGATCTTCTTGCTTTTGACCATGTAGACGACGTTTCCGCCGTGCTCCTCGTCGTCATCCTGCGGCGTCGAGTCCGGAATGAAGGAGGCGAGAAGCAGTCCGGCGGGTGCAAGCAAGCTGACGGCCAGGGTCCACATGCGGCGGCGGGTCATCGGGTGTTCTCCTGTCGAAACGGGTCGACTGTCAGAGCCGCCAGGGGAGTCTGATGGCTCGATCCATACCGGAGCACGCGATCGATCGGCCGAATGCTCCAAGATCGCGATTCTATGGTTGGGGAGTCGGAAAGAAAAGCATGGCGTCCTCTCCCGTTTCTCGCCCCAGAACTGCCGCTTGGCTCGCGTTCGCGCTGGCCGCTGCCACGATCCTGTTGAACGCGCAGGCTCTCTCCGGTGAGTTCGTTTCCGATGATCTGCTGTACGTCGTCCAGAACCCGAGCGTTCAAGAGCCGGGGTCTCTCTGGAAGGAGCCTTTCCCCGCGCAGCTCGGTCGACAGCTCGGACTGTATCGCCCCGTCACGGTGGCCTCCTATGCACTGGACTTCGCCGTCTTCGGGCTGGATCCGATCGCGTTTCATCTGACCAATCTCCTCCTGGCCGGCGTCGTGGCCGGACTCGTCTTCTGGGTGCTGCTTCTCTGGACGGCGTGGATGCCTCTCGCCCTGGCTCTCTCAGCCCTGTGGGCGTTTCACCCGACACATGTCGAGCCCGTCGCCTGGGTCTCGGGACGCAGCGAGCTTCTGGCGCTTCTCGGAGGGCTCTCGGGTTTCCTGCTCTTCAGACGGGCGCGTCACTCACGGTCTTGGGTGTTGGCCTTCTTGGCCGCCCTGGCGGTCTGCCTCGGAACGGCTGCGAAAGAGAGCGGCCTCGCGTGGGTCGCCGTGATCGTGGCCGACGAGTGGATGTTCGGCATCCACCGCGTGACGATGCGCATTCGACGCCTCCTACCGATGATCGGGCTGCCGCTGGGACTGTGGCTCTACCGTGGCACCGTGCTGGGAGGTCTCGGACCCGAAGGACAGCAAGTCGTCTTTGGGGATGTCTCGGGCTGGGACCGCTGGGCATTGCACGCCCGGTTGTTGCTGGAGTCGCTCAGCAAGACGTTTTGGCCGACTGGTCTCAGCACACATCACTCCGAGGCACCGTTTCGAGAGGCTGGCCTGGGCTCGATTCTCGCTGCCGCTGCGCTGCTCATCGGTATCGGAATCGCCTCGGCACGGAAGCGCAGCCGCCGAGTCGGATTCGGAGCGCTCGTGTTTCTGCTCACTCTCGCGCCGGTCCTGCACTTCATCCCGATCGGTGAGGGCTTCGCAGATCGATTCCTCCTCGCCCCGACCTTCGGGGTCGCGCTCGCGCTCGGAGCTTGCGTGGTCGCGACTTCGTCGCGGAGACGCATCGCCATCACGATTGCCTTGGCGGGTCTCTCGGTAGCTGCCGCGGTGACTTCCTATCGCCAGGTTGCAACGTGGCAGAACGAGCGAGCGCTCTGGACGCAGGCGGAATCCGTACACCCCGGGGACCCGGAAGTGCTCTTCGGATTGGCTTACGCGAGTCTGGTCCACGAGGACGATTCCCAAGCCGCCCGACAGGCGATCCAATGGCTAAGCCGCATCGTGACAAACTCTCCAGACTGGCGGCCTCCGGACGTTCTCTTCAATCTTGGATACGCGCACGAGCGATGTAGTGAGTTCCAGCTGGCCGGGAACTACTACCGCATCGCTGCCACGCGATACGAAGGGCCCGCGGTTTCCTGGGCGATGGAGCGACTGCTCAATCTCGCCTTGTCAAAACGGTTGATCCTCTCAGCCGGAGAAGCGAGCCTCTGTGTGAGCCGGCTTCTGAAGGCGGAGCCAGATCCCTCTCGTCGCCGGGAGCTCGAGCAGCGGTATCGAGCGCTCTTCGAGTGAGAGTGACAGCGATCCTTGGGTCGTGGGGGATCCAGGGACGAAATAAGAGGTGTCCGCTGCCTGCGCGGGTGCTAGAATTCGGCTCCAAGAGCCTAATATCTTTCCAAGAACGCTTTTAAGAGGTTCGAGGCTTCCTGCCATGAGCACCCGAGCTTCCAACCCGGAGCCCTTCTCCGGCGAGACGACCCACCTGATTCCCGGCTCGCCCGAGTTCAAGGCCGAGAACGCTCGCCTCGCTGAGCAGGAGTACCACGACACCTCGACCTCGGTTCGGCACCTGCCGCCCTGGATCAACCTGACGGGCACGACGGTCTGTAACCTCAAGTGTTACATGTGCAATCAGGCCTACGACGACCTTCCTCGTTGGACGATGCAGGAGTCGGTCTACCGCAAGGTCGTCGAAGAGCTGTATCCGTACGTCCAGACGGTTCAGTTCTCGGCCTTCGGCGAGCCATTGATGACTCCGGGTCTGTACAAGAAGTTCGACGACCTCGAGCGGACGAACACCAAGCTCGAGATCATCACGAACGCGACGCTGATGCACGACGCCAAGCTGCGTGAGCGTCTCCTCGACGTGCTGGAGCTCATCACCTTCTCGATCGATGGCGCCACCAAGGAAACCTATGACGCAGTTCGCGTCGGGGCGGACTTCGACCGCGTGATGGCCAACATCGAGGCCTTCTGCGCTCGCCGGCTGGAGCTTCCCGAGGAGAAGCGTCCTCGTCTCGAGTTCAACTCGATCATGATGGAGCGAACGATCCGCGAGGTTCCGCAGTTCGTAGAGCTCGCTCATAAGTTGGGAGGCGAGCGAGTCGTCTTCAACCACGTCGTCGTCTTCCATCCCGATCTGGAGCGGGAGTCGCTGCAGTTCAATCGCGAGACGGCGAATCAGTACATCACCGAGGGACAGCGAGTCGCCGACGAGCTTGGCATCGAAGTCGTGCTCCCTCCCCTGTTCAATCTGGACGACCCGGCTCCCGAGCCGAAGACGTCCCCGCCGGCCAAGAGCGAGGCCGGAGGTGCCGAGACTCCGTCGAAGAGGATCTCGGACTCCGGGGGCGGCGGAGCACTGCAGAACCCGCGAGACGTCTTCGCGGAGACGGAGGCTCCCAGCGGGCCGGGCCGGATGCCGCGCTTTCAGTGCATGTTCCTCTGGAAGCGGACCTACATCGGGCCGCACGGACAAATCGTTCCTTGCTGCCTCGCTGGCGCTCCGTCAGTCGGTAACATGATGGAGCAGACGTTCCGTGAGATCTGGAACAACGAGACATACCAGAAGATGCGGGAGCGCGTGTTCACTCCGCATCCCTATGGACCGTGCAAGAACTGCTACCTGATCTATACGAGCCCTGACGAGACCGATCGCGAGGGCTTCCTCAAGTTCTGAGGTCCGCGCGATCGGAAGAAGCGATCGAGGTGAGCGATGCCCCAGCGTGCGATCGTCCTTCTCAGCGGTGGCCTCGACTCGGCCACGACACTGGCTCAGGCCCTAGCCGAGGGCTTCGAGTGCACACCGTTGACGTTTCGTTACGGCCAACGTCACGCCGCCGAAGTGGAATGTGCCCAGCAGATCGCCGAGTCCCTCCGTGCACCGGTGCCTATTCAGATCGAGCTCGATCTGCGAGCCGTCGGAGGCTCGGCCCTCACGGACGACCTCGACCTGCCACGGGATCGGGAGGATCATCAGATCGGTGACAGCATTCCGATCACCTACGTGCCCGCGCGCAACACGCTCTTCTTGTCATTCGCCTTGGCTCATGCCGAGGTCAGAGATGCGCGTGATATCTTCATTGGCGCGAACGTGCTCGACTACAGTGGCTACCCGGATTGTCGTCCCGAGTTTCTGGCCGCTTTCGAGCGCACCGCCAACCTCGGCACGCGATCAGGCATCGAGCAGCCGGGTCACTTTCGCGTGCAAGCGCCATTGATCCACCTGACCAAGGCCCAGATCATCACGAAGGGACTCGAGCTTGGCGTCGACTACGCGCTCACGCTCTCGTGCTACGCTCCGGACGCTCAATCACGGGCCTGCGGTCGCTGCGATGCCTGTCGCCTGCGACTTCGGGGATTTGCCGAAGTCGGCCGGCCGGACCCGGCCGCCTATCAGACGGCCGAGACCTGAGATCGCTGCCAGTCTCAGCGCTTGTCTTCGGGCGAGCTACCCGGCTTCGGGCTCGTACGCTTCGAGGTGTCCGGAGTCTCCGAGGAGGTCGGAGTCGCGGGAAGGTCGGGACGGGGCTCGCCGTCGGTGGGCAGAGCCAAAGGAACTGTCCCCGGCTCGACCAGTTCCGGACCGGACTCGGGAACCGCGAGCTCTTCGCCCAACGCATGCGCGACGTTGACGTGGATCGCGCTGATGAGGTCCGAATCCGCAGCCGCGATATCCAAGCGTCCCTTGCCTTGTCGAGGCTGAACGAAGTACTCGAGAGCGATGCTGCCCTTTCGACCCGATGCCGTCGGCTCGTCGCGCTCGATGTCGATCGGCTGGATGCCGTCTCGCGGGACGATGTGGCGAATCTCGTCCAGAGCGAAGCTCACGAAGCCGTAGTCGACCTGCAGGCTGACCATGTCGTCGTTGAAGTCGTAGATCCGTCCACGAAAGACATTGTTGTTGCGCAGCGACAGCGTTGCCTCGCCGTGCGAGACCAGGATTCGTCTCCGCGAGCGCTCGGCCTGCGGCGAACGCTCGGGCACCGTCCGCGTGAACTCGCCCGAGAAGATCGGGTCGTCGAAGGGCGGACGCGCCGAATCGGGCGTCGTGGCCTCGGTGCCTCCACTCGTCTCCGCACCCTCGGCCACCGTGACCACCGGAGGCGTCCCCTGGACGTCCGTCGGTGTCGGCGCCGGCTCGAGAGGCGTCGGCTCTAGTTCGGTGGCTCCAAAGGGCAGGGCCGTGAGCTGGGCCACCACCAGGCCGAGCCCGGACCCGAGATCGGCATTCTGCTGCGGGCTGAGCGGCGGCAACGTGGAGACGGGCGCCGTCGGAGTTTCCGCCACCATCGGGGTCGGCGTCGCGACCTCGTCCTGGGTGGCGGACTCACTGGCAGTCCAGACCGCCTGCGCATCCAGCTTCTTTTGATAAAGGTATCCGCCCACGCCAAAGCACACGACGGCCGTCACCACCAGGCCGACCGCCCAGGGGATGACCTTGTGGCGAGACGAAACGAGGACGAGGTTCGCCTCGTGGAGAAGGTCCTCCTCTTCGTACCAGCCAGCCGGCTGGAAAGTGGACTCTCCGGCGATGGGCTCCTCGTCGAACTCCTCTTCGGGCTCCCCTTGGCCGCCATAGAGGTCGTCGGACTCGTCTCCGATGTCGGTGGCGAGCTCTTCGGCTGTCGGAGGGCGATCATGCTCGTATTCAGCATCTTCCTGGTAGGAGTGGCGATGCGTCGAAAGCCCACTCTCGGGAAGTGGCTCGTCGAGATCGTATCCGTCGTCGATTCCGTCGCGGGTCGACGAGGTCTCTTCGTTCTGGAACAAGCCGTCGAAAGCATCCTGCCCTTCGGCTGCCGCGACGTTGTCGTGGCCGAACGGGATATCACCACCCCTCAGGGCCTCGATGTTGGTCACGAGTGTGTCCGCGTGTTGCGAAAGCGCGTCGTCGGGCAGGTTCGGCAAGACCTGGTGCGTGATCGAAGGCGAAGGCGCGACGCCGTCTTCGAGGAGTGAGGCGTCGATCGGTGCATCCGCCAGCGGGCCGATCCCCAGACTCTGACCTTCTTCTTCGTCGTCGGTTGCGTCGGCCTCGACCTCGGGAATGGAAGCCGTTGGTCGTGTCGAGCCGTCTTCTTCGGGGACGTCCTCATCGAGGATGTAGATCAGGTCGGACAGCTTGCTACCGGACGGTGGATCGGAATCGGTGCGCTTCCCGCCGAGGATGTCGACGTTCTCCTCTTCGACTTGCGTCGGTCGCGTCGGATTCTGCTCGCCGCTCTCGTTCGTGAGAGGGGCTTCGGGATCCTCGCGGTGGGGCGTGTGCATCGCTTTCTTCCTTCTCCGGAGAGCGGAGCCTCGGGGCGGTTTGTCCCGAAAAGGCCGTGTGACCATCTGTCAGTCGTATCGGCCAAGGAAGCACTGGTTTTGAGCACGACATCTCTGGCGGTTGGGCTCACGGGGAATGTGGTGGAAAGGTGGCCAGTTCCCGGTGAGAAGAGCCGGTCAGGAGACCGATCGTACCGCCGCCAAGAATGCCTCGAGGAGCGCGAGGCTCTTTTTGCCGGGCTGCGATTCGACGCCTGAGGAGACATCGACGGCAAACGGACGAACACGTGTGATCGCCTCGGCCACATTGTCCGGGCGGAGACCGCCGGCCAGAATCGTGACCGGAGGCCGGTCGCCTGTCTCCAGCCACTCCCAGGGAAAGGCTCGGCCGGTTCCCCCCGGAAGCTCCCCTGGGACATGGGTATCGAACAGGAAGGCATCGGCGGGGCCGAGCGAGCGCCAGCGGCTCAGCTCTCCGGCCGACGACAGTCTCAGTCCAGCGACGACACGAACGTCCTCGCGCAGTTGGTGGATCCCGGATGGGGAGAGCTCGCCATGGACCTGAGCCACAGGCAAACACACGCGTTGGCAGAGCGCTCGGATCTCATCGACGGGCTGGTCAACGAAGACGCCGACCGGAGTCACGAACGGCGGAAGGCTCCCGACGATCTCCGCCGCCCGGTCTGGCTCGACATGCCGGGGGCTCGGTGGGTAGAAGACCAGGCCGATAGCATCGGTACCCGCTCGGACGGCGGATTCGGCGTCCGCCACGCTCGTGATGCCACAGATCTTGACGCGACAGCGGCTCACCATGATCTTCGCCTGGCTCCTTCCCGTTACTCCGACTCAGTGCCGAAAGTGACGCTCTCCGGTGAAGATCATGGAGATTCCGTGCTCGTCGCAGGCTGCGATGACCTCTTCATCGCGAATCGATCCACCCGGCTGGATGATCGCTCGCACACCGGCACGTGCCGCCACGTCGATGCCGTCTCGGAACGGAAAGAAGGCATCCGATGCCAAGATCGATCCCGCTGCCCGGTCGCCCGCCTTTGAGATCGCGATGTCCACCGAGTCCACACGGCTCATCTGTCCCGCCCCTGCCCCGACGAGCTGACGGCCGTGGGTCAGCACGATCGCGTTCGATTTCACGTGCTTTACGACCCTCCAACCGAAGCGCAACGCAGCCCGCGTCTCCGAGTCTGGTTGGAGCTCTGTCGGTGTGGTCCACGCCGCTTCGCCGTGCCCTCGTCGATCGCGTTCCTGCACCAAGAAGCCCCCGCCGAGTCGACGCACGAGCCAGCCCGCGCGCTCCCGAGCCGAGGCCTTCCATTCGGGGAGCTCCAGGACACGAAGGTTCCGACCCCACTTGCGGCGCGTGATCAAGGTGTCGAAGAGCGCATCGTCGATGGCGGGACCGATGATCGCCTCCAGAAACCGGTTCTCCGCCGTCAGCACGTCGATCGAAGCGGCATCGAGTGTCCGGTTCACCGCGATGATGCTGCCATAGGCCGAGACGGGGTCCCCAGCGAAGGCCTGCTCGGTGGCCTCGGCCAGGCTCGCAGCCTCCGCGCAGCCACATGGCGTCGTGTGCTTGATCACGGCCGCCGCCGGGTCGTCCATCTCCAGCACCAGCTCGAGCGCGGCGTCCAGGTCGAGCAGATTGTTGAAGGAGAGCTCCTTGCCCGATCGGAGGCGAGCGGCGCCGACGGTCGGGCCTTCGTCGGACGGGCAACGATAGAAAGCGGCCCGTTGATGTGGGTTCTCACCATACCGGAGGACTTGGCGATCGCGGCCGGCCAGCGAGTACGGCTCCCGGAGTGGCTCTTCGCGCGCCACCGCCAAATAGTCGGCGATCGCGGTGTCGTAGGCGGCCGTGATCGCATACGCTTTTGCCGACAATCGACGTCGAGTCTCGAGAGAGACCTCCCCTTGGTCGAGGATCTCCTGAGTGACCGGCGCGTAGTCCTGCGGATCCACGATCACCGTGACTCGCTCGGCATTCTTCGCGGCCGATCGAATCATCGAAGGGCCACCGATGTCGATCTGCTCGATGGCCTCCTCGAGCGTGACACCCGACTGCGCGATGGTCTTCTCGAATGGGTAGAGATTGACGATGACGTAGTCGATGGGCGGAATCTCGAGACGGGCCAAGGTCTCGACGTGCTCGGGGATGTCCGAGCGCGCCAGCAGCCCGGCATGCACTCGGGGGTGAAGCGTCTTCACACGCCCATCGAGGATCTCCGGTGAGCCCGTGTGATCCGAGACGTCGATCACCGCCAGGCCCGCGTCTCGGAGAGTGCGTGCGGTTCCCCCCGTCGAGAGGAGCTCGATACCACGATCGGCGAGCACCCGGGCGAGCTCGACGATTCCGCTCTTGTCGGACACGCTGAAGAGGGCCTTGCCTACCGTCATGGTCGCCTCCGATAGGGGCCCGCGACCCGGTGAGC
Organism: Planctomycetota bacterium; assembly: GCA_029260795.1. Lineage (GTDB taxonomy): Bacteria > Planctomycetota > OFTM77 > OFTM77 > OFTM77 > OFTM77. Next base: position 23,171 of record JAJDCO010000125.1, on the reverse strand, counting down.
GGTCGCGGCCCGGTTCGACTCAATCGTCGTCGGACTTGTCACCCTTGCGGACGCCGATGAGAAAGGCCTTGATGAAGGGATCGATGTTGCCGTCGAGCACCGACTGTACGTCGCCGATATCCACACCGGTACGATGATCTTTCACCAGAGTGTATGGCTGCAACGTGTAGGAGCGAATCTGGCTTCCAAAGGCGATGTCGCCTTTCTCGCCCGACATCTTCTCGATCTGGTCGCGCCGCTTCTGCTCTTCGAGCTGGAACAGCCGCGCCTTCAGCACCTTCATGGCCGAGGCCTTGTTCTTGTGCTGCGACCGCTCGTTTTGGCATTGCACGACCACGTTGGTCGGCAGGTGGGTGATTCGAACCGCCGAGTCCGTCATGTTGACGTGCTGGCCGCCCGCGCCACCGGCTCGGTAGGTGTCGATCCGAAGTTCCTTCTCATTGATCTCGACGCTGACGTCGTCCTCGAACTCCGGAATCACGTCGACCGAGCCGAAGGACGTCTGTCGGCGCTTGGCCGAGTCGAACGGCGAGATGCGGACCAGACGATGCACTCCCATCTCGGCCTTGAGGTAGCCGTAGGCCCACTCGCCCTTCACGAGAATCGTGACCGACTTGATCCCGGCCTCTTCGCCCGGCAGCATGTCGAGCTCTTCGGTCTTGAAGCCCTTCCGTTCCGTCCAGCGGAGATACAAGCGCAGAAGCATCGAGACCCAGTCGCAGGCCTCGGTTCCGCCGGCTCCGGCATGGATGCTGACGTAGGCATTTAAGCGGTCGTGAGGACCCGAGAGCATCTTGAGGAACTCGACTTGGTCGAGGTCTTCCTCGGCGGCTCCGATCTCCGACTCGATCTCGCCGCCGACAGACTCGTCCTCCTCCTCGGACGCCATCTCGAGCAGCGTCTTCACGTCGTCACATCGACTCCGGATCTTCTTCAGCGGCTCGACGATGGCCTTCTTGGACTTCAGCTCACCGATCAGCTCGGCTGAGCGGTCCGGATCGTCCCAGAACCCAGGCTCCGCCATCGCCTGCTCGATCTCGAGGACGCGGTCTCGACTCTTGTCGTACTCAAAGAGACACCAAGAGACGGGACACACGCTTGCGCATCTTCTCGAGACGATCCTCGAACTCTGGAAACATCTTGCGCTCCTCGACCGCTGGGAAAAGCGCGGAGTATAGGGAAAGCCCGAGGGCGATGCAAACAGGCCCGCTTCCGGGTGGGCCCTTCGATCACGAAGGCCTGATCGCGACGCGACCGCCGATTCGGAAGGCTCGCAGAGCTCGAAAAAGAGAAGCCGCGTCGACCTGGGTCGACGCGGCTCCAAAATGCTGGTGGCGAGCTGTGGGGCAAGAACGGTGAGGGCGGTATCGAGCCCGGCACCAGACATCCTTCACTAGGCTTTTGTGTTCATCCTCTGCTCCTTCTGACACCCACCTATCGTCCGGTCACTCACATCCCTTTTGGCCCAAAACCCCTGGTGGCAGAATGTTCAGTCGAGCGCGAATGTTCACGGCGCGTATGCTCCGGAGGTCGACTCGACCACGGTGGAGGTCCAGGCTCGTCGGGCTGAGGGTGTCGGGCAGATCGAAGGTGGGTTGGAGGAGAAGGGAGGAAGCCGAGAAGGGAAGGATGGGGCGGTCGGGCCGGCTTGCACCGGCCCTCGTGCGGGCGGGTCTTGGCGTCAGCCTTTCTTGATCTCTTCGATGAGGCGAGGCACGACCTCGAAGGCGTCTCCGACGATCGAGTAGGTCGCTACCTTGTGGATGGGTGCGTCGGCGTCCCTGTTGATCGCGACGATAGTCCCCGAGGAGGTCATCCCCGCCAAGTGCTGGATCGCACCGGAGATCCCGATCGCGATGTAGAGCTGAGGCGAGACGACCTTGCCCGTCTGACCGACCTGCTCTGCGTGGGGGCGCCAGCCAGCGTCGACCACCGCCCGGGACGCGCCGCGAGCTGCGCCGAGAGCTTCGGCGAGGTCTTCGACCAGATGCCAGTTCTCGGGTCCCTTGAGGCCGCGACCACCGGAGACCACGATCGTCGCCTCCGTCAGCTCGACCTGGTCACCCTGCGCCTTTTGGATCTCCTCGACGACCGCTCGGATCGTGAGATCCGCCACCGTCAGCTTCTCGGTGGGGGCGTCAGCCTCCGAGCGCTCGGGCGCGGCGAAGATCGTCGGACGCACCGAGATCATCGGGAGTGCCGCGTTGAACTTCAGGGTGGCGATCGCCTTGCCCGAGTAGACCGGCCGGCGGACCTGCAGGGCACCGCCTTCGACACTCACCTCCGTGACTTCACTCGCGAGGGAAGTGTTCAGGCGTGCAGCGGCGCGGGGACCGAGGTCCTTACCCATCGCCGTCGCCGCGAGAATGACTGCCGCCGGGTCAACGCTCTTGACCGCTGCTTCAATCGCGGCCGCATATCCTTCGGCCGAGTATTCAGCGAGCTCGGGCTGATCGACGACGATCACCTTCTGAGCGCCGTGAGCGGCGAGCTCGCCTGCCAAGCCGTCCACACCAGACCCGACCACCACGACCGTCGCTTCGCCACCCAGCTCGCCGGCCAATCGTCGAGCCAGGCCCGTGACCTCGAAGGCCGTCTTCTTCAGCTCGCCGTTTCGTTGCTCGGCGAACGCCAGGACTCCGGTTCCCATGCTTCTCAATCTCCTGTTCGTTTCTCTCGAGGACCTTAGATGACTTTGGCTTCTTCCCGAAGCAGCCGGACGAGCTCGGGGACGGCGTCGGCGCCTTCACCGACGATGCGACCGGCTTGACGCTCCGGCGGAGGGTCGAGCGAAACGATCTCCAGACCTTCTGGAGCCTCGTCGTAGGCGAGCTCCTCGATGGTCTTCTTCTTGGCAGCCATGATTCCTTTGAGCGAGGCCTTGCGAGGCTTGTTGAGGCCCTTCTGAGCCGTGAAGACGGCCGGGATACTGGTCGAGACGATCTCGACGCCGCCTTCGATCTCGCGGTGGGCCTTGGCCGTGTCGCCTTCCACCTCGAGCGTCACGATTTCGCTCACCGAGGGAAGGCCGAGGCGTTCGGCCACCTGGACGCCGACTTGACTGTTCCCGTGATCGGCCGACGACTTCCCGAAGAAGACCATGCGGGGCGACAGATCTCCGATGGCCTTCGCCAAGATCGCGGCCGTCGAGGCCGGATCGCGGTGCGCGTGCGCGTCTTTCAGGTGGATTGCTCGGTCGGCGCCCATTGCCAGGCACTTCCGGAGCTCGCCCGAAGCTTCCGCCGGTCCCAGACAGACGGCGATGACCTCGCCAGCGCCGGCTTTCTCCTTCTGGAGGAGCGCTGCTTCGATGGCGAACTCGTCATAGGGGCTGGGAATGAACTGGACGCCGGTTGGGTCGATGGACTTGCCATCGGCGGCGATCTTGATACGCGCCTCGGTATCGGGGACGCGCTTGATGCACACCACGAAGTTCATGGCAGGATGCTCTCCCGTTGCGTTGGTCGATGGGAAAGGCTGAAGGGCTCGCGAAGGAGCGCGAGCGCTCGGGACTCGGCCGGGAAGCCCCGCGTCGGCCGTGGGAAAAACGGGCATGTTATCAGCCCGACCCGTGCAGCGAAACGACGGGCTTCGAGTATTTTGACTCGTGATCCCGGGCCGATTCGAGCTTCTCGCACCGCGGGGAAGCATCCCGCCCGCGCTCAAATCTCGAAGTTCTCGCCCAAGTACACGCGTCGCACTTCGGGATCGTGGATCAGCTCCTCGGGAGGCCCTTGCTTCAAGATCTGGCCATGGCTGATGATATAAGAGCGGTCCGTGATCGCGAGCGTCTCGCGGACGTTGTGATCCGTGAGGAGAACTCCGATTCCCCTCTCCTTCAGAGAGTTGACGATCCCCTGGATGTCCTGGACCGCGATGGGGTCGACGCCGGCGAACGGCTCGTCGAGGAGAAGCAGGGCCGGGTTGCTCACCAGGGCCCGAGTGATCTCCAATCGGCGTCGCTCGCCGCCCGAGAGCGTGTCCGCCCGGTTCTTGGCCAATCGAGTCAGCTCGAGCTCCTCCAGAGCCGCCTCCGCTCGCGGCCGCCGTTCACGCCGGGAGATCTTCTGCGTCTCGAGGATCGCCATGATGTTCTGCTCGACCGTCAAGCGACGGAAGATCGACGTCTCCTGCGAGAGGTAACCCATCCCCTGGCGTGCCCGCAGATACATCGGGAGTCGAGTGATGTCCGTCGACTTGAAGAACACCTTGCCGTCCGTCGGACGCACCATTCCGACCGTCATCCGGAATGACGTCGTCTTTCCAGCGCCGTTCGGACCCAGCAGTCCGACGATCTCGCCCGGGTAGACCTCGAAGGTCACCCCGTTCACGACCGTTCTCTTGCCGTAGACCTTGACCAGGTTGTCGGCTTTCAGGAGAGCCATCCGGGCGGTCCTTGCGTGTGGATAAGTCGTGGATGGATCGCGAGACGCCGCCAGGCTCGGAGCGATTCGAGACGGGCGTCGAGTCCCGTCTTGGTGAGCCACCGTTGAAGTCCCTGTCCCGTACGCCTCATAAGCTGTTGTCAATGCAGGTCTTTTGTATGGAATCCCATCTCGGGATCAACAGGAGCCCTCCATTGAGATCGAGCCCGTCGTCGCGCCAATCGTCCGGTCGTCAAGTCAACTCTCGAGTCTGGAAAATGTGGAAAAACCCGATGTCCGTCGTGTCGGCGATCCATTTCGCCTAGTTCAAGAACCGCATCCGGAACGGTGAGAACAGGGGCCAGAAAACGAAGAATGCCTGCCCCAGGACGAATCGAGCCGGAATGAAAGGGGCCACCTCGTGAATGGGCCCCTCCACGATGTCCGTGTGAACGAACACGTGCGTCTCACCGAACACGTCTTTGAACTGGGTCTGAAGTCCAATGGCCCGCGGGTTCTCATCGGGTCCCGAGTCGACGAAATCGCCGCGAATCTGGCGGCCACCGGACAGGCGGTAGGTGTAGGTCTCCCATTGCCGCCCGTCCTTGCTGTTCTGGGTGTTGTCACCCAGAGTGAAGTAATGCTCTTCGGGAACCTCGAAGTGCCCCATGCTTTCGTGGAGTCGGCTGCTGACGCGCGTGTAGTAGACGTCCCGATACAGCTCTCCATCGTGGAGCACGGCGCGATTGTTCGTCACGCCGATCTCGATCCCACTCTGCCCATACAAGGCGACCTCCCGCTCCCGTCCGTACTGGCTAGGATCAGAGGCGCGCTGTCTCTGGACGCGGCGAGGCTCGGATGGGGGCGGGAGCTCCAGCAGGACGCGACAGACGAGCGAGTCCTCGAAGTGGAGCTCGAGTGCATCGTCGACGTGAGCGAGGCTGATCCGCCGAGGCTGACCCGTCGGCAAGCGGAGCCCTTTCAGGACGACTCGCCCGCTCTCAGGCTTGGCTTCGTAGCCCGTTCCCGTGGTCTCGACCGAGAGGGGAACTGCACCTTCGTCGACGCGAGAGCTCTCGAGGTCGATAAAGCTCGGAGTCTCCGAATCGGAGCCGGCCAGGAAGACACGAAAGGTGTCCTCGCGATCGATGAGGGTCAGTGTCAGGCCGCCCGTGCGGTCTTCGATCTGCGCCGTCAATACCAGGCGGAGATCGCCGACGGCATAGGCGTCCTCCAAGACTCGCGTTTCGATTCCGTAGGAAGAGTCGTAACCGTGGAGGTAGTCGTTCAGGATCCGGCGATCGAAGAGCATCGTAGTCGTGCCGTCCTTGGCCTCGAGGCGGAGTCCACCATCGCTGGTCGTCCGGATCTCGTCATCCGTCCGCGACTTCCAACTCTGCGTCTGCGCGAAGAGGGGGGGCTCGTTCGGCTGCCGAGGGTGAGGCGCATCGACGCGACGCCACAAGGCTTCCTGGACTTTCTCCGGCTTTCGCGCGATCTCACCATCGACGTACACGTCGCCGTCGCGGATCTCGATGGTCTCACCCGGCAGGCCGATCAGCCGCTTGATGTAGTTCTTCGATTGCTCGAGCGGGTACTGGAACACGATGATGTCCCAGCGAGCCGGTGGACGGAGATCGTAGATGAACTTGTTGACCAGGATGCGATCGAAGATCTCTCGTCCATTCCGGTCGATGAGCGTGTTGCGATCGGCTCCGATCAGCGTCGGCTGCATCGAGCCGGTAGGGATCTTGAAGGCCTCGACGCAGAAGAACTTGAGAATGAGCGCCATGATGATGGCGATCGCGAAAGCCTCGATGTTCTCTCGAACGACCGGGTTTCGCCCTCGACTCTCGTCACCCTTCTGAGACGCGCTCTGAGCTGAGTTCATCCGATTGCATTCCGCTGTCGAAGGGGGAGGGGTCTCCGACCACCGCACGCTCGATCGATCCGAGCCCGCCTCGAAAGTGCCGAAGCCGACTTCACATCTTACTGGCCGTGACCGAGTGGGCCACGAGTTTCCCAGGGCTCATCGAGCGTCGTCGGTCGAAAGCACCGACAAGAATGCCTTCTGCGGGATCTCGACGTTGCCGACCTGCTTCATTCGGCGTTTGCCAGCCTTCTGCTTCTCGATGAGCTTGCGCTTGCGGGTGATGTCGCCGCCATAGCACTTGGCCGTGACGTTCTTCCGAACCGCCTTGATCGTCTCTCGGGCGACCACCTTGCCGCCGATCGCGGCCTGCAGGGGGACCTCGAACATGTGCCGCGGAATCTCGTCACGAAGCTTCTGGATCACGCGCCGTCCTCGCCGCTCGGCTGCCGACCGATGGATGATCATCGACAGGGCATCGACCTCCATGCCACCGACCAAGATACGGAGCTTGACCAAGGGGCTCGATCGGTAGCCGATCAGCTCGTAGTCCATGGTGCCGTAGCCGCGTGTCCCCGACTTCAGCTTGTCATGAAAGTCGAAGATGATCTCCGAGAGTGGTAGCTCGTAGTGCAGGATCACTCGGTTGGCGCTGATGTACTCGGTCGAGACGTAGATTCCCCGGCGCTCTTCGCACAGCGGAAGGATGTTTCCGATGTACTCGGCCGGCATGACGAGATTGACCTTCACGAACGGCTCTCGAATCTCCTCGATCCGGTGCGGGTCCGGAAGATTGGCAGGGCTGTCGATGCGAACGGTCGCGCCGTCGTTGGTCGCGATTTCGTAAGTCACGTTGGGCGCCGTCTGGACGACATCGAGGTCGCTCTCGCGCTCGAGGCGCTCTTGGACGATCTCCATGTGGAGGACGCCCAGGAATCCGCATCGGAAGCCGAAGCCCAATGCATCGCTCGTCTCGGGCTGATAGGTGAAGGACGAGTCGTTCAAGGCGAGGCGATCGAGAGCCCGACGCAGCGCTTCGAAGTCTCCGGTCGAAGCGGGATACAGCCCGCAGAAGACCATCGGGCGAGGCTCGCGGAAACCGGGGAGGGGGACCACCTCCTTGGCGCACTCCTCGAGCGTGACCGTATCGCCCACCTTGACGTGCGAGAGCTCCTTGATGTTCGAGATCAGGTAGCCGACCTCGCCGCACTCGAGCGACGAGCAAGCACTCATCTCGGGAAGGAACCGGCCGACCTCGGCCACGTCATAGGTCCGGCCGGCCCGGAGCATCCGCACGCGGTCACCGACTGCCACCCGACCGCTGACCACTCGCAGATAGACGACGACCCCGCGGTAGTCGTTGTAGCTGGAGTCGAAGATGAGGGCTTGCAGGGGCGCTGCCGGATTTCCCTGAGGAGGGGGGATCCGATCCACGATCGCATCCAACACCTCGTCGATCCCGATCCCGGACTTCGCGCTCGCGTGGAGAATCCCGTCTCGCTCGAGGCAAAGCGTCTGCTCGATCTCCTCGGACACCTCGTCCAATCGTGCCGAAGCCAGATCGACCTTGTTGAGCACCGGAACGATCGTGAGCTGTGCTGCTTCGGCCAGAGCGGCGTTCGCCACGGTCTGGGCTTCGATGCCCTGCGCGGCATCCACCAGCAACAGCGCGCCTTCACACGCTTGGAGTGACTTGAGAACCTCGTAGTTGAAATCGACGTGCCCCGGCGTGTCGATGAGATTGAGCTGGTACTCGCCGTCAGCTCGCCGGTACTTCATCGTCACCGCGCGGGCCTTGATCGTGATGCCCCGTTCTCGCTCCAGGTCCATGTCATCGAGCAGCTGATCGCGGAACTCGCGTTCGGCCACACTGCCCGTGCGTTGGAGCAGGCGATCGGCCAGCGTCGACTTGCCGTGGTCGATGTGCGCAATGATGCTGAAGTTGCGAATGTGTTTCACGAAAGGCGGCCCTGTGTGCGCCGAGCGATGCCGGCGGTCCTGCTCTTGAACGATCGTTCTTCAGTGCCAGTCCATCAGCGTTGGCCTGAGAAACCTACATGAGAAGGTGCGGGTGGGTCATCCGCTGGCTTCACCTGCCAGGAGGTTGCTGATCACCTCCCGCATCTCTCGCAACGCCAAGCCGCGATGGCTGATCTCGCCCTTCTCCTCGCGGGTGAGCTCCGCAAACGTCTTCCCCAGCTCCGGGTCGAAGAAGAGCGGGTCGTATCCGAATCCGCCTTCTCCGTGGAGCTCGGTCAGAATGACCCCTCGACGGATGCCCTCGACTCGAGCCATCATGCGTTCGGGAGTGGCGAGGGCCAACACGCAACGGAAGCAAGCCCCCCGATGCTCCTTCGATACGTCGGCCAGCTCCTGGAGCAGCTTGCGATTGTTGTCCTCGTATGAGCAATCCTCTCCCGCGAACCGAGCCGAATGGACACCCGGCGCTCCGTCCAAGGCGAGGACCTCCAAGCCCGAGTCGTCAGCAAGGGCCCATTCGCCACTCGCCTGGGCGATCGCGAGGGCCTTGAGCTCGGCGTTGGCTTCGAGTGTCGTTCCGGTCTCCTCCACCTCCGGGAGTCCCAGGATTTCGTCAGCAGCCCGGATGCGAACTGGAAGATCCGCGAGTAGATCGCGGATCTCCAACACCTTGTTTGGGTTCCGGGTAGCCAGAACGATGTTTCTCATCGGAGACTCTCGATTGCGCGTCGGCTCACCGTCAGTCCTTCAACACATCTGCCTGCATCTCGCAGAGCTGGCGAATTCCTTGAGCGGCCAAGTCTAGCAACCCGTCGAACTGGGTCCGCGACATCGTGCCGCGCTCGGCCGTACCCTGGACCTCGACGAGCTGATCCTCGGCAGTCATCACGACGTTCATGTCGACGTCGGCCTGCGAGTCCTCGTCATAGCAGAGATCGAGCATCGGCTCACCGCGGACGAGCCCGACCGAGATTGCCGCGATCTGCTGCTTCAGCGGCCAGGCCTTCAGCTTCTTCTGCTGGTCGAGCACCTTCAAAGCGCGAAACATGGCGATGTAGGCCCCTGTGATCGCGGCGGTCCGAGTGCCTCCATCCGCCTCGATCACGTCGCAATCGAGCCAGATGGTCCGCTCCCCGATCTTGCTCAGGTCGACGATGGCCCGCAACGATCGACCGATCAGCCGTTGAATCTCTTGAGTTCGGCCGTCGATGTGCCCTCCGCGGCGACCATCCCGAGGGCGTCGCTGATGCGTGGCAGCCGGCAGCAGCGAGTACTCGGAGGTCATCCAGCCCTTGCCCGTGTTGTTCAGGAACGGTGGAACCGAGTCCTCGATGCTGGCAGTGCAGATGATGCGAGTTCTCCCGGCCTCGATCAGCACCGACCCGGTCGCCGAGCCGATGTAGTCGAGAGTGAAATAGGTGGAACGCAGATCATCGTGCGCTCGCCCGTCTTTGCGCGGCTTGCCCATCGGTTCCCTTTGCAGCCTTGGAATCTCGGAGAAAGCCCGACAGTCTAGCGGGAGCCCGGCAAGCAGGCAATCACCAAGGGATCGGTGCTCCCCCGATCAGGATGAACTCCCCCCACTCTCTGGAGAAGTCGATGAGCTCGAGAGCCCTCACCGTTCTGACCCTGCTCTTCTGCATCTCGTGTGCTTCAGTCGATGTCGTTGCAGAGCGATCGAGTCTGCTCGAAAGGGATCGCAGTTGGGCCGAAGTCGCCCATGCAGGGAACCTGGACGAGCTGTGGGACTACTGGGCCGAAGGCGCGGTGATCTATCTCGACTCCGAAGTCGAGATCCGAGGGCTCTCGAGGATACGCGCCTTCGTTCTCGAAAGCCGCTCTCGGCCAGGTTTCGAAATCGAGTGGGAGCCAGAAGGAGCCGAGGTCTCGAAGTCGGGTGACCTGGGGTACTCCTGGGGTGTTGGCAGACGCGCCTGGCTTGCTGAAGACGGGACCCCGATCGAGATTCGGGAGCACACCGTGTCCATCTGGCGCAAGGGACAGGACGGAATCTGGCGCTGTATCGTTGAGTGAGAGTCTTCTGTGTTCGACTCCGTCGCCTAGGCGACCGCGGCTCTCGCTGTCGCAAGGGCGGCCGCAGACACAGCCTTCGCGGAAGCGGTCGCCGCGCGGCGTCGGGCCTGACTTTCGTCGCCAGGCAAGCTCGTTGGCGAGCGCTCGCGCGACCGCGATGGTCGGGAGCGGCTCGCGAGGGGAGTGAGCCGCGTCTCTCCTTCGTGCCGCTCGATGGTGAGCGACACGAAAGAGAAACACCCCACCCGCCCTCCTCTCCTCTCGACGACACCACCACCCACCCACCGGATTCCTGGGGGAACGCCGAGAGGAGAGGCATCGAAGATCGGACGGAGAGTCCGTCCGCAGCGGAGCGACCTGGCCTCGAGAGATGCGCACCTGATCGTCCGCTCACGTCATACAGTCGTGAGATTCGAGCGCCGGTTACTGCCACCACCGACTTTTTTTCGATCGAGGCTGAACGGACTCTGGCGCCCGGTACCCTCTGAAGCCGGCGTTTCTCTTGCGTCCGATTGCTAGACCGGATCGAAGAGCACCTCGAATCCGCCTAGTCGAGCAGCTCGATGGCCGGCGGGAGAATGGACTCCAATTGGCCGTTGGCCAGTCTCAGAGTGAGTCCCGTCAGGGGATCGAGGGCGACGGGTTCACCGATGAGTATCTCGAGACCTCGCCGAACCGTCACGCACCTTGGCAGCGGGGCGGCGCGTTCGAGCCACCGATCGGCGATGCCGCGTTGATCTCCGGCCGCGATTCGAGGCAGCTCGCGCTCGAAGTGGAGCAAGGTGGTTGCCAGGAGCAGCGAGCGATCCATTCGAGTGGCACCGGCGGCTTCGAGTGATGTCGCTCGCGCGGCGATCTCGGGGGGCAAGGGTCTCTCGACGAGGGCGACGTTCAACCCGATGCCGACGATCACCAAGCGCGGCCATCCGGAGTGGCTCTTGGCCTCGATGAGAATCCCGGCCAGCTTGCGGTCTCCGACGAGGAGATCGTTGGGCCACTTGAGCTGGGGCGAAACTCCCGTGATCTCCTTCACCGAGTCCACCAAGGCGATGCCGGCGGCGAGGGGCAAGCCGGCGAGCCAATACCGCTCGGACTCCGGACGCAGCGCGATCGAGAACAGGAGGCTTCGGTCGGGTCGATCGATCCACGGACGCCCGTGGCGCCCCCGGCCGCGTGTCTGATGGCGCGCCACCACGACCAGGCCGGGCGGCGCACCGCTTCTCACGCGGCGCGCGACCTCGTCATTCGTAGAGTCGACCTCGTCCAAGAGGACCAGCGCCTGACCGAGGCGCTGGGTCCTCAGAAGCCGTGCAACGGCCTCTCGTGAGAGGTCGGAGGCGGAGCAGCCTCCGACGGGGCTCACTTGCTCTCGAGGATGCGAACCTTCACCTTCGAGAGCTGCCCTTTCAGGCGGCTCATGACGTTCGAGTGGATTTGACACACGCGCGACTCGGTCAGGTCGAGGATCTCGCCGATCTCCTTCATCGTCAGGCCCTCATAGTAATACATGATGATGATCAGCCGCTCCTTCTTGGAGAGGTTGCGCGTGATCAGATCGAGCGTGTCCTTCTGGTTCATCACGTCGGCGGGGTCGATGCTCCGTCGGTCCTCGATGAGATCCACCTTTTCGACCATCTTGTCGTCCTCGTTTTCGTCCCACTTCTCGCTCAAGGAGTAGATCGTCTTGGGACTGGACTCCGCCTTGAGGGTATTCAGCTCGTTGAGCGTGATGCCGAGCTTCTTGGCCAGCTCGTACTCGGTGGGCTCGCGGCCGACCTCGGCTTCGAGGGCCTTGTAGGCCTTGTCGATCTGGTTTGCCTTGAGGCGCACGAGGCGCGGAACCCAGTCTTGGCTCCGGAGCTCGTCCAAGATCGACCCACGAATTCGCGTGGTGCAGTAGGTCTTGAATTTGATGCCGCGCTCGAGATCGAAGCCCTCGATCGCGTCCATGAGTCCGAAGATCCCAGCCGAGGCGAGATCGTCGAGCTCGATGCTCTTCGGGAGTGTGACCAGCAGGCGCTCGGAGATGTACCGGACGAGGGGGAGGTACTTCTCGATGAGGATGTTGCGGAGGTTGGGATCGGCCGTGGTCTTGTAGGTGCGCCAGGTCTGCTCGATCTCGTCCGGAGTCTTCTTGGCGGCGGTCGGCGTCTTGGCGGCTGCCGCAGAGATCTTGGCCGTCGTCACGGCCTTGGTTCGAGTGGTAGCGGTGACCTTCTTCGTCGGGCCCGGGGTCGCTTTCGCGCTCGGAGCCTTCTTCTTCGCCGGGCTCGTCGTCTTCGGGGCCTGGGTCGAGGCCGAAGGGCGACGGGTCTTGGTCGTGGACGACTTCACCTTAGGTCGCGCCGAGGCGGCCTTGGGAGAGGCGGCCTTCTTCGAGGTGGTCTTCTTCTTCGTGGCGCTACGCGTACGGGTCTTGGTGACGGCCTGCGACATGATTCCAATCTCCTCGTCCAAGAGCGGAAACAAAAAAAGGATCCCCAGCCGAAAAAGCCGGAATCCTTCGTCGCACGCAGGCGTCTGTCGGATTCCTTCGGCAGCTGGCTACCTTGCCGGCGAACGAATCGCCGATTTAGGTCCTGAAGCTTTGCGCCCTACCCTTTCGGGCAGTTTGCCTTTGTCGGGAAAACAAGCATTCGAGTTGTCAGCGTTCGTGAAGCCTGTGGAGCAAACCGCTCGAACAGTCAGGATCCGCGAACGTCGGGACGGAGACTACCACGGTCCATCCCTGGGTCAAGCGATTTTCCTCAAGAAAATCCAACCGACCCTCATCCGGCCCGGGCTCAATACTCGATCAGCCCGGGCTCAGTACTCGATCAGGCTGCGCACCGGGATTCCCATCAAGCGCTTGCGTCCTTCGAGGAAGCTCAGCTCGATGAGGAAGACGGCCGAGACGATCTCGGCACCCAGCGAGCGGATCAGGCTGCAGCAGGCGCCCATCGTGCCGCCCGTCGCGAGCAGGTCGTCGACCATGAGGATCTTCTGACCCTCCCGCACGGCATCGACGTGCATCTCGACTCGATCGTTGCCGTACTCGAGCTCGTACTCCTCCGAGATCGTGTCATAAGGCAGCTTGCCCGGCTTTCGAATCGGAATGAATCCCGCTCCGATCTCGATCGCCAGCGCCGCGCCAAAGATGAACCCGCGAGACTCGATCCCAACGACACGGTCGATGCCTTGATCGCGGAAGCCCTCGGCCATCAGCTGGATGGTATTCGCGAACTCGGCCGAATGGGCCAGCAACGGTGTGATGTCCTTGAAGACGATCCCCGGCTTCGGAAAGTCGGGGATGTCGCGAATGAGCTTCTTGATCGAATCGACCATCGATTCCTCCTTGGAGGCCGGGCGAGGGCTGCCGCGGGATGCTTACATCTCCTCCACCGGCGTCATGCCGAGGAGGTGCAGCCCGTTCCCCAGAACCTGCCGCACGGCGTGCGCCAGCCGCAGCCGAGCCTGGGTCAGCGGCACATCATCCGAGAGGAACCGGTGCTTGTGCAAGAAGCTATTGCAGAGGCCGGCCAGCTCGAGGAGGTACATGCTCACGATCGAAGGCTCGTACTCGGCGGCTGCTCGGCGCACGGTCTCAGGGAACTGCTCGAGCTTCGTCAGCACCAGGCGCTCCTCGTCGGTGGCCAGCAAAGAAGCATCTCCCGACTCACCGGGCTTCTTCTCTGCCTTACGCAGGATGCTCGTGAACCGTACGTACGTGTACTGCACGTAGGGTCCCGTCTCGCCTTCGAAGTTCAGGACGTCTTCCCAACGGAAGTTGATGTCCTTCACGCGTCGGTTGCGCAGGTCGTTGAAGATCACGGCTCCGATCCCGACGCTTTCGGCGACCTCGTCCTTGCCGGCCAGTGCCGGGTTCTTCTCTTCGATCGCTTGGCGGACCTTGTCGACCGCGGTCTGGAGCACCTCGTCCAGCAAGATCAGGTTGCCGAGGCGCGTCGCCATCTTCACGCCCTCGAACTTGATCAGGCCGAAGGGCACGTGCACGAGGCTTTGGGCCCACTCGACACCCAACAGCTCGAGCACCTTGAAGAACTGCTGGAAGTGCAGCGACTGCGGTGAGCCCACCACGTAGAGACAGGTGTCGAAGCCGTAGTCCTCGTGCCGGTACAACGCCGCCGCAAGGTCTCGCGTCGCGTAAAGCGTCGCCGCGTCGGACTTGCGGAGCAGGCAGGGCGGCATGCCGAACTCCTCGAGATCGACGACCTGCGCGCCTTGGCTCTCCTTCACCAGTCCGGCCTGCTCGAGCCGCTCGACCGTCGCGTCTAGACGATCGTTGAAGAAGCTCTCGCCAGTGAAGTGATCGAACGTCACTCCCAGCCGACGGTAGATTCGCTCGAACTCCTCGAGCGACAGCTTCTTGAACCAGTTCCACAGACGCCGTGCCTCGGGATCGCCGTCCTCGAGCTTCTTGAACCAGGCGCGCGCCTCGTCCCGAATCGACGCATCCTCTTTCGACTCGGCGTTGGCCTTCACGTACAGATCGTTCAAGTCGAGCACGGGCGTTTCCGAGGACTGGATCTTCTCCTCGTCGCCCCAGCGCTTGAAGGCCACCATCAGCATGCCGAACTGCGTGCCCCAGTCACCGAGGTGGTTGATGCCGATCGTCTCGAATCCCCGGAAGCGCAGGATCTTCCCGATCGCGTTGCCGATCACCGTCGATCGCAGGTGACCGATGCCGAAGGGCTTTGCGATGTTCGGGGAGGAGAAGTCGATCGCGACCTTCTTTCCTTCCCCTTCGGTGCCGCTGCCATAGCACGCCGCTTCCTGCTCGATCTGCGTCAGCACTCGGCCGGCACGCACGGAACGGTCGATGAAGAAGTTCAGGTAAGGACCCGTCGGTGCCACCTCGGACACAGAGGCCGGCTTCTCGATCTGCTCCGCCAGCTCGAGGGCGATCTTCGGCGGAGCCATCTTGCGTTGCTTGGCCAGCACGAAGCACGGAAAGGCAAAGTCGCCGTGCTCCTCGTCTCGGGGCCGCTCGATCAAGCTCACGATCTCCTCCACGGCCAAGCCCGTGGCGGGAGCCAAGCTCGCCGCGATCTCTCGTTTGAAGTCGCTCATCAGTCGCTCGCACTCCTCATCAGACCCAGGTCTCCCACTCTCGATTCAGCTCTTCGAGCTTCGCGACGAGCTGGCGCTCCTCGGTCTGGAGCCGCTTCATCTTGGCGGCTTCCTGATAGTTTTCCTGACGGTACATCGCCTCCCGTGCTTCGGCGAGGCGCTCCTCGGTCTCGATGATCTTCGCTTCGAGCTGCTCGAACGTGTGCTGTCGCTTCATGCGTTCGCGTGGCTTGGCCTTCTTCGGCGAGGCAGCCGAGCCCGATCTTCCGGCAGAGCGACGCTCGGCTTCTTGCGCCGCTGCCTGCTGCGATTGCTGGCGCTGGTCGTAGTCGCGGTAGGTCCCGTGGTGGAGGCGCACTCGGCCGTCCTTCTCGAAGGCCAGGATGCGTGACACGACACCATCGAGGAGCTGGCGATCGTGCGAGACGACCAAGATCGTGCCGGGATACCTCTTGAGAGCTCGCTCCAGGCTCGCCCGTGCATAGATGTCCAGATGGTTGGTCGGCTCATCCAATACCAGGCAGTTCGACTCCGTCAGCACGATCCTCGCCAGCGCCAGGCGAGCTCGTTCGCCACCGCTCAGCACCGACACCGACTTGTCGACTTCATCGCCCGTGAACAAGAACCGGCCCAGGTGCGAGCGGACCTCCTCGTCGTCCAGGGTGCGCCGCACCGATCGGATCTCGTCGAAGGGAGTCGAGTCCTCGCGCAAGCCCGACAGATCTTGATCGTAGTACCCGATCTTGGTGCGAGCGCCGAGCTTCACGCGCCCGCCATCCGGCATCCGCTCCCCGAGCAGTGTTTCGAGGAGCGTTGACTTGCCGCAGCCGTTCGCGCCGACGATGCCGATCTTCTCACCCTTGAAGATCTCGAGGTCGAGGCCGTCGACGAGGGTCCGCTCTCCGATCACGACCCGCAGATCCTCCAAGGTCAGCACGTGCTCGCCGCCCCGATCGACGGAGCCGAAGTCGACCTTCATGGCGGCCGGCTCGTGGCCAGGGCGCTCGAGCCGATCCACCTTCTCCAGCCGCTTGCGTCGGCTCTGGGCCTGCTTGGTCTTCTGCCCGGCCATATTGCGCCGGATGAAATCCTCTTCCTTCGCGAGCTGGCGCTGCTGGTTCTTGAAGGCCTTGTCCTCGATCTCGCGGCGCTTGGCCTTGTGATCTTCCCATGCCGAGTAGTTGCCCGGTGTGACGGTCAGCTCAGCTCGCTCGAGCTCGGCGATCTGGGTGGCGACGTTGTCCAAGAAGCGCCGATCGTGTGAGATCACGATGACTGTTCCCGAGTACTTTCGGAGGAAGTCCTCCAGCCACGCCACGGTGTGGATGTCGAGATGGTTGGTCGGCTCGTCGAGCAGCAGTAGCGCGTCGTCCTCGTACAGGAGCTTGCCCAACGAGACGCGGCCTTTCTCGCCTTCGCTCAGACCGTCGGTCGGCTGCCGAATGCGCTCACGGTCGAAGCCGAGGCCCATGAGGATCGCTTCTGCTCGACGCTCGACCTCGTAACCACCGGCGCGCTCGAACTCTTCGAGGACCCGCGACTGCTTGTCGACCAGGGCCTCGAGCTCCTCACGCGGTGGGCCCTCGGCCAGCTGCGCCTGGATCTTGTGCAACCGATGCTCCAGCTCCACGATGTCCTTGCGGGACGCGAGGAGCTCCTCGAGCAAGGAGTGACCGGACGCGACGTCGTCCCGTTGGGCCAGCGCCATGATTCTCGTGCCGCGGACGATCGTTCGGCGGCCACCATCCGGCTCGAGCTCGCCAGCCAGGATTCGGAAGAGCGTCGTCTTGCCGGTGCCATTCGCGCCGATCAATCCGACTCGGGCTCCAGCATTCACCGTCAACGAGACGCCGTCCAGGAGCAGATGATCGCCCAGTGTCTTGGTTACGTTTTCGAGGGAGAGCAGCGTCATGGGAACAATGGCCGAGTGGCGAACCGGATCCGGAGACATCCGGATCTGAAACCAAAACCCGAGATCATAGGGGTCTGCTCAGAGGCTGTAAAGCCGCCGGAACCAGGCCGCGTCCCTCGAGACCGGGAGTACGTGCGCGCAGTAAGACCTGGAGTGCGTCCGCGCAGCGAAGCTTCTTGCACCGCGCCTGTCGACAGCGTCTCCCGAGCGAAGCGGAGCTGACGCCCAGAGTACCCCGGATGTCCCAGACGAAGCGCCCAGTGGGCGCACCCCGACCTCCCGACGCCACTCCACCTCCCCGCCGAGGCCTTGATTCCGTCGCCTCGGCGTGCGAGACCGTTTGCGGCCCTCAGGGCATCCCGAAGACAGGAACGGAGAATCTCACAGTGCAGATCGCCGAGAAGGCGTCGGTAGCCGGTCGAGTCGTGAAGTACCAGGGAGTCGGCGCGGCCGTGCACCGTCTCACGCTCGAGGTGCCGGCGTCGATCGCGGCCCCCGATCCGGGGCAGTTCTACATGCTCCGACCGTTCGACGAGCCACTTCCTTTTCTGCCGCGGGCCTTTTCCGTGAGCCGATCTCGCCTCGCCGACACCACCCTGCATCTCGACTTCCTGATCAAGGTCTATGGATCCGGTACCGAGTGGCTGTGCGACCGCCGCGAGGGGGATCGTGTGCGCGTGACCGGTCCCTTGGGGCACGGTTGGACCCTCGATTCGACGCCCAGGCGAGTGTTCCTCGTGGCGGGCGGCATCGGTCTCGCCCCATTCCCGGCCACGATCGACGCGCTGCGTGAGCGCTCGAGCACCGTCGAGCTGCACCTACTCTACGGGGCGCGCCGGGCGGACGAGCTGGTGGGTCTCGACGACTCCTCCTATGAAGGCGTCACTCTCGAGTTCGCGACCGAGGACGGCTCCCGCGACCACCGCGGATACGTGACCGACGTGCTCGCCGAGCGCATCGCGAGCGGGGCGTGCGGACCCGACGATCTCGTTCTCGCCTGCGGTCCAAATGCGATGCTGGGAGCCGTCGCCAAGCACACGCTCCCGGCGAACATCCCGACGCAAGTCGCGATGGAAGAGGCGATGGCCTGTGGCTTCGGCGTCTGCAACGGCTGCGCGGTGCGCGTGCTGGACAGCGCGGGCGAGTTCGGCATCTACGAGCGTGTGTGTATCGATGGCCCCGTCTTCGACGCGATGCGCGTCGATTGGCCCGCACTGGCGGCGATCCACGGCTGAGGCGGGACGAGGTCGACGATCGGTGGTCGGTTTCCGGGATCGGCCCAAAGGCCAGACCTTTCGGCGGGCTCGAGGCGAGGCCCGATACCGTAGAATCGCATCGTCGACCACTCAGGAGTCGCTCGGGAGAATCACCATGCCTCGCTCGTCAGTCCGCCTCATCTTGACCGCGATCGTCCTCGGGCTGCTCATGAGCTCGTTCGCACGGGCTCAGAAGACATCCCCTCGCTTCGTTCCCGAGATCACGATCCATGCCGATCAGGATCGCGGACCGGTGCGGCTGTACACGGGCTGGCTTCACGGCTTCGAAGAGAGCGACCCGCTTCCGATCGCGAAGGTGCAGGCACTCAACACGAGCGCCTGGCGAGTGAGCAAACTGTGGCAGCTCTCGGCGGTGCGACCCTTCACGAGCAATATCCAGTACGAGGTCAGCTTCTCGTGGCGCTGGCAGCAGCTCGGGAACCCGGCGGCCAACCTGGCGCTCTGGCAGCAGTATCTCGTGAGCCAGGTCTCGTACATCCAGAGCAACAACCTGCACGTCGAGTGGTGGGACATCTGGAACGAGCCGGATCACGCCTACTTCTGGCAGTGGAGCTACAGCGATCTGCTCAAGACCTACGACGCCGCCGTGTCCACGATCAAGACCCTCGTGCCGAACGCCAAGTTCATCGGACCGAGCTTCGCCCGATTCGTGGCGCGCGACAACTTCAACGGGCGATCGGTCGCGAACTTCATCAAGGACCTCGACTCCCGATACGGCATCCGCCTCGACGCCGTGTCCTGGCACATGAACGACGATTGGTACCCTTGGAACATCCAGGGCAACGTCGATGCGCTGCGCAGTGCGATCGACCAGATCGGGGGCGGCTACGATCCCAAGCTCGTTATCAACGAGTACACCCAGAGCCTGATCGTGCTCCGACCCGTGTACCTCGCCTCGTTCGTCTGGCACATGGATCAGGCCGGGATCGACTTCGCCAACCTCGCCTGCTGGAACCTCTACTCGAACTGCTTTCCGCAGACGACGTACAGCTCCTGTTGGGTGGGTCTCAATGGCTTGTTCCTCAAGAACTACAGCGCCGAGCAGCACTCGTACTGGTTCTATGAATGGCACGGCCGCGAAAAGGGCAACGTCCGGCTCGAGGTCTCGCGACCCGAGATCAACACGTTCGCGATCGCGAGCCGCAGCGACGCGCGCCAGGAGATCGTGATCTGTGTCGGCAAGCACAGCCATCTCGACCCGGTCGGTGGCGTGATCTTGAAGATCCAGGGCTACCCGTGGGGTGGCGGGGAGGCTGCGGTGCAAGTCGACGTCTCGGAGCTGACCGCCGCTCATGAGCTCTGCGGCAACGACGTCTGGAAGCCCAAGCAGGTGGCGAGCCCCGATGGGCCGACCCCGGTCTCCAGCGAGGTCCGGAGCGTCGTCGGTGGCGCCCTGACGATTCGACTGCCGAGATTCGCGGACGACGACCTCCGCTTCGTGACCATCCGTGCGGCGTCGGCTCGCTGACGAGCGACGAAGAGGGGTGGCGCGGAAGGCTTCTCAAGAGATCTCCTCCGCGCGGCTCATCGGTCGGGAGCCCCGTTCCGATTGAATCTCACGCCGCCAGAGTGCGATCAGAAGCCCGATGTGGATGGCGCCGGCGAGCCACTGCACGGTGCTGACTTGCAGGTAGACGACGTGGAGCGTGCCGAAGCGGTCCGGATCCGATATCCCTAGCCGCTCGGGTCGGATCAGTTGATCGAGTTCGGCATGGAGCAGGGCAAGTACAGGAAGCGATGCCGCGAGGATCGCCAGAGTCGTCGTCGCGGCGCCGACCAGTCTTCGGCTGGCCGCGCGCCGAGTGAGCCAAAGATCGATCGCCAGCAGCAAAGCGACTCCGGCTCCGAAGGAGTTGAGCCAAGTCGTGACGCGTTGCGTGACCAAGCCCTGAAGGATGTCGGACTCGAGGACGTCGTTGCCGATCGGCACGACGATCGCCGAATAGAACGTGAAGCCGCCGAACCATATCGAGAACACGACCAGCACCAGCCAGCGTCGCAGCAACAGCTTCTCCTTCGTGAGGCGACATGATCCGAGACGCGACTTCCTCAGGATACCGGTTGGACTGTGTTCGAACGATGAAGGAGGTCAGCGTGAAGAGGCGCAGTCTCGAGTTCGAGCGGTCAATTGGAAGGTCACCCTGACCGCTTGGGATGACAGGGCCACTCAGGCGAACATGTCGAGCGCGATCAATACGACCCGGAAGCTGAACTCCAGGATCGCCGCGAGACTGAAAGGGTGTCCGATCGTGGCTTTCGGCTCAAGTTGTCGACCTCTTCTCGCTGTGTAGAACTCGAGGATCGTGCAGAATGATCCCCGACCGCTCATGAGGAGATGGCTCTGCCTCGGGCGTTGTGAACGCGGGAGAGCGGTTCAGACACTTGAACGAAGTCGAACGTTGTCTGAACGGCGTTCTCGAGGACGTCGAGGTTCGGCGGCGGCGCTGCGGAGGGGACGACCCTCGACTGCTCAATACCTGAAAAGTGACCTGGCGAGAGATCGGTGACTCCAACCGAGCTCTTCAGGGAACGCCGCTGGCCTGGAAACGCTCGTCAGGTCACCGGCACTGGACGTGGCGAGCGCATCTCAAGGGGCCTTCGGTGGCAGTGCCCGGAGACGAACATCACTCTTCCTCGCTCAGCCGGAAGGCCGAACAGGGCCGCTTTGCTTTCGGAAAGTACGAGGTGCTGCGCGAGCTCGGACGCGGCGCCATGGGGGTGGTCTACGAGGCCCGAGAGCGAGGACTCGAACGTCGGGTGGCCTTGAAGCTCATCCACTCGCGGCTCCTCGCCTCAGCCGAGCAGATTGAGCGCTTTCGGCTCGAGGGCGTCGCGGCCGCGAAGGTCAAGCATCCCGGCGTCGTCGCGGTCTACGAGGCCGGTTCCCTCCACGGTCAACAGTATCTCGCCATGGAGCTGGTCGAGGGAAGGACTCTCGAGGACCTCTTCAAGTCTGACCAGCTGGATCCTCTCGATCTGGCGCACAAGATCGCCGATGTCGCTCGGGCGGTGCACGTGCTCCACGAGACCGGAGTGCTTCATCGGGACCTGAAGCCGAGCAACATCATCGTCGATCCGAAGGGGCACCCGATCGTCGCAGACTTCGGCGTGGCGCTGTTGATGAGGAGCCAATCGGCGGAGTCCCCTCCCGTCGTTGCGGGCTCACTCGGATACATCGCTCCAGAGATTCTCAGATCGTCGACCGACCTCATCGGTCCCAGGGTTGATGTCTACAGCCTGGGGGCGGTCCTCTACGAGGGCCTCACCCAGACTCCTCCGGGGCGAGGGGACAGCGCCAGTGAGGCCATCCTTGCCGCTCTGTATGGCGAGCCGCGCCCGCCGCGTCAAGTCCGACCGGAGATCCCCAAAGACCTCGAAGCCATTTGCCTCAAGTGTCTCGATAAGGCACCGGAGAGACGCTACGCATCCGCCGAAGCCCTCGCGGTCGATCTCGAACGCTGTGTCGCCAAGGAGCCTCTCGAGGGCATCCGACCGAATGGCTGGGCTCGCCTCCGCCGCTGGGGTCGGCTACGGCCGGCTCTCGCCTATCGTCTCGTCGCTCTGATCGCCTTCTACCTGATCACGTGGGTCAACTTCGGCTTCCACTACTTCGACTCGCGCTACCTCGCCGAGATCAGCGCCGTCGTGCTCGCCTGGGCGGGCGCTTCCTTTCTCTTGGAGATGAAGGGCCCGACAACGGGCAACTTCGCCCGATGGATTCCACGCGCTTGGGCGAGCATCGACTCGATCTTCTTGACTCTGGCATTGCTCATCTCCGATGGGCCGGATTCTCCCTTGGTCACGGGCTACCTGCTCATGATCGCGATCTCGGGCTTTGGGTCTCGGGTTCAGCTGGTTTGGTACACCGTCTTCTTGTCGTTGGTTTCCTATGGGGTCCTCGTTCTCGAAGCCGCACTGCGGAGGCCTCACCTCCAGATGACTGGCGATCGTCATCTGATCTTCGCCACCAGCGCCGTCGTGATGGGAGTGCTCGTTGCTCATGCCGTTGATCGACTCGAGTCGCTGAGTCGGTATCGCAACCGTTCGTGAGGGGGAGAGCGGGCGACGCGGACCACCGACCTACAGGCTGGCAGCTTTCGACCGCGAGGGGCTGGTATGGAAGAGCTCCTGGACGGGCTCCGACGTCAACATCGCCAGCGCGAAGAGGTCAAACGCGATCACGACGCACGAAACGACAAGAGTCATCCCCAGACGCAACGCGGCTCGTCAGCATCTCCTACGAATACAAGATTGCGCTGTTCTTCCCAGACCCTCTCGAGGCGTTCGTCTTGCTGGTCACAGGAGCCTCGTACGCCCGGCAGGTGCCGCCGAGACCTCGCGCCGAGCATGTCGGGCCCGTGGGCGTCGCACTCGTGGGCCATCCAAGTACTCTTGGACCGATCGGGAGCTCAGCACGGTGATCGCCCAGACGCTGAACCCGATGACCGCGATCCAGAACACTAGGGTCGCCGCGAGGATCAGACCTGGGGCTTAACTCAACACGGCGAGTACGAGCGCCGCCGCTAACCCGCATTTCTCACCAGCCATCTACTGCGGCGCCGAATCTACCCATGCCTGCTGCGTCAAGCTTCCTGCGCCGCCTCGACGACCTGCAGCGAGGTCGACTGCGGCGTGCTCGGTCGCTTTCCTTGCATCCACGGGCA
>JAJDCO010000124.1 GCA_029260795.1 Planctomycetota bacterium | reverse complement strand
GGGCCACTTGGAATACGATCTCGAGCTCGAGCCGGGCGCCGACCTCGGGCAAGTCGTCATCTCGGTCGAAGGCGCCGAACGGCTCGCCCTCGATGGACAGGGGTCGCTCTTGGTGCACACGCCGATCGGCATCCTCCGTCAGCCCCGACCCCGATCGTGGTACGTCGGCCCCGAGGGAGAGCGGCAGCCCGTCAACGTTCACTTCCGTTTGCTCGACGAGTCCCGATACGGCTTCGACCTGGAGGGACCGCCCCGGCCTCTCGCCCTCGTCGTCGATCCTCCCATCATCTGGTCGACCTTCTTGGGTGGCCGCTGGGGTGGGTCGGTTGGCGAATACATCTTCGGGCTCGAGACGCTGCCGAACGGAGACGTCCTGGTCACGGGTGAAACATCGGCCCCCAACTTCCCGACCACTCCGGGCGCATTCGATCGATCCGTGGAGGGCTTGGACGCCTTCGTCACCCGGATGTCGGCCGACGGAAGTAGCCTCGTCTTCTCCACGGTGCTCGGAGGCATCGCCGGTCACTCAACTAGCGACTCGGCGGCCGGCCTCGCTGTGGCCTCCGACGGCTCGATCATCATCGCCGGCCGTACCGGATCCACCGATTTCCCCGTAACACAGGGCGCCCTGGACACGACCCTGGACGGGATCGACGCCTTCGTCACCCGTCTCGCGCCGGCTGGTGACCAGTTGATCTACTCGACCTACCTCGGCGGAAGCTCCCTTGACGACGCCTTCGATGTCGACGTCGATCCCGCCGACCGGGCCGTCGTCGTCGGGCGCACGATCTCGTTCGACTTCCCCGTCTCGGCCAATGCGTTCGATCCGACCTTCAATGACGTGACCGGTCCGTTCGATGGCGACGGATTCGTCACCTACCTGTCTCCGAACGGGGATTTCGTCCACTACTCCTCGTTCCTGGGTGGCGACGGCTCCGACGGTGCGGAAGCCGTCGTGGTCGACCCGGCCGGCACGGCCGTCATCACCGGGAGCGCTTTCTCGCCCGATTTCCCGATTCGGGGTCTCGCCTTCGACTCGACTCACAACGGCGCCTTCGACGCCTTCCTGGCTCGCGTGGAGCCCGGGCTCGGCACCAATGCCTTGGTTCTGTCGACGTTCTATGGTGGTGACAACGCGGACTCCGGTCGATCGATCGCTCTTGGACCCGACCGGTCGATCGTCATCGCGGGTCAGACGGCATCGACCGACTTCCCGACGACGAATAACGCCTACGATCGTACGCTCAAAGGAATCGAGAGCCTTTTCCTGGTGCGATTCAGCGCCAGCGGTGAGGTGCGCTTGAGCGCCACGCTCATTGGTGGGTCCGGCGATGACCAGACGAGGGGAGGCCTGGTCGTCGACGCATCCAATAGTCCGATTGTAACCGGCTACACGACGTCGACCGACTTCCCGACGACTCCCGGGTCGTTCGCTTCCCAGTTCCTTGGCAGCCATACCGACAGTACCTTGGTGCGCCTCAGTCCGGCCTTTGACCGTCTGATTTACTCGACCTATCTACTGGGTGGTGATTCCGATGAATGGGTATTTGCTCTCGATGTCGATTCTCTTGGAGTGGCAACAGTCGCAGGGGGCGTTGGAACCGACTCCGGGTTCCCTGTGACGGAGGGTGCTTGGGACACGTCGTATAACGGTTTTGGAGACGCATTCATCACTCGGCTCGCACTGGGACCCGTCCTGCTCTTCAACGGACGGCCCAGCGGCGGCAGCTCCGTCCACTTCGTCCTCGAGAACGCGTTCCCGGGCGAGTACGGCAACGAGGCGCAAGTGCTCTTGAGCTGCAGCGGCACGAGCGGCATCCCGCTCCCCGGCGGTCTCGACCTTCCGTTGACCTTCGACTTCTGCACAGCGTGGAGCCTCGCCGTCGCGCCGGCCCTGCGAGCGACAATCGACAACACGGGAATCGCAAAGACTCCCACGATCACGTTTCCCAACAACGTCCCCGTCGGACTCACGATTCACGCCGCCGCCGTCACTTGGGACCCTACCATCCCTCGCCTCGTCTCGGTGACCTGCCCCTTGTCGGTGACCGCCGAGTGAATCATCTTCGAGCAGTCTCTCAGCCGGACTCCCGTCGCCAGCTCAGGCTCGGAGGTGATCGATGTTTCAGGTAATGCTCGCCGGGATTCTCGTGATGCTGGGCACGTGGCAGCGATACCCTGTTCCCCGGGACGGAGGCAACACTCCAGCCCCTACCGTCCAGGCCGGCAACAGCACCGACTCGTCCTCGCGGCCCTCCCGTTCGTGGGCCTTCGTGGAGAACCGGGGGCAGTGGGACCCTTCGACGCGGTTTCGAGCCGTCGCACCGGATCAGATCGTGCACGTCCGGTCGGATGGGCTGCTTCTTCAGCTCCTGACGAAGCCGTCATCGGAGCGCCGAGTGCAAGGAGCGAACGTCCGGTTGACATTCGAGGGCCAGAGAGAGCAGGCGCGACTCTCGTCGCGGAATCGCCTTCCGGGGCTGCGCAATTACTTCCTCGGCAACGATCCTTCGAAATGGGCGACGCGCGTCTCGGCCTTCGAGCGCGTTCGCTGGGAGAGACTCTACGCAGGAATCGATGTGGGTCTCCGCTCTGACCCGGGCCACTTGGAATACGATCTCGAGCTCGAGCCGGGCGCCGACCTCGGGCAAGTCGTC
>JAJDCO010000123.1 GCA_029260795.1 Planctomycetota bacterium | reverse complement strand
GCACACCGTCCCGTATACACCCAAACCCTGGGGGTTTCCCACCCAACACAGGCCGCGCCGACTGGGCGGCTGGGGGCATAGGGGGGGCTGGGAACGGCGCGGCGCCGTGAGGCGCCGCGCTCGAATCGTGGATCAGCGAATTCGGAAGGTGAGGGGATACTCGACATCGAGGCGTCCCGAGTGGTCGGCGACTACGATGCCGAATCGCCAGACACCTTTTGCGGGTGAGCGGAGATTCTCAAAGACCATCTCGAATCGTCCCTCACCGGTCGGCTGGAGCTCCCAGCTTCCTTGGTATCGGCCAGTCGGATCGATCAGATGGGCTGCCACGACCTTCACGTCGGTGAGGCCTTCGGGATCGGCCACCCAAGATTCGATGACCAGTCTCTTGTCGAGGCCGGAGATGAACTTGTGGGGAGTGACGTCTACCGAGAGCACCGTCGGGTCGAGGTCCGTTCTCAAGTGGGATCCTCCCAGTACGCGCTTGGAGGAGTCCGGGCCCATCAAGGCGAGCTGAATCTGCGCTGAGCCGCCGTCCTGGTAGTGCTCCAGACGGATCGGGTGCCACCCGGCATTGAGGAACACACTCGCCGTGTCTTCCTGGGTGGCGTGGCGATCCCAGTGATCGATGAGCGGGGCCGCGCCGACCTGGGTCGAGCCGACCCAGAGTCGCACGCCGTCGTTCGAGACGGTGGAGAATTGCTGATCGCCGGAGCTGTCGATCTTCACCCATCCGAGCCACCGTTCGGAGAACGAGCCGTCCGGAGTGATCCGAGGATCCGGCGCCTCGGTTCCCCAGTTGAAGTCGATGGAGTCATCGCGCTGCACAAAGGCGAGCTCGGCGAGGTGTCGATCGTCGAAGTAGTGACCTTGGAGCCCGGCTCCCGGCAGGACGACGTGCAGCTCGCGCCGGATCTCGTCCTGGGCGCCGGTACTGTCCTCGATCTGGAGCGCCACGGGCACGGTGCCCGGCTGCGGGAACATGCGGTGTACTGTCGCACCTTCGAGCTCGAACTGGCCGTCCCCGTCGAAGTCCCAGCGATAGGCGACGATCGAGCCGTTGGGCGACGAGGAATCGTCGGCATCGAAGTGGACTTCCTCGCGAGGAAGCGGGGCCTCGTTCGAGCTTTCGAAGTGCGCGATCGGGCCCGCTTGTCCGCGCAGGATCAATGCGGTGCGCTTGGGTGCCCAGAGAGTGTGATCCCCATTGCCGAGCGGTGCCGTCAGCGGCGAATGTTGTCCGGTCTCGGTGTCGAACCACTCACCGTTGAGCGGCGTCCCGGCGTCGCGGATGCGCAGCGTGAAACTGCCTTCGTCGACGGCATAGACGACATAGGCCTCGCCTTCCTTCGCGCGACAGAAGATGCGGTCGCGATTCGCGCCGACCATGAGGTCCATGCGCGGGGCCATGTCCCAGAAGGGCAAGCTCTTCCAGATCTGGGAGAACCAGAGGTGGGAGTTCCATCCCGGCGGCTCGGGGTCGGGTTTGATCAGGTCCCAGGAGGTGTTCGAGTAGTAGTAGTTCGCATAGCCGCCGCCCATCGTCACGAGCCAGGTGTTGGCGAGGTTCTGCTGCCACGACTGCTTGACGCCATAGGTCGGGAGGTCTTCGACGCCGCGCTCGTAGCCGTACTCGATGTTCACGAAGGGACGTTGGTAGGTGTCCCAGTTCCAGATCGCGTTCCGGTAGTGGTCGTAGTGGACCTGGTCGGACTTGAAGTCACCGGCATCGTCGGAGACGTCATTGCCTGGATCGTGAACCGTGATGAGGCGGTCGTAGGCGTCGGTCGTCTCGATGATCGCGATGCGCCCCAGGCTGTAACCGGGCTGAACGTTGTAGGACTCCTTGGCAGTGTCCCAAATCACGTTCGGGTAGGCCTGGTATCGTGCGACGACGTACTTCCAGAACATGTCGTCCTGGGCGCTCTCCTTGGCCGGCCAGCTCACCTGCTTGTTGTAGACCTTGATCATGAGGTGAGCCTGCACGCCTCGGCCGAGCAGCGCCGTCATCATGCGGTCGAAGTGCCGGAAGAACTCCGGATTCATGCGCGAGTGGTCGGGATGCAGGTTGGTGCCACCGAAAGCGTACAGGTCGGGCGGTCCGTAGTCCCACTCGTTCTGTCGGCCCGGAGACCAACTGGTGTCGTGAGCATAGACGTTGATGGTGAGCAGATTGAATCCGTGATCCGCGATGTCGTCGATCAAGGGACTCATCGTCGGCAGTGCCGACTGGCGCATGTCGAGGGCCCAGAGCCAGTCGATCTCGAAGCCTAAGAAGAAGAAGGGCGTTCCATCTTCACAGACGAAGTGGTGCGGTCGCGCCGGGTCGCGCCTGACCGGACCCCGTATCCTCTCGTTCCTGTTCTCGACGGCTTGGAGCGAGCCGTTCCGGCCATGCAGGTCGCCATTCGAGGTGTCGCTCGACCAAGTCGAGTAGGTCCAGGCGCCGGGCACGGTCGGGGAGAACCGGAGTACCCAGCGGTCACCGCCGTCGTGGAAGCCCGGGATGATGAGCTCGCGCCCACCGGGACCTCGAAATGCCGCATGGACCGTGACGTCCATGTACGGGTTGCCATAGCTCTTCGAGCTCGTGAGGACGACATCGGTCGGGTGGTAGACCTCGACCGTGTCGGCCGCCATCAGTCCGCCGGCCAGGACGCAGGTCCAGACCGTCGCTTGTAACAAGCGCTTCGCCAGCATGAATCGTTTCTCCGCCAGGTCACCCGGCGCACGGCAGCCGCTCCTCGTCGACCCGATCGGGTCACGTCGAGGAACCAGCTCGCCACCGCGCTGAGTGGGTGGTGTCATCGAGACAGGTGTCGGGGGTTTTCGCAGCTCTCTTTAGGGACCTGCCTCTTATCGGCAAGCGTTTCCCTCATACCATGCTTTCTTCTGGAATGCACTTGACTTTCGGGCTCGGCAAACAGCTCAGTTGCCCGTACCTCAGCCACCTCTCCGAATGGCTGGAGCGGTCGAGCTGGCCTCGCCGCTTCGGGCGAGTTAAGAGGGCGAACCATCGAGCGCCCGGGCAGGCGCTCGCGATCGGCCGAGTCTCTTGGAATGCCGGAGCCTCCATGACCTCCTCTTCCCGCACCGTCCACGCGCCCGAGTTTCCGTCCGGTCTCGATTGGCTTCAGACCGAGCAAGCTCTCTCGTTGGCAGCACTCCGGGGACGCTTCGTCCTGCTCGAGTTCTGGACTTTCTGCTGAATCAACTGCCACCAGAACGTCGCGCAGTTGCGTCGACTCCAACAGCGATTCTCCGAAGAGCTCGTCATCATCGGCGTCCACTCGGCCAAGTTCCCCGCCGAGAAGGAGTCGGAGGCGATTCGGCAGGCCGCCGAGCGGCACGGCATCGAGCATCCCGTCGTCAACGATCGCGACTTCGCGATCTGGCAAAGCTACGCCGTGCGCGCCTGGCCGACCATCGTCCTGATCGATCCCGACGGATACTACGTGGGCTCGCAGTCGGGAGAGATCGACGCCGAGGCGCTCGGAGACGTGATCGAGAAGCGGATCGCCGACGCGAGCTCCCTGCGGCGAGAGAGGCGCGAGACGCCGTCTCGGGACCCGAAGCCCGACGGGCTGCGCTATCCATCGCGAGTGGTCGGGCTGGAGAAGACCGCCTGGGTCGCCGACACCGGCCACCATCGCCTCCTGGAGATGAGCCTGTCCGAAGACGGAACCCGCGCGGCGATCCGGAGAGTCTTCGGAACCGGCCGTCCCGGTCTTCTCGACGGAGACGGAGACATCGCGTCCTTCCACGCTCCCCACGGAATCGCCGTGAGCGACTCGACCGTCTTCGTCGCCGATACCGACAATCACGTCATCCGCGCGATCGATCGCGCATCCGGACGTGTTTCGACGGTCGCCGGTACGGGAGCGATGGGGCGCAGCATCGTTCGTGGCTCGATGGACGCCGCCTCCGTCGATCTCCGCTCGCCGTGGTCCGTGGCCTGCGACGGGAAAAGGCTGTTCATCGCAATGGCCGGCAGCCATCAGATCTGGATTCTCGAGGCAGGGAGGCTCGGGACGTGGGCGGGCAACGGGCGCGAAGCGCTCATCGATGGACCCCGAAGTGAGGCGAGCTTTAATCAGCCAAGCGACCTCGTGATCGAGGGGGGAGTGCTTTATGTCGCCGACGCCGAGGCGAGTGCCGTGCGCGCGATTCTGATTGACGGGGACGAAGTACAGACGGTCGTGGGGACGGGCCTCTTCGACTTCGGCGACATCGATGGTGTCGGAGAGACGGTGCGGCTGCAGCATTGCACGGGACTGACGAGTGGCGGGCAAGGCCGATTGCTCGTCGCCGACAGCTACAACCACAAGCTCAAGTGGCTCGATCCGAAGACCCGGCGCGTTACCACCCTCACCGGGTGCGGCGTCGCGGGCCGAGTGGACGGATCGCTCGAGACCGCCGCCTTCTCGCAGCCCGAAGGCCTCTGCCGATGGGGCGAGCGCTTCCTCGTCGCCGACACCAACAACCATGCGCTGCGCGTCGTGGATGTGAAGCGAGGCGTCGTGACGTCCATCACGATCGAGGGCCTCACCGGAGAGGCTTGATCGCGGCGCCGTCCTCGGAGTTCAGGCTCCCGCAAGTTCAGGTCTCAGCCCGGGTGCCCAAACGAGCGGCATCCCGATCCCGCCCCCTCACCGGTTCTGGTACAGCTCGATCGTGTTGCCGTCCGGGTCGCGAACGCTGGCGTGGAGGCGGTCATCTTCTAAGAGAAGCTCGCCTTCTTGGCGTCCGCCGAGAGTCTTCGCCGACTCGATCACGGCCGCGATATCGGCCACGCGGAAGCCGAGCTGCCAGTTGCCATAGCCCTCGAAGTCGACGCCGGCGCGAATCGGTACCAGCTTCAGGGTCACGCCGCCCTCCAGTTCGCCGAAGCTCGAAGTCAGGTCGAACGTGTCGACCCTGCGAAAGGTGATGCCAAAGGCTTTATTCAGTCGGGCGGGAGGGCTTCTCGCGCACCGTTCTCTCTCCCACGCTCTTCGAAAGCAAATCGCCCCGCCGATAGGCCACGAGGACTAAGTTGCGCGACCTGTCGAACTCCGTTCGGGTCTCTGTACTCCCTGCACGTGCAAGAGCGCAGAGCCACCGACGGTAATCGTCACTCGAGACCGACTGCGAAGCGGACTGACACGATGGCCAAACCGGAGGGCGGACTTCAGTCCGCTGGATACGCCCTCGGCGATCACGACGGTTTCGGAAGGGCGAACGACCTCCCACCCGAATGAATTCGGGCCTCCGAGGGGACGGTCTGGAGCATTCGTTTTGCAGCGCTAGGGT
>JAJDCO010000122.1 GCA_029260795.1 Planctomycetota bacterium | reverse complement strand
GCCGCCCGATTGCGCGACCTCCTTCGCCGCCTCGACGATAGCGCGCACCTGCATGTCGTAGATCTCGGGATAGGTCACGCCGAGCCGGCAGCCGCGGTGACCGAGCATCGGGTTGGTCTCGTGGAGCTGCTTGACCTTGTCTTGGACGACCTCGACCGCGACGCCCATGACCTTGGCCATCTCGGCCTGGTTCTTCTCCTCGAAGGGCAGGAACTCGTGCAACGGGGGATCGAGCAGCCGGATCGTTACCGGCAGCCCGTCCATCGCCTGGAAGATGCCGATGAAGTCCTTGCGTTGCTCGGGCAGGAGCTTGGCGAGGGCCTTCTCGCGGGCCGGCGTGTCGTCGGCGAGGATCATCTCACGAACGGCGCTGATGCGCGTGTCGTCGAAGAACATGTGCTCGGTGCGGCACAGGCCGATGCCCTCGGCGCCGAACTCGCGGGCGCGAGTCGCGTCTTCGGGCGTATCCGCATTGGCGCGCACCTTCATGCGCCGCTCGCCGTCGGCCCAGCTCAAGATCGTGAGCAGATCCTGCGGCAGCGTCGGCTCAATGGTCGGCACCTCGCCGAGCATCACTTCGCCGGTCGTGCCGTCGAGCGAGATGGCGTCGCCCTGCGCGATCGTCGCGCCGCCGAGCTTCGCCGACGCGGTCTTGTAGTCGATCGACAAGGCGTCACAGCCGGCCACGCAACACTTGCCCATGCCGCGTGCCACGACCGCCGCGTGGCTGGTCGCGCCGCCGCGGGCGGTGAGGATGCCCTTCGAGGCGTGCATGCCGCCGATGTCTTCCGGCGAGGTCTCGGTCCGCACGAGGATGACCGACTCGCCACGATAGGCGGCGGCCTCGGCATCGTCGGCCGTGAAGTAGACCTTGCCGGTCGCCGCACCGGGCGAGGCGGCCAGGCCCTTGCCGATCACGTTGCGATCGGCCTTGGGATCGAAGTTCGGGTGCAGGAACTGGTCGATGTGCTTGGGGTCGATGCGCTGCAGGGCCGTGTTCTTGTCGATCATGCCCTCGTTGACCATGTCGACGGCGATCTTGACGGCCGCGGCGCTGGTGCGCTTGCCGGACCGCGTCTGGAGCAGATACAGCGTGCCGTCCTGGATCGTGAACTCGATGTCCTGCACGTCGCGGTAGTGCTTCTCGAGGCGATTCTTGACGTCGACGAGCTCCTGATAGAGCGCCGGCATCACCTTCCCGAGCTTGGCAATCGGCTCGGGCGTGCGCGTCCCGGCGACCACGTCCTCGCCCTGCGCGTTGATCAGGTACTCGCCATAGAACTCGTCGGCCCCGGTGGCCGGATCGCGCGTGAAGGCCACGCCCGTCGCCGAGGTCTCGCCCATGTTGCCGTAGACCATTGACTGCACGTTGACGGCGGTGCCGATCAGGCCCCGAATCTCGTTCAAGCGGCGGTACTTGATGGCGCGCTCGTTGTTCCAGGAGCCGAAGACCGCGTTGACGGCTTGGACGAGCTGCTGCCACGGGTCGGTGGGGAAGGCTTCCCCGGTCTTCTCCTGGAAGAGGTTGAGATACTGCTCGACGAGGAGCTGGAGGTCGGCTTCCTTGAGCTCGGTATCGAGCTTCACGCCGCGCTCGACCTTGAGCCCGGCCAGGATGCGCTCGAAGTCTTCATGCGGGACGCCGCGGACGACGTCGCCGAACATGTTGATGAAGCGCCGATAGGAGTCCCATGCGAAACGCGGGTTGCCGGTGCGCTTGGCGAGGCCGGCCACGGCGTCGGGCGTGAGGCCGAGGTTGAGAACGGTGTCCATCATGCCGGGCATGGAGACGGCGGCGCCGGAGCGCACGGAGACGAGGAGCGGGTTCTCGGAGCTTCCGAACTCGGCGCCGAGAGTCTTTTCGAGGTGGGCCAAGTGCTCCTTCACCTCCGCTTCGAGGCTCGCCGGCCACTGACCGCCCAACTCGTCATACTCGGCGCAGGCCTGCGTCGAGAGCGTGAAGCCGGGCGGAACCGGGATCCCCAGGTTGGTCATCTCGGCCAGGTTGGCGCCCTTGCCTCCCAAGAGGTCGCGCATCTTCGCGTCCCCCTCGGCCTTGCCGTTGCCAAAGAAATAGACGTACTTCGTCGTCATGTGCCTCTCGTCTCCTCCTGCGATTTGCCGATCAGGGAACCTCGTCGGGCGCCGGCTCCTCGGGATCTTCTGATGATGTTTCTATCAAACTTGGAAATGAGTCGATCTTCCACTCGGGCTCGACGCGCACACCAGAGACGGCGCCCGGCCGGAGCAGCGTGTTCACGTCTTCGGGGTCCAGCAGCTCCAGATCGTCGGCTCCAAAGACTTGCAGGTACAGGCCGTCCTGGCCTCGGCGAATGCGGAAGCTCTTGAGCAGGTCGCCCACGCTGCCTTCCCACAGGTCGGGTGCGTCGATCAGAACGCTCGCCTCGCGCACCATCACGAACTCGACGTCTCGCCCCGCCACCGTCATCTTCACCTGCGCCCGGGTCGGTCTCTCGTCATCGATCGTGGGCGAGTGGACGTCGCCCTCGATGTCGAGGAATCGCATGAGGCCAATCTCGAACCCGTAATCGCTCTCGAGCCGATTTCGGAACAGGTTGTAGAACGTGAAGCTGATCTCCTGCTGAGCGATCAGGTCGGCGGACAGGCAGCGGTACTCGACCTCCTTGCAGTCTTCGAGGAAGCCGCGCACGAAGGTGCGGACCGTCGCGTCGGGCGTCGTGAAGTCGCGCGGGATCTCGTCGCAGGTCATGCCCGCGCAGCCGGTCAGCATCCCCAAAGTCACCCAGAGCAGCCCGAAGCGTGTGTGCATCCGTCGCGTCCTGCTTTCCGCCATTCCCCAAAAGTCCTGTACGGTAGAAACCGCGTGTCGCACTGTCAAGCCGGGCGAAGCGGCAGGCGACCGGCAGCGTCGCGTTCGCAACGCCGTCGCCCGCGGGCCGCACTGGCCGGGCCCCTTCGACTTGCGACACGGCAGACGGTACAATCCGCGGTCGGCACCCGAACTTCTCTCCGCTGCGAGATCGCCAGCCGTGACTCCTGAGCCTCCCGATTTGAGACCCGACGAGCTCGCGTCGCTCGAACGGGTGTTTTCTCGATACCCCGGAGTTCGCGCTGTGTACCTTTTCGGGTCTCGCGCCAACGGAACCGCTCGCCCGAACAGCGACGTCGACTTGGCAGTCGTTCCACGTGATGAGCAGGTGCGTGAACAGAAGCTCGCCATCCTGACCGAGCTCACCCGAGAAGGGTTCGATGACGTCAGTCTGGTCTTCGTCGAAGGCCGGGACCTCGTGCTCGACTATCAAGCCGTCCGATCGAATGTCCTGGTCTACCAGGCTCCCGACTTCGACCGGGGCGAGACCTACTCGCTCGTCGTACGACGATACCTGGACTTCAAGCCATTCTTGGACGTGCAGCGGGCGGCCTACAAGCGGAGGCTTCTCGGTGGTCGACCCTGAGCTGGTTCGCAAGAAGCTGCAAAAGCTCGATGAGTACCTGGGCATCCTCCGGGAGGCACAGCGGTATTCGAGAGAGCAGTTCGAGAGCTCTGCCGAGCGTTACGGGAGCGTCGAGCGCTTCCTCCACTTGGCGATCGAGGTCCTGAACGACCTGGGAAACCACGTGATCGCCGATGAGGGCTTGGGCCGAGTCGAAGCCTATCGAGACATTCCGCGCCTCCTGGCCGAGAATGCCCGGATCGATACCGAGCTCCGCGACAACTGGTTGGGAATGATCGGGTTTCGCAACGTGCTGGTCCACGACTACGCCGAGATCGATCGCGGGATCGTGTTCGACGTCCTGCAATCCCGCCTCGAGGATCTCGTCCTGCTGAGAGACGCCTTCGCGAAGCTGCTCTGAGGTCTGCCTTGGGGCCCTCGCCTCAGCGGGTGGACGCGCCAGCGCCTCGTCCCTACACTGACGCCTTCACAGCGGGCGCCGGGTCGGGGCCCGAGCCCTCGAGACGCAGACGGATTCCCATGAAGATCGCGGTGCTGGACAAGGTCGGCGAGGCAGGGCTCGAGCTTCTGCGCTCTGAGCCGAGCTTCGAGGTGATCGAGCGTCTCGGTCTCTCGACCGACGAGATCTTGGCGGCCGTCGGCGAGTGGGACGCCATCGTCGTTCGGTCTGGCGTCAAGATCACGGCCGACATCCTCGAGGCCGGCGAGCGGCTGCGCGTGGTGGGGCGGGCCGGCATCGGGGTCGACAACATCGACATCGAGACCGCGAGCCGGCTCGGTATCGTCGTGATGAATACGCCCGATAGCAACGCCATCACCACCGCCGAGCTCACGGTCTCCCTGATGATGGCCCTGGCTCGCAAGATCCCGGCCGCCGACGCGTCGCTGCGGGCCGGGCGCTGGGAGCGCAGCCGATTCCTGGGCTCGGAGGTCTTCGGGAAGACGCTCGGTGTCATCGGCCTGGGCCGCATCGGCAGCATGGTCGCCGAGCGGGCCTTGGGCCTCGGCATGCGCGTCGTCGGCTTCGACCCCTACGTCGAGACGGCGCGGCTCGGGGCGGGTGAGATCCGCATCACCGAGCTCGACGAGGTGCTGCGGGTGTCGGACTTCATCACCGTGCATACGCCGCTCAACGACAAGACGCGCGGGCTGATTGGTACCGACGCGATCGCGAAGATGAAGAACGGCGCGCGCGTCATCAACGTCGCTCGGGGCGGCATCGTCGACGAGGTCGCCCTCGAGAAGGCGCTGCAGTCCGGCAAGCTCGCCGGGGCCGCACTGGACGTGTTCCAAAGGGAGCCGCCCGGCGATCACCCGCTGTTTCAGATCGAGAACACCGTCGTCACGCCACACTTGGGGGCATCGACCGAGGAAGCACAGGAGAAGGTCGCGGTCGCGATCGCGGTCCAGATCCGCGACCTGCTGCTCGACGGCACGATCCTGAACGCGGTCAACGTGCCGTCCGTGAGCGCCACCGAGCTCGAGCGGCTGCGTCCCTATCTTTCGCTGTGCGAGCGCCTCGGCGCCTTCTGCGGTCAGACGACTGACGGAACGATTCGCAGCTGCACGATCGAGTACGCCGGCGAGGTCGCTCAGCTCGAGACGGCCCCACTCACGAATGCGGTCCTGAAAGGGCTGCTGGCGCCGCAGCTTGGCGAGCGAGTGAATGCGGTCAATGCGCGCCACCTGGCGGCCGAGCGCGGGCTGCGCATCGCCGAGGCGACTGCCGACTCGGGTGCCGACTTCGTCACGCTCGTCACGGTGCGCCTCGAGATCGAGGCCGGCAGCCATACGGTCGCCGGCACGCTCCTCGGGCGTCGCCATCCTCGTCTGGTTCGCATCGACGACTATCAGCTCGACGCACTGCCCGAAGGGGCCACGTTGGTCACACGGAATGCGGACCGTCCGGGTGTCATTGGCGCCATCGGAACGCTGCTGGGCCAGAACTCCATTAACATCTCTCGGCTGCAGCTCGGTCTGCAGAATCACGGGGGGGCCGCCTTGGCCGTGATCAACATCGACAGCCCCGTCAGCCCGGATCTCCTGACCGAGCTCCGGCAGCTCGAGCACATCCTGTCGGCCGACCAGGTCGTCTTCTGATTCGGAGCACTCCGTGACGACGGCCCGTCCTGTGACGCGACCCCTGCGGTTGGTGGCCTTCGATTGCGACTCCACGCTCGCGGCCCTGGAAGGGGTCGACGAGATCGCCAGCCGCCTGGCGGACGAGGTCGCCCGAATCACGGCCCTGGGCATGCGCGGCGAGATCTCGTTTCGAGAGAGTCTCGAGCAGCGGCTCGCACTGTTGAAGCCGAGCCGTGAGAAGATCACGGGCTTGGGTCAGCGATACGTCGAGGCGATGACGGCCGGTGGCCGAGAGGTCGTCGGCGCGCTGCGTTTCTTGGGCAAGCGCGTGGTGATGATCTCGGGCGGCATTCGTGACTCGCTGCTGCCATTGGGCCGGGAGCTCGGGATGGGGGAGGACGATGTCTTCGGCGTCAGTGTCCAGTTCGACGCCGAGGGGCGGTATCAGGGCTTTGACCCCGATCAGCCGCTGGTGCGCGAGCGAGGCAAGGCGCGAGTGATTCGCGAGCTCACCGGAGGCGATCCGGTTGGTGCGGCGTTGATCGGCGACGGCTTCAACGACCTGGAGGCCGCGCCCGACGTCGAGCTGTTCATCGGCTTCGGCGGCGTCGAGCACCGCGAGGAGATTCAAGAGAGGGCTGCCTGGTACGTGACACAGCCGACTTTGGCGCCGGTGCTGCCGCTGCTGCTGACGGGGCAGGAGTGCGAGGCGCTCGTCGGCGGCGAGTTCGAAGCGGTGCTGACCGAAGGCCGTCGACTGCTCGAGGGCTGAGGATCGTCCTGGCAGGCGGCCGGAAGCGCGCTTGGCGGAACCGGGCGTGGGTAGGAACGGCGCACGGCCACGAACCACGCGTGGGTAGGAACCGCGCGTGCAGCGAGTGGCCAAGACCGACGGCCAGCATCTGCGCGTGATCCACGAGCGAAGCAAGCGGCACGGGCGCCCAATCGGAGTGGCGCGATCGTCGCGTCCTCCCACGGCATGGATGTCGAGGAGATGAAGCACGCTAAGAACCGCGCGCGGTTCTTTTCGTCGATGTCGGACCGGCGCGACAGCATGGGCCGGACGCTGCGGACGACCTCCTCCGGGTGGGCGCTTGTGCCGCTTGCTTCGCTTGCGGGCCAGGGCGCTGGAGGATGACATCGCCCAGGACCGCTTCGCTTCGCGCGCGGATCCCTGCTTTGCGCGCGGTTCCCCGCTTCACGGTTCCCTTCTTCGCGCGCCCGGAACCCTGGTGGCCCTGGGGAGTATCTGGTACTCTCGGACCCGATCGTGCCCTCCACGATCAGCAGAATGGAACCACCTGCAGGGAGAATCACAACCCTCCATGCCCGCGGGTCGCAAGCTTCTGGGCCAGATCCTCGTCGAGCAGAACGTCGTTACCGAAAAGCAGCTCCAGGAAGCCCTGGGCCTGCAGCGGAGTCGCAAGTCTCTGAAGGTCGGTGACGCACTCGTTCAGCTGGGTCATTGCACGACCACCGACGTCTCCAAGGCCCTCTCGCGTCAACACCAGATCCCCTTCGTCGACCTCTCCAAGGGCCGCGTCCCGGAGGCCGTTCTGCGCTTGGCCACCCCGGAGCTGGCTTGGCAGTACCGCTTCCTGCCGGTCAAGGTCCTCCAGGGGCAGCTCGTCGTCTGCGTCGGTGATCCGGTCGAGGTGTACTCGAAGGAGAGCCTCGAGTTCGTGCTCGGGCGCGAGGTCAAATGCGCGTTGGCGCCTCCCGACGTGCTTCTGGCGGCGATCGAGCGAGGGTACGGTCCGAACCCGGCCGTGGCCAAGAAGGGCGGCGGCGGAGAGAGCGATGACGAGCTCCTCGGCGACATCGATCCCGAGGACGAGGAGGCGCCGATCATCCGCCTCGTCACGCGGATGCTCAAGGACGCGCTCGATCAACGCGCGAGTGACATCCACATCGAGCCGATGGAGAAGCGGCTCCGAATCCGTTTCCGAGTGGACGGCGTGCTCAAGGAGGTCGCCAGCGAGGCGACGCACCTCCACGGTCCACTCAGCTCGCGCATCAAGATCATGGCGAGCCTGGACATCGCCGAGAAGCGCAAGCCTCAGGACGGGCGCATCAATGTGAAGCTCGGGGGCCGCGGCTTGGACATCCGCTGCTCGGTGCTGCCCTCGAACCACGGCGAGACGATCGTGATGCGCCTGCTCGACAAGGAAGGCGGCCTCGTCTCGCTCGCGAAGCTCGGCTTCAGCGGCGCCGAGGACGACCGCTTCAACAACGTGATTCGGCGTCCGAACGGCATCGTGCTGGTGACGGGTCCGACCGGCTCTGGAAAGACGACGACGCTCTACGCGGCCTTGCAGACTCTCAACCGGCCGGACGTGAAGATCATCACGGCCGAGGACCCCGTCGAGTACCACCTGGCCGGCATCAACCAGGTCCAGGTGCGCACACAAGTGGGGCTGACGTTCGCGCGCATTCTGCGCGCCATGTTGCGTCAGGCGCCGAACATCATCCTGGTGGGTGAGATTCGCGACCGCGAGACCGCCGAGATCGCGATCCAGGCTGCGTTGACGGGACACCTCGTCTTCTCGACGTTGCACACCAACGACGCGCCATCCGCGCTGGTGCGCTTGATCGACATGGGCGTCAAGCCGTTCCTGGTCGCGACCTCGGTCCAGGCGATCCTGGCCCAGCGATTGGTGCGACGGCTCTGCCAGCATTGCAAGGTGCCCTACAAGCCTCAGCCGAGCGAGCTGCGGGCGTTCGGGCTCGATCCGGCCGAGATCGGGGATCGGGAGCTCTACCAGCCGGGTGGCTGTGGCGAGTGCAACTACGGCGGCTACCGTGGGCGACAAGGTGTCTTCGAGCTGCTCGAGCTCAATGACGATCTCCGCGACATGACCTACCGCTGCGAGCCCACGCCGCGTCTGCGCGAGGCCGCCATCTCGTCCGGCGTCATGACCACGTTGAAGGACGATGGGCTGCGCAAGGTCTTCGAGGGAATCACGACGCTCGACGAGGTGCTCCGCATCATCCACCGCGAAGATCTCGTCGTGGTCGACGACTAGCGGCCGACTGTGAAGACAGAACAAGAGAGACCGATGAATCTGATCAAGCCGCTCCTTCAAACCGTGATCGAGCAGGGCGCTTCCGACCTCCACCTGTCGGTCGGACGACCGCCTTGCCTGCGACTGCATGGCGAGATGAAGTCGCTCCCGGGCGACACCCTGACGCCCGAGCTCGTCGAGCAGCTGGTGCGCGAGATCGCGCCCGATCGGAACTGGCGGGAGCTCGAGGAGGTCGGCACCAGCGATTTCGGTATGGCCTTCGAAGATCAGGCGCGCTTTCGAGTGAGCGTCTTCAAACAGAAGGGGGCGTATCAAGCGGCTCTTCGCCTGATCCCTCACAAGCTCCTGTCCTTCGAAGAACTGGGCTTGCCGCCCTCGATCCAGCCGCTCCTCAGCAAGACGCGCGGGTTGATCCTCGTGACGGGTCCGACCGGCTCAGGTAAGACGACGACGCTGGCGAGCATGATCGACTTCGTGAACCAGACCTACCGCCGCCATATCGTCACGGTCGAGGACCCGATCGAGTACTACCATACGCACAAGAGTGCGCTCGTGACTCAGCGGGAGGTCGGCACCGACACGCCGACCTTCGCCGAAGCCCTTCGGCGCGTGCTCCGGCAGGATCCCGACGTGATCCTGCTGGGCGAAATGCGCGACCTCGAGACGATCCACGCGGCCATCTCGGCGGCCGAGACGGGTCACCTCGTGTTCGGCACGCTGCACACCACGGGCTCGGCGCGCACCATGGATCGCATCATCGATGCGTTTCCTCCCGACCAGCAAGAGCAAGTGCGCGCACAGCTCGCGGTCTCGATCGTGGCCGTGATCAGCCAGGTCCTGCTGCCACGCAAGGACGGGCAAGGACGCTGCGCGGCCTTCGAGGTCATGCTGATGACGCCGGCGATCGAGAACCACATTCGAAAGAATGAGACCTTCAAGATCTTCTCGGTGATCCAGACCAATCGCCGGCTCGGCATGGTGCTGCTGGACGACTCGCTCCTCGAGCTGGTCAAAGCGGGCAAGATCTCGACCGAGGTCGCACTCGAGGTGGCGCAGCAGCCCCGCGAGATGGCCGAGAAGCTGGGACTGTGAGGCGAGCATGGCGCGCAAGCTCCTCGGCCAGATCCTGAAAGAACGCCAGATCGTCCAAGAGGGCCAGGTCCAGCAGGCGCTGGCGCAGCAGCGTTCTCAAGGCGGGCTGATCGGAAAGATCCTGATCGATCTCGGGCACATCGATGCCAACGATCTCGCGATCGCCCTCGGCGTCCAGGCCGGCATGGAGGTGGTCGATCTCGATGCACAGCCGCCTCAGAAGAGCGCTCTCTCCAAGGTCGATCCCAGCCTGGCCTCGCTCTTTCGCATCGTGCCGTGCCGCCTCGAGGGAAAGACGCTGGTCGTGGCCCTGGCCGATCCTTCCAACACCAGCGTCCTCGACGACATCCGCTTCAACACGAACCTCGAGGTGACGCCCGCAGTCGCAGCGCCCGACGCGATCGACGCCGCGATCAAGGCCGCCTATGGCAACGTCGAAGAGTCGATGAAGAAGGGGATGGCCTCCATGAAGGAGGCTCTCGCCGCCGGCTCGGTCGAGGGACCGCTCGATCTCGAGGACAAGGAGGGCATGGCGCGGGCCGCGCCGGTCGTCCGGCTCCTCAACTACATCTTCTTCCAGGCGATCCGCGACCTGGCGAGCGACATCCACCTCGAGCCTTTCGAGAACGACTTCCGCGTTCGCTACCGGGTCGACGGTGTGCTCTACGAACTCGAAGCACCGCCACAGCACCTGGCGGTCGCGCTGATCTCGCGCGTCAAGGTGATGAGCAATCTCGACATCGCCGAGACCCGCGTTCCCCAAGACGGTCGGATCGAGCTCATCATCGGCGGACGTCCGGTCGACATCCGCGTCTCGACCTTGCCGACGATGTACGGCGAGTCGTGCGTGATGCGTATCCTCGACCGGAGCGTGGTCTCGCTCGACATCGGCCAGATCGGGCTCGACGAGAGCGAGATGGCGATGATCGTCAAGCTGGTCGACAAGCCGAACGGCATCATCCTGGTGACCGGGCCGACCGGCTCCGGCAAGACGACGACGCTCTACTCGGCTCTGAACCACGCCAACGACGTGGGCGTGAAGATCATGACGGTCGAGGATCCGATCGAGTACGACATCGACGGGATCGTGCAGATCCAGATCATGGAGGAGATCGGCGTCACCTACTCCCGAGTGCTTCGGACGATCCTGCGCCAAGATCCCGACAAGATCCTGGTGGGGGAGATTCGAGACTCCGAGACGGCGCAGATCGCGATCGAGGCATCGCTGACCGGTCACGTCGTGTTCTCGACCCTGCACACGAACGATGCCCCATCGGCGATCACGCGACTCTTGGATGTCGGGATCGATCCCTTCCTGATCACGGCCACGCTCGAGGCGGTGATCGCCCAGCGGTTGGTTCGGCGAATCTGCGCGAGCTGCAAGACCGCCTACAAACCGACGGCCGAAGTCCTCGACAAGATGGGCCTCACGTCCGAAGACGTCGTCGCGCGCAATTTCCACTACGGCAAGGGTTGCGAGGCCTGTAACCATTCTGGCTACAAGGGGCGGAGTGGGCTCTTCGAATTCATGGTGTTGAACGAAGCGCTCAAGCAGCTCATCCTTGATGGAGCGTCGACAGACCAGCTCCGCCGCGCCTCCCAGGAGAGCGGCATGCGAACCCTGCGCGAGAGCGGCCGAGAGGCCGTCTTCGATGGCATCACGACCATCGAAGAGGTCATCAAGGAGACGCAGCACTAGTCGAGGCGCTCCGGCGCTTCTCCAGGAGACGAGCTTCATGGCGACCAAGATCCAGCGCAAAGTGCCCGTGCGGCGCGCCGCGACCCCGGCCGGGGGCGGTGAGTCGGGTGGGGGAGGAGGTGGAAGCTTCTTCACCCGACGGCGCGTCAGCCAGAAGATGCTGACGCAGTTCACGGTGCAGCTTTCGGTGCTTCAGGATGCCGGTCTGCCGATCGTGCGTTGCCTGCGCATTCTGGGCGGTCAAATGAGACCGGGGTCGTTTCGGAACGTCGTCGATCAGCTGGTCGAGGACGTCGAAGGCGGTAACGCGCTCTCCGAGTCGATGGCGAAGCACCCTTCGGTCTTCGATCGACTGTACGTGAACATGATCCGGGCCGGCGAAGCCGGTGGTGTGCTCAACACCATTCTCGACCGACTGGCCGACTTCGCCGAGAAGGCCGAGCGCATCAAGGGCAAGGTCAAGAGCGCGCTGATCTATCCGTTCGTCGTCATGCTGGTGGCGGCGATCGTGCTCTCGTTGATCATGATCATCGTGGTGCCGAAGTTCGAAGAGATCTTCAAGTCGTTCAACACCGAGATGCCGGCGGTCACCCAGCTCCTGATCGACACGAGCTCGGCCTTCGTCAACTACTGGTTCCTCATCTTCGGCATCCCGTTCCTGGTCTTCTTTGGATTCCGGTTCTCTCTCCGCTCCCCCAAAGTGCGCTACGCATTCGATCAGTTCATGCTCAGAGTACCGATCTTCGGTGGCATCAACTCCCGAACGATCGTGGCCCGATTCTGTCGGACCTTCGGCACCCTGATCTCGAGTGGCGTGCCACATCTCGAGGCGCTGAACATCGTCAAGGGCTCGATCCACAACTCCGTCCTCGAGCGCTCCGTCGACAAGATCTACGAGAGCATTCGCGAGGGGGAGAGCATGGCCAAGCCGATGGGCGAGAGCGGCCTGTTCGACGACCTCGTCGTCAATATGGTCGACGTCGGCGAGGAGACCGGTGAGCTCGACAAGATGCTCATGAAGGTGGCCGACAACTACGAGGAGGTCGTCGAGAACAAGGTGAACAACCTGTTCAAGGTGCTCGAGCCGGTCATCCTGGTCGGGCTCGCGATC
The DNA here is from genome assembly GCA_029260795.1 of Planctomycetota bacterium. Classification (GTDB taxonomy): domain Bacteria; phylum Planctomycetota; class OFTM77; order OFTM77; family OFTM77; genus OFTM77. The sequence continues at coordinate 6,584 of JAJDCO010000122.1, read as the reverse complement.
GTGGTCGGCTTCATCATCTTCGCACTGTTCATGCCGATGATGACGCTCCTCGAGCAGATCGGCTGATGGAGAAAAGGCTGCCGCGCCGCCACCGGCCCCGGGAAGCGGGCTAGCTCATGTCGTTACGGGTTCGACTGCTGGTCGTCATCCTCGGCGTCAACGTCGTCCTGTTCCTCGTTCTGGTCGCGCTGACCTTCCAGGACTTCGAGCTGCGACGCGGCGCCGTGCGGCGGCAGTGGGATGAGCGCAGCGATGCCTTGATGCGCGGCCAGCACGAGGTCTGGCCCACCATCGGCTCGTTCGGACTGCAGACGCGCTTCGAGCCGGGCCCCTTTCTCGAGAAACGTTGGCCCCGGGAGCACATCCGGGATCTCGCGATCATCGTCGGAAAGCCGATCGTCACGACGGCCGATCGACGCTTGATCTACGCCACCATCTGGAACCCGCTCGGTGCGACCCGTCGCGAGCCGGGGTTCGACTATCAGGCCATGATCGAGCGCGCCGACCAAGCCTTCGATCAGGGCCGACCCCTCCGTGTTCGCAACTACGAGAACGACTGGGTCGTCCCCTTCCTGGATCCTCGGTCCGACGAGCGGCTGGGCGTGATCTACTTCGCCCAGCGGCTGCCCGAGGTGGAGGCTCCCGATTCCCTCCTCTCACCGGGCTCGATTACCTGGGTCGTCCTCGGCGCCACGTTCGTGCTCGGGCTCTCCGCCTACGTCATCGTGTCTCGGCTCGTCATCCGACCGGTCGAGCGGCTCACGCGCGCCACCCAGCGCATCGCGCGCGGCGAGCTCGGCGAGCCGATCCAAGGCACAGGATCGTCGGACGAGATAGCGGACATGATCGACACCTTCAATGTCATGGTGGCCGAGATCCAGGACTACCGCACCGGTCTCGAGGACCGAATCGCCGAAGCGACCGAGCGCATTCAACGCACCGAAGCCCATCTGGCCGTCGCTCAGCGCCTGGCCGCCACGGGAAAGCTCGCCGCGGGCATCGCCCACGAGATCAACAACCCACTGGGAGGCATGCTCAACGCGGCCCTGCGAGTCCAGGATCGTGAGGAGCTTTCCGAGCGAGGACAGGAGTATCTCGAGCTCATCATCGACGGGCTCGGTCGCATCGAGCACACTGTCGGGCAAGTGCTCAAGTTTGCGCCGCGCCCCGCCTCGCCCGAGAATCTCTCGATGCGAAGCGTCGTCCAGCGGGCGATTGATTTCCTCGCTCACCGCCTCGAGAAGACTGACCTCGTCATCGAATGCGACTACCCGGAGCACGACGAGCTGACGGTCTTCGGCGAGCCCCGGGAGCTCGGTCAGGCCCTCTTGAACATCCTCATCAACGCGATCGATGCCAGCGAGCCCGAGAGCCGGATCCGCATCGTCGGCAGCGGCGACGCCCGCGAGGTCTCGCTCTCCATCCAAGACTTCGGCTGTGGCATGAGTGCCGAGCAGCTCGCCAGCGCCTTCGACCTCTTCTACACGACCAAGGACGTCGGGAAGGGCACGGGCCTGGGGCTCTCCATCGCGCACAACATCATCCAGAATCACGGCGGCCACATCGAGATCCGGAGCCAGGTCGGCCAAGGTACTCTGGTCGACATCCACCTGCCTCGGGCGGCGGAGGAGATCTGAGGCATGGATCTTCCTTCGATCACGCTCTGGGCCTTCGGCTGCATGCTGGTCCTCTTGGGCATCTCGGCCTTCTTCTCGAGCTCGGAGACGGCCCTGTTCTCGCTCGATCGCGCGACGCTCCGTGCGATGAGGGAGCACGGTGGGCGAAAGGCCCGCGCCGTCCTGCACTTGATGGAGCATCCCCGGGATCTGCTGCTGGGAATCCTCTTCGCCAACCTGGCGGTCAACACCGCTTACTTCGCGCTCGCCGAGGCCGCGTGCGCTCCCCTGGGCGGGACGGCCTCGATCTCGTTGCGCTTCGGGGCGATTGCCGTCCTGATCGCCGGCGGCGAGGTGGTGCCCAAGAGCCTGGCGGTCGCTCACTCTCGATTCATCGCGCGCTGGGCCGCGCAACCCCTCGACGTCTACCTGCGTGGCGTGCTTCCCCTGCTGACGCCCCTTCGGTGGGTGACGGCCGGGATTCTCGCGCGCTGGAATCGCCGGGTGCCACCCGATCCGTTCATCACCACCGATGAGCTCGAGTCCCTGGTGACCGAGTCCCACGAGGCCGGCGTGATCGATCAGCGTGAGCACGAGCTGCTTCAGGTCGTGGTGGGAGCGGGCCAGGTCAAGGTGCGCCAGGTCATGACGCCGCGCGTCGAGCTCCGAGTCTGGAACATCGCAGACCCGGCGGCCGACTTGGCTCGGGAGCTCCGCGAGTGGAAGGTCCCGCGCGTCTTCCTGTACGCCGGCGAGGTCGATCACATTGCGGGCTTCGTGCGGGCCCGCGACGTCCTGCTCGGGGAGGTGTCGAGTCTGAGAGCGATCCGCCAACCGGTCTCGTTCTGCTCAGAGAACGCGACGCTCGATCAGGCGCTGGGACAGATCGTCTCGGAGGGGCATTCGATCGCGATCGCGCTCGACGAGTACGGTGGCACCGCGGGCATGATCACGCTGACGGGCGTGCTCGAGCGCATCTACGGAGAGTTCGGTGGACCCACGGCCTCGTCCCGGGAGGACGCGGACGTCCGTCAGCTGGGAGAGGAGCGCTGGGACATCGATGGCCGACTGCCGATCCTCGAATGGGAGAAGGTCTGCGCGCGACGCTTCCCGGACGCCAACGTCGACACCGTCGGCGGGTACGTGACTCAGATCCTGGGACGGATTCCCGAAGCCGGGGATCGAGTCGAGCACGAGGGCCTCCGCTACACGGTCATCGAGATCGTCGAGCGTCGCGTGGGCCGCTTGAACGTCGAGCCGGTACCGGCCGAGGAGCCCGAGCCCGAGGAGGCGACCGCCGAGGAGCCCGAGGCATGACGCTGCTATTCTGGCTTCTGGCATTGGTGGGGACGATGTTCTCGGCTCTATTCTCGGGGCTGGAGACAGGGCTCTATCGCATCAATCGCATTCGCCTGCGCCTGCGGGCCGAGCGTGCAGAGGATCGGCGAGCGCAAGTGCTGCTCGCGATGATCTCACAGCCCGAGACGCTGCTGGCGACCGTGCTGCTCGGCAACAACCTCGCCAACTATCTCACCACCGGTGCGGTGAGCAGCCTGCTGGCCCCGCTCGGCGAGATGGTGGCCGTCGTCGTCACGACCGTCATCGTGACGCCCGTCCTGTTCATCCTCGGTGAGGTGACGCCGAAGAACATCTTCCGACGCAGCCCAGACCTGCTCTGCTACCCACTGGCCAAGCCCCTGCGGGGGCTGTCTCTGGCGCTTTGGCCCGCCGTCGTGACGCTGCGGACGGTGGGGCGTGCGGCCTCGGCCTTGTTCCACTCTCCCGCGTCGGAGGCCTCGACGTTGCTGACGCGCTCGTCGCTAGCCTTCCTGCTGAGCGAGAGCGAAGAGACCGGCACGCTGAGCGCGGCCCAAGGGGGCTTGGCGGAGAGCATCGTCATTCGTCATCGCTTTCGCGTCCGCGACCGGATGATCCCGATCAACGACGCTCAGGTCATGGAGGAGACGACACCGGTCGCGACCTTCCTCGAGTCGGTGACCCCCGAGACCTCAGAGCTGGTGCTGCTCTACCGGCGTCGGCCAACGAACGTGGTCGGGGCGGTGTGGCTCAACGATCTCCTGTTCGCAGAGCCGTCCGAGGTGCCGGAGGGGACCGAGCCCGCACTGGTTCATTGGAGCCAAGCCGCGGTGCGGATCCCGGAGCATTGGCCGGTCGATCAAGCGCTCTGGTTCCTTCAGGCGCGGCGCTCGCCGGTCGGTGTCGTCGTCGATCGCAATGATGAGGAAGAGGGTCTGGTGACGCTTCCAGGGCTGGTGGAGCGCTTCGCGGAGGATCTGGCGGCACGCGGCGCCGAAAGCCGCCGCCTCTCGCGGCGAAGTATGTGATCGGGCGAGACTTGGGTTGATTCTGGAGGGGGAGAAAACCGTTGCATTGGCCGGGCCCCGTCAGATAGGATCTGCCGCGGAACGTCGCAGAATGGAACGCGAGAACCGAGCTCCCGAGGAGTCCGCCGATGCCGACTGGTTCCCCCCGAGGACACCAGATCAAGAACCTGGTTCTGCTCGTGCTCTTCACGGCCCTGGTGATCAGCATCACGCTGCACCTGGCGCCGGTGGAGGCTGGCACGCAGACCTCGGATGGCAACCGCGACTTGATCGCCGTGACGGGCGAGTACGGTCAGGGTACTTCGGTTCTCTACGTCATTGACAGCAAGCGGCGCCAGCTCGCCGTGTACGAGGCGAAGGGCGGCACTCAATCGAAGCTGTCCCTCATCGCGGCGCGGCGGATCGACCTCGATCTCCAGCTCGTTGGCTACAACGACGAGAGCGGTGACGAGGTCAAGTACTGGGCGTTGAAGAAGTACCTGGAGAGCAAGGACGCCTCCTCCAAGGAGCTTTCGAGCTCTGACGGAAAGAGGTGAGCGTCGCGCCGAGACGGCGTGGCCCCCGACGTAGCGCGTACGGAGAACGCACTCATGTCCGAGGAATTCTACTCATTCGATAAGGCCCTGCGTGACCTTCAGATGGACGAAGAGGAGCTCAAGCGCCTCATCTCCGAAGGCGAGATTCGTGCGTTCCGCGACGAAGCTGGAATGAAGTTCCGGCGCGAAGACGTCGAGTCTCTTCGGACCAAGTCCGACGACCTCGACGTCATCGAAGCGCTCGAGTCGGTCGAGGAGGAAGACTCCATTCCGACGCTCGAGATGGACTCGGGAGACGCGGTCTCCGAGGAGCTCATCTTCGACGAGAGCGATGAGGCCGGCGAAGCCGGAATGGCCACCGAGCAGATCCCCGACGCGTCGCTCTTCGAAGAAGACGACGTCGCCGAGGTGCCGGCTCGGGAGCGTCGCGCTCGCCGCAGCAAGGACACGGATTCGGGTGTCGGAGCCGCCTCGGGGGTCTCCCGCGGCCGCTCGCGCTCGATCCGCAGGCCCGAGATCGAGCAGGAGACCGAAGGCGTGCTCATGCTCGCCCTGCTCATCGCGTCGTCGCTGGTCTTGTTCCTCGGAGCATTCGTCGCCTACAGTGCGACCACCAGCACGCCGAGCGGCCCGTCCAAGTTCATCATGGACATCGTCTACAAGAAGGACGCGAAGTAACAGGCGACGCGTCGATGCCCGCGAGTCGCCCCCGGGCGGCTCGGCGAGGCCCGGCGCTGGGGGAGGGATCGGCAAGTGCCGGATGTCGTGCTGGATCCGGAAGCGACCCGGACCGGTTGTGAGCATGGCTCGCAAGCGCCGGGTCGTTTTGCGTTGCAAGACCCTCCATCGCCGCCCCCATCGGTCGGGGCGGCTGTTTCGGGCTCGAGCGTGGTCCGCGACCCGCGTCTCCGAGCGATACTCTCAGGAGGAGATTGCCCATGAAGACCCTGCGTGTCTTCGCCGCCGGCCTGGCCGGCCTCACGCTGCTCGCGACCGGGGGCTGCGTCAGCCAGTCCGCCTACAAGCAGCTTCAAGATCAGAATCGACAGCTCAATGAGGTGATCGCCGGACTCCGCTCGCGGACCCGAACGATCGAGGAGCAGAACCAACGGCTCCTCGCCGAGAGCAATCGCTTCAAGAGCCAGGCCGAAGGCTACAAGGAGCTGGCCAACACCGCTGAGGAAGGTCTGCTCAGCCTCGAGGCAAAGTTCGCCCAGATTCAGCAGCGCAACCAACAGGACTTCCCTCAAGGGGAGGTCGAGGTCTACCGGTCGCCGGAAGGAACCGGCTACCGGATTCAGGAATCGGTGCTCTTCGACTCAGGGAGCGACCTGCTCAAGCCGGCCGGCCAGGACGTTCTGCGCCGCCTCGCCATGACCCTGCGTGAGCAATCGGGCCGCATCCGCGTTTCGGGTCACACCGACAACGATCCCGTCGTGAAGACGCGCGACAAGTGGCCGCTCGGCAACCTGCAGCTCTCGACCGCGCGCGCCTTGCGAGTGGCGGATTTCCTCATCAACCAGGCCGGCATGAAAGGCGAGCGCGTCCACGTCGTCGGCTGGGGCGAGCACGATCCACAGGTCGGCAATACCTCGACCGAGAGCAAGCGCCGCAATCGCCGCGTCGAGCTCGTCGTCTTGGACTGAGTGAAAGTGGCGAGCGGAGGAAGCGGCATCACCCGACGCCTGGGAATGCCGCTTCCGTCCTGTCTTGCTCAGCCAGCGCGATGGCTGCGGCAGTCGTAACCCGTCGATGAAGCGGGCCCTCGGCCACCGACTGCCGGACTCCGCTCGGGGTGCTTCTCTATCGCCCGCTCACGAGCGATTTCCGTGTTGCGAAACAGTGCGCAGCGCGCGGTCCCGATGGGCGGCGACGATCTTTCATTGCCATTCAACGGCAATGTCGCTTGGTGGGCCGCCCTCCCTGCCATAGCAATTCGGCCAAATGGGCCATTGACCGAGTCGGACTCTGCCCGTTAGCTTTGGAGTGGTCTCTGCCGCGGGGAGTGAACTGATTCGGGAAGCCCATCCATCATCGTGTCGAACAACTTGCCGATGGACTTGCCCCTCATCTCATTGATGTAGGAG